>CAJPPK010000004.1 GCA_905372565.1 uncultured Porphyromonas sp. | reverse complement strand
GTACCAATACCTACGTGCTGCCTGTACCTATGATGAACATCATCAATGGTGGCTCGCACTCTGACGCTCCTATCGCCTTCCAGGAATTCATGATCCGCCCCGTTGGTGCTTGCTGCTTCCGCGAAGGTCTTCGTATGGGTGCTGAAGTCTTCCACGCTCTGAAGAAGGTACTCCACGATCGTGGTCTCAGCACGGCTGTCGGTGACGAAGGTGGCTTCGCTCCCGCGCTCAACGGTACGGAAGATGCTATCGAATCTATCCTCAAGGCTGTCGAAAAGGCTGGCTACGTCCCAGGTAAGGACATCACCATCGCTATGGACTGTGCTTCCTCTGAGTTCTTCAAGGATGGCATCTACGACTACACGAAGTTCGAAGGCGACCACGGTGTAAAGCGTACGATCGACGAGCAGGTTGAGTTCCTCAGCCAGCTTGTAGAGAAGTACCCTATCGACTCGATCGAAGACGGTATGGCTGAAAACGACTGGGAAGGCTGGAAGAAGCTCACCGACAAGCTCGGCAAGAAGATCCAGCTCGTAGGTGATGACCTCTTCGTGACGAATGTCGAGTACCTCCGTCGTGGTATCGCTGAAGGCTGCGGTAACTCCATCCTCATCAAGGTTAACCAGATCGGTACGCTCACCGAGACCCTCGACGCTATCGACATGGCACACCGCCATGGCTTCACGTCTGTGACCTCACACCGCTCTGGTGAGACGGAAGACGCTACGATCGCTGACATCGCTGTGGCTACGAACTCTGGTCAGATCAAGACCGGTTCGCTCAGCCGTACCGACCGTATGGCCAAGTACAACCAGCTTCTCCGCATCGAGGAAGAACTGGGTGCACTCGCTGTCTACGGCTACAAGCGCATCAAGTAAGCTAGCTACACGCTGATGACTGCTACGCACTGGCTGTAGCGATCATCTCCTCGATGTGTAGTCGTGCGCATCCTCGCATGGAGCAGGCTATCTGGAGGGATCTCTGGATAGCCTGCTTAGCATAATTCTCTCTTGGGGAGCACACTGTGGCTTCCCTAAAAGCAAATACTCGAATGGCTCTATTTGATAAATGGGGTAAGAAGGCCGAGGCGGCGCTTGTCCCCTCTCAAGTCCTTCCTACGATTCTGGAGGCGCTCACCGTCGAGGGCTACCGCCCAGAGCGAGATAGTGAGATCCGCATTGTCTTTAAGAACGAAGGCTTCTATCACTGCTTCTACTACCGGGAGGACGATCCTGAGTTCCTATTGGTGCGTGCATCCTTTGAGCGGGCGGCTTTCGGGGATGTACACGAAGAATTCCTCTACAAGGCTTGCTCGCGCACCGACTTTGATCAGAAGGTGAGCAAGGCCTACATCGACGACGAGGGGGACATCGTCTTCTCCGTGGAGACCTTCCTCATGCCGGGCACACCTATTGGGAAGCTCGCTCTGCGCATGAACGATGCGCTGGCTTCGACGATCTCGTTCTTCAGTCGCACGCTACGGGAGCTTGTCGCTCAGGCTTCGGGGGAAGATTCGGAAGAGTCCACCGCCCCTCAGCTGGGGGGATCAAGCGACCTGCCGAACTAGCAGAAGTTCGCTCCAGCGGATGACCTCGACTGCGATAACGGAGCACCGACGTCTGCCGACGGATTTCCCACTAGCCCAAGAGGCGCAAGGTCATTTGAATGACCTTGCGCCTTTTATTTTTATGTCAGAGGGAGGCAAAAACACGTCTTTTTCAGCCCAGCCCAAGGTGCTTTTATGCCTCCAATTTCCCTGTCGAATCGGGGAAATCTAATCCTCTGATAGAAAAGGTGTTATCATTCTATGCGGAAGCAGTCAAATTTTCATGCGCACAGAAATTTCTCTCCGTGCGGACACAAATAAACGGGAGCATATAAACCCTCCCATCAACGAGCCCGCTAGGCTAGCCCTCTTCGGTGAGGACAAGCCTAGCGGGCT
Source organism: uncultured Porphyromonas sp. (assembly GCA_905372565.1). Classification (GTDB taxonomy): domain Bacteria; phylum Bacteroidota; class Bacteroidia; order Bacteroidales; family Porphyromonadaceae; genus Porphyromonas. The sequence continues at coordinate 88,749 of CAJPPK010000004.1, read as the reverse complement.
CGAACTAATGCTTAGTCAAAAGGGCTGACTAAGCAGGAAGTGCTTACTTCTGCTGGGGAGCAAGGTGGTAGGTGATGACCTTCTCCAGCGCCAGCGCACAAGCGGGGCAGAAGTCGGGGCAATCATTCGCACGCATACGGCAATTGAAGCTCGCCCGATAGATCCCCTTGCTCAGGTAAGCTCCACCTTCGTAGAGACCGACCGGATACTTCTTCTGGAGCTTCTCGGTCGTGGGCACGGGGGTACCCTTCTTCACGAGATGCGACCACTTGCCGGTGAAGTCCTTGAGGTTCGTGACGTTCTGCTCCCAGGGCTCCTTGGGCTGCTTCTTGCCGAAGGAAGCCAGATCGCCCTCACTAAAATACTCGTCCGCTAGCCCCCCGAAGCTATGACCGAACTCGTGCACGACGACAGGGAGGTAGTACTTGTGATGCGTGGAGCTGAGCAGGTAGGAGTTGTACATCCCACCGCCACCATAGACGTCGCTATTGGCGAGGATGATGAGGTGCTCGTAGGGGATCCCGAGGAGGGCGTCATTGATCGCCTTCACGCGGCGGGTCGTTAGATAGCGCTCACTATAGAAGGTGTCGAAGTGCGAGCCAAAGGCTGTGCGTGGCCACTTACCTTCCCGAGGCACGGCGACGCCACTATTCTCCGAGGGCGAGAAGACGACCACGACATTGAAGTCCTTGCGGTGGCTCTTGAACGGCTCGTAGGAGAAGATCGCTTCGGTAGCCGCCTCGGCATCCTTGAGGAAGGTAGGCATATCCGCCTCCGTATAGCCCTCAGCCAAGATCGCTAGGTCAATGCAGTCCTTCGAGTCGCCCGATCGGAGGAGGTACTTATGAGGCAGTGCCTGATGGCGGGTGCGGTCGTGGATGAGAATATCCTTCGGATCAATGCGCTGGGTCTGGGAGAGCATCGGCTCCTGCTCAGGATCGCAGAGCGTGACCGTGACCTTCACCGGCGCCTTAGGGCAAGGGATACGGAAGACCTCCTCATAGGCTCGACGCTCGGTCTGTGCTAGGGGCGTGAAGAGCCACTCGAGATAGAGCGGATTGAAGGAGGTGCAGTAGATCAGCTTCCCTGAGGCCTCGTCGTGGACGTAGAGCTGAGCGTTCCCACGCAGGGAGAGGCTATCAAGGTAATGGCGCCGACCCGCCCAACCCTGGAGCAGGTGCGTCTCCTCGGGCGTGATCTCGGTCTTCTCGGCATTCCCCGTGAAGATGTAGTCCAGACGCAGGGTGCTATCTCGGAAATAGGTGTCAAAGACCTGCTGTGCCGAGAGCGTAGCTAGGCTCGTGAAGGTCAAGAAGAGACCGAAGAGCCATCGAAGGTGTACTTGTCGCATAGTCGTGATGATATATGAAGTAGTTAGAGGGCGGGAGGGTAAGGCTGAGAGGCAAGCGCCTCGTACATCTTCTCGTAGGTAGGCAAGGTGATGCCGTGTGCACGAGCGGTACGGACGACGTAGCCCGTGAGATTCTCCAGCTCCGTGGGGCGTCCTGCCATGAAGTCCACGTGCATTGAGCTGGTGCTCGTAGGGATCATGAAGGTCTGGCGCTCTATGGTACGCTCCACAGCATCCTCACCGAGGTCATAGCCGAGAGACTGGAAGAGGGAGCAGAGCTCCTCGATGAGCGCGTGCATCTCCATGGGATGATCCCTGAGCGCATCGCCCACGGTTTGGTTGAAGTACGATGTTCCGGTCGCTGTCGCCGAGATCATGACGAACTTCTTGCGGATATGCTCCTGGATGTTGTCGGGGTTGATCGCATGCACCTTCACCGAATCAAGTAGGGCGAAGAGCTCCTTCTCCTCAGGGCTTCGCTCGCTAGCTCGAGAGCCAAAGAAGAAGAGCTCCCGCTCGGCCTCAAGGAGGATCTTCCCCGCTTCAGGCTTACGCCCCGAGATATAGACACAGCCATCCCAGACCTCATTCTCTGGGAGCAAGCGCTTCACCTGATCGGCGATGTCGGCGCCGTTGAGTAGCGGGAGGATGATCGTCTTCGGCGAGATGAGCGGGAGGAGCTGCTTGATGTTCGCCTCCAGATCATAGCTTTTGGTCGCCAAGATCAGCAGGTCTGCTGGTGGGAGCTTAGCAGGATCCTCATCGAGGTAGTCAGGGTGGACGATGAAGTCACGGGCAGGAGTCACGACGTGGAGCCCACGCTGTACGATCGCCTCCCGGTGCATACCTCGAGCGACGAAGCTGATCTTGCGCCCCAAGCCTTCCTGCTGGGAGGCCTGGACGAGCATAGCGCCGTAGTAGCCACCGACACCACCGAGACCAGAGATCGTGATATTCTGTAGAAGCATAGAGAGATAGGGATAAGTTAGTGCTTATGATGACGTCTTCTCAGCCAGGCACGCAGGCCCATATAGACCTTCGTCAAGTGCAGGAAGAGCCTACGCTTGCGGTACATCGACGGCTGGAGGAATACATTAGGTAGTGGACGACGACGAGCTCGCTCCACGAAGGGCAGATAGCGGGGCGTCAGCTCTCGGTAGGCCTCGGGATGAGTGTTCAGCATCGACCAGTAGTTCCAGAGCTGATTGACCAGCAGAGCATTGGCGTAGCCTACGAGGGTGATATCCTCCCTATGCTGATCAAGGAAGTACTCGATATTCGCAAAGAGCGGGGAGACATCCGACGTACGGAACTGCTCCGTGATCGCCCCCTCTCGCTCCTCTCGGTAGTTCAGCCCGATCGACGAGAGCAAGCGGAGCTTCCTCGTGTGATAAAGCACCTCCAGCGTGTAGGCAATATCCTCCCAGTTGTACCCCTCACGGAAGCGGAAGGAGCCACAGAGGGAGGTGCGGTAGACCTTGTTCCATACGGCCGGAGCGATCGGGTCTTCCATCCCACGGATGAAGTGCTTACAGATCTCCTCCTGCCCTGAGAGAACTCGATCTGCCGTCGCTTGAAGCTCTTGGTAGTCCCTGCCTATCTTACGGAAGCCGAACTGCACCAAGTCAAGCGCCTCATCTGCATCGAGGAGCTCGACACACTGGCGATAGATGTCTGGCTCCAGCCAGTCATCACTATCCAGATAGGTGAAGTAGGGACAGCCCTCTAGAAGCGCAAGCCCCGCATTGCGTGCTCCGCTAAGACCTCGATTTGCTTGGTGGATCACTCGGATGCGCTGGTCTCGCTCGGCATATTCGTCACAGATCGCCCCACAGCTATCGGGCGAACCATCATCTACGAGGATGATCCTAAGATCAGCGAATGTCTGAGCGCAAACGGAGTCCAAGCATGCACGGAGATAGGGCTCTACCTTGTAAACAGGTATGATGACCGCAAGACGTGGTGTAGAGGGAGTCGGGAGCATCGGGACTTGGGCTAAGGGATCAACGGGTAGATCAATCGAGGGTAGTGGGGCACTACCCCGTACAGCTATTTACGTATATTGTGACCGAGTAGTTAGGTATATCGTGGCGGGTGAGTTAGGTATATTGTAGTTGGTAGCTTACGTATATAGTGATCTCTCGGGTACTCTACTCGGCGCCATCTTAGTACAAGTATGGAGGGAAGGGACTAGAGCTCCTCGAGGATCTTCCGCCAGACGGGTAGGTTCTGCTCGTGGGCATAAGTCAGGCTCTTCAGCAGGCATGCCCCCTGCAGATCTCGGCGTAGCGCATCATCTTGGCAGAGACGATACAGCTCTCTGGCATAGATCTCTTGGTCATAGGCGGGAATAAGCACCCCACACGAAGGGGTCTCCCCGATGACCGTGCGCACACCAGCCGAGCAGTCAAAGGCTATCGGGATACAACCATAGCTCTGCGCCTCGGCCAAGGCAAGCCCCCAGCTCTCCAGCTGAGAGGTCAAGGCGAGGATCGAGGCAGACTGATAGATCCGGCTAGGATCAGCACAATAGCCACGTAGGGAGATACGAGGGAGCTGTAGCTGGCTGATGAGGCTCTCCAGATGCTGACGATCACTCCCCTCTCCGTAGATCTCGACCTCCCAATCGGGAAGGCTCTCCTGGATCCTTGCCCAGATCTTGACCAAGCGAGGCACTCGCTTCGAGATCGGATCTAGGCGACCCATATAGACGATCTTCTTCTGCTTGGAGAACTGAATGCTATCTGCAGGAGGTAGCTCAATGGTATTCTGCACTGCATGGATCTTCTCTGCCAGTTCCCTCGGGAGCTGGAGCGTACGAATGATCTCTTGGGAATAGGCGGGGCAGAGTGTGATGAAGCCATCGACATGCTCTAGGATATGGCGATAGCGCTTGTGGATACGTCGGCGTGTCGCCCCGAGCTTGACCTCCCACAGCTGCTTGAAGGCCAGCCACTCAATACGGCGAAGCAGGGAGCGATTAGACCGCTCCTCCATCACCCGTAGGATCGAGGGCACCTCATCAAAGGGAGAGGTATGTAGCCAGTAGATCAGCTTCAGCCCCGAAGCCCGTAGCTCGGGGTAGCACTTATTGTGACTAGAGACAGGGATGATCAGGACAGAGATCCCTCGACGCTTCGCATCTTCGATGAGGTAGGAGACATTCGTCTTGCTCCAGAGCTTCTTCTTATCAGGGAGCAGGGAGAGCGAACAATACTCGGCATCGGGTAGCTGCCACTGCTCTGCTCGATGCTCTAGACAGTAATAGTGCGTGAAGATCCCTAGCTGAGCGAAGAGTCGCCCAGTCTGACGTGACACTGTCTCCGCTCCACCGAGGCCGAGATAGTCATGGACGAAGGATACACGAAGACCAGTGAGTTTCATTAGCCAAATAAGATTGGAGACGGAAGTAGGTACGCACATCCTGCTCATACGAGGAGAGGGCTGCTCGTAGCTCCTCCAAGGAGTCAAACTTCTTCTCCCCATGCAGGCGTTCATGCAGTGTGACCTCTACGACCTCATCGTAGATCATCGCATCGAAGCCCAAAAGATGTACCTCGATCGAGCGACGTAGCTCACCACCGATGGTCGGACGATGACCGATATAGAGCATCCCCAGCGAAGCAGGGTACTTCCCCGAAGTGAAGCTCATCGTACAGGCATAGACCCCAGCAGGAGGGACGAGCTGAGCCTCATCCTCAAGACCGATATTAGCCGTTGGGTATCCTAGTGTCCGTCCGATTTGATTTCCCGAGACCACCGTACCGTAGAGGTTCAGTGAGCGTGAAAGGAGTTGCTCGGCCTGCTTGATCTCGCCAGCCTGAATCAGCTCCTTGATCCAGGTTGAGCTAATGGGACGCTCATCAATGAGCAGGGAGGGAGACTGGAAGACAGTGATACCGAGTCGCACCCCGATCGCCTTGTATCCATCGAAGTCCAAGAGGCGACCAGCACCAAAGCGACTATCATAGCCTAGGATCAGGTCGGTCACCCCATACTGTCTCTGGAGCACCTCCTGCATGAACGCTTCGGCAGAGAGCTTAGCTAGCTCCCGTGTAAAGGGCAGGACGATGATCTCCAGCTCGCCATCGAGCCCAAGTAAAGCATGATTGACACGTGCTGGATAGATATGGGAGGGCCTACGATCAGGCGCCAGCACCTCCACAGGTGCAGGGCTGAAAGTGAAGACCAGCAGACGATCCTCTGCCGACGTCGCACGAGCTGTCAGCTCCTGCAGGAGGAGCTGATGCCCACGGTGTACACCATCAAAGGTGCCAATGGTAGCGATGACCTTTCTACTCATGCTGACTAGAGTTCTTCGAGAAGTTTCTGCCAGACCTTATAGTTCTGTTCGTGTGCATAGCTTTTGCTCTTCTGGAGGCAAGGCTCTTGTAGCTCTTTATACTTATCTCCCTGGCATAGCTCCAGGAGCTTCTGTGCATACTCTTCGAGTGAGAAGGGAGTGACCAAGCGACCATACTGCATATCTCGCCCGATAATTGTATTGTTTCCTGCACAGACTGAGAATGCGATAGGTACAACCCCATAGCTCTGTGCTTCCACGAGGGCTAATGCCCAGCCCTCATACTCCGATACAAGTGCTAGGATAGCCGCTCTCTGATAGACCTGAGCAGGATCACTGCAGTAGCCACAGAAACGAATGCGAGGGAGCTGAAGGCGCTGAATCATCGCCTCCAACTCTTGGGCATCGGGGCCTGACCCGTGGATCTCTACCTGCCAGTCGGGGAGCTGGTCATGGATCTTCGCCCAAATCTGAACTAAGCGGAAGGGGTTCTTCTGCCCTCGGGCGATGCGTCCCATGAAGATGATCAGCTTCTCCTTCTCTAAGCAGGGTGCTTCGGGTAGGTTTATCGTATTGAGGATAGGTACCAGCTTCTGGCTCTGCTCTGGCGATAGCTGGAGCTCTTCGATCAGCTCCTGACTATAGGCAGGACAGAGCGTGATCACACGGTCGACATGCTCTAGGACACGGAGGTACTCCTGCTTATGTACTCGCATGCGTTTCTCCTTATAGTCCCTGGGAAATTGACGAAGGAGCAGTCTCCAACGTAGGCGCATCCAGAAGCTCTCATCCAGTGCCCTCCGCTTATTCTGAAGATCCTCTGCGACCTCCCAGAATGGTGTACTGTGTAACCAATAGATCAGCTTAATACCGAGGACGGAGAGACGGCTATGGTAATCCGAGGGATAGGATACGGGGAGTAGCAGGAGCGAGATTCCTCGCTCCTGGATAGACTGACAGAGGTAGTCGACATTCTGCGGGGTGAAGACCTCTCGGCTATCAGGTAACAGGATCGTGGAGATAAGCGGACTTGTAAATGGCTTCCACTCCTGCTCATTGACATGGATAGCATAGAAGAAGGTCTCGATACCCATCTTCTCAAAGATCTCCGCAGTATGCCGAGAGACCATCTGAGATCCTCCTATATCCAGATGGCCATGGAGGATGCCGACCTTCAGGTTATTCCTATCCATAACTATACTGATCTATCGAAGCTAGCGTCTGACCCAGGCCAATGGATTGAGCTTCGTACGCTCATGCCACAGCTGGAAGTGGAGTAAGCGCCCGCCAGAGCCATCGGGAGTAGCGCCGATGCTTCCGAGAGCTTGTCCCGTAGAGACCCGGGAGCCTGTCGAGACGGAGACACTACTTAGGTTCGCATAGACGGTGAGGTAGTTCCCATGGCGCAGGATGATAGCTGTCCCGTAGCCGGGGATCATAAAGATCCGTGAGACCGTCCCAGAGAATACCGCATAGGCTCGGCTATCTCCAGAGACCCCAAAGTCTACCCCACTGCTATTGACCTGCACACGACTATGCTGGCTATGCTGATGTAGGCCGAAAGTACGGAGGATGGAGTAAGAACCACGAATAGGCGCTGGGAGACGCCCCTTATTCTGTGCAAAGGAGGAAGCTAAGGCTCGCTCATTAGCATCCATGGCATATCCGCCTGGAGTTGCAGCTCGACGCTCTTCGATCGGAGCATCGTCGTCCTCGGCTTGAGATGGGGTAGTAGGTCTTGCAGGCTCGGTTTTGCTAGGCTTGCTAGGAGATGACTCTCTCACAGACTCAGCTCTCCGACGCTGAGCCTCGGCTCGTCTTCGGCGACGCTCTTCGGCTCGACGCTGGGCGGCCTCTGCTCGGCGTTGAGCAGCTAGGATCTCCGCCTCGACTTGCTGCTGGATCTTCTTATCCAACGCCTCTGCACGCTGACGCTGCTGCGTGAGGTCCTGAGCGAGCTGTTCCTGCTTTCCCTTGAGGGTCTTTACCTCAGCTGAGCGCTGAGCTTGCTCTTGCTCTAGCTTTTTCTTCTCACTTTCACGCAGAGAGAGTAGCTGCTCCTTCTCCGCATGCGAGCGTCCTACCTCGACTTTCTTTGCCTCTATCTGAGCACGCGTACTGCGTAGCTGCTCCGACGCCTCACGTACCGCATGACTATAACGGCCGAGGAAGCGCTGTCGCTCCCGTGCTTGGGAGGGATTAGATGAGGAGAGGATGAAGACAAGCGGGTCGACATGTGTATCGATCTTCTGCAATTGGAGCAAGGCAGACCGGTATCGCAGGAGGAGAGCTCCCTCACGGCGATGCAGGCGACCAATATGTCCCGTGAGCGTGTCAATACGTGCCTGCAGTCCGCTAACCTCATTACCCAGGACAGCGACTACCTGCCTGCGCTGCTCGACCTGCTTCTCCACGAGGCGAAGGCTTTGCTCTTGGCTGTGAGTGTCCTTGCGAAGCTGCTGTAGCTTCTTGCTTGAGCTCTCGATACTCTTAAGTAGCTGCTTCCGCTCGTTCTCCAATCGCTGGAGAGCCTTGGACTTACGCTGAGCTGAGCTAGGCTGAGCTAGGCTGAGAGCTAGCAGTAGGAGACAGAAGAGACCACGGAGGCCATAGCGGGAGGTATTCATTGGGCGGAGAGAAGCTTAAGGAGCTCGGGGAGAGTCATCCGCTGATAGCTATCCTTGATGCGTGGTGTCAGATCGGGGAGGCTACCCGTGTAGGGGCGCACCTTCGACCAATCGAGGCGAAGGGCTGGTAGTGGGGAGCTGGAAGAGCCAAGATAGAGCGCCGTCTCCTGAGGGAGCGACTTTGCCTCGTAGTCCTCTCCCGTCTGGTAGCTCACTCTAAAGATCGGCTTCTGCACTCCATCCTGATGTCGAACGGCAAACTCCGTGGGATGGAAGCTAGGAGCAAGATGCCAGTTCAGCAGGTATTTGCCCGCTGTCTTCCCTCGGTTCACGTGTAGGAGCGTCGTAACTTCGGCAGAAGTGTCCGAAGCTATCGAAGCGGAGTAGGCACCTCCCTGTAGGCCTCGTGCTCCCTCAGGGATGAATGGCTTACCTAGAAGAAGCTGCTCGACCTCGGCATAGCGCACGGGGAAGCCAAGCAAATCGGATAGCTCCTGATAGCTCACCTCGGCATAGCGTCCATGTAAGCGGTCAATAGCCGTGACCCCCTCCTGGGTAAACCAAACCCTCGCCGCCTCGATCAGCGGGAATGGGACGACTGACCAGTAGATCAATTCTCCACGACGGATCGTCGCATTGATCTTGGAGGAGAACTGCTCCTTGCCTAGACGTAGCTCTGCCTGCAGGCTACCTCGTAGGACTGGGGCATAGCTAGGAGGCGATTGTAATAGCATAGCTAAGCGCGACCGCAGGGAAGCCACAGAGTGATCGACCACCGAGGTCGGATCTCCTTGACCAGAGGAGGAAGGAGTCTTCGTCACACCACATGCCGTGAAGGCAAGTAAGCCCAGCGGAAGGAGCAGGCTAAGGATTCGCTTCATCTTATTTCTTCTTAAGTCGCTTCTGTACATCATGGATCTTTCGGCGGAGAGCCTGCTCGTCGAGCTTGTGCTCCGTATCTAGTTTAAGCGCCGTCTGCCAAGCCTCTAGGGCGGCATCGAGCTCCCCTGTCCCTAGGTAAATATCACCTAGGTGGTCATACATATCTACCGAAGCCTTATCACCGGCCTGCTCTAGGGCACGGCGCTGATAGAGCTTAGCTAGGGTATAGTTCTTCCTTAGCAGGAGGATATAGGCATAGGTGTCGAGGATATGGGCAGCCTCTGGACTCAGCTTGATCGCCTGTCCGGCATATTGCTCAGCCATATCCAGCTCTTCTCCTCGCTTGGCCAAGCGGTAGGCGTAGTTGTTCAGCACATCGGCATCCTGTGGATTAGCGTCGATAGCTAGCTGATAGAGGCTATCAGCACGAGCCGTCTTGGAGGGACCACCTCGCTCGGCATAGATATCTGCCAGGAGTCCATACAGGCGAGCCGCACCGAATCCCTTCTTAGGATCTATGGCTAGGGCACCTCGCTCAAGCAGATCGATGGCCTTCTGGTATTCTTCTCGCTGGAAGAGATCCCCCGCCAAGACCACGTAGCTACGCCAGTCCGTAGGGAGATGTGGAAGGCTCTCCTGGGCAACACGCTGAAGAAGGCTATCAGAGGATAGTCCTATGGCATCATCGAAGAGCTCTGTCCAGAGCCAAGCTACATCGGGGTGAAGCTTCGTCTGTGGGTAAAGTAGGTCAAAGGCCTCCTGATAGTGCTCCCCATAGCGGAGTACCTGAGCATAGCCCTTGAGGACATCGAGGTCATTCGGATAGCGCTCTACGAGCTGACGTATACCGGAGAGATACTTATCTGCGGTGTAGCCCTCGCTACCCTGTGCCTCCTTAGTCAAGAGGAGCCAGAGCGTCAGCTTTTCGTTAGCCTCGATCTTCTCCTCAGCATTAAGTCGGAGAAGCTCCGCCTCTGCCGCCGCATAGTCCTTGCCGAGGAGATACTTATGCACACGTAGAGCCGAGGCATCACCAGCGGTGATCCTGCGTGAAGCGAGGTCTTGCCGTAGGCGCTTCTCAGCCTGCTCTACCTGTCCATCCTGTAGTAGGTAGAGGATCCAGTCGTAGTAGGGTCCACGATCCTCGGGATAGAGATCAGCCCACGCACGGTACTCGGCTTCGACAGCAGGCTTATCCTTGGCGAAGGTCAAGAGCTGTATCTTCAAACGAGTGATCTGACCATAGGCCTCGGGCTGAGAGCGGAACTTCTGCTGAAGCTCCCCCGCTCGACGCACAGCCTGCTTCATATCGCCCGTCCGAGCATAGAGCTGTACGAGGCGATAGCGTAGGTCGTCATCCTCGGGGTCACTCGCTAACAGTCGCTCATTGAGGACTAAGGCGTCCTGCATACGTTCGGCCTGGATGTAGGCGGTAGACAGTGCCTGTGCAAAAGCATTATTTGTCGAGTCCAAATCATAGGCTCGACGCAGGTAAGTCAGCGCTTCATCACTCCGCCCCAGATCAGCGTAGGTCTTCCCCAAGAGGTAGGTCACCTCGGGATCCATCGGAGCTAAGGTCTGGGTATGACGTAGGAGATCAAAGGCCACCAAGGGCTTGGCCGCTTGATGGGCTAATACGGCTTGGAAGTAATACTCCTTGGCCTTGGCACGAAGCTCCGTACTATCTAAACTAGAGCGTACGCTAGGCGTCTGCCCCCAGAGGCCTACGGGCAGGAGGAGTGAGCCCAAGTAGCCGAGGCCACATAGGATACCGTGATATATAGCTGATCTTTCTTTCATCCAAATGGTGCGATAAGCCTTTTCACCCCTCAAGGTCTCCCTTTTTCAAGAGGATACAAGGCTACCAAAGATACCGAAATTCCCCCAGAGTACCGTAAGTCCCGAGGGGGCGAACGAGGGAGGATTACCCTCTCCTAGCATAAACGGCTCTATCCTGCGAGATAGGTATTCTCTCTTCAAAAGGTAGACCTTTTTGCCAGCAAAGCCTAACCTTTACTCGCCCTAAGGTTTAGCTTTGCCGGAGGCAAGGTTTAGGTCGCTTCTCTGCATTCCCCACTGTGAGAGAGGGGCGGATAAAGCCAAGGCTTCGACTAAGCCTTGGGGAAGCCTATCGAAGCCTCTAAAAATCCATCGTTATGCGTAGGGATACCGCTTGCCGAGCTTGCGGAGAGAGCCTCCTAAATCCCACCTAGTCACAGGAAAGCATCTTCTCTATGAGGGAGGCCTTCCCTCCCTCTAGGACGGAAGCAAGAGGCGAGCCTTCCCCCAGTAATGCTCTAGAGCCGAGCGGATCGCTAGATAGCTGACGAAAGCCAACCAGAGACCATGATCACCGAGCTGAGGGATCGCCAACCAAGCTACAGCGAAGAAGGTCGAAGCAGCAAAGATCATTGCCCGACCCATCGTCCGGCTATCCGTCGCACCTACGAGCATCCCATCCCAAAGGAAGGCTCCGAAGGAGCCCAGCGGTACCGCCACCATCCAGAGGCTATAGCCGAGTGCATGATTGATGATGTCTCCCTTGTCCGTAAGAAGGAGCAAGAAGGCCTTAGGGACGACGAGATAGAGCAGAGAGACCGCCCCTGCCGTCACCAGACCGACCCGCAAGACCAGAGGAACGATCGCCTGTAGTCGACCACGGGCACGAGCCCCCACAGCTTCACCTACGAGGGCTTCGGCAGCATAGGCCAGCCCATCCATGAAGTAAGAGAAGAGGGTGAAGAGCTGCATCAATAGGCTATTGGCCGCCAAGGTATGCGAGCCAAGTGTGCTACCAAAGCGTAGGAACGAGAGCATCACAGCTTGGAGAAGGAGAGTGCGTAGGAGCAGATACTTACCGACATGGAAATAGCGCAGGAGCGTCGGGGGATGCCACAGCAACTCCCTACGTACCAAGCGGAGGACACGCCTCTCATAGTACAGCGCCCCCAGCCATAGGAGCACCAAAGCACTATACTGCGCTAAGACCGTGCCTAGCGCTAGCCCTGCGACCCCCATCCCAAGAGGGAAGGCAAGCAGGTAGCTGAAGCCGATATTGAGGAGGTTGCTCAGGATACTCACAGACATCACCAGCCGCATACGCTGCATGCCGATGAGCCAACCGTTATAGACATAGAGTAGCAGGGCTGCAGGAGCACCGAGGAATGAGTAGGTCAAGTAACTATAAGCCCCAGCCAAGCTCTCCGCAGGGGCATCGGGTAGCAGAAGCTCTGCTGCATACGGCAGGTAGTAAGGGCGGAGCAAGATGAGCGCAAGCCCAGCCACAAGGGCGATAAAGCTCCCCGAAGCGAGCTGTCGCACGAGCGATCGCACGTCACAAGCTCCACGTGCCTGAGCCGTAAAGCCCGTCGTCCCCATACGTAGGAGACTCCAAAGACCGAAGACGAACTGGGTCAATGCCGCCCCGACTGCGACCGAGGCAATGCTTTCAGCACCCGTCATATGCCCCGCCATAGCTGTATCCGCCAGCATCAGCAGTGGGACGGTGACGTTGGAGAGGATGTTCGGAAGGGCGAGACGAAGGATTTGCTTTAGAAGTGGTGAAGTCTTCACAAGGGAAAGGTCAGCTAAGGAAAGGCTCAATGTAAGGTATGCTGCTCGAAGACGATGAGTAGGATATCTCCCGAGGCCAGCTCCAGCTTCCCCTTCGGCACCATATAGTTATCCCCACGGCGTACGAGGATCACTAGTTCCTCCTCCCTTAGGTCGATCTCCATGAGCTTTCGCCCGCCGGACAGCATATCGGGGGTCACGGTACGCTCTACCATCCGAGCACCCGTGTGCTGGGGAATCTCCACCCCGAATAGGCTTACCGGATCTTTAGCCTCCTCGTCGAGCTTGAGAAGGCGAGCCACTGCTGGCAGGGTGCTTCCCTGAATCAGGAGAGAGAGCAGGGTAATGAAGAAGACGATATTGAATAAGGTATCCGCACCCTCGACTTGGCTCATCAAAGGGTAGGTCGCAAAGATGATCGGCACAGCCCCTCGGAGCCCCACCCACGAGAGGAACCAGCGACCACGAAGGCTGATACTCGGGAAAAAGACCAGCGAAAGATGCACAGCGATGGGGCGAGCGACGAGGATCATAAACACTCCCGCCAGCAGAGCAAAGCCTACGATGGGCAGGAGGTTACGTGCATCGACGAAAAGCCCTAGGATGATGAAGAGCGAGATCTGCAGTAGCCAGGTAAGACCGTCAAAGAATGTCAGGATACTCTTCTTGTGAACGACCTTCTTATTCCCGACTAAGATCCCCATGATATAGACCGCCAGGTAACCATTCCCCTGCAATAGCGTCGTCGCAGAGAAGGTTAGGAAGACCAAACATAGGAGTAGGATCGGATAGAGTGCTTCGTTGCCGATATTCGCCTTATTCAGCGCCCATACCGCCACCTTACCTAAGAGATAGCCTAGCAAGCCTCCGACACCGAATTGGAGTAGGAAGGTTACGAGAATGCTTGTCCATTCTCCCCCTGATCCTCCTGTGATATACTGGATCATGGCTATCGTGAGCATGTAGGCCATCGGGTCATTACTTCCACTCTCCAGCTCCAAAATCGGTCGAAGGCCTTCCTTTAGGTGCATATTCTTCGAGCGAAGCAGAGCGAAGACAGAGGCCGAGTCCGTACTCGACATCGTCGCTGCTAGGAGCAAGGCTATAGGGAAGGTGAAGTGTACGGGTGCTAGTCCCAGCTGATCCATACCATAGAGGAAGCCCCCAAAGCAGAGTGTCGTCAGCAAAACGCCCAAGGTAGAGAGCGTGATCCCTGGAGCTAAGACGGGCCGGATCTCATCCAACTTCGTCTCCATCCCCCCGAAAAAGAGGATAACCGTCAGGGAAATCATCCCGACAAACTGAGTCTTCCCCGTGTCATCATACTCCATCCCGAGATCAATGCTACCGAAGAGCATCCCCGTAATTAGGAAGAGGAGCAGGGCAGGCACGCCGAATCGTGTGCCGACCTTACCAGCGAAGATACCCGCCAGCATAAGAGCAGACCCGATAAGCAATATCGGTTCGCAAGCCAGATTGGCATTTACCATAAGCTATCGTATATCGAAATAGACACAAAAGAAGTAAAGTCTACGAAGAGAGCTATTAAACAAAGATAAGCATTCTAAGGCATTATTCCTTAGGGAGATCTAGCTTTACGATCAGACTCTATACCTCTGCTTTCGACACCCCCCCAGTTAGCCCTCCTCAAGGATCAAAAGCCCCAGACCAGACTTCCACTCCACTCACGGCCAAGTCACTCTCCCCGTCTGAGGAACGTCTACGTTAAGTCAGATAGAGGTAGACGTTCGCTACCAGAAAGCTCTACCTTCTCTCCTGCTAAGATTAGCCTTTCATTCGTCCTCCCAAGGGCATCTCTTCCACCTACATCCCCCTATCGTCCGATCTAGCACACACCTTACAGCACCAAAGACAAGATTTTTTCATCCCTAAAAGACAGTCACTTACAGATAATGACCCAAGAAATTCTTCAGAATATTTGGTCAATTCAAAAAGTCATCATATCTTTGCAGTGCAAAAGGGAAGCGGAAACACCCTGAAGCATTGACATTCATAAGCGGAAGTAGCTCAGTTGGTAGAGCATAACCTTGCCAAGGTTAGGGTCGCGGGTTCGAGTCCCGTCTTCCGCTCAACTAAGGTTTCCATAGTTTTGATGTGTATTTGTTTGATGAGGCATTCTGAGATTCACTAAAAGTGATCTTAGGATGTTTCTCTCTTTTATACCCATTCCTAACGCTCTCCCTTGACCTTTCCGCTCCCTTAACCATACGCTAACGAGTGATTTGGCGTATCTTTACGCATGTTTCTTACATAAAACATCTAGTCAAAGATTCAGGTATGATCACATCGCTACAAGCCTTACGCTTTATCTTCGCACTCTTTATCTTCGCAGAGCACTTCCCCATCAGTGCGGAAGAGACACATCTCCTTCATGGAGCAGGAGCCATGGGCGTCTCCTTCTTCATCGTCCTCAGTGGCTTCGTGATGAGTATCGGCTATGAGAAGCGTGTGCAAGAACCGACCTTCCGTTGGGGAGACTTCATGCTCAAGCGACTCATTCGGCTCTGGCCCCTACACCTTCTCTGCTTAGGAGCATGGATCATCCTAGCTTACGGCGCGTGGGGTAGCAACGCCATACATCCATTACCCTTACTAGGGAATGCTCTCCTTCTTCAATGGCTCCCAATCGAGAATATCGAAGGAAATAGCGTAGCTTGGTGTCTTTCAGTACTGGTTGTCCTCTATGCCATCTATCCATTCATAGCCCGACTCAAGACCCGCAACCTCATGCTCCTCTTTGTTGGGATCACCATAACTCTGCATGCTCTGGCAAACACTTGCATACCGACATCATCACACACCTACTGGTACATCTCTCCTGCTAGTCGTTTGCTTGACTTTCTATTGGGGATGATTACCTTCCGTGCCTACCAAAGCGCCTTGGCACATGGTGCTTTAAAGAAGTGGAGCCGCCTCTCTCCCGCCATTCGCTGGGGGATAGAACTGCTACCACTCTTC
This sequence comes from uncultured Porphyromonas sp., assembly GCA_905372565.1. Taxonomy (GTDB): domain Bacteria; phylum Bacteroidota; class Bacteroidia; order Bacteroidales; family Porphyromonadaceae; genus Porphyromonas. The sequence continues at coordinate 73,034 of CAJPPK010000004.1, read as the reverse complement.
CTTTACACAGCTGCCCTCATCTATTTAAGAACTGATTTCACGGACTTGAAGTCTGTCATCCTGTTCTATATACCCAGCTCCTTAGTCATATTCATCTTCGCTCTCTCAGACCAATGCGAAGAAAGGAAAGGGATCCCAAGTTTACTCAATCAGCGATGGCTCATCTATCTTGGGCAGATCAGCTTCAGCTTCTATATGGTGCATAACCTCGTCATCCTCTCTGTTAAGAAGATATTGGAGTATATCGCACCTTCGACTCCTTGGCAGCTTCGCCTAGTGTTTAGCCTTGGAGTGACCATCGTCGCAAGCATTCTCATTAACCGCTTCTTCGAAACTCCCGTAGCCAACCGACTTGGCAAGCTCATCCCTTCAAGAAAATAAGCCCTTCCTCTCATCCCTCACTCCTTGATCCTCTGCATCGCTGAAAAGCCGAGCGTAGGTCGCGACATAGCAAATATCCTCGGCGCTACCCAACGAAACGTCGACCACGGCATCGGCTACTACGAAGGTAACGGCTACGTCGTCACCTGGACCTTTGGGCACCTATGTACCCTCAAAGAGCCTCACGACTATAGCCCATCATGGAAGAGCTGGAGTATCTCTACCCTCCCGATGATCCCTGAGCGCTTCGGGATCAAAGCAATCCCAGTCGAGCACTATCAGCGACAGCTAGCTGTCATCGAGCAGCTCGTCGGCCAAGCTACAGAAATCATCAACTGCGGTGATGCTGGACAAGAAGGTGAGCTCATTCAGCGATGGGTACTACAGAAAGCAGGATGTCGAGTACCCGTACGTCGCCTTTGGATCTCCTCCCTAACAGACGAAGCCATCAGAGAAGGCTTCCAAAAGCTCAAAGACGAATCTGACTATCAGTCACTCTACGAAGCAGGACTGGCTCGTGCTATCGGCGACTGGCTCCTAGGGATGAATGCGACACGACTATACACTCTACGCTATGGAGGTAGTGATCGCAAGCAACCACTATCCATCGGGCGTGTCCAGACACCTACCCTGGCTCTCATCGTCGAGCGACAAGATGCTATCGAGAACTTCAAGAGCGAGACCTACTGGGAGCTAAAGACCCGCTATCGCAACGTCCTCTTCAGCGCAGACAAAGGACGCTATTCAGACAAAGCTAAGGCCGACAAGGCTCTAGTGAGCATCACCGACCAACCCTTCACCATCACCTCGGTCAAGAAAAAAGACGGGAAGGAACTTCCTCCCAAGCTCTTTGACCTGACCAGTCTACAGGTCGCCTGCAACCGAAAGTTTGGGATGAGTGCCGAAGAAACACTCGCCACGATCCAGAGCCTCTATGAGAAGAAGCTGACGACCTACCCACGTGTCGACACAACCTACCTCAGCGAAGACATCTATCCCAAGGTAGCGGGGATCCTTCGTGACCTAGTCACTCCCTACCCCACCCTTGTCCCCTCCCTACTCAATGGGTCTCCTATCCGTAAAAGCAAAAAGGTCTTTGACAACACCAAGATCACAGACCACCATGCAATCATCCCTACGGGTCAGCGAGCTATGGGACTGACGGAAAAGGAAGGCAAAGTTTATGATCTCATCACCCGCCACTTTATCGCCATCTTCTACCCCGACTGCAAGGTCAGCACCACGAGTGTCGAAGGAGCGGTCGAGAAAGTCAAGTTCAAAACTTCAGGGAAAGAGATCCTAGAACCAGGCTGGCGAGTAGTCTTCGAGGATCACGGATCTAACGAAGGAGAAGAGCCCAAAGAAGAGGGGGAGGAAGCCCTTCTCCCTAACTTCACCATAGGCGAGGAAGGAGTTCATCTGCCAGAGATCAAAGAGAAACAAACACAGCCTCCGAAATACTATACAGAAGCGACACTACTACGAGCAATGGAAACAGCTGGCAAGCTCGTAGAGAACGAAGAGCTTCGTGAGGTCATGAAGGAGAATGGGATCGGACGCCCATCTACCCGAGCCAACATCATCGAGACCCTCTTCAAGCGTGGATATATCGAGAAGGTTAAGAAGACTCAAATCCATGCGACGGCGACAGGACGACAGCTCATCTCTCTCATCAACTATGACCTCCTCAAGAGTGCAGAGCTGACAGGGCAGTGGGAATATAAACTCCGACAGATCGAGCGTCGCGAACTAGCGACAAAAGACTTCATCGATGAGCTGAAGGCACTACTACATCAGCTAGTTTACTCCGTCCTCTCTGCCTCAAGCTCTCCAACGGCTTCTACTCCGACGCCGACATTCAGTATCGATTGTCTGACGAGTATCCTCTGCCCAGTATGTAGCAAGGGACATCTACTACGAGGTAAGACAGCCTACGGATGCTCTGCCTACACCGAGGGCTGTACCTTCCGCCTACCTTATAGCTCTAGCTGTCCCGAGGGCGCCACAGAAGAGATGATCACAGCTTATCTCTCCTCTCAGCCCACGGACTCTGACGTCCAAGAGCTCTTCTAGCCCACGACTCTCGACCAAGTTATATAAAGAAGCATCGCCCGAAGCTCTATGGAGCTTCGGGCGATGCCCTTATATGACCCTAGTAGGGCTTAAAAGAGAAGAAGTGATTAGATGACTCCCTGTTCGAGCATCGCCTGGGCTACCTTGAGGAAGCCTGCGATGTTAGCACCCTTAACGTAGTTGATGTAGTCACCTTCACGACCATGAGCTACACACTGCTCGTGGATATCACTCATGATCTGGTGAAGTTTAGCATCAACTTCTTCGTTTGTCCAAGAGAGGTGCATAGCATTCTGAGTCATTTCAAGACCAGAGGTAGCTACACCACCAGCATTAACAGCCTTACCTGGAGCGAAGAGCATCTTCTGTGCTACGAAGTACTCGGCAGCCTCTGCAGTACAACCCATGTTAGAGGTTTCAGCTACGATAGTGACACCATTAGCATGAAGCATCTTAGCATCTGCTTCGTTCATTTCGTTCTGCGTAGCACAAGGCATGGCGATGTCTACCTTCTGCTCCCAAGGCTTCTTGCCAGCGAAGAACTGAGCATTGGGGAACTTCTTAGCGTAGTCAGACACGACGTCGTTACCGCTAGAGCGGAGATCGAGCATAGCCTGGAACTTCTCTGGCGTGTTGATACCATCTGGGTCGTAGACATAGCCATCAGGACCAGAGATTGTGACGACCTTAGCACCCAGTTCAGTAGCCTTCTGAGCTACACCCCAAGCTACGTTACCGAAGCCAGAGATTGCGACGGTTTTACCCTTGAGGTCGATACCATGCTGCTTACAGATATGCTGTACGAAGTAGACCGCACCGAAGCCAGTAGACTCTGGACGCAGACGAGATCCACCAAAGGTGAAGCCCTTACCCGTCATCGTACCTGTGTGCTCGTTGGCAAGACGCTTGTACTGACCATACATATAGGCTACTTCACGTCCGCCGACACCGATATCCCCTGCTGGGACGTCTGTATCTGGACCGATGTAACGCCATAGTTCACGCATGAAGCTCTGGCAGAAGGTCATGATCTCGCGGTCGCTCTTACCCTTAGGAGAGAAGTCTGCACCACCCTTACCGCCACCCATGGGGAGCGTGGTAAGAGCGTTCTTGAAGGTTTGCTCGAAGCCGAGGAACTTAAGAATGGAGAGATTTACTGAGGGATGGAAGCGGATGCCACCCTTATATGGGCCGATAGCGTTGTTGAACTGTACGCGGTAGCCGATGTTTACATGGACTTTACCTGCATCGTCGATCCAAGGTACTCGGAAGGTGATGATACGATCTGGCTCTACGAGGCGCTCAATGATGCCAGCCTTTTCGAACTCGGGGTGCTGGTTGTAGACCTCTTCGACAGAGAGGAGGACTTCCTTCACGGCCTGGAGGAATTCCTTTTCACCAGGGTGCTTCGCTTCAAGGGAAGCGAGAATCTCAGCAGATTTCATAACTCGTTCTTCTTATAGTTTTGCGTGTACGGCTCATGGTGAGCCTTTATTTGAGAGCAAATATATAGAATGATTTCTCTCTACGCAATACACTATACCTTCCTATATTTTCTTAGGAAAGAACCGCATTTAGCGTTTATTCAAAAAGCGAGTCGGATAAAGTGATATCAGATAAGAAATGAGCGTCACCAGTGCGAAAATGACTAGTAGATCGACTATTTCTAGATCAATGGGTAAGGCCAACGATTCATCGCTTGAGCCCGATTTGATGAATCCCCAGTGTGACTGAGCCCAGCAAATCAAGATCCCCAGCAGGCCTCCTACCACAGATCCTAGCAAAGCGATCAGCAGACCCACACGACGGAATACCTTCACCATAAAGCCTGGAGGTGCTCCCAGTGCCGTAAATATACGTGTATCCTCCTGCTTCTCCAGCAAGAGCATCGCTAGACTACTAGCCACATTAAAGGCAGCAAGTAGAAGAATAAAGACGAGAATCAAGTATGTCATCACCTTCTCCATACGGATCAGATACGCTAGATCTGGGTGCTGAGCGGCTCGATCTAGGCAGACGATCCCTCGCTCGCCATAGATCTCCTCGACCTTACTTATAAAGGAAGCTACAGAGACCTCCGGGCGAAGACGCACGGCGATAGCCGAGACCTCCGTCGCCTCATAGTCTAGGACTTCCTGAAGCTCCGAAAGAGGCAGGTAGACCGATTGGTCCGTCTCTTGACTCGCAGGAGGATATTGCCCTATGACTCGCCCATCGAGACTCTGAAAGGCAGAGGCTGGACTGAGTGGATTGATGAAGCCTAGACGCTTAGGAAAAAGCAACTCGACCGATGGATCCTGCACTGAGACACCTGCCTCTGACAAGGGTAACTGTATCGCAGCTCCCAGCTCCAAAGGGACGAGATGAGGCTCAATAGAATCCCGCACTACGGGTGGAGCAAAGAGCCCATCATCTGAGCGGTGCGCTACTAAGGGATAGACCTGCGTATAGGCGGAGTCTAATCCGACAGCATCGACCACCCACTGACGCTGTCCGATCCGAAGAAGTGCCTTCGTTTCTAGGCGACGACTTACCGCTTCTGCCCCAAGGCGAGGGAGCTCTCGCTGCCAACCTGCTACCCGCTTCAGATCAAAAGTTCGTCCATCCGCATCTCGAAGCTCCACATCGGCATCGACGAGCTTCGTCCCCTCGAGGATCATCACCACATAGCCATTGTAGACAGAGACGACACAGACCAGCGCCATCGCCACGACAGCGATAGCGAGAGCAGAGAGTGCCGTCACATAGTTCACCGCATGGAGACGGGTACGGCTGAAAAGGTAGCGGAATGCAATCCTAAGGGCAAGCACGGCTAACGAGTCAAGAGCTTACTTGGGTTCGTCTAGACCCAAGAGGTGATCAATACGCTCAAGGTAGTCCAAAGAGTCATCAAGGAAGAAGGTCAACTCGGGGAGCTTGCGTAGCTGCTTCCCTACACGAAGACCAAGGTCATAGCGGATGGTCTTGGCATTAGCACGAATGCTCTCTAGGAGTTCTTCCCCCTTTTCTGAAGGGAAGATACTCAGACGCACACGAGCGATAGAGAGGTCTGGGCTCACGGTGACGGAGGTCACAGAGATAAGCGTACCAGGCAAACTCTGGGTCTGAATACGGAAGAGATCGCTCACCTCCTTTTGTATTAGCCGATTGATTCGGCTCATTCTTGTATTGTCCATATCTGATCTACTACGTAATATTGGATACAAAGGTAATCATTCGGGCTCAGAGGCTTGATAAAGAGGGGGAAGAAACGCCACTGGGAAAACTCCATCGCTTCATGACTAACCAACTAAAAAGGCTCTGCTAACGAAATAAAAGTTTGATCCTAATGATCGGATCAATTTATTCCTAATCAACCCCTCCCTCCATCCCAATGAAACGATCGCTCCCTTAGCTCTCATATGACAGGACGACTTCTACCCTCTCTCATTGAAATCTCTACTTCAGCAAAGTCATTAGAGACACAAACGACCCGCCCCCAGTCAAGCGAGTGGCTTGGCTAGGGGCGGGCATAATATGAGGAGAGATCAAGCTATCTCTTGTGGTAGTCCTGCTCCATGTAGTCGATGAATGCCTTGTTCACGAGATGTGCCCCACCAGCTGTCGGATAGTCACCGCTGAAGTACCAGTCGCCAGGATGATTGGGGATCGCTTCGTGGAGCCCTTCGAGGCTCTGGAAGACCAGCTCCACCTCTGCCTTGGTATCCTGTGGTCTGAGGAGCTCTACCATCTTCCGAGAGATCTCCTCAGGAGTGAAGGGAGCATAGATCGCCTTGACGACATTGGGCACAGACTCATTGTGCGAGACGGACTGCAGACGTAGAGCCTCCTGATACTGCTCCTCAAGTAAATCTTCCATACCACGCTCCTCAAGGAGAGCGATCGCAGCACGAAAAGCGATAAACTCCTTCATCTTGCTCATATCGATCCCATAGTAGTCTGGGTAGCGAACCTGCGGGCAAGAAGAGACGATGACGATCTTCTTAGGTTGAAGACGATCGAGGATACCGATGATGCTCTGTCGAAGGGTCGTACCACGGACAATACTGTCATCGATGACTACAAGGTTATCTACCCCTGCTTCGACTGTCCCGTAGGTGATATCATAAACGTGGGCAGCGAGCTCATTACGACTCTTGCCCTCGGAGATGAATGTACGGAGCTTAATATCCTTGATCGCCACCTTCTCGGTACGGATACGCTGAGAGAGGATCCTCTGAAGCTCTTCATCGGTAAGTTGAGCTGATGCCTTTAGACGAGATAGCTTCTGCTCCGTGAGGTGAGCCTCCATACCCTCGACCATACCATAATAAGCTACCTCGGCCGTATTAGGGATGAAGGAGAAGACGGTATGCTGAAGGTCGCCATCGACAGCACGCAGGATAGCGGGTGTCAGCTGACGCCCTAGCGCCTTACGCTCACGATAAATATCTTGGTCACTACCACGAGAGAAGTAGATACGCTCAAAGCTACATGCCTTATTGGCCTTGGGCTCGACGATCTGCTCTAGTCGTACATCAGCCTCTCTATTGACTAAGAGCGCTTGTCCTGGCAGAAGCTCTGTAATCGCTTCGCAGGGCACCTTCATCACCGTCTGAATGACGGGACGCTCCGATGCCAAGACGATGATCTCGTCATCTATATAGTAGAAGGCTGGACGGATCCCATTGGGGTCACGCATAGCATAGCTCTCACCGCTCCCCGTCTGTCCACACATGACGAAGCCACCATCCCAGAGAGGAGCACACTGCTTAAGCACATTCTTCAGATCAATACGCTCCTCGATATAGTGAGTGATGTCCATCCCCTCAAGCCCAAAGGTCTTACTCTGTGTGAAGAGGCGCTCGACCTCACGATCCAAGCGATGCCCTAGCTGCTCCAGCAGAATATGCATATCCGAGACGTGACGAGGGTGCTGACCTACGGCAGTGATTGACTCAAAGACGTCGGTGACATTCGTTAGGTTGAAGTTTCCACAGATAGTTAGACACTTGGCTCGCCAGTTACTCCGACGGATCATCGGATGGACAAAGGTCAGACCACTCTTACCCGTCGTGCTATAGCGTAGATGTCCCATCAGACAAGAGCCAGCGAAGGGAAGATTCTTCTCCGCATAGGTAGCATCAGCCAGTAGATCCTGAGGTGTATCGCTAAAGCTAGCATGCACGGCATTGAAGATCTCTTGGATCGCAGAAGATCCTTCGGCACGCTCACGGAAGAGATACTCATCACCAGGAGCACTGTGGAGCTTGACGACAGCCAGCCCAGCACCTTCCTGTCCACGGTTATGCTGCTTCTCCATCAGGAGATAAAGCTTATTCAGGCCGTACATCCACGTGCCATACTTCTCTTGATAATAGCTGAGGGGTTTACGTAGGCGGATCATCGCCACACCACATTCATGCTTGAGGGGTTCCATTGAGCTTAGTTGTCGGGATAAGGATATCAGAGTAAATGGCGCTCCCCTCGTGCGTGCTTCGAAGGTGTCATCTTCGGATCAGGCACGAGGGGAGTCGTATCAGTTCATCGAATGAATGGTGAGAATGCTAGGGATTAGCGTTTGCGCTGCTGAGCCTTACGCTGCTGCTCCTGCTGGAGACGCTGGGCTTCCTCGAGGCGCTGCATCCACTTGGACTTCTTGCGTGGCTTCTTCTTGTTCTCCTCGAGCTGGGAAAGGAGCTTGTCCTCGTTCAGCATCCAGCGGAAGGCGAAGTACTGCATGATCGTGATCAAGGTAGATACGAAGTAGTAGTAGCTAAGCCCCGAGGCATTCTGATTGAACATGAAGAAGAACATGATCGACATGATGTAGGGCATCATCTTCATGCCGGCCATACCCTCGCCTGCCGTAGGTGTCTGTGCCATCGTATAGCGAGTATAGATGACGTTGGTGACCGTCATGAGCACGCAGAAGAGGCTCAAGTGATTACCGAGGAAAGAGGATACGAGTGGGATATCAGCACTCCACGAGATGACGGCATCGTAGGTAGATAGGTCATCAGCCCATAGGAAGCCCTGTCCTCGAAGGAGGATGGACGTCGGGAAGTACATATAGAGTGCGATGAGGAATGGCATCTGCAAGAGCATCGGCAGACAGCCACTCATCGGGCTAGCACCAGCCGAGCGATAGAGATTCATCGTCTCGGTGTTGCGCTTCATCATCATCTCTTGATCCTTACCTGCATACTTCTCATTGATAGCTTCTATCTGTGGACGAAGGACACGCATCTTCGCCTGAGAGAGGTAGCTCTTGTAGACGAAGGGCCAGAGCAGGAGCTTGATGAAGAGCGTGAGTAGTAGGATGATGATCCCCCAGTTCGATAGGTACTGAGCCAGGAAGGTTACGACGGGGATGATCAGGTATTTGTTGATCCAGCGGAAGACGCTCATCCCGAGATAGACGAGATGATCAAGCTGGAGCGGTGTATCTTCCTTAGAGAGCTCCGCATCGTAGCTCTGCAAGAGGTCGTAGTCATTTGGCCCGAAGAAGAACGTCAGAGGGAGGCTGACCGTGCTCTCCTTCACCGTCAGCGGGAAGGTCGCCGTCATAGCACAGGAGCGAACGTAGCCACTACCCTCAGCTTCGGCCTTGATCGAGAGCTTGTTATTCTGAAAGCCAGAGACCTGATTGATCAGGACGGAACTAAAGTACTTATCCTTAAACGCGACCCACTGGAGTGTCTGCTGGACGTCTTCGCTCTCTTCCTTAGTCGTCTCAAGGCGGTCGACATCACCCTTAGGGAAGTGATAGTAGACCCCGCTGTACTGCCCCTCGAACTTCCAAGACTGCTCTTGCTGAGGGATGCGCTGTGCCCACTCGACGTCTTGGACGGTCATGTTCACCGGTAGTAGGCGACGAAGCTCGTTCCCCGAGAGGGTTAGGTTAAGGCGATAGTCATCGGAGCGAAGGCTATAGATGAAGTCCAGATAGGCTACCGAGTCCAGCTGCATACGTAGCGTAGCTGTACTATCGGTCTGACTGACGAGATCGAAGTACGCATCAGCCGTATTGACTAGCGTATTCTGCGCCGTACGTAGAGGAAGGTTAAAGCGAGCATCTCCCTTGCGGAAGAGATGGACGGGCTTCTTCGTCTGGTCTAAGTAGTCTGCGAGGACGACTTCCTGAGGTGCTGCTCCCTTGGTAGAGAGCTTGATGGAGACTTTCTTATTCTTCAGCTCGATCGTCTGCTCAGCTCGAGGCTGGGCATAGCGAGGGAGAGTAGCCTGAGTCGTACTATCTAGCGTCGTAGTCGCTACGGCTGTGCTAGGTGAGGAGGTAGGCTGTGCCAGCTCGGTCTTAGGAGCTTGTGAGGGATCGGCCTGCTTCGTAGGGTCTGGCTTGGAGAACCAGGTGAAGCCGATCAGTACGGCTCCGATCAGGAGGAGACCAGTGAGGGTGTTTTTATCCATTCAATTATTGATTGCTTGTGGGGTGTAGCTCCTCTCCGTAAGCTATAGCTTCGCGTACGAAAGCCATGAAGAGAGGGCTGGGATGAAGTACCGTGCTCTGATACTCGGGATGATACTGCACCCCGACATACCAGCGGTGGTCGGGGAGTTCGACGGTCTCGACGAGTCCCGTGTCAGGGTTCTCTCCAGCGCATAGCATACCTGCCTGCTCATAGGCCTCACGGTACTGGCTGTTGAACTCAAAGCGATGGCGGTGGCGCTCACGGATGAAATCCTTGCCATAGGCTTGGGCGATCTTCGATCCAGGACGAAGGACGCAGTCGTAGATGCCTAAGCGCATCGAGCCACCGAGGTCGGATATGCTCTTCTGCTCCTCCATCAAATCGACGACCTTGTGTGTCGTCGTGGGGTCAATCTCCGTGGTATGGGCATCCGTCCATCCAAGGACGTTGCGAGCGAACTCGATCACCATGCACTGCATCCCTAGGCAGATCCCCAGCGTAGGGATATTGTGCTCACGGGTATAGCGTAGGGTGACGAGCTTACCGTCAATGCCTCGTGATCCAAATCCTGGAGCTACGATGACACCATCGACGCCCTTGAGCTCCTCGGCGACGTTCTTCTCGGTGAGTTTCTCACTATGAATCGAGCGAAGACGTAGCTTGCGCCCATTATAAGTAGCCGCCTGAAGGAGGGCTTCGTCAATAGATTTGTAAGCATCCTGTAGCTCGACGTACTTACCGACCAAGGCGATCGTCACCTCTTCCTTAGCCTCGGAGCGGAGCGCAAGGAACTGCTTCCAGTCCGTCAGCTCGGGCGCCGCCTCGGGAGTGATACCACACTTCTTCAGGACGATCTCATCCAAGTGCTGATCACCGAGGGCGAGAGGCACCTGATAGATCGTCGGTACGTCCACGCTCTGTACGACAGACTCGGCGGAGACATTGCAGAAGAGGGCGACCTTGCGCAAGATATCGGGGCTCAAGGCATGCTCCGTACGCAGGACAAGTATATCGGGCTGAATACCGACCTCTTGGAGTTGCTTGACAGAGTGCTGTGTTGGCTTGGTCTTCACCTCGCCTGCAGCAGCGATATAAGGGACATAGGTCAGGTGGAGGCATAGGCAGCTCTGCCCTAGCTCCCACTTCAGCTGACGAACGCTCTCTAGGAAAGGGAGCGACTCAATATCTCCCACAGTACCACCGATCTCGGTGATGACGAAGTCGTACTGACGCTTCTGCCCAAGGAGCTTAACGTTGCGCTTGATTTCATCGGTGATGTGGGGGATGACCTGTACGGTCTTGCCGAGATAGTCGCCCTTGCGCTCCTTGCGGATCACGTTTTGGTAGATGCGACCCGTCGTGATATTATTGGCTCGGGAGGTAGCTATATCGAGGAAACGCTCATAGTGTCCCAGGTCAAGGTCTGCCTCGTGTCCGTCTTCCGTCACGTAGCACTCGCCGTGCTCATAGGGATTGAGTGTGCCGGGGTCAATGTTGATGTAAGGATCGAACTTCTGTATCGTGACGCTATAGCCACGCGCCTGGAGGAGCTTACCCAGGGAGGCGGCGACAATACCCTTACCAAGGGACGAGACCACACCACCTGTGACGAAGATGTACTTTGTTTCCACTATTCGCTACATATATCTTTGGGGATGGGGAGTAGGCTCAGCGGTCTTAGCGATGCCAAGGGAGTCACTACCCCACCCAAGTTACTCCGCAAAGATACGTTTTTGTACTCAGACTCGCCGTACCGACTTACCTCCCTCAGACTAATTTTGTACCCCGAGCGACCCAACGCTCCGCAGGCTCCAAGCGTCAGCTTCATAGCCCTCAGAGGAAGAGCTTCAGCCAAGCCAAGCTCTACCTTCCCTTGGATCAAGCTATACCTTAGCCTTCACAGAGGTATAGCTCTCGCCGTAGCAAGGTAGGCCTTCCCCCAAGAAGCCATCCAGTCCACCGGATAATAGCCACGACCATCAGCGAATACGAGCCTAGAGATGACCACAGAAACAGCCCGCCTGCAGCGAGAGGAGCGCTATCGCTCTCGGCCTGCAGGCGGGCTATCGTCGTCGTGAAGGACGAGCTTAGGACTTACGCTTGATGATCAGCGCACCAGCGGAAGGCATTGCGGAAGGCACGCATCCAGGGCGTCACCTCATGCTCCGAGCGTAGTCCCTCGGGGTAATGAGCGCACTGCCAAGGGAAGATCGCACGCTCGGGGTGAGGCATCAGCGCTAGATGACGGCCATCAGCACTGCAAAGACCAGCGACAGCATCGGGAGACCCGTTCGGATTGGCTGGGTAAGCATCGTAGGCATAGCGTGCGATGACATGGTAGCGGTCCGTACTATAGGGCAGATCGAACTTACCTTCGCCGTGAGCGACCCATACGCCTAGCTCCGTACCAGCGAGGTCTCCGAGCATCACCGAGTGATTTTCGGGGATCGTCAGGGTGACGAAGCCACTCTCGAACTTATGCGAATCATTGTGTAGCATCTTGTGCTTTAGCTCATGGTCGGGATAGAGTAGCTCGAGCTCAGCCATAAGTTGACAGCCATTACAGATACCGAGACTTAGCGTGTTAGGTCTAGCATAGAAGCGATCAAGGGTGGCCTTGGCCTGCTCATTGAATAGGATCCCAGCAGCCCAACCCTTAGCAGAGCCGAGGACATCCGAGTTCGAGAAGCCACCACAGAAGACGATAAACTGAATGTCGTCTAGGGTCTCCCGACCAGAGGTAAGGTCGGTCAGATGCACATCCTTGACGTCGAAGCCAGCGAGCCAGAGGGCATAGGCCATCTCACGCTCCCCATTCGTCCCCTTGTCACGTAGGATCGCCGCCTTGACACGACTAGGATTCGTGCGATCAGGATCAAGTCCGAGATCCTTTAGCTTACCCGTGAAGTCCACAGGGAAGGCATAGCGCAGAGGCTGATGCTTATAGTTCGTGAAGCGCTCCTTAGCCAGCACCTCGCCACTCTGATGCTGATCCAGCAGGTAAGAGGAGCGATACCACAGGTCACGCTTAGCATCAATATCCAGCGAGAGCGTCTGCTTCCCTTGACGAAGCGTGAGGGTACGTCCATCCTTGGTAGGCGTCGCAATGCGTGCAAAGCCGATGCTCGAAGCACGTAGGACTTCCTCCAGCTGTGCGGGATCATTGGTTTGGACAAGCAAGCCTGGATTCTCAGCGAAGAGGAGCTTCGTCAGATCGCCAGCAGGGAAGGCTCCGAGGTCCACCTCGAGGCCACCTTGCCTGTTGGGGAAGCACATCTCTAGGAGAGCGGTGATCAACCCACCCGAAGAAATATCATGCCCTGCGACCAAAACGCCCCGCTCTATCAGCTCCTGAACAGCCGTGAAGGCTTCACGGAAGTACTCGGGCTCTTCGATGGCAGGCGTCTCGTTCCCGACCTGCCCCAGTACCTGAGCTAGAGCAGAGCCACCAAGCGCTAGGGGCGCAAAGCTAAAGTCAATATGGTAAACCGGATAGCTTGGCTCTGGACGAAGGACAGGCGACACGATGCTTCGGACATTCGATACCTCGGCCACAGCACTGATGATGACCGTCCCAGGGCTAAGCACCTGCTTCCCCTCGGGATACTTCTGTGTCATCGAGAGCGAATCCTTACCAGTGGGGATATTGATCCCTAGCGAGATAGCGAGGTCAGATGCCGCCTCGACAGCATCGTAGAGACGAGCGTCTTCGCCTGGCTGACGGCACGGCCACATCCAGTTGGCGCTTAGCGAAACTCCATCTAGCCCGTAGGTAAGGGGAGCTAGAGCGATATTGGTCAAGGCCTCAGCGATAGCGATCTGACTACCTGCTACGGGGTCAACCAAGGCAACGGCGGGTGCATGACCTATGGAGGTCGCCATCCCCTTACGCCCTCGGAAGTCCACAGCTACAGCACCGCAGTCACTCAAGGGGAGCTGGATCTCACCCTGGCACTGCTGACGGGCGACACGTCCCGTGACGGAGCGGTCAGCTTTATTCGTCAGCCAGTCCTTACAAGCGACCCCCTCGAGCTGCAAGACAGCATCTAGGTAGCCTTCGATGGCCTGCGTATCGGTAGCGTAGGATAAGGGCAAGCGATCTCGATCGATATGCTTATCCTCCATGATGGTCTTAGGTGCAGAGCCAAACATATCTGACAAGGCTAGGTCAATAGGTTTAGCTCCCGAGGGCTCCTCGAAGGTCAAGTGCATATCCGACGTAGTCTCTCCGACGACATACATCGGTGCTCGCTCACGCTCTGCGATACGAGCGATGCGCTGGATAGCCTCCTCCTTGACGAGTAGTCCCATACGCTCCTGACTTTCGTTGCCAATGATCTCCTTGGACGAGAGCGTCTCATCCCCGATAGGGAAGGCACCTAAATCAAAGTGTCCGCCCGTCGTCTCGACGAGCTCCGAGAGGCAATTGAGGTGACCACCTGCACCATGGTCATGAATAGAGATAATAGGATTATCCTCGCCTTCGCTTAGCGTACGGATGACATTCTCGACACGCTTCTGCATCTCAGGGTTAGAGCGCTGGACGGCATTCAGCTCGATAGCTCCAGCATACTGACCTGTATTCACCGAGCTAACGGCACCACCCCCCATACCGATACGGTAATTATCACCACCGAGGAGTACGACCTTCTCTGCTGGCTCGGGAGTCCCCTTCTGCGCATCGGAGCGACGGGCATAGCCGACACCACCAGCGAGCATGATCACCTTATCAAAGCCATAAGCATTCGGATCCTCTGCAGAGGCTCCTTGCTCAAAGGTCAGTAGCGAGCCACAGATCAGTGGCTGGCCAAACTTATTGCCGAAGTCACTAGCCCCATTCGATGCCTTCGTGAGGATCTGCTGTGGTGTCTGATAGAGCCAAGGACGCTCAGCCGTATGCTTCTCCCAGCTACGTCCTGCCTCCGTGCGAGGGTAGCTCGTCATATAGACCGCCGTACCAGCCAAGGGGACACTCGCTCGCCCACCAGCCATACGATCTCGGATCTCTCCTCCCGTACCTGTGGCAGCACCATTGAAGGGCTCGACGGTCGTAGGGAAATTATGCGTCTCCGCCTTGAGACTTAGGACGCTGTCAATGGGCTTACGTACGAAGAAGTCAGGCTTGTCCCCTGAAGCTGGAGCGAACTGCTCCAAGTCACTAGGCCCATCGATAAAGGCGACATTATCCTTATAGGCTGATACCAGATGCCCAGGGTTAGCAGCACTAGTGTCCTTGATCATACCGAAGAGCGAGCGCTCCTCTTCCTGTCCATCGATGATGAAGGTACCGCCAAAGATCTTGTGCCGGCAGTGCTCACTATTGACCTGCGAGAAGCCGAAGAGCTCACTATCGGTCAGCGGGCGTCCTAGGCGCTTGCTTAGATCCTCTAGGTAGGTGATCTCCTCTTCGCTGAGCGCTAGCCCCTGCTCCTTATTGTAAGTACGGATATCCGTGACGGAGAGGATAGGCTGGGCAGTAAAGTCCGTAGCGAAGACCTGCTGATCAAGCCCTTCATAGCGATGCTGGAGCATAGGATCAAAGGGAGCATCAGACGAGGACACAGCCTCAAACTCCTCAATGCGCACGACAGAGTCAATACCCATGTTACGTACGATCTCGACGGCATTGGTACTCCACGGAGTGACAAGCTCACGGCGTGTACCGATGAAGGATCCAGAGAGCGTAGTCTCGGCAAGGGGCTTAGCGCCACCAAAGAGCCACGTCAGGCGATCGAAGAATAAGGGGGAGAGTGCTTCAGTCGTCTCGACGACATAGTAGGTGGATTGTTCAGGCTGGCGAAAGAAAGTAATCATTCTGCGAAGATCTATAGGGGGACTTGATGATCTGTGATGTAGTATGCTGTAGAGAGCAGAGACACGCTCTCGCTGTATGCGCCACAAAGATAAGTAAAAGGTAGGACGGCATACCTCCGCCACGAGCATCACGCCCAGAGTAAGCAAGGAAGAGTAGTGGGGAAAACCAAGAACCCCGCAAACAATCACTTATCGCGTCATGCCCTCCCATGACTTTCAGACTAGCGAGTCCAGCTCCTTGAGCAAGCTCACATCGAAAAGATAAGACTCTTGATATACTTAGGGAGGGAAAAACTAGCTAAAAAGTATAGGCTCCCTAAAACAGCCCCTCACCTACTACTGGGACAGTCTACTCGTAGCATCCCATTGCCCATCTTCTGACGGTTTGCGAGACTTAGCATTCGTTAGCCTAACAGCCCTATAGTACTTGTAGAACTTACATATATCCAGACAGAGCGATCAGGTATATTGTGACCAGGCGATCAGGTATATTGAGACCAAGCGGTCGGGTATATTGTGGCCAAGAGACTGGGTATATAGTAATTCCCCGCTATCCAAGAGTGTCCCCGAAGCAATACAACAAAAGCTCCCCACCCTCGCCCATTCAAGGGACGAAGGCGGGGAGCCTAAAGATCAAGTCGCTTACGGAGGAAACCTCCCGAGGCAAAGGACTACACCCTAAGGTGTGGGGACTGACCTAGCGACCGAAGTATGGAGAGCGAAGCTAGTCGAGCGTCTTCTTGATCTCGATCTCTTCGTAGGCCTCGATGATGTCGCCTGCCTGGATATCATTGTAGCCTTCGATGTTCAAGCCACACTCCTGCCCCATGACGACCTCCTTAGCATCGTCCTTATAGCGCTTGAGTGAGCCCAGCTCACCAGCATACTTGACGATACCATCGCGGATAAGGCGGATTTTGTTGTTGCGCTTGATCTTCCCTTCGACGACCATACAGCCGGCGATGGTACCGACCTTGGTGATCTTGAAGGTCTGTAGCACCTCGAGGTTGGCCACGACATTCTCCTTGATCTCGGGAGAGAGCATACCCTCCATAGCCGACTTAATATCTTCGATCGTATCGTAGATGATCGAGTAAGTGCGGATCTCGACCCCTTCACGATCTGCGAGACGACGAGCCGCCTGACTAGGACGCACCTGGAAGCCAAGGATGATAGCCGATGAAGCCGAAGCCAGCACCACGTCGCTCTCGGAGATCTGCCCGACACCCTTGTGGATGACATTGACCTGAATCTCCTCCGTAGAGAGACGGATAAGGGAGTCTGAGAGCGCCTCGATAGAGCCGTCCACGTCTCCCTTGATGATGACATTGAGCTCCTGGAAGTTCCCCAGCGCACGACGACGAGCCAGCTCATCCAGAGTAAGCCCCTTCTTCGTACGGGTGTCCTGCTCACGCTTGAGCTGCTCACGCTTATTAGCGATACTGCGAGCTTCCTGCTCAGTCTCCATGACATTGAAGGTCTCACCTGCTGCCGGTGCACCATCCAAGCCAAGGATCAGCACTGGAGCACTTGGCCCAGCCTCCTCGACCTTCTTATCACGCTCGTTGAACATCGCCTTGACACGACCATAGTGGGTACCTGCCAGGACGATATCTCCCTGACGAAGGGTACCATTCTGTACCAGCACCTTGGCGATATAGCCACGACCCTTATCCAGCGATGATTCGATGATCGAGCCGACTGCACGACGATTAGGATTAGCCTTTAGCTCTAGAAGCTCAGCCTCGAGAAGTACCTTCTCTAGTAGCGCATCGATATTGAGTCCCTGCTTGGCAGAGATCTCCTGACACTGGTACTTACCACCCCATTCTTCGACGAGGTAGTTCATAGCAGCCAGCTGCTCACGGATACGATCGGGGTTAGCGCCAGGCTTATCGATCTTGTTAATGGCGAATACCATGGGGACACCAGCTGCGGCAGCGTGATTGATCGCTTCCTTAGTCTGTGGCATCACATCGTCATCGGCAGCGACGATGATAATCGCGATATCCGTCACCTTCGCTCCACGAGCACGCATAGCGGTGAAGGCTTCGTGCCCTGGTGTATCTAGGAAGGTAATCCGTTTGCCATCGGCGAGCTTAAGGTTATAAGCCCCGATATGCTGGGTGATCCCTCCAGCTTCACCTGCGATGACATTGGTCTTACGTAGGTAGTCGAGGAGCGAAGTCTTACCGTGGTCGACGTGTCCCATAACAGTGACGATCGGAGCACGTGTCACGAGATCTTCTTCGCTATCCTCCTCTTCGTCCTGCGCGACTGCTTCGACGACCTCAGCACTGACGAACTCGGTCTTGAAGCCGAACTCCTCTGCGACCATATCGATGGTCTCAGCATCTAGGCGCATATTGATGGATACCATCAGCCCAATGCTCATACACGTACCGATGACCTTCGTCACAGGGACGTCCATCATGTTAGCTAGGTCACTGACCGTAACAAACTCGGTTAGCTTAAGGGTCTTGCTCTCTAGCTCATCACGCTCCATCGCATCTAGGGCAGCGGAGCGTGCAGCATCACGCTTATCACGGCGGTGCTTAGCAGCCTTAGCTCCCTGTTGGTTCTTACCCGTAAGGCGAGCGAGCGTCTCCTTGACCTGGCGCTGTACATCCTCGTCGGTGACGACAGCCTTCTGAGGCTGTTCCTTCTGTCGCTTAGCCTTACGTCCTAGCGCTTGGTTAGCATTAGCTCCCTGGGCATTACGACTACCGGTACGACCATTGGGATCAGCAGAGCGTCCGCCCTGCTGGCTATTGCCATTACGATTCGCACCAGCATTCTTCTTGCTTAGCTCAGCAGCCTTAGCAGCCTCCGCCTTGACATCGACAGGCCCCTTGCCACCGACACGGGTACGCTTACGTCCCTTATCGCCGGCACTCTTCTTGGAGGGGCGGGTGTTATCATTGATTGCACTGAGGTCAATCTTCCCCACCACATTAAACTGAATCCCTACAGAAGGAGTCGTCGTACGGAAGACCTCCGTCTCACGTACCGTAGGCTCTTCGGCCTTCACTTCTTCAGGTTTAGCCTCGACAGGTTTAGCAGGCTCCTCAGCCTTCACCTCTGCAGGCTTGACTTCGCGAGCCTTCACATCTGTCTTGGACTCTGGGGCGGGAGCCTCTACCTTGGGGGCAGGAGCTGGCTCAGGCTTCACTTCGACCTTAGGCTCGGGCTTCACCTCCTTCACCTCCTTGGCCTTGGGCTTTGCCTCGACCTTAGATTCGGATTGGGAAGCAGGCTTCACTTCTTCCTTAGCTGTAGACTCAGCCTTGGGCTGTAGATCTGCGATATTACCCTTAATCTTAAGCCCCATGCGACGCTCCTCTGGAATCGAGGTCTCGATATACTGGGACTTAACGGGCTTTTCCTCCTCAACCTTTTCAGGCTTAGGCGTAGGAGCAGACTTCTCTTCGGCAGGCTTAGCGACGGCCTTGGAGCCATCGAGTTTATCAAGAAGGTCTGTGATCTTCGCACGATCAAGACCTCGACCATGCTCAGCGATGAGTTGCTCAGCGATCTGACGAGAGACGCGCGTATTTGGTGTAATGTTTACTCCCTCTATAAGGTTCTTCTTCTCCAAGGTCTCTTGAATGGAGCCTACACCCACATTCAATTCCTTGGCCAAGGCTATAAGTTTGATGTCCTTTGGCATATTCTTCTGTTTGTTTGGTTCATGTCCACTGGCCAGGTCGTCCTAGCGTCCCAGTACTCTCGCTACCATAGCTTTCTCTTCGGTCTGGTACTAAATACGACAAGGGATAGCCTTCGGACCATTAATCTTCTTGCGCTGGAGCTTCCTCCTCTTCTATAGAGGTCTCCTCGGTAGATTCATTCTCGAAAGGCTCATCAGCGAACTCCGCAGACAGGACAGCGATGACCTCATCGATGACCTCTGGCTCTAGTTCAGTAGCCTTGAGTAGCTCCTCACGATCCTCTCTTAGGATCGCCTTAGCAGTGGTATAGCCCTCGGCCTTGAGTGCATGGATGATCGTCTCATCGATTTCATCGGCAAACTCATCCAGATAGATATCCTCTTCGCCCGTAGCATCCTCCTCGTCACGGAAGATCTCGATACGATAGCCCGTGAGCAGGGAGGCGAGCTTGAGGTTCGCAGCATTACGCCCGATAGCTAGAGGCACTTGGTCGGGACGCATGTAGACCTCGGCCTGCTTGACTCCATCTTCCTCATCACTTAGCGCAATGGCTACAGCCTTACCTGGGCTAAGAGCACGCTGGATGAAGAGCATGGGGTTCGTCGTATAGGTGGTGACATCGATATTCTCCCCACGGAGCTCACGCACGATACTGCGGATACGTGACCCATTGACCCCGACGCAGGCTCCCACAGGATCGATACGCTCGTCATAAGACTCGACAGCGATCTTAGCACGCTCTCCAGGGATACGAGCGGCGGCACGGATCGTGATGAGACCATCAGCGATCTCAGGGACGTTGAGCTCAAGCAGACGCTTGAGGAACTCAGGGCCGACACGTGAGAGGATAACCTTAGGATTGCTATTCTCATTCTCCACACGAGCGATCACAGCACGTACCGTCTCTCCCTTGCGGAAGAAGTCTCCAGGGATCTGCTCACTCTTCGGCATGAGGAGCTCATTCCCTTCATCGTCGATCAGCAGAGCTTCACGCTTCCATACCTGGTAGACCTCAGCAGAGATCAGCTCTCCTACACGGCCGACGAAGCTGTGGTAGAAGTTATCCTTCTGGAGCTCAAGGATCTTGCTAGCCAATGCTTGGCGTAGGTTGATCACAGCACGACGACCAAAGGCATTGAAGTCCACGGCATCCGTATAGTCTTCGCCGACCTCTACGTCTGGGTCGATCGCCTGCACTTCGCTCAAAGGCACTTCGCGTACCTCGTCCTGAAAGTCTTCATCAGCGACCACATGGCGTGTACGCCAAATCTCGAAGTCTCCCTTCTTATCAAGGTTAATAATCACCGAGAAGGTCTCATCTGATCCGAACATCTTGGAGAGGACATTACGGAAGGAGTCTTCTAGTACGGAGACCAGCGTCGAGCGGTCAATACTCTTGAGCTCCTGAAACTCGAGGAGCGCATCGATCAGGCTTGTCGTTTCTTTCTTCTTTGCCATCGGGCTGTATTATGAGTGTTATGATTTATCTAATCTAGAATTTCAGCTGTCGCTTCGTCTGTAGCACTTCCGAGAAAGGGATTGAGAGCTCCTCGGCGACCTCCACCTTACGCTTCTGTCCCTCCGGGCGCACCTTACGAAGGACTTCAAGGATGATACCGGCTTCGTCCACAGACTTCAGCAGGCCCTTCTCCTTGATACCTCCCTTACAGAGCACTTCGACCTCCTGGCCGACAGCGTCCATATACTGACGCAAGACCTTAAAGGGGGAGGTCAATCCCGCAGAGCCTACCTCGAGCTCAAAGTCCTCTGCCTCTCGATCGAGCTGTCCCTCAATATGCTTCGAGATCGCCACACAGGCATCGATGCTTAATCCCTGTGAAGCACCAAGCTCAACCACGATACGATTGCCTGGGTGTACTGCGACCTCCACGATATAATAGTCAGGGTATGACTCAGCACAATAGTCTGAGACGATGGTAGCGATGGTCTTCTTCTCGATCATAGGATACAGGGAGCTATAAGTATGTAAGCGAAGAGAGGAAGCCTTAGCGCCTCCT
Organism: uncultured Porphyromonas sp.; assembly: GCA_905372565.1. Taxonomy (GTDB): domain Bacteria; phylum Bacteroidota; class Bacteroidia; order Bacteroidales; family Porphyromonadaceae; genus Porphyromonas. Next base: position 51,665 of record CAJPPK010000004.1, on the reverse strand, counting down.
CTCTTTCGTCTTCCTTTGCTACAAAGGTAGTAAAAATCTGGCAGATAGCGAAGGAGTCACCTCAATAGTTCCTCAAGATCACCTTAAAGTTCCCAAGGACACTTACCCAAGACACGCCGCAAGCATTCGTAATCACCCCAATGATTCATTACCAATGAAATTAAATTTCATTCCTATCCGGCAAAAAGTTCATTCCTAATCAAGCAATCACTTCATTACTATTGAACCGACGGGACTATACCAACGCTTTCTTCGACTTGATTCTACTCATCGTTCTAGAAATCAAGTAGAGATATAAGTCAGCTGGCACACTCTCGATGAGCGTGCCAGCCACTACAAATGAATCTAAGACTAGAAGGAGAAGTCAGAGCCTGTGCCGAGCGAGTCGGAGGGGATCCCCTCAAAGACCTCGACCGCTTCACCTCCACCTGCATCAGCGCACGGTGAGAAGCCCTCCGGCATACGGAAGGGGATATTCACCAGATAGCCTAAATCTCGGTCACTATATACCTTCTTGATAAACTTACCAAAGATCGGCAGTGCAGCAGCAGCCCCTTGCCCGAAAGCCATTGAATTGAAGCGCACACTACGCTCTTCACCACCGACCCAACAGCCTGCCACAAGATCAGGAGTGAAGCCCATGAACCAAGTATCACTATTATTCTGTGTCGTCCCCGTCTTCCCTCCGAGAGGCATCTGAAGACCAAAGGAAGAGCGAAGACGTCCGCCAGTACCGCCATTGATGACATTCTGTAGCATGTAGAGCATCTTATTCGCAGCATCTGCCGTCAGCACCTCAGTCATCTGCGGAGTGAAGGTAGCCACGATATTCCCATGCATATCCTCAATCTGGGTCACAAGCACTGGATCGACACGCACCCCATCATTGACAAAGGTCGTATAGCCCGAAACCATCTCTCCGACCGTAGCCTCTGGAGTACCGAGGGACATAGCCATAGTCGCTTCAATGGGGCCACGAAGTCCGAAGCTCTCTAGAAGACGCTTGAAAGTGATCGGAGAAGTACGGCTCATCAGCTCGGCCGTAACCCAGTTATCAGAGTTCTGCAGTCCCCACTGAATAGAGACCATCTCGCCGATCCTGCGATGGTTTGTATTACGGGGCGTCCAATACTGCCCATTATCAAGTTTGTAGGATCGCTGGACATGGAGGATCTGATCACATGGCGAAGCTCCATCGACCATCGAGAGTGAATAGAGGTAAGGCTTGATAATCGAACCCGTCTGACGGCGTCCATCGGAAACCATGTCATACTGGAACTGCGAGAAGTTAATTCCCCCGACATAGGCTAAGACATAGCCATTATGTGGGTTCATCGCCACAAAGCCAGAGCGCAGGATCCCCTTGACATAGCGAATAGAGTCAAGAGGAGTCATCACCGTGTCTCGCATACCTTGCCAAGACCAGATCTGCATCTTCGTCTTGCGGTGGAACTGCGACAGGATCTGATCTTCGGTCAGACCATCTTCCTTGCTCACACGCCAGCGCTCTGATTGGCGCATAGCACGATGAAGGATCGACTTGCGCTGCTCAGCTGAGATAGACGAACTAAAGGGATCTCCTCCACGTGCGATACGCTCACGGTTGATCGCAGGCTGGAGCGTACCTGCTAGATGCTCCTGCATGGCCTCCTCAGCGTAGCGCTGCATCACGGGGTTGATCGTCGTATAGATCTTAAGCCCGTCCGTATAGATATTATAATGTGATCCGTCCGGCTTACGATTCTTATTACACCAGCCATAGAGAGGATTCTTCTCCCACTGGATGCTATCATCTCGATACTTCGCATACTGCCATGAGGCATAGTCTGAACGATCAGGCTTATCAGCCATCATGATCTTACGCAGGTGCTCTCTGAAGTAAGGTGCGACACCCTGCTTATGGTCAGTCTTATGGAAAGAAGTGCGAATAGGGAGAAGCGACAGCGAGTCTGCCTCAGCTTCGGTGAGATAGCCCGCCTTAACCATCTGCTGGAAGACCGTATTGCGTCGCTCCAAAGGTAGCGGACTATTGGATCGAAGGATAGGGTTGTAGATCGAGGGGTTCTTACACATCCCGATGAGCATAGCTGCCTCTTGGACATTAAGCTCCGCAGGCGTCTTACCAAAATAGGTAAAGGCAGCCGACTTGATCCCTACCGCATTGTAGAGGAAGTCAAACTGATTTAAATACATCGCCAAGATCTCCTCCTTAGTATAGAATCGCTCGAGCTTGGCAGCGATGACCCACTCCACAGGCTTCTTCATCATACGCGTGAAGAAGTTAGAGCTAGGAGGGGAATAGAGCATCTTAGCTAGCTGTTGTGTAATAGTACTTCCTCCGCCGGCACTACGCTGCTGAAGGATCCCCGTCTTGAAGACTGCACGAGCCAAACTGCGGAAGTCAATACCCGAATGGCTCTCATAGCGAACGTCCTCCGTAGCGATGAGTGCTCGGATGAGATGGGGTGAGAGATCCTTATACTCCACAGCCACACGATTTGATCCACCGTGAGCAAAGGAGCCAATGACTTGCCCATCGGAGGCAAGCACCTGAGAGGCATACTTGTCGATCGGATTCTGTAACTGTTCGATCGGAGGGAGGTAGCCTATCCATCCCATCGAGATGGCGAAGATACCTCCAAAGATCCCTAGCCAGACTAAAGCAAAGCCCAGCCAGAGTAGTTTCGTGATCTTATTTTTCATTGAAGTCTATTCAATTGCAATCTTGGGAATACTCTCCTCGCTTCTCTAGAGCCTAAAGCGAAGCATTGATCCCGTCGATATAGTCAAGAAGCTCTTCACGACCAAGACGCTCCTCCGAAGAGGTAATGAAGAGCGGGGGAAGCTCCTCCCACTGCTGACGCAGGCGAGCTTTGTAACCTTCGATATTAGCAGCAAGCTTGCCCTTCGTGAGTTTGTCGGCCTTAGTAAAGACCAGTGCAAAGGGGACACCCTCCTCGCCAAGCCATTCGATGAACTCTAGATCGATCTTCTGCGGATCATGACGAGCATCCACTAGGACAAAGAGGCAGATCAGTTCCTTCCGCTCTAGCGTATAATCCTCGATCATCTTCTTCAGCTTCTCTCTGCCGTCCTTACTCAAGCGAGCATAGCCATACCCAGGCAAGTCCACCAGATACCAAGCGTCATTGATGATGAAGTGATTAATCAGCTGGGTCTTCCCTGGCTTCTGTGAGGTCATCGCCAATCCTTTACGCCCAGTAAGCATATTGATGAGTGAGGACTTCCCCACATTTGAGCGCCCAATGAAGGCGTACTCAGGAAGACCTGTCGTCGGGCATTTGCTTACCTGACTATTGCTGATGACGAACTCCGCAGATTTGATGACCATATCTACTTGCTATCTATTTACTTTTCCGCAAAGATAAGGCTTCATGTGCAAATAGCTACACATGAAGCCCTTCTTTGCTAAGCTATAGCTCCTCATAACTCGAAGGTCAGCAGTCCTTAGCCCAAGCTCATTCTATATCTCGGACTAGCCTCTCATCAGGAAATCTTACTCGCTACACCAGCGATCATCCCTTCGATGAAAGTCTCCCAATCTCCCCATAGAAGAAGTAATCTAGGTAGGGGTTACACTTCAGAAGCCAAATCACAGGAAGCGTAGGGATCAGAGTCATCAAAGCTCCCAAAGAATAAGTGAAGATCTCTACCGACAAACGCTTCTCCATAGCGATAGCCCCTAGATAATCATTCATCCCAAGTAGACCTGGCAAGAAAAAGTAATGGGTTAGGTAAATCGGAAGAGACCATTGCCCTAAGAAAATCAACGCTCGACTTATCCAACCGCCACGCTCCGTTAAGAACGTCATCCCATAGAAGAGAAAAGCAAACGAGGCTAGTGCCATCAATCGACAGATATGCCACAGCCCATAGCTCAGATAGGGGACATCTAACTCCTGATGGCGAAGCACAACCAGTGATACTAAGAGCAAAACAAAAGAAACAGCCCCACTAGCATGCGTCTTTAGGTAAACCCAGAGCTCTAAACGCTTGAGTAGATACCCCAAGACAAAATAAGGATAGAGACAAGGGAAAGAATTCAACACAGGGCGAACAAATCTTAAGAGAGATGATCCCTCAAGAGAAATACCTGTCACCAAGTAAACCAAAGCAATCGTCAGCAACAAATGCGCCACAGCCTCGATCCACCGTCGTCCTTGTACGCGGACAAGAGACAACAGCCCATCCACGAATAGACGCTGCACATAGAAAAGAGCAAAGTAGATAAAAAGAGTCAAGGTAAACCAATACTCCTTACCAAAAATACCTCCTACAGAAGGCATCCCCCACTTCCATGTCATAAGCAGCAGATGCCAAAGGAGAGCAGGGACTACGAGTCTCACGACCTTATCCCGCCAATAGTGCGTCACTCCCCGAGAGGTCAGATCCAAGGCTTTAGCAGAGAAGAATCCTGCGATGAAGATAAAGAGAGGCATATGCACTGCCTGCAGATACTGCACCACATAGCTATAATTTAGGCTCTGATAGTCAGGTGCCATCGAGATATGTACATGCCCCCAAATAACTAAGAGGATCGCTATGCCCTTGATAGCATCTAGAGCAAGTAGACGTGATCCCCTAGATATGCCAGCAGAAGGAGCCTTACTCTCTCCCATTAATATTTCTCCACTCATAGGTTATAAGTCATTAAGTCTCACAAAGGTAAAAAGATCAGTAGGAGGGTACAAAAAAGCTCTCCCCTCCATACCTGCTAGGGTAAGGAGAGGAGAGTACATCTTGACAGAGATAATTATGAGGAAGATTTACTTGATCTCACAAGCTCCTCCAGCACAAGACTGAGCACCGAGCTCGTCTGCATTGGAGAACTGCTTACCCGAGAAGTCGACTTCCTTCCAGTCTACGGGCTTGTAGGTCTTCTTTAGGACCTCGAAGAGGTGAAGGTTATTCACGCTCTTCAGGACGTTGACCGCCTTGTAGAGATCACCACGATAGTAGTTGTGAGCAAACTTCTCGATACGACGGACAATATCACGCTTAGCAGCGAGATTATCTACCTTATCCTGTAGACGAGAAGAGAGAAGATTGCGGACATGCTCCCTATCTAGGCTGGGGACTTCACCCTCTACGCTGTGCTTCTGGATATATTCATCGATCGCCCAATCGCTGACGAAGAGCTGCTCGCCACGTCCTTGAGCCGACTCACAAGCCTTCCAAAGATCCCCAAAGACCTCGATCGTATCGACGACGAGACCTGAAGCGAACATACTCCCTACACCATACTCACGAAGGATCTCTTCGGGAGTAGACACCTTACACATAGGCGCCTGAGGCAGGTCCATGTCTCCGTAGGTGGAGAGGAAGGATACCCCTGCGATATAGTTCTGATTCTCCCAGACCCAGTCACGCACCTTATCCCACTGATCATTGGGCACGTCGACCGTATTGGAGACGTTATTCTTGACCGGAGACTCCATGTCACTCATACCGGGGATGACCCAGCTCTGCTGTACGGTCTTGACATACTCCAGGAGCGTGACGCCACTCAGCTCTCCACGGAGGAGGGTTTCTTCGCTCTCTTCGATAGGGAAGAAGATCTTCTTATCGGTGTTAGGCTTGAAGATATTAGGCTGTACTGCCTTGGGGTTTGCTTCTTCGTAAGCCTTGAGGTTAGGCTCTTCGATGTTAGCCTCTACGCTACGGAGGTAGCGCTTCGCATAGGCTCCGTGGATACCCGAGGTCATCCCCAGGAGGAGGCTCACCGTACCGTCAGGCTTGACACAGGTCGTACGGCTCGCAGGGTTGATCCCAAGGATACGAGCACACTGCGAGTTCTGCTGACGTACCTGCATAGCTCCGACAGCGAGGATATCCTTATTCGCTAGGATCTGTGGATTATTCATGATCCCACCGATAGACACACCGATGAGTGGGTCAGCCTTGATGATATTCATCGTCGCTTGTCCGAGGTAAGGGAAGTCCATGTACGTAGCCTGGATGGTAGCTAGCGTAGATGCACAGCGACAGGTCTTGTAGAACTCTTCTTCGGTCGTACACTCGAGACCATTGATCGAAGCGAGGTTACAAACCTGCCATCCCGTATCGCCATTCTTATCCGTTGGGAAGAAGCCGATCTCACAGCAGGGGTTACATCCTACACCGAACTTATCACGCCAGTAAAGCCCAGGATCACCGCTGGTACGCATCGCCTCGAAGAGACTTTCGTAGAGCGAACGATCGACTTCACCACGATTAAGCGCTGCAGACATATTGAAGCGTGCACGCTGAGGGTTCGTCGTGAACCAGTCGCCATGCTTACAGTTCACCATCTCCGCATCTTCGGGAGAGAAGAGGATCATCAAAGCTGAGCGACGGACACCCCCAGAGAGGACAGAGTCCGCTAGATGAGCGATGATATCCGTACACTGCAGAGCTGTCAGTTTGCGCTGGCCGGCATCGACGGCATCCTTGAGCAGAGCACGGATCTTATCGAGGGCGACACGTAGACCATCGGGACCAGGAGCGATGAAGCGGTTAGCGATCTTAGCACCCTTAGGACGAATCTCGGAATAATCGAATACGGGCTTCTTAACCCCCGGTACAAAGTAATGCTCCAGCAGACGATGGATCGCGTCAGCCCAACCTTCGATGCTATCTCCGATGATGAATACTTCATTCTCCGACTCTAGCTCTTCCTGACGAAGGAGATGAGGGAGCTTGTCGACGTGAGCCTGTTCGACAGAGAGACCACAGCCACATCCGCTGAGAAGGAGCCACTCTGTCTCACGGAAGACCTCTAGACGGTCACAGTGAGAGTAGCTACAGTTATACGATTTAGCAGAGGACTTCAGCACAGGCTCACCCCCAAACTGCAGGTTACGCTGAGAGCCAACGAACTTCTTCTTCTTATAATAGTCGATGGCCTCATTGAACTGGGTCATGAACCATTCGTTCTCCAGTGCCTGAGGGGCAACGGAGCTGAGGTGAGTGAGATGCATATCCTTGATGCGATCGACACTCTCCTCCCAAGTCTCTTTACGTCCCAGATCCTCTCGGTATAGGGAATACTTACTCTGGTAAACGTATTCTGATAAAGCACGTTTGCTCTCTGTCATGATGTAGTGACGCTATAGGGTGAATGATGCTAGTTAGTTGTACCAGGAAGGTCCTGGAGTTTTGGTTTCCGGGTACAAATCTAATATAAAAAACTGGCAATATCCGACGAGGTTCATTGACACCTTTTGACATCCCAAGGAGAGTCCTACGCACCCCTTTCTGCCTCAATACGATACCCCCTGAAGTATATTTTTCGACCCGCTCATCTTGCTCCCCCAAGACTATCATCAGCCTCTCCTCTACCCCCCCTGCCTCATTACTCCTTCACTCATCCTTCTTCTAGGGAAAGACCACAAAGACCAAAAGGAAAACACCTAAATAACTAGAAATCAAACGACAAGCAATCCATCCCCCTAACATAGGCCTTTAACCAAGGAAAGGTAAACCTTATCTATACTAAAGGCTTACCTCCTTCGAGAGCAAGGTTAAGGCTCGCTCATCTGACACACTGGGCTTAGACACAAGAGCCACTAAGAAAAAGTCATCCCCTGCACACCAAGAGGTGTACAGGGGATGACCTTGGAGTAGGCTAAGAGCCTAATAGGAGAACCCGTTGAGACGTACAGGCATATCCGACAGCGGATGTCCTGGTTCGTAGTAGTCAGAGATACTCATCCAGAACTCATCATTGGCTACCGAGTGCATTGAGTATTCATAGACACCAGGGGTCTTCTTGCTCTCGATCCAAGTAAAGCGATAGGGCGAATGCTCTACTAGGGCATCGATCATACCACGCATGGCATTGCGGTTATAACGCCAATCATTGCCATCTTGAACGAACTTACGGAAGTAGACCTTCGCAGGCTCATCACTCACGGGAGCAAAGTCGAGGTAGTAGCTTAGCCACCTATCTCCATTGGGACGGTAGAGCTTAAGTGAGACCTTATGATCTCCCCCATCCGTCTTACCGATATAGGCAAACTCATAGATCTGCGTACCTGCCGAATAGTAGGGATCATTGGTGATCTCCCCGATGATACTATCCTGACCCTGCTTAGGCCCTGATTGGTACTTGGCACCATTGGTTCTGACGACCGCATTGTGGACGTCATTCCCAGCCCAGTACTCATAGAAGAGTGCACGGATCTTGTATTTCGTGAGGTCGAAGTAAGCCGACTGGATCTCGAGCTTCTCGCCCGAAGGAGAGAGAGCATGATAGGTCGTCCCATCCTTCTCTACCTTGATCTGGCGGAGGAACTCGGTACCGATCTGTCCGACCTGACCCTTCGAAGCGTCACGCTCATCGATCAGATCCTCTGGAGCAATGATCTCCATCCCCTCAGGGGTGAAGTAGATAGGAAGCATACGCTCCTTCTCATCACCGACCTTCACCTGAAGCTGGCGGATCAGCCCGAAGATGGACATCTTCACCTGCTTGCCTCCGATCGTCGTCGTATGAAGCGCCTTGCCATAGAGCGCTTGGCGAACCTCCTTCACCTTATCGATGTAACTCTTGGGAGACTCCTTTAGACGGATGAGCTGCATACGATTGTGGCTGTAAATCCCGGTGAGCTCGATCGTATCCTTATTGGCACTGACATCCCCAACGGTAAACTCAAAGTCCCCCTCGAGCCCCTGAAGCAGGGTATTACGTGGCTCTGAATAGCGCCCTAGGGCAGGATTACGCGTGTCAAAGGTCAGGCGGATACCCGACGCATTATAGAAGTGGTAGGTCGACTTGATGACCTCTTCTAGATCTTCCGAGTGGGTCTCTACTGCTCCGCCATCTCGGAACTGGAAGGCGAGATTGATCCCTCCATACTGATAGCTCCCAGGAAGGAGTACCATACGCCATCCATGCTCACTACCCTGGAGTAGCTCATCGAGGACTTCCATTTCCTTCGTGATGTAGAGAGCTGGCTTATCTTCTCCCGTAGGTAGATCTTCATACATCTTACAGGAGGAGACTAGGGCGGTGGCTGCTAACGCCCAAGCTAAATATCTTCTCATAGCAGTCTAATATTTAGGGATAGAAGAGTAGTACGAAGGAGGGAGCTTCGTAAAGTCATGCTTGATAAACTCATTGAAAGCAGGTACCGACCAGCCCGCACCATTCTTGCTAGCAGACATACGACGGTTAGCCTCTGCACGAACGACATCAATGTCTAGATTGTAGTTCGTCTTCAAGTACTCCTTCATGATCTCAAGCTTGCGCTCCAGGATCTGACGTCCCGTATAGAGTGCCTCAGGCTTGTACTTATGATCGGCCTCTTGCATCAGTCGTTCCCATTCCTCTGGGAGTAAGACCATGTAGGTACCATAGAGCTCAGCGATGTCTTCCTCAGGGTTCTTACTAGCGTAATCCGAAATGAAGCCGGCCGTGAGAGAAGAAATACCACGCTGGTACCAATAGACGAAGGCATTATCCCCCTGGTAGTCCGAGATAGTCAGCTTGATGAACTCCTCTGGGATCGGACTCTCTTGGTGCAGCGTATGCGCTGACTCGTGGTAGAGCGTCTGGATATAGTTATCTCTTGCTCGCTGGTAATAGTAGTTGAAGGACGACGAGCTAAAGTTAGGATCGTCGTAGTAAGGGATCACTAGGTTATTGATATCGTAGACTAGAATCATCCCGAAAGGAGCTTCCCCAAGGAGGTTCTGCGTAGGGCCATAACCAAGCGTACCAAAGAGGACAAGTTGCTTGATGGTATGACGCTCAGCAAATCCCGGAGGAGCTACCTTGTCATAGACTTCGAAGAAAGTATAGCGCATAAGGTTGATATACTTCAGCGCTTGAGCTTCCGAAGCAGGACCAAGCTTATACTGGTTACTCGCCAGACGATCTTCATATCGGTAGCGGATATCTACATTATATCGCTTACCGAAGTAATTCTGGATATACTTCTCGACCTCGGTCATCTTCGTCGTGTCCTTTGCAGAGTAGATCGAACGCGTCGGGTCGACTTCATCCGCAGAGGTTCCACAGCTAACAAAGACAGCCGATAGGAGCAGCGATGCGATGATCTTATTAAATAGTTTCATAGCTGTATAGCACATTAGCGTGGATTCTGCTTGATCTTACCGGTGACAGCGATCTGAGGCAGAGCGATAGCTTGACGAAGATCAGTACCTAGGAGGACACCTTCATCCAGTACACCGAACTCACCAGCACCAGCATCAATCTTCTTCCAGCGATAGACATCGATGCCGTAGCGACGAATGTCTTGCCAGCGAAGACCTTCATGCAGGGTGAGGACACGGCGGCACTGGAGGACATACTGAAGGAGAGCTTCCGTAGCCGTACCCTCAGTGATAGAGGAGCCATCATGGAGCTTGAAGTGCGCCTTCGTCAGATGCTTCTTGGGAGAACGCGTTGTTCTGTCGGCATAAGGGAGGGCTGCATAGTAGTCTTCGATCTCCTGCTGCGTGAAGGTACGCTTAGCGACAGCTGCACGTAGATAAGCATTCGTCCAGACGTTGAGGTCTGCTAGCCCACCTTCGAGATCACCAAGGCGGATCTTAGCCTCTGCACGATTGATGAGTGCCTCATCCGTCGTTAGCTGCACCTCTACCGTACGATAGGAATTAAGGATAGGCATCTTAGGCTGATAGACCTTATCCGTAAAGACCTTATCGAAGATATAAGGAGCGAAGTAATACTCGTCACGGTTATTCTTCACATTCCAGATATTCTTCCAGAGAGTCTCATCGGCTGCACACTTATTGGAATGCGTGTAGCGCGAGTTCGTGAAAGTCTCCCCTGAAGATGTCACATCCTGGAAATAACCATTGAGCGAAATCACCAAGAGGTTCGCAGGGTTAGTAGGCTTATAGTAGACTAGAGCCTTAGCATTGGCATTCGCGGCATCTACTCCTGTAAAGTCTCTAGCCCAATCACGAAGGTGAGAGGCAGGGTGACTACCTAGGAGCTTATCCGCATACTCCTTCGCTTTCTCTGGCTGATTATAGTAGAGATAGAAGCGTGTAGCGAAGGCATAAGCAGCCTCTGCCGTGAAGTGGAAGTGCCGAATATCGCTCTGATAAACATTGTAGCGCTCCAAGAGAGGAATAGCAGCTAGCAGATCCTTCTCGATAAGCTCATAGGTACGCTTGACTGTTTCTCTAGGATAGTCAGGGAGGATGGTCGTGACACGCTCAGCGACGTAGGGAACCCCCATATTCGTAGCTCCATCCTGCCCATCAAAGTTGAATGGCAGAGCAAAGATATTAGCCAGCTGGAAGTGTGACCAGGCTCGAACGGCTAGAGCTTCACCCCGAGAAGCCATATTACGCTCCCCGAAGTTCTGCGTCTCATCAATGAGCGTGAGGACTTCGTTGGCCTGTGCAATAGCATAGTAGCAGGCCTCCCAAAATTTCTGCGGACCATCGAAGTAGGCTACTCCATCCGTGGTAGTGATAGGCTTCCAGTAGGTCGCCCAGTCATGGAAATCTTGACGATAGGGATTACGCGTCTCATCTTCATACGTGTTATCCGAAGAGAGCTCGGACATATTGGCTAGCGAAGAGAGCGGATAAGCATAAGTCAAGAAACGACTGATCTTATATGGGGTGTTCCCTTCGACGAGCGCACCATCAGGGTTCTCGTCAAGGAACTTATTACACGAGCTCATTCCTAGGATTACACCGGTAGCTAGAGCAAGGCTCAGTAGTTTAGAAAACTTCTTCATGCGATATGCATATTACGCCACGTAGTAGTCTAGAGACCAACGGTAGCCGTGAAGATGTAGGTGTGAGGCTGGTAGCTATAAGGAAGAGCTCCATTAAGCTTCTTGTCGGCATAGAGGAGTGCGACATTCGAAGCCTGTAGCTTCAGAGCCAGAGACGAGAAGCGGAGGCGCTGAACAAAGCTCTTAGGCACGGTATAGCTTAGTGAGATATCACGAAGCTGGACATAGTCCGTCTTAGCGACGCGCACGTTAGACTTATTATAGTTTTCGTAGGCATTGCTAAGGTAGGGGTTAGCCTGACGATGAGCATCCGTAGCGATCACAGGGACATCTGTACGGTCTTCATCGCCTGCACGAAGCCAACGACGGTTGAACTCCTTACCCATGACTTGGTAGTCGTTGTACTGGGTAGCGAACTGCTCTGGGAGGCGCATCACAGCACCGAAAGAGTAGTAAATGTAGACCCCTAGGCGGAAGTTCTTATAGCTAAAGCTATTGTTAATCCCCCCAAGATCTGTAGGTGTCTTGGTACCTGAATACACGAGATAATCGATCTCATCAGGAGCATAAGCCGTCCAAGCTACCTGTCCACCCGTACGAGGGCTCGTGATATGACGTCCATCAGGGAGGACATCAGCACCAGAGGGGAGGAAGAAGCGAGGATGCCCGTTAGCATCCAGCTTATAGAAGGGGATAGAGAAGAGCGAATTCAGTGGGTAGCCTTGGCGAGCAGCACCACTGGTCAGGTTAGTGACAGAGGGGTTCGTATTCAGGCGAGTCACCTTATTCGTATTGTGCGTATAGGTCACAGAGGTAGACCAAGAGAAGTCCTTACTACGGATGTTCTGTGTGGTCAAGGATACTTCTACCCCGTTAGAGGTCATCTGTGCCACATTACCATATAGACCATCGACGAATCCACCTGTACCCTGTGGGTTCACTTGGTCGATAAGGTCACGACCCTGACGATTAAAGAATGTCAAGCCCGTAGAGATACGTTCGTCAAAGAGACCAAAGTTTACCCCCAAGTTCAACTCATACATCTTTTCATAGGTAAGGTCGAAGTTCGCGGGCTCATTGATATAGAGACCTGGCTCGATGAGGTTAGCATCCCCGAAGAAGGGGAGCAGTGTCTGCAGACGAGGCAGAGCATTGTGGACGTAAGGGATCGTACCCGACATCCCGTAGGAGAGATTCGCTGAGAGCGAAGAGAGAGGACGAAGCTTGGGGAAGAAGCTCTCCTGATCGATCGACCAAGTACCCCCGACGTTCCAAGTAGGGATCCAGCGGATCGTACGAGCCGAGCCAAACTGGTTCGTCCCTTCTCGACGGTAGGACGCATTGATACGATAGCGACCGAGGTAGTTATAATCTACGTTCCCGACGAAGGACACCCCACGGTTCAGTGTTGGATGGATCTTATAGTACTGCTTGCTCTGGTTACGCAGATTCGTAAAGAGAAGTGGAGAGTAGGTGGTTAGATACCCCAGATCATAGTTTACGCCATAGGCATCAAACCATTCATCGAGGCGACGCTCTTCGAAGACCTCAAGGCCGCCGACAGCAGAGACACTATGCGCTCCATTCGCACCGAAGGAGTCATTATAGTGTAGCTTAAGCTGACCGTCATAGCGCTCTTCGATGATATTTTGGCTATTGCGAATCCCCCCGTAAGGCATGACTACCTGTGGGATCGCCTTGGGGTCATCTAGAGGACGATAGAGGCGGGAGTTATTAGAGCGGATGATACTCTTGCTGGTGTTACGGTACACCTGAGCAGCATTGGACTGTTCATCACGGTCTGTAGAGCCATGCTGGTCTAGATAGCGGAGAGCTCCAAGGGCAGAGATACGGAGCTGATCAATGGGCTGCCAGTTAATGGTCGCCTGAATGCTCATATTAGCCTTCTTGTAGTCACTCGTATTGTGCATCATCTCATGCTTGATGTTGAATGGCGTATCATCATAAGCATAGTAGGCATTAGGGTCTAGCGTACGGCTCGCTGTGCGTGCATAGCTAGCAGGGCGGAAATCGCCACCATAATGGTACTTCGAGAAGGCAGCTGACGAACGGACACCAAAGCTCCAACCCTTGAATGGGCGGAAGTCTGCGTTGAAGTTCACCGAGTATTCCTGAGAGTTCTCATACTTGTTCCACCCTGGATCGAGGGCAGCATTAAGTGAGGCGTAGTAGTTAGCCTTCTGCGTCCCCGTGGAGAAAGTCAAGGTATGCTGGTGGCGGATGCTATGCTGGTAGAGTTCCTTAAACCAGTTCGTATTACGAAGCTCTGCCGAGCGGAAGTAAGCTGTACGCCCTTCATCCGTATTGAGTGCTCCATAAGAACCTCCAGCGTCCTTATAATTGTAGATCTGATTATATAGCCAGCCGTAGACTCCGTAGCGAGAAGAGATGAAAACCGTTGAATTATCCAAGCTCTTACCATTAACCATCTCGTTGAAGACAGCCATCTGGTCTTGGGAGTTCAGGATATTAAATTCTCGGTAAGAGGGGATCGCTCGGTAGGATAGCTCAGCCTGGTAGGTGAAGCTATTCGTTCCTTGCCCGGCCTTGCTCGTACGTACGGAGATTACCCCCCCGAGGGCGCGCTGTCCATAGAGCGCCGTAGCTGAGGCGTCGTTAATCACCTGGAAGCTCTGAATGTCACTCTCTGAGAGACCAGGGAGAGCCGCAGCGATAAGTCGCTTAGCTTCTGGCGAGGAGAGGTCGGCTACGTTGAAGTCCTTATCCTCCTTGTAGATCACTCCATCGATAACCCAGAGCGGATAGTAAGTGCTCTTCACCGAAGTCGCTTGACGCATCGTCGTGACTCCAGCAGCGTGCACTTCGTTCTCTAGCTTCACCAGGAGCGTATCCGCTGTGGCTTGCTTCTCGAGGGTTTTCTTACCCGTGAGGGAGAAGACGAGTGTGGTGTTCCCACTCACCTGAATGGCGAAAGCTCCATCTGTTGCAGAGAGTGTACGCTTCGAAGCATCCTGTTTCGAGGTGATCGTGACGCCCGAGAGGGGTACTCCGGACTGATCTACGACCTTTCCTCGCACGAGGATCGTCTGAGCATACACAGGCAACGCACCAACGAGAGCCAAGATCAGGCAAGCGACGAGACTACGTAAATAAGTTACCATAATCCAATCTTGATGCTGTGTTTGTTTTATGCTGAATTGCAGGCACAAATATATACAAAACTTGCTACGACACAAGTCAACTCCTGTCTTTGCATACCATAGCTCCCTTTTAAATTGTTCATTTTACTCACATTTGTATACATTTCAAGGCAAAATGACACAAACCTCGGAATGCTATCCCTAATTGCCAATCCTAACACCTATATCCTCTCTCATCGCTTTCGGAAGAGTTAAACACCAAATACTTTTTAAGATTTTATAGGAAGTATATTTCTCTCCTTGGCGCACTCGCTACCCTACCCCTCCCCTTCTCTCCCCTCCTCGATCGACCTCCTCTTACTGACATCCAGCCAACACCTAGCGAGCGGAGGTAAACCACCCAAGTAGCCTCTCAAAAAGGTCTACCTTCTCCTGCCCAGAGGTATACCTCTAGAGAAGCAAAGCACGACCTTTCCGAGAGTCAAGGTCAGGGCTTTGCTGGACGAAGCGCCCGACAAAGTACCCAACAGGAAGCTCTGGCAAACCACTTGGGCAGATCTCGGCATAAGACAAGGCAAAAGAAACTCCCCCCAAGCTAGTAGCTGGATGCTCGCTAGCTTGGGAGGAGTGATCGGGAAGGGAGGGCAAAGACGAGCGTTAGTGCTCTTCAGGCTCCGGCCAACCTTGGGCTCGAAGACGAATCTCCGCCCCATCCGTCGTCACGAGGTAGTTACCCGCCTCCGGCTCGGTCACATGCCCAATGACGTGAATGCCTTCGATCCGGCGCAACGTGTCAAGCTCTGCAAGAGGCACCGTAAAGATGAGCTCGAAGTCTTCGCCACCGTTCAGTGCGACCATCGTCGTAGACATCCCCAGCTCCTCTGCCATGCGGTGAGTCTCTACGTCTACCGGCAGACGATCTTCGTAGATACGTACCCCGACACCACTCTGCTTGGAGAGATGGAGAAGCTCTGAAGCCAGCCCATCCGTGTCATCGATCATCGCTGTCGGACGAAGGCCTTCGGCTCGTAAAGCGAGGATGATATCTTGGCGAGCCTCGGGCTTGAGCTGGCGCTCAAGGATATACTCGTGCTGAGCAAAGTCAGGATCAAACTCCCCCTCTTGTCCTGCGAAGACACGCTTCTCACGCTCCAGTAGCTGAAGTCCCATATAGGCTGCCCCCAGATTGCCTGAGACGCAGATCAGATCAGTAGGCTTCGCTCCCGAGCGATAGACGACCTCTTCGGGACGAGCCACCCCTACAGCCGTGATGCTAAGGCATAGCCCCGTAAGGCTAGCGGAGGTATCTCCTCCGACGAGATCCACCCCATAGCGCTCACAGGCTAGACGTAGCCCTGCATAAAGCTCCTCCAGATCCTCCACAGCGAAGCGCTGAGAGACCCCCACCGAGCATAGAAGTTGCTGCGGATGCGCATTCATCGCATAGAGATCGGAGAAGCTCCCGATAGCAGCCTTATAGCCTAGATGCTTCAGCGGTGTATAGGTCAGATCAAAATGGATACCCTCTAGGAGCAAGTCGGTCGTTAGGAGCGTCTGCATACCATCAGGCGTAGCGATGACGGCAGCATCGTCTCCTACCCCCTTGAGGCTACTCTCGTGGCGCAAGGGAAAGGCTTCGGTCAAGCGATCAATCAGGGCGAACTCGCCGAGCTGGGAGATTTCAGTTCGTGACATAGGATATATAAAAAGGGGAAGGAAGACGACGGCTCTTCCCTAGTATTGCAAGGAGCGAGGCAAGGCCACGGCTACCTTATGAATCATCTGCTGGAAGCTCTCTGGCTTAAACAAAATCTCCGTCGTGATCGGGAGGAAGAAGAGATGCGAACGAAAGTCTTCAGCTAGGCTAGCATAGCTATCCGCCAGGCGCACGGCATCCTTCTCCGTCGTGATGACATAGAGGGGCGTGGCGGGTGTCTTAGCCTGTGCTTCACGCCAGGCTCGCTCGATCTCGTGAAGGTCAGAGGAAGTGAAGAGATGGTGATCTCGATAGGTCAGCTCATCGACGAGCTCATACTGCTCACGCAGGTAGCTTAGGAAGGGAGCAGGAGAAGCTACACCCGAGAGCGCTAAGACCTGTGCCCCTTCAGACAAGGTACGCTCATCGGCCTCGCAGAGACTTCCCAAGGGACGAGGCGCTAGGTACTGAATGCGAGAGAAGAAGATCTGCTGGTGAGGATAGAGAGCTAGATTGCGCTGCATGATCCTCAGCTGGATCGGAGAGATATCTGCCGAACACTTCGTCAGGATGATGCAGTCCGCCCGATAGCGTGCCGTAGCAGGCTCACGCAGTCGCCCAAAAGGCAAGAGAGCATCTTCATGAAGCTCCCGAGAGGCATCCACCAGCAGGATACTGAAGGAGGGATGCACGTAGCGATGCTGGAAGCCATCATCCAGCAGGATCACATCTGGACGATCTTGAGGGGCTAGACTAAAAAGATGACGTATAGCTCTACGACGATTACCATCGACAATGAAGCGCACCTCGGGATACTTCAGCTTGATCTGCTTCGGCTCGTCTCCGACCTCACTGACTGTGGAGTCAAGAGTAACCTCACATAGCCCCCGACTCTTACGTCCGTAACCTCGGCTAATGACAGCGATGCGGTGGCGAGATCGGAGAATAGAAATCAGGAGCTCCACATGAGGCGTCTTCCCAGTACCCCCTACGGTGATATTACCGACGCAGATGATCGGTATCTGGTAGGACTGCTCCTTGAGGATACCTTGATTAAACAAGAAATTACGCAAGCCGACCCCCGCCCCATAGAGCAAGGAGAGGGGATAGAGAAAGGGATTACGGCTTTGCTTCATTACCTAGAGAAATCGACATTAATAAGCCTGATATTCGTAGGGCAAGCGTGCCTGAATACCACGATAATGAGTAGAGAAACGGAGGAGCTCCTGTAGCTTCTTCTCCTCATCACTCATAAACACTCGGCGAAGACGTGCCTGGAAGCTATCCGAATTCTCACTAGAGAACAATTGATCAAGCCAGCTCTGGGAGGTCTCACCGTAGTAGACTTGGTAGTTACCCTCCTTAAGTCCCGCCAACTTGGCTGCATGGCGGATAGCCACATCTAGTCCCCCGAGTTTATCAACTAGACCTAGTTCCTTTGCCTTCGCTCCAAGCCAAACTCGACCTTGAGCGATCGAATCAAGAGCAGGGATAGCGATCTTACGGCCTTCGCTCACTCGGCTGAGGAAGGTCCTGTAGCCCCGCTCCACCTGGTGCTGTATCAGCGCACGCTGCTCAGGAGTAAGTGGGCGAAGAGAGAAGCCAAAGAAATTACTGGCATCCATATCTGCATAGCGAGAGGTCTGCACGACATCTACATTGAGGCCAAAGCGCTTAGCGAGCTCGGAGGCATCAGGTAGCATCCCGAAGATACCGATCGACCCCGTCAACGTCATAGGGCTAGCGACAATAGCATCTGCTGCCGAAGCAATATAGTATCCCCCCGAAGCAGCGACGTCACCCATCGAGACCACGACCTTACGACCTGTAGCTCGGAGCGACTTGACCTCATGCCAGATTTGCTCAGATAGGAAGGCGCTTCCACCAGGAGAGTTGATACGAAGGACTACAGCCTTAACATCATCTTCGCTACGCAGATCACGTAGCTGACGAGCTAGGCTTGCCGTGATCCCATCCCCTTGCTCCGAGATCTCTCCCTCTGCATAGAGGACAGAGATAGCAGGGTCATCAAGTCGTCCCTTCTCTGCTGGGTCAGGCAATCCAATAAGATCGGCTAACCCAACCTGGTGTAGATCCTCCGTCTTGACTCCTACTCGGCGAGCGACAAGGTCTGCCACATCCAAGCGATAGGCTAAGGTATCGACCAAGCGATGACGCACAAAGTCTGCTGCTTCGCCGAAGGCTATCCCATTATCAGCATACTGACGCAAGCTATCTACTGCGATTTTTCGAGAGGAAGAGATCCCTTGAAGGAGATAGTTCCAGACACCTGATAGGTATTCACTGACTTGCTCCTTATTGGGTTCACTCATATGATCTAGCATGAAAGGCTCTACGGCACTCTTATAAGTACCGACCTTAAAGATCTCAGCCTTGACACCAAGCTTATCGAGAGCCTCCTTAAAGAAGAGATTACTTGAGGCTAACCCGACGAGCTGGACTGTCCCCTCGGGATTAAGGATCACCTTATCGGCTACCGAAGAGAGGTAGTAAGCCTTCTGTCCATAGCCATCTGCATAGGCATAGATAAACTTACCCGACTTCTTGAAGTCCTCAAGGGCAGCACGCAGGTCGATGGTCGAAGCCATACCACCTGCATAATTATCTAGGTTCAGGTAGATCCCTCGGATACGATCGTCCTCCTTAGCCTTGCGGATACTTGCTAACGCATCCGTCAAAGAAACGGGAGTCTCTTCCTTACTAGGTATGCCGAAGCCCCAAGGGAGACTGCGCCAGTCATCCGTAACGACCTTCTCGGAGATCGTGCTAAGGGAGATTCTGAGGACACTGTTCTTCTTCAGCTCTATCACACCTGAGCCAGAAGAGAAGGTAGTAGCTATCCCTGCTAGTATAGAGAAGAACAAAACTAAAGTGATGAGCGTACCGATGATATTAGCACCGAGGAAGGCTACGAAGGCTGCGAGGACGGTCTTCCAAAAGCCAAGAGGCTGTTTCGTGGAGTAAGGCTTTTCCATGAGTTACGAAAGATAGCTGTGGTGGTATCTATTGATAGTTGAATCTATGCTGGAGGGACTATGATTGCTTAAGCAAGAGAGGCAAGCGGAGCTCTAAAGGAGGTCACCTCCTCCTCGACAAGGCTATTAATCATCCCATAAGCACAAATCTTCCAAGCACAAATATACTAATTCTATTACGTCATAGAGACTTGCATACCTTCAGCTAGTCCATCGACAGCTAGAGGAGAGGGATAGCTACCACAGAGCGAGGTAGCGTCCTCCCCTAGTAGATAGAATAGGAAGATCCCTTGCGACACCCACCTTGAGCAGGCGAGTATCACAAGGGATCTACTCTAAATGTTGCTAGCAGGAAAGTCTAACAGACGTATTCCTCACCGCGGACGACACGACCACGATGCATCACGAAGCGGAGCTCCAGATCTTCGTCTAGGAAGAGAATGTCAGCATCTAGCCCTGCCTTCAATGCTCCCTTAGTGTCCTCGATCCCCATGATACGAGCTGGCGTATGGGAGATCATGTAGACGGCATCGATCAACGGGATGTTAGCCTTCTGCACAGCGGTACGAACCAGCAGATCCATCGTCGCCACACTACCAGCTAGAGCGGAGCGGTCGGATAGCTTACATACGCCATCTTCGACGATCGCATGTCCCGTAGGGTCCTTGAAGTCTGCTCCTGTACCCGTGTAGAGCAGGGCATCCGTGGTAAGTGCCATGCGCTCACGCCCCTTGACAGCGTAAGCCAAATGAACCATCGTCGGAGGCACATGAATACCATCGCAGATCACCTCGATGTCAAAGTCAGGCATATCGAGGATCGTCTCTACAGCTCCTGGCTCTTTATAGACCCCGACCTTGTGAGAGACCTTCATCGCATTATAGAAGTGTGTCCCTAGCGTGTAGCCATGCTCCCATGCTGCTCGGACATCCTTGTCATTCGCCTCGGTATGCGCTAGCGATACGACGACACCCTTATCCTTGACATATCGTCCGAACTCGAGTGCCCCCTCGATCTCGGGAGCTGCATCCCAGCGCTTGATGACACCAGCACCACGCTCCATGATCTTAGTATACTCCTCGGGGCGGGCTGGACGGATGAGCTCGGGGAGCTGAGCCCCTGCCATCTTCACGGCAAAGTAAGGTCCCTCCAAGTGAAGACCTTCGACCGAAGACTCATCCTCCTTCATCAGGATCTCTGTGCACTCGATCCCCTTCATAATCGTCTCGTAGCTCGAAGTCGATAGTGTGGGGAAGATCGTCGTCGTACCCTGCTGAAGGTGATAGTCTGCAGCTGTACGGAAGGCCTCCACTGTACCATCCATGAAGTCAGCACCTGCTGCTCCGTGGACATGCATCTCGATACCACCAGGGATGATGTACGCTCCGCGGGCATCGATCATGCTTGCCCCCTCGATCGGTAGATTGGTATTAAGGATAGCCTTGATTTTCTTGCCTTCGACTAGGATAGATCCGCCATTAATCCACCCCTCGGGGGTGAAGATGCGACCGCCTATGATTTGCTTGTACATATAGTAGAGTGTATTATTTGAAGTGAATTAGATATTGACTAAGTAGGTGAACAGGAAGTCCCATGACCGTATAGAAGGAGCCACAGATCTGTCGGATGGCTCGATAGCCGATCCATTCCTGGATGCCGTAGGCTCCTGCCTTATCCAAAGGCTTATAGTGCGAGACGTAGTAATGGATCTCTTCGGAAGTCAAGGGTAGGAAGGATACCTCCGCCGTATCACTAAAGGTCTCCATCCGCTCTAGGGTCGAGAGCGTCACACCCGTAGTTACGTGGTGCGTACGACCACATAGACGATGAAGCATAGCCTCGGCCTCGGCTTCATCGGCAGGCTTACCCAAGACTTCATCCTCTAGGAAGACAAGCGTATCGGCTGTGATCAGGAGACTATGCTCATCCAGCTGTGGACGATAAGCCTTAGCTTTCACTTGGGAGAGGTAGGCTGGGATGTCCTCTGGACGCATATCCGCAGGATAGGACTCATCCAAATCCTGCAGACGAACCAGCTCAAAGGGCAGGTCAAGTCCTCGGAGTAGCTCCTGTCGTCTCGGCGACTGCGAGCCTAGTAGCAAGCGATAGCGCTGTGTGAGGTCTGACCAGATCATAGGGAGGGAATTACCAGCCGAAGCCTTCGGAGAGTGACCACTGACCATTAGCTCGAAGTGTCTGCTCGATGACGTCACGCACTACGCCATATCCGCCATCACAGAGGGAGATATAGGTAGCGACAGACTTCACCTCGGGAGCAGCATCCGCAGGAGCACAGGGCAGGGCTACCAACTTCATAATAGGGATATCCGGGATATCATCACCGATGTAGGCGATCTCCTCGGGACGGATACCCGCCTCACGACAGAGGACTTCGAGCTGAGTAGCCTTATCGGAGACACGCATATAGATATGCGATGCCCCCAGCTGACGAAAGCGCTGGGTCATCGCTTCGCTAGCACCGCCGGAGATGACAGCGAGCGTATAGCCACACTTGACTGCGTACTGCATAGCGTAGCCATCCTTGACATTGACTGTTCGCATGGGCATACCATCCGGGCCGATAGGGCTTACTGTGGCACTGACTACACCGTCCATATCGAGGACGAACGCGCGAATACGAGAAAGGTCAAAGGGGATGCTGCTCATACTTCCTAAAAGATTTACTTTACAAAGGTACATTAAATCCCTGGACTACCCTGCCCCAAGCGAGAGAGCTAAGGCAAGAGCAAGGGAAACTCCTCGGTGTATACCACCCAACACTTACCATACAGCCCCCAAAAGCCAGCCCACGCCCCATAACAAACCTTCGTTTGCTAGGGCGTGGGCTGGCTTAGTCTGAAGCTAAGGTATAGGTATCAGCTTAGCGCTTTCCGTCAATCGTGATCTTGAGGTCTTCCGTCCCTAGTGCAAGGGCTTGGAGCACCTTCTCAGAGTCACTCAGTGTAGGCTTTGAGGCATTAGGGTTCCCCTGCGAACCGCCCTGCCCTGTGCCCGGCTTGAAGGTCTTCAGGAGGGCGTTAGGTACCTGGATCTGCACCTGAATGCCGGTCTCTGTCTTGACGACCTTGCCGATAGGGGCGAGATAGGTGAGCTTACCCTCCGCATCGATCTGCATCTTGAGGACAGCCGTCTTAGGCTCGGCAAGCCCCGTAAAGGTCGCTTCCTTGGCATCGATAACGACTTGACCGGGCGTAGCAATACCTCCGAGCAGAGGAAGGTGGAAGATATGGTCGGCAACCTTGAGCTTTTTGCCATCTACGGCGACCTCTTCGGGAGAAACGACCACGTTAGAGAGAAGCCAGGTACCCTTGAGCTGATCCAAGAGCTTAGGTTCCCCGGGGGTAGGCTGAGGCACTACCGTGGGAGGCTTCTGCGGCTCGTCCTTAGACTTATTTCTACAGGAGGAGAGTGCAAGAGCGGTAGCACCCAAGAAGAGTAGCGTCGAGAAAAACATACTTTTCATACGTCGATGGAATGGTTAGGTGTGAGCTAGGTGTGAAGCTAGCTACCTAGGAGCTATCCTAGGCAGGAAGCATCTACAAAGGTAGAGATTTTCCTCTCAAAGCTCTGCTTTCAGCAGCGTGCCCACAGCAGGCAACTTCTCCAAGAGCAAGACCTCTCTCCAGCCAAGCGATGGAACGGGGAATCGGTTCTCTCAATCCTTCTCCGAGAGCGGCGAACCTTGCTCCTCGCAGAGGTTAGGCTTTGCTCTCACCAAGCTATACCTCTGCCAGAACAAAGATCGACCTTTACCAAGGGCACGTCTTAGCTTAGTCCAAGGCAAGGCACAAGACGTAGCCCAAGAGTGCCACCATCGCAGAACGGAATAGCACCAAAAGCAGGCGAGGCGCCATCCCCCAGGGGGATGACGCCTCGCGCTTATCTAAGAGAGAGGGAAAACTTACTTGTTTTCGAGAGGGAAGCGGAAGAGCTTACCACCATCACCGACGAAGCTAGATCCATTCAGATTCGTGATGTGATACTCATTCTTCGACCAGTCCCAAGCACCCGTTTCGTCTTCGGTGATCTTACCCGTCTTGAAGTCACGCTTCTTACCATTGAGTGGATAGTAGACGAGAAGGTCAGGATCGGTAGGATCAACCATCTTCCACGTAGAAGCGGCGATCTGATCAGCCGTACGAGCGCTCTTATAGACACGTACCTCACGAACGAGTTCGTTAGCTCCACCGATCCAAATACCATGGATCTCGTACTCACCGTCACGGATCTGCGTCTTGGCGACTTCCTGACCGTTGACGTAAACGAGAGTATTCGTACCATCGTAGACGAAGGAGAGCATGTACCATTCGTTATCCTTAGCAGAGAGCTTCGAAGCGGGGATATCGATCTGAGATCCACCGGTCTTGATCTGAAGCTGCTTAGGCGTGATGGTTACGTCACCGAAGCGCGTATAGATCTCGTCACGTACGCCACCACTAGTTTCGCTACCTAGGATGGATCGGTTATTAGCCGTGTAGCTAGAGCGACGTACCATAGCCTCGAAGGTCCAAGCACCATACTTGCCAGAAGGCCACTGCGTCCCGATCTGAGAGCCACCAGACTTCCATGCCTTGGTATAGATGATCTGGTTAAGTACGAGAAGGGCATCCTTCTGAGCATCGATCACCTTGCTATCACTTCCTACGATTTCGATAGGCAGTGCATAGGCATCTCCCTTGAACTGAAGATCCTTGATCTTAAGAGGAATGCTAGCGACCGTATGATTGGACTCAAACGTAACGTTCGAAGCTAGCTCATACATAGACTCAGGTAGGAGTTGGTAGTTCGTACCATTTGCCTTATTATAGCGATCGAGAGCTGCTTGTCCACCCGAGCGAAGCTGAGCGCTCACTTGACCACCTTGTGGCTTAGCAAGAGCGATCTTTAGCTCTGACACCTCTTGGTTAGCTCCATCAGCGACGAAGAGCTGGTATGAGCTAGACTCCTTAGGTACGTAGACTCCTTGCTCTGTCTCGAACTTCGTAGCATCGTTCTTGAAGAGCTCATTCTGACAGCTGGCGAGTGTAGCTACAGCCAGCAGGGCATATACTAGTTGCTTCATTGTCTGAAGAGATTACTTAGTTCTTTTTAGCAGGTGCAGGGAGCTTACCCGTGAACTTACCAGGCTTGGTCTTATTACCGAATTCAAGCGCCTGACGGAGCCAACGGTAAGGGATCTCATCGCTCTTATCGTACTCCATGTGGTAAGTACCGATACCTGCGACACGCTTACCATTGAGATCCAGCACAGCGTAGTCTGTGATCTGACGACCGCCCTTCATACCGCGGACATCTGGATCAGCAGCAGAGTAGCCACGGCCATTACCTTCACGCCAGGTCTGCTCGTACTCTGCCGTGATGATCGTCTTCTCATCCCACTTATCGAGGTTGGGATGATTGACCTTATACTTGACCTGCCCAGCCGATGTTTCCCAATAAGCCTGGTAGATGTAGAAGTCAATCATCTTAGATGCTTCCGTAGAAAGCAACTCGGGCTGACCATCAAAGACAAGCATACGACCCTTAGGCTTAAGACGATCGTACATTGTCTTGATGAAGGCATACATCGCCGTGTTACCACTATTTTCCTCGATCATGGCGCCATTAGCGAGCGTTCCTGAGTGGCCATAGCCTGGCTCGTAGTCGATATCGAATCCATCCAAGTTATACTTCTCGATCGTATCACAGAGAGCCTCTGCGTAAGCGATAGCAGCCTTCTTCAGGTCGCCACCACCCTTGACATTAAACCAGTAGTCATGTTCACGACCCTTATAGTCTGTAGGAGTTAGAGGACCTCCGAGATCCTGGACGATCCAGCAGAGAAGAGCCCTACCTCCCTTGACGTCCTGGAAGAACTTCAAGTCGAGCTTCTGAGACTCGGTAAGCGGTGTACGCGTACCCCAAAGAGATACGAAGTCCACGCTATCAGGAAGGGTCTTGAGGTGACGCATAGGGTCAGTCCCCTGTCCCGTCCAGTTACCATACCAGCCGAAGCCGAGTACGTGAGGGGTCGCACGGTACTCACGGATCTTCTTGAAGTACTCACGCTGCGTATTATTAAGCTCCGCTTCCGTCTTGATATCGATCAGAGGCTTAGCGGGAGGCTCAGGGATGATGCGCTCGATATTGCCTTGACCTGGGAAGGTCTTACGCTCAGGCTCCGTCCACTTGGAGCAGGAGGCGACGGCCAAAGCAGCCGTGGCAACCAGCATATATTTCGTTAGCTTCATAATGTGCTTAGATACGTAATAAGATTACTGTTGTACAGGGCGGTCGGCACGTACCCACCAGAGCTTCGTGCTACCCTTATCTTCACCACCGAGGAGAGAGGGGACAGAAGCCTTCAGGTTGGGGTTAGCCCCATAAGAGAGAGGAGAGAAGGTGAAGCGCTCAGGTGTACGAGCTGTAGCAGGAGCACCAATACGACCTTGAGCTGCAGCATCTGCAGGCTTCATGATGTAAGGATACCCCGTACGGCGATACTCTGTCCAAGCTTCCATAGCATTAGGATAGAGGGCGAGGTACTTCTGCGTGATGATACGCTGTAGCTTCTTCTCCTTGGAAGCATCTTCATCCCACATAGGAGAGACGTTACCTGCGGAGATATCGTCAGAGTAGTTGGCAGGGATGGTATGACCAGACGTAGTCGATCCATCGTAAGCCATAGGTAGGCTAGTCTTATATAGGTAGTCACTAAGCTCCGCACCCTGCTCCTGGAAGGACTTGCGAACCCCATCTTCATAGAGGCTCTTCACATTACCTGAAGTCAAGCCATAGAGAGCAGCCTCAGCCTTGAGGAATGAAGTTTCAGAAGCACGGAACCAAACGACCTGCGTACCTTCATCTACATTAGGCTTAGAGAAGCTAGTCCCTCTATCCGTCTTACCATCCGTGTTGGTTGGAGCGATAGCGTAGTGCTCAGGTAGCCAATAGAGCCTCTGGCCAACAAAGTACTTATCGATACGGCTATCTTCATATCCCTTGAGGTAGGACCAGATCGTAGCACCCATACGGAGCTCATCATAGTTGATGGTAGCAATGAATGGGTTCAACAATGGTTGCTTGGACGAGTTACGCACCACAGCTTCGTCTGCGACCTCAGTGATTGGTCCACCGTTCTGCATTGCCTTAGCAATATACTCCTTCGCAAGCGCTTCATCCTTAAAGTGGACACGCACTGCTAGACGAAGCATGAGGGAATTAGCGAGCTTTGCCCACTTCTTCGTATCGCCATTATAGATGATATCGTAGGAGGATGCTACAGTAGATGTTCCTTCGTGAAGGATCTTGGCCTGCTCATAGAGTTCCTTGAGCATCGTCTTGTAGACTACTTCCTGAGAGTCAGGCGTAGGGGTGATATTACCATCACCAGCCGTAGTATAAACGATTGGACCCAAACCATCCGTAGCACGTGTCCAAGCAAGCACCTTCATCGTATTCGCCATGGCGAGTACCTGTAGTTCATAGGGATTAGTAGTCCCCTTGAGAGCTTGAAGGATCTCACGATAGGAGGCTGCAAAGTTTGCATAGAGTACTTCATAGATGTACTTCATACGCCCTTCATTGGAGAAGTTCCAGCTAGGCTCAAGACGGAATCCCCAGTTATTATTCATGCCAAAGTAACCGATGTAGTTACCAGAGGACATGATATCTGTTGCAGCTAGGTCATTCCCTGGCCCCGTCGTTTCCGTGGGAGAGCCGATAGGGATAACCTTGAGTTGCATAGTCAGGAGAGGACCACCATAGGACAGACCCTCACGACGGAGCTCTTCATTGGTTAGACCAAGAGAGCCTCTATTGACTTCCTCCTGATTACAAGATGCTAGAGAAAGCACTGCAAGCAGGGGAAGGATATACTTCTTCAGTTTCATAGAGCTGTGTTCTTTCATTAAGATGTACACGGACGGCTTAGAAGTGGAGCTTCAGACTAGCACCGATCGTACGCTGGCTGGGGAGCATGAAGTTATCATATCCCTGACCGAAGGTACCTGTGCCGGCAGTGAGCTCGGGGTCATAAGGTGCCTTGTTATAGATCATGGCGAGGTTCGTGCCGTAGACCGAAAGGGTAGCCCCCTGAATAGCCTTGCTTAGGAAGGTCTTCTGGAGGAAGTTCTTAGGCAGGCTGTAGGAGAGGCTCAGCTCCTGCAGACGAACATTGGTAGCCGAGTAGACATAGTAGGAGTCAAGCGTAGAGACAGCAGTGTAGTAGATCTCTGGATCAACATTGAAGTTTGGTCCAATAGATACGCTACCCTGAGCACGAGCATCTGCAGAAGCCTGAGAGACTCCATAGCGGTCTAGCTCAGCCTGTGTCTTAGAGATCACGATACCACCAAGGCGTGCAGTGAAGAGGACATTCAGGTCAAAGCCCTTGAACGCGAAATTATGCTTCCAACCAAAGTTCCACTTAGCATTGACCGAACCAAGCTTCATAGGCTCAATCGTCATGGTTCTGAGTTGCTGACCATCGGGATAGACGAGCTTCCCATCAGGGCGACGTTCGAGATCCTGCGTAGCGTAAACATCACCGATCTCACCACCTTCACGCAGACGGAAGCGACCCATCTGAAGATCCGTTAGGTCAAAAGTCTGCTTCGTGAGTGGATTGTAAACGCCAGAACCAAGCTTAATGATCTTATTGCGGTTGGCCGTTGCCGTTACGTTGGTACCATACTCGAATTCACCAAACTTCTTATTGAAGCCGAGGGTCATTTCGATACCGCGGTTGCGGACATTACCAGCCTGAACATACAGTTTCTTGTAACCAGTACTTGCATCAAGATCGGTAGGAAGAAGCTGGTTGTAAGTATTCGACTGATAGATCGTAGCTGCGAATGAAAGAGCACCGCCGAACCAACGAGAGTCAATACCAAGTTCATACGAACGAGTACGCTCTGCCTTGAGGTTAGAGATAGGATAGTAGTCGAATGGCTCTACCTTACCGCCCTTGAGCTTACGCGTCTCCGTACCAGGAGTCAAACCAGCAAAAGGAATTGGCGAACCTACTTCCGTGTAAGATCCACGGACCTTCAAGAAGCTGAGGTAAGGACGTACAGCATCCTTAGCATCTTCGCCGATCAGCTCAGTGACGATGGCAGAAAGACCGATAGATGGATAGAAGATCCAGGGGTCTGCGCTATTGACAAGCTTAGAAGGCTTATCCGTACGACCAGTGATCGTCAGATAGAGAGCATTGCGCCAAGCGAGTTCAGTAGAAGCAAAGATCGCAAAGTTATTGTCGCGAGACTCGTCCTGAGAAGGAGAAGCCTTCGTAGCATCGATATTCTGAAAGATGAACTTATTGGGGACGCGAAGTAGGTCTCCACCATATCCGTGGCTAATAGAGGTGTATTCCTCAAAAGAAGTACCGACGTTAGCTGTCAGACGAAGATCCTTAGCGATTTCGCCAGCATAGTTCACCATGATATCACCATACTTCTGCTTGTAGTAGCCATTAGAGTAGGCATAGGAGCCATAAGGCTTAGCATAAGTCGAGATCGTGGAAGCATAGCGCTTGTCTTCACGTTCGCTGTGCGTATTATCGAGACGAGCACGAGCAGCGACATTCAGTTCCTTAGTGATATCATACTTCACCAACCCTGAAAGCATATAGCGATCCTTCACCTCAGGACGGAGGTTACGGTAAGCGATCCAGTAAGGATTCTGAATATCCATACCGAGGTCACCAGGAGACCAAGACTGCATGCTGTAACCACGTGTCTGATCATAGCGCTCGAAGATCTTCTCCTGCTCGAAGTCACGGTTACGTGGATAGAGGTAGAGACCTACGATAGGGTTGAAGTAGGTACCATAAGGGACCATGTTATTGGCATAGTCACGGATGTAGCTAGCCGATACGTCGAGGGTCAACTTATCATTGAGGAACTTCGCCGTGTTACGGATCGAAGCATTGTAACGATGGTAAGCGTTATTGGGGACGATACCCTTCGAGTTGAGAGCAGAGGCAGAGAAGTAAGTCTGATTCTTATCCGTACCCGTAGAGAAGCTGAAGGCATTATTAAAGGTCGTCCCAGTCTGGAAGAAGTCCTTCACGTTATGCGTAGAAGGCGTAGCAAGCTTGTCACCCCATGAATAATGGCTATTAGGCTTAGCCCCGTAGATATTCTGGAATCTTGGTAGGATGAAAGGATGAGCCGTCTCAGCAGATGTAGAGAAGGAAGCACGGAAGCGACCTGCAGCACCCTTCTTCGTATTGATCAGGATGACCCCGTTAGCTGCAGAAGCACCATAGAGAGCGGCAGCCGAAGGACCAGTCAAGACACTGATCGACTCGATGTCTTCGGGGTTGAAGTTAGAGATCCCTTCACTGGAAGTACGTCCAGAATCGAAGCCCGCACCGTCAACTGCCTTGTCACGCTGGTTACCGATGGGCACCCCGTCGACTACGTAGAGGACATTATTGTCACCAGCGATGGACTTATTACCACGCATGACGACACGCGTACCACCACCGACACCAGCAGAGCTACGCTGGATGTTGACCCCAGCGACCTTACCGTTCAGGCTGTTCATGAAGTTAGCGTCCTTGACCGTAGTCAGAGCATCGTTCTTGATTTCCTGGACGTTGTAGCTCAGCGCCTTCTGTGAGCGCTTGATACCGAGAGCCGTCACGACGACACTCGTCAGCTCCTTAGCTTCGGGATCTAGAGCTACGTTAATCACAGTCTGGGAGCCTACAGCGACTTCCTGCTTCTTGTAGCCCATATAGGAGAAGACTAGTGTCGCTCCTGGGCGTACGTTCTTGAGGGCGAACTTACCATTGAGGTCAGTCACCGCACCTTGTCCAGACACACCTTTAACGACGACGGCTACACTGGGAAGCGGCTCTTTCGTCGAAGCGTCAGTGACAATCCCCGTGATGGTCTTACCTTGAGCGACTGCCTGAGCAATCGTCAGGAAGAAGCACACGAGTAGGAATAGTACTTTCTTCATATGAAAAACTTAATAATGGTATGTAGATACTTTCGTTTTTTGTACCGCTGGTGAGCCAGCAGGGAGTGTGAGTTGTTGTTCTTCTTCTAATGAAAAATCCGTTTTAGTGACTGCAAAAATTAAGTAGCCTCTAGTGACGAGCCTCCCCGAGGTGGGGAATAGTCACTAGAGGCTACTTGGGTAATAGACCTAAAGGGCGATGCCAGCGCATTCGACCCATAACATAGGTAAGCATATAGCTATAAGACATGCCTTGTCTGCACTGGGGAGACATCGAGCATACGCCTTGCGAATGAACGTATCCTCCATACTGAAGGAAACTCATCCATGTGTCATTAGCTGTATTCATGCTTTCCTAAACCTAACGTTCTACAAGGCAAAGATACGATAAAAAGTAACTTTAGAAACTTATTAGATATCAGTCATATATATTAAATATTTTAATTAAGTCTAAGTAACTCTAGCCAAAGCCTGTGATGCCCTAAATCAGCGAGATACAAACCGTGCACGAAGGCCTCAGAAAACACCTACCCACACCTCTCAAGCCTCTCACCAATCAGCTAAAAAGCCCTAATCCACCTAACTAAAAACACAGAAAGCCCTCCCCCAAAAGGTCTACCCTTCTTAATCAAGAGGCATACCTCTCCCCAAGCAAAGCCATACCTCTCCTAAGGCTAAGATCAAGCTCTACGAGCGCCAACGATACCCCCTGCGATTTGCCTCGCCTCTTACGCTATCAGATAAGGTGTATGCGAACGAAGCAAGACATAAAAACATCCGCCCCGAAGCATCCTTAGGTGCTTCGGGGCGGATCTATCTATGTAAATAGGGAGAGTGACCTTTTACTTGGTTTTCTTAGGGCCAATGGTCTTCATCATCTCCTCTACGGCACGGACAAGCTGAGCATCGTACCCAGATTCGTAGTCCGCTGGCGTATTATAGATCTCGATATCAGGCTGGAGGGTACGGTTCTCCATCGGATTCCCATCGAGGTCGGAGCAGGTCGTCTGTGGCAAACCGAAGACAACGTAAGGATTGATCTGCGACTCCCACCAGACAGCCGTCATCGTACCAGCTATGGGCGTACCGATGACCTTACCTAGTCCTAGGTACTTATATACCCAGGGGAAGCCGTGACCATTACTGTAGTTCCCCTCACTGACGAGCACACAGCTAGGCTTAGTCCACTGCATGAAGGGGTCATCACCGATGTGCTGTCCACGGGGAGTAAAGCGCTGATAGAGCTTACCACTAAGGAGGAAGGCAAGATCCTCGTGAAGCCAGCCACCACCATTGTAGCGCGTGTCGACAATGACGGCATCATAGTTACGATACTTACCGAGTAGCTCCTTGTAAGCCGAACGGAAGCTCCAGGTATTCATAGCTCGCACGACGACATAGGCGACCCTACCGCCACTGAGCTTCTCTACTAGCGCCTTACGCTGCTTCTCCCAGCGACGGAAGAAGAGTTCCTTTTGATCACCTTGGCCAATAGGACGGAGGAATTCCTCAAAGCGTAGGCCGGTTTTAGGATTGAAGAAAGTGACACTCGTACGCTTACCGACCTTGCCGTTTAGGTAAAGCTCTACAGGCTTATCGGCAGCGATCGTCTCACCATCGACCTTCTCGATGATCATCCCAGCATGGATCTTATCTCCGAAGTGGGAGAGTGGTCCACCAGGCAGGATCTCTTCGATCTTGAGTCCATCGCCCTTGTGCGACAGATCATAGTAAGCACCGAAGTAACCCGTCTGCTCAGGATAGCGGTAAGGATGGATGCGTGCACCCGTGTGAGAGGCATTCAGCTCTCCGAGGAGCTCACTGAGTAGTTCACCGAAATCCTCATCATTGCTGATATGGGGGAGGAACTTCTTGTAGGTATCTCGGTAGTAGGTCCAGTCGACACCATGAAGATTGACATCGTAGAACTTCTCCTTGATCAGCTGATAGGCATGGTCGAGGATGTAAGCACGCTCAGCGATAGGACGATGATTGAACTCGGCTGCGAAGGAAATGGGCTTGAGCGTCTCGCCATCGAGCTTGCTTAGTCCGTTGTGTGTCCCGACGTAGACCGTCTTACCATCCTTACCAAGCGTCACTCCGCCACCACCGACATCTGACGAAATCATCTTGGTCGTCTGGGTAAGGAGATCCTTCTCCCAGAGGTCGTAGGTCGATTCGTACTTAGCGATATAGTAGAGCTTCGATCCATCGTCCGTGATCGCTGCATCAGAGAGCGAACCCGAAGCACGTGTCAGGCGGACGGTGCGAGCATCTAGATCGGTGAAGTCAGGAGCGAAGGTCTTGTCTTCCTTCTTCTCAGGCTCAGCCTTCTTAGCAGCTTTACCCTTCTTCCCCTTAGCGGTCGTCTTAGGAGCATCCTGCTTAGGAGCTACCTCCTTGAGCTCCTTATTCAGCTCACGATCCTCCTTGGAGAGCTTGAAGTCTTCGTAGGCCTGACGATCGAGGAAGAGGAGATAGTAGTCCTTCTCAGCTCCCCAGCTACCATGACTGCGGTAGCCTGCTCGGTCTGAGGAGAAGAGCACCGCCTTACCTCCGAAAGCAAACTTCCCATGGCTATCAATGTAACCACTCTCCGTGAGGTTAATCACCTCTCCAGAGCCGTCAGCCTTGACCAGAGCGCAGTCGGTGTGGTTCCATCCGCTAACCCCAAGGTAGTCGGTCAAGATCCATTTGCTATCGGGACTCCAGGTGTAGGAGAGGTCTCCATCGACATAGGAGTAATTGTACTTCTTGTCCAAGACCTGATAGTCCTTGCCCGTCTTCAGGTCATGCACGAAGATACCTGTACGGTCACGTAGATAGGCGACCTTCGTACCATCAGGCGAGAAGAGCGGCTGGAAGGAGGCTTCCTTATTCTTCGTCAGCTGTGTCTCCTTGAGATCACGAGCGTAGGAGAAGAGAGGATCATCCTTGCGCGTGAGCTCTGTCATATAGATGTTCCACCCGCCATTACGCTCAGCTGCATAGACGATCTTACGACCATCGGGGCTTACATCGACGTCACGCTCCTGCTCGGGAGTGTCAGTGATACGCTTCGTCGTAGCATAGTCTGTCGCTGTGACATAAACGTCCCCATGGATAACGAAGGCGACCTCCTTATTACTTGGCGCTACAGCAAAGGTCGAGAGATCACTGCGCAGTGTCTGGCGAATAAGTGATGGCTCTTCGTCATCACGTACGAGCTTGACTTCAACTCGCTTGGGAGCACCCCCAGGCGTCTGCGTATAGATCTCCCCATCGTAGCCATAGCATAGCGTACCATTGGATGAGATCGAGAGGAAGCGAACGGGGTTCTTCGAGAAAGAAGTGATCTGCTGATCTTCTGAGGAAGGTGCCGTCGAGGAGCGACGATAGACATTGAAGCTACCGCCTCGCTCACTCAGATAATAGAAGCCCCCTTGGTTATCCCAGACCGCATTACGATCCTCGCCACCAAAGGAGGTTAGCTTCGTATGCTTATCCGCCTTATCACGAAGCCAGATGTCACGTGTGACAGGAGAGACAGCGTGCTTGCGCCAAACATCCTCATAGCCCTTCACGTCGGTATAGAGCCATTCCCCTCCACGAAGAGAGGGAGAGATCATGGGATAAGTGCTATAGAGCTTAGGACGAGCGACAGGCTTACCTAGATCAAGAGAATAGGTCTGAACGAACCAATCCCAAGGGAACATCCCGTCCTTAATGCTAGGGATGATATAGGACTGGAAGAGGAGCGTCTCATTATCAAGGAAGGCAACAGGGAGTTCCTTCTCACTATTATAGGTCAAGCGACGCAGGCCAGAGCCATCGGCATTGATCAGATAAACATCCTTGCCCCCCTCACGATCGGAAGAGAAAGCGATACGCTTGCTATCGGGGCTCCATATAGGCGTACCATCGTAGGCAGCGTTGGAGGTGAGTCGGAAGGCAGAGCCCCCTGAGGCAGATACCGTATAGATGTCCCCTTGGTAGCAGAAAGCGATCTGCGAGCCATCGGGGCTGATCTGCTGATGGCGTAGCCAAAGCGGACGAGCAGGGTCTGTAGCCGCTAAGGCAGACGACGTCACCAGGGTAGCTAGTGCCAGAGTAAGTAGTCGTTTCATAGTTTGTGTGTAAAGAATAGAGGAGAGCTAGCTCTTCGCACCTCAGGCAGGCCTTGCCATAAGATCAAGCTCAGGGTTTCCATGCCATAGCCTCTCCTAAAGCCTAGCCCAAGATGCGCATAGCTTATACTATCGGGCGAGTTAGTGTGGGGAAGATGAAACGAGAGCCCTCAGACGCCGTACCCCGAAGGGATAGATGCTGAGGGCTCTCGCTGTGGAGTGTATTCCTAGGACGGAAGAGCGAACATTAGTTATTATGGTTCACTCGATTACGTGCTGAGTAGCTTAGGTTAAGCGCATCTGCACGACGAAGCTCTTCCTTGATCTGGGAGACGATGTTCATCTTCGTATCCTTATCCGCCTTGAGCGAGACCTGCATGAGCGGACGACGCTCATCCTTGATCTTCGTCTGTGCTTGCTTGATGTAGCTATACACAGCGGTAGGATTCTGGGTTACCTGGTCATTGAGCTGGATAGCGGAGTTGGTACCGTACATATCCTGATACTCACGGTTAGGCTTCCCAACATAGACGAAGGTCACCAGCGACTTCTCTTCAAGCTTGGTCAGCTCGGTAGCTGTAGGTAGGTTACTAAAACCAACCTTAGGCGTAACCTCACGGATGGTCGTAACCATCATGATGAAGAAGAGGAAGGCGAAGACCAAGTCAGGGAGCGAGGAGGTATTAAGCTCGGGCATCTCGCGCCCACCTGATTTACTGAATTTACCCATGTCGTTTACTTCTTACTTAGCGAGGTTAGAGAGCGCCATTTCAGAGATGTGCATTGGATAGGCTTCGCTCACGGCCTTCTTTTCAGAGGGAGAGAGAGCTTCGAAGTCCTTACCAAAGTTCTGCTTAGCGAACAGATTCCAGACTTCATTATAAGCCTTGATGAGTTCGTTCTGCACATTCACATACTGCTGGTAGCTGGTCTCGACTTCGTTCTTGATCGAGATAGCGTAACCCGTGGTAATGACGGTGCGAGCACCGAGACCAGGGATATCACGCTGTTCGCGCTCGGGAAGGAAAGGCTTGTTATCGGGGTTCATGATGAACTCGACAGCATAGTCCTTTAGATCTTCGAGCTTCACGGGGATGAGCTGGTCGATACCAGCAGCATCCTTACGTGAGATCACGATCTCGTCAGCACGGTTGACCAAGAGACGCATGATATTGCGGTCATTGATCTCTACCTCTTGCTGCTTTTCTTGCTTAGGAGCCATTGGCGGCAGACGTCGCTTCAAGCCCTTGTCCGTATCCATAGAGGTAGTAACCAAGAAGAAGATAAGCAACATAAAAGCGATATCGGCCGAGGACGATCCGTTGATACCAGGAGTCTTTCTTTTGTTAGCCATAATGCTTTCTGCTTTATTTCATGATTGATTACTCCGTACTACTTCTTCAGCAGGCGAGAGGATAGTCCGCCCCAGACGACAGCGCCGACGGTAGCTATAAAGAGGACATAGGTGGAGTAGAGCCACATATCCGTGACCTTAAGCCAGCCACTGGTATTGTAGGTCTGAGACGCTTCGTTGAGACCCTTGATAGCATCACCGCTACCGATGAGGTAACCAAGGACAAGAGAAACGAGGAGGACACAGACTGCGATCATACCAGCTCGGCTAGCGACCTTATCCTTCGACTTGTCTGTAAGAAGACTACGACCAGCGAAGAAGAGCGCAGCTACCGTGGTAGCGCAGAAGAGGAAATATCCCCAAAAGAGTAAGAGACCCGTGAACTTATAGTCCGTGTTATTCTTAGCATCGACGGTTGAACCTCCAAGGAAGAACACCAAGAAGATGATGACGCTAAGAGCCGTGAGGACTAATAAAGTCATGCTGGATAACTTACGAATCTTAGTTACAGCCATTTCTTTATTGTACTTACGGGTGGATTACTTATTCTTCTTTTCGTCGTACTTAACGATAAGGTCAAGCAGCGTGATTGAAGCATCTTCCATACGGTTCAGGATGCCTTCGACGAGAGAGAGGATATAGTTATAGAAGATCTGGAGGATAAGGGCTACGACGAGACCACCGATCGTGGTGATCAGAGCCACCTTCATACCACCTGCTACGACCGTTGGGCTGATATCACCGACCTTTTCGATGTTATCGAAGGCCTGCACCATACCTACAACGGTACCAAGGAACCCGAGAGAAGGAGCCATAGCGATGAAGAGCGTGATCCAAGAAAGATTCTTTTCGAGGAGACCGCCCTGTACACCACCATAAGATACGACAGACTTTTCAGCGATGTCGATACCCTGGTCTGCACGAAGGAGAGCCTGATAAGCGATAGAAGCGATAGGACCACGCGTGTTGCGAGCCACTTCCTTAGCCTTCTCGATGTTACCCTGACCTACGAGAGCGTCTTCGATGTCCTTAAGGAGCTTATCGGGGTTAACGTTAGCGAGGTTGAGGTAGATGATACGTTCGAGGCAGAGAGCCAGACCGAGGATGAGAGCGATGGCAACGAGAGCCATGAAGTCGGCACCCCCTTCGATGAACTTGGTCTTAAGAGCCTGGTGGAAGCTAGCTTCTGCTGGAGCTTCTTCGCCAGCTACCTGGCTTTCTCCGGTGGCGGTGTCAGCTGCTACAGCTGCGCTATCCGCGGTGGTTGCTGCAGCGCTATCTACCTGCTCGGTGGCTGGAGTTGCTGCGGTGCTATCTGCATTCTGAGCCTTAGCGACATTGGCCACACCTACAGAGAGGAGACCTACGCAAGCGACGATTGCGAATAACTTTTTCATGTCGAGTTGTTGTTTGTGAGTTAGTAAGTTTATTATTTCGTTGCTTTCTGTTTGCTTTCCTTGAGAGCACTACTTTGTCCAGCTGGGCTAGCTCGCCATAGGCCTACGAACGTAGATAGAACTCTTTCGGAATCAAAAGTACAGCTTTTCCCCACTAAAACAAAATCCCAACAAGAAGAATTGCCCTTGTAGCTCCCCCATCACAGCACCCTAAGTAAAACAATCATACCCGATGGTTCACCTCGCCGAGAAGCCCTAACCAAACGATTCACTGAATCTCCTTAGGGAACGCTCCTCTACCCTAGCTATTATATTATGGTATGGATAGAGAGCAAGGCCAAGGGGTATAGGACTATCTCACAGAGGATGATAGGGGTAAGCGGAAGCTCTCTATAGGCATCAAGCCAAGCTAGGAAGCGAACCTAAACAAAAAGGACAAACGCTCCTCCTCTCTCCTCCGAAACGACTCAAGAGCACAATAGCAACGTTGGACTCCGAGAGAAGCAGCGATGAAACTCACGAAAAGCAACGTTACTCTCCGAGGACTCCAACGGTGGAATCCGCACAAGCTATCCCACCCACTTGAGATGGCAGGAGCAGAGGCCACTTGAGAGAGCTAGCTTGCATAGCTCAAGATGACACAGAAGAGAGCTTGACAGATAGCATAAAGTTGCCTACTTTTACCCCACGCTAGGATCGCTCCCGTCAAGTATATTCCCCGACGATGAGCACCTAGTTCGGATACTTAATATACCACATACTATGGCAAGCAAACCTCTACAGTACGTCGTCGAACGAAAGATCACCTTCGGCAAGCACGCAGGTAAGATCATGAAAATCGCACAGCCCTCAGGACGAGGGCGGATCCCCTTTCGCCGCTTCTGCGATGAAGTCGCACGAAGCACGAGCTTCACCCGCCAGGAAGTAGAAGCTGTGATCAACTATGCGACCGAGATCGCTAAGGACTTCGTCACCAACGGTGACATGGTGGACTTCGGCGATCTAGGCACACTTGTTCCCTCCTTCAAGAGCCGAGCAGTGGGGCAAGAGGAGAAGTTCAATCCCAACATCCATATCGAGAAGCCTATGGTTCACCTACGCCCATCGAAGTCTTACTTCACCCTCACTGGTGTACACTTCAAGCAAGTACCCAAGAAGACAAAGAAATCCAACCAGACCAGCTAGTCCAAGGGACTCGAACGATAACCTAAGGATACACCGCCCCGAGAGCACAAGTTCTCGGGGCGGTGTCATTCCTCACCTGATCGACCAAGAGGCATCACTAGATCCATTATGTCACGAAGGCTATGAGGATACAAACTGCACGTTTACGCCTAATGTGCGCAACTTTTCGTACCTTTGAAGCAATTACATCGGGAGGAAAAGATCCCCGAGTACGAATAGACTAACGTAAGCACGAGACAGACAATCTAGGATGGCAGGTATCGTCAAGACTAAAGACCTGATGATCGAGGTGGCACGACAGCTCTTCGCCAGCGTGGGGTTTACCAACACCACGATGAACGACATCGCTGACGCCTCAAAGAAAGGGCGACGAACGCTCTACACCTACTTCCGCAACAAGGATGAGATCTTCCATGCCGTCATCGAGCGAGAGCTAGAGCGTCTATGGCATGACATCGAGCTCACCCTGCGTCTGCCTGCATCACCCGAAGATAAGATCCTGACGGTCATGCTAACCCATCTAGATAAGATTAAGGATCTCGTCCTACGCAATGGCTCACTACGAGCCGAGTTCTTCCGTGACATCTGGCTTGTCGAGAAGGCTCGTGCAGACTTTGACCGCCAGGAGATCGCTCGACTCGAAGCCCTCCTCCATGAGGGGAAGGCTCAAGGCATCTTCGCTATCGAGGATATACGCCTGACCGCTTATATCCTTCAGAATATTACCAAAGGGATGGAAGTCCCTTATATCAGTGGCGCCTATCGAGCCGAGGGCACCATCACGGAGATCCGTAAGGTCGTGCGCCATCTACTACTCTACGGGCTCACTTCACCCGCTCCCACAGAGCAGGGAGTATCCCCCACTCCCCTTCCCTAGTTCACTCATTACCTATTATAATTATGAATCTACTTGCCAATAAGGTAGCCATCATCACGGGCGCTGGCCGTGGTATCGGTCGTGCCATTGCCCAGAAGTATGCTCAAGAAGGAGCATCCGTAGCCATCACTGACCTCAAGATCGATGAGTCAGTAGAGGAGTTCGTTAAGGAGCTCGAAGGACTCGGAGTAAAGGCGAAAGCCTATGCTTCTAATGCCGCTGACTTCGAAGCAGCACACAAGCTCGTAGAAGAAGTCGTCGCAGACTTCGGTCGAATCGACATCCTCGTCAACAACGCAGGGATCACCCGTGACGGGCTGATGATGCGTATGACTGAGGAGCAGTGGGATCTCGTGATCAACGTGAACCTCAAGAGCGCCTTCAACCTCATCCACGCCGTTACCCCAGTGATGGTCAAGCAGCGTAGTGGTAGCATCATCAATATGGCCTCTGTAGTCGGCGTCTCTGGTAACGCTGGACAGACGAACTACTCCGCATCCAAGGCGGGTATGATCGGCCTAGCTAAGAGCATCGCTAAGGAGCTCGGCGCACGTGGCGTCCGTGCTAACGCGATCGCCCCAGGCTTCATCATCACCGACATGACACATGCCCTAAGCGAAGAAGTACGCAAGCAGTGGGAAGCTCAGATCCCTCTCCGTCGTGGCGGGACTCCTGAGGATGTAGCGAATGTCTGCGTCTTCCTCGGTAGCGACCTCTCTTCCTACGTATCTGGGCAGACGATCCACGTCTGTGGTGGGATGAACATGTAGTCCTCCCTAAGGAATACCCCAAAGTAAAGCGCCCCGCACATCGATCGATGTGTGGGGCGCTTCATATAGTAGAGTACGAGAAGGCTATTTCCTAGCGAAAGGAGCGTCTTCGGCTAGCGCAAAGTCCAGCTGCTTACGTACCAGATCTGCCTGCGCCACGATCACCTCAATGCGATCACCTAGCGAGAATACTCGCCCTCGATGACGCCCTACGAGTCGGAAGTTCTTCTCGTCATAGACATAGTAGTCATCGGTGAGATCACGTGCAGGCACGAGTCCTTCACACTTGTTATCCTCTAGCTCGACATAAATACCCCAATCGGCTAAGCCGGTGATCACCCCAGAGAACTGCTCGCCCAAACGAGGGAGCATATACTCGACCTGCTTATACTTGATCGAAGCACGCTCGGCATTCGAAGCTAGGCTCTCCATCTCCGAGGCATGCTCACACTGCCCCTCCAGGTCTGCCAGATCAGCCGGCGACTTGCCCTCTACGAGGTAACGCGTCAGCAGACGGTGCACCATGAGATCTGGATAGCGACGAATAGGAGACGTGAAGTGCGTATAGCTCTCGAAGCCTAGTCCATAGTGTCCTAGAGCTACGGTCGTATAGCGAGCCTTAGCCATCGATCGAATGGCTAGCATCGTGAGCATATCTTCTTCGGGCTTCCCCTTGATGTCGGAGAGAAGCTTATTCAGACTTTGAGCAATGATCTCTGCACTCCCTTCAGTGCGGAGCTTATAGCCAAAGCGACGGACGAACTCAGCTAGGCTCTGTAGCTTCTCCGTATCAGGCGCCTCATGGATACGATAGACGAAGGGTAACTTCCCCTTACCCTTCGTAAGCAGGGCTGGCGTGATGTCACTTCGCTCAGGGAAGGAGATACGCTCAGCCACCGTACGATTCGCTAGGAGCATAAACTCCTCGATCAACTGGTGAGCCGCCTTACTCTCCTTGATAATGACAGAGAGAGGCTTCCCCGTCTCATCTAACTCAAAGCGCACTTCGGGACGATCAAAGGCAATACTTCCCTTCTCAAAGCGCTTTGTACGGAGCTTCTGAGCTAAGCGATGAAGCATCAGAATAGCTTCTGCATGCTTTCCAGATCCCGTCTCGATAATATCTTGTGCTTCTTCGTAAGTGAATCGACACTGACTACGGATGATCGAGCGAGTGATACGAGCCGATCGGACCTTAGCCTCCGCATCGAGGACGAAGACACAGCTGTAGGCATACTTATCCTCATCGGGGCGTAGCGAGCAGAGGAAGTTGCTCAATCGCTCTGGGAGCATCGGTATCGTCCGATCGACCAAATAAACACTTGTAGCACGACGATAGGCTTCTTGGTCAATGATCCCCCCGACAGGCACGTAGTGACTAACATCAGCGATATGTACCCCAACTTCATACTCTCCTTGGGAGAGCTCTCGGAAGGATAGTGCATCATCAAAGTCCTTCGCATCCTTCGGGTCAATGGTACAAGTGAGGACACCACGGAAGTCCTCTCTTCCCGCTAGCTCTTCAGCTGTAATCTCTCCGCTAAGCGTCTCCGCATAGCGCTCTACATCCTCGGGATAGCTATAAGGCAAGCCAAACTCTGCCAAGATAGCATGCATCTCGGTGGTATTGTCTCCTGCTTGGCCGAGGACATCCACGACTTCTCCTCGAGGATTCTTACTTCGCTTATCCCATCCCAGGATACGCACGAGGACTTTATCCCGCTGGGTCGCTCCCTTCAGCTTATCTTCGGGGATAAAGACATCCTGACGAAGCTCCTTATTCGGTGCTATGAAGAAGGCGTATCCTCGGGTAATCTGTAGGCGTCCGACATAGGTTGCCTCCCTGCGCTCTAGGATCTCGGTAACCTGTAGTCGCTTGTATTCACCTCGTCGATTCCGGACAAAGGAAACCAAGACACGATCCCCATGTAGCGCTTGCCCCGAGGCATACTCTGAGAGCGGGATAGGATCGATACCACTATCGTCTGGGATAAAGGATGGACGACCACCTCGGTAATCAAAGACACCCTCTAGCTGCTGACCATTCTTACTGGCTAGGACAAAACGCCCCGGCTCCAGCTCCTGGAGCACACCACGAGAGGCTAGATCCGCTAAGGCTTGGTAGATGACACGCTTCTGCGCCATCGTTGTCTTACCAAATACATAACAGACCTGCTTGTAGGTCAAGACTCGTCCATCACTCTTTTCAAAGACTTCGAGAGCCAGACGCTGAATATCTTCACGTGGGATATATGGAGCTTCTCCTGCTGGACGCTTGCTCTTTTTAGCAGGAGAGGTAGACTTAATTTTTTTCTTACTCATCAATGATTGATTTAGCAGTGCCTATGAGCCCTTCGACTCATGGTACTGAATGATACAAAGGTAGTATCTCCCCAGCGAAAACTAGGGAGACACTACCTCGGGACTGCTGGATGATGTGTAGGTGCTTGATGAGCAGGGTAAGTAGCTGGGCTACTTACGGAGTTATTCTATAGGAGGGATGACGAGCTTATAGCCCTTGCCATGGACATTCTTGATCTCCACACGATCATCTCCGACGAGCATCCGGCGGAGCTTCGTGACATAGACATCCATACTACGTTGGCTAAAGGATCCGTCATTACTTCCCGAAGTTTCAGAGATTCCCCAGATGACGTTGAGGGCATGCCCACGCTCTAGGGTCTGATTGGCGAAGAGGCAGAGTAATGAGAGTAGCTCACACTCCTTGGTCGTGAGACGACGAGACTGATCACCGAGCGATAGGGTCTGTGTCGTAGTATTGAAGACATAGTTCCCCAGCTGGTAGACTCGCTGAGGCTCCTTATCCCCTTCGTGCTTAGTCGTACGACGCAGGATGGCCTCGATACGCAGTAGTAGCTCCTCCATGCTGAAGGGCTTGGTGATATAATCATCAGCTCCCGAGCGGAAGCCTTCTAGGATATTCTCTCTCATCCCGAGAGCCGTGAGGAAGATAATCGGCACATCTGTCGAGAGACTACGAATATCCTTAGCTAGCGTCAGACCATCACGCTTAGGCATCATGATATCGAGTAGACAGAGGTCGAACTTTTCATTCTTAAAGGCTTCCCAACCTTGATCACCATCAGGACAGAGGGTGACAGCAAACCTCTTGCTCTCGAGGAGCTCTTGGAGAATGTTCCCAAGGTTCTCTTCATCTTCGCAGAGGAGGATCTTTATTGGTTCATCCATAGTAGCAGGGTCAATTGCGTTATCTGTTGCGTTGTAAATACATTGTTATACTATTCTCCTTCATCGGGAGACTAATCTGTTTCTGAAGCAGGGAGACGAATGATCATCCGAGACCCGACACCTAGCTCGCTCTCGACAGAGATACGTCCACCACACTGGCGGATGACACTCGTGACGTAAGCTAGCCCTAAGCCAAACCCACGTACGTCATGACGCTTACCAGAGCTGATCCGATAGAAGCGATCGAAGATGCGTCGTAGCTCTTTCTTATCCATGCCTATACCATTGTCTTGGATCGTGATCACGAGCTCATTCCCGTCATCATACGTTGAGATCGCAAGCTGAAGAGGCTCATCCGACTTGGAGTACTTCACGGCGTTGTCCAAGAGGTTGAAGAAGACGTTCGACAAATGGATCTGGCTTCCTCTCACCCAAGTGTTCAGTGCATTGAGCTCTAAGGCCAAATCACCACCTCGCTGCTGAGCATGGAAGGTATAGATCTCCGCCACTGGTAAGAGAAGCTCATTGATATCCAAGGGCTCTAAGACAAACTTCCCAGCGTGTCCATCTAGGAGAGAGAACTGGAGTACCTTATCTATAAGGAACTTCATACGCTGCGCCTCTAGGCTAATCACCGAGATGGCATCTCTTACTCGAGGATTAGGTGCGTCTTGATCTGGGGAGAAGTTTCGCCCTAATGATTGAGCAGACAAGACGATCGTACTGACAGGCGTCTTCAGCTCATGAGTCATATTGTTAATGAAGCTCGTTCGCTGGGCAGCAAAGCTCATATGATTCAGAAGAATCGCTAGGGCCGAGAAGCCTAATACAAGGACAATGATCGT
Organism: uncultured Porphyromonas sp.; assembly: GCA_905372565.1. Lineage (GTDB taxonomy): Bacteria > Bacteroidota > Bacteroidia > Bacteroidales > Porphyromonadaceae > Porphyromonas. Next base: position 7,407 of record CAJPPK010000004.1, on the reverse strand, counting down.
GGAGACTAAGCTCGGTAGCGCCAAGCGCATGACCTCAGCCTTGGTCGGAGCGATATTGAGCGAGACCTTCATGTACGGTCGGTCTGTATGAGATCCTCCCGTGGGGACAAAGAGGTATTGCTGGACGGTATTCTCCTCCTCCCATCCTAGTCGCTGATCCATAGATGGCGGACGATACTCGTAGACCAGGCGGTCATCCGAATCATAGATCGAAAGACGGAAGGGGTCACAGAGATCCTTGCTATCCAGATGCTCTCGCACTAGGCTTCGTAGCAGGTGCGTATCTATGATCTGAGGGATACTATCCCGATTATAGCTATCATAGAGAAACTGGAGGATGTACTTATCCAACGAGTGAAGATTGGAGAAGTAAGCATGGACAAGTCGGTCGGAGGGGCGATAGAGTCGTGATGTCGAAGCTCCCGTACTAGGCACCTTGAGATAGACTCGATCCGTATCGAGTGCTCGGCGTACAGCCATCGTATCTAGCTTCGAGCGTCGCCAAATATCAAAGTCAGCAATCGAAGAAGGCAGGAACTCAGAGTCATCGAAGCGACCACCATTCGCATTCAGGCCCCGATTGAGGTAGCGCACCAGCTCGCGTACCTGGATCTCCTGCGCTACGGTAGAGAGTGCATCCTTCATCTGATCTCGCATCTCCTCCTTACGCAGGGAGAGCACGCGACTATAGTACTCATATTGCACCCATGAGAGCAGCCCGTAGGCAGAGATGAGCGCAATGATGATGATCCAGATGACACGTTTTCTCATGACACGATGGGCGATGCGGGGAAAGCGATAGGAGCGAACACACTATTGTTATCTTATACAAAGATACGCTTTTCCTCTTCACCGACCTAAGTGCCCTCCTAGCCTCTGCATGGATGGCCCATAGCTTCACATAGACTTTGCCGAGTACCCTATCCAGGCTATTCAGAGCACCGATATAGTGGATACAGAAGTTGCCCCATAGTCTCCTATACGAGGAGCTCCCAAGGAAAAGAAAAGGTAAGCCTTTGAACATCTTGCCTCTTCTGACGCTTATGCAAGAAAATAACTCTCTAATTAATTTATCCTCCCTATGAAGAAGAAGATCCTAAGCCTTCTGCTCCTCTCCGTCGGGATGTGCACGACGATCTCTTGCACAGCTTCGACCTCCAAGGCTAATGCACAAGAGGCATCCAAAGACAAGACCGAGAAGACTGCCGAAGCAGCATCAGCGATCAAGCATATTGACGCAGCTTACCTACGTAAGAATATCTGGGACTACAAGGAAGAGCCCTCAAAGTTTGTCTTCAAAGGCCAGCGTCCTGCTATCCTTGACTTCTACGCAGACTGGTGTGGTCCCTGCCGTAGTCTCGGGCCTAAGCTCGAAGCAGTAGCGAAGAAGTATGCTGGCAAGATCGATGTCTACAAGATCAACGTGGACAAGGAGTCTGAGCTAGCGCAGATCTTTGGCGTCCGTAGCATCCCTATGGTACTCTTCGTACCTATGCAGGGTGTACCCATCCAGACGGTAGGAGATCTCTCTCCTGATCAGATCGAGGAAACGATCGCTCAGATCTACAAGGCAAAGTAATCGCCTCCACGACATAAACATCTCCGCCCAGCACGGCTTCCCTCAAGAGGGGAGATCGTGCTGGGCGGAGGTCTTTTCTATCTAGAGCTACGAGACAGGAAGGGGGCTATGTGTTAGCCCCCTTCCTCTTACTTCTTCTCAGGGAGAGGGATGAAGTCGAAGCCCGTATAGGGTCGGAGCGCCTCAGGGATACGAATACCCTCGGGCGTCTGATGATTCTCTAGTAGCGCTGCCACGATACGGGGAAGTGCCAGGGCGCTACCATTGAGGGTATGCACGAGCTGCACGCCCTGCTCCGCATCACGATAGCGACAGCGTAGACGGTTCGCCTGATAGCTCTCAAAGTTCGACACAGAGCTTACCTCTAGCCAACGCTCTTGGGCAGCAGAGAAGACCTCGAAGTCATACGTCAGCGCACTAGTGAAGCTCATATCACCTCCACTCAGACGCAGGATGCGCCAGGGGAGCTCGAGCTTCGTGACTAGCGTCTCGACGTAAGCCACCATCTCATCTAAACGCTGATAGCTTCGCTCAGGCTTGTCGATGCAGACGATCTCCACCTTGTCAAACTGATGTAGGCGGTTCAGTCCTCGGACGTCCTTGCCATAGGAGCCAGCTTCACGGCGGAAGCAAGCCGAGTAGGCCGTATTGCGTATGGGTAGATCCTTCTCATCGAGGATGACATCACGATAGATATTCGTCACAGGCACCTCGGCCGTGGGGATCAGATAGAGGTTGTCTAGCCCGACGTGGTACATCTGTCCCTCCTTATCGGGGAGCTGTCCTGTACCGTAGCCTGAGTCTTCATTGACGACATAGGGGGGCTGAACCTCAAGGTAGCCAGCCTCACGAGCATTGTCTAGGAAGAAGTTCACGAGGGCACGCTGTAGACGAGCACCATAGCCCTTGTAGACGGGGAAGCCTGCCCCTGAGATCTTCACCCCGAGCTCGAAGTCGATGAGATCATAGATCTTCGCTAGCTCCCAGTGAGGGAGAGCGCCTTCAGCCAGTGTGGGAGTCTCCCCACCGGTCTTGACGCAGACGTTATCAGCAGCGGTAGCACCCTCGGGTACAATGTCTGCAGGGAGGTTAGGGATAGAGAGGAGGATCTCACGGATCTTGGCTTCGGCTTTAGCCTTCTTTGCCTCGAGCGTCTTCGCCTGCTCCTTGAGTAGAGCCACCTGCGCACGGATGGACTCTGCCTGCTCCTTGGCTCCCTGCTTCATCAGGGCACCGATCTCCTTGGCGATAGCATTCTGCTTAGCGAGTGAGGCATCAAGCTCCTGCTGAGAGCGTCGGCGTAGCTCATCGAAGTTAAGGACTTCGTTGAGCGCTTCACGAGCTTCGAACTGCTTCTTCTTCAGGCGAGCGATGACGCCTTCGGTGTTCTCCTTAATTTGCTTGAGTGTAAGCATATTGCGATAGGTATCAATAGAAAAGGGAGGTTGCTCCCGAGGGACTGCTAAGACCCTGCCTGGAGCAACCTCCCCTTGTGGAATACGTGACGTGTGCTCCGTCTTAGGCCTCAGCCGCGATGGAGACGTACGAGCGGTCGTTCTTCTTGCGTGTGAAGACAACCGTTCCGTCGATAAGCGCGTAGAGGGTGTGGTCCTTACCGATACCTACACCTACACCTGGGTGGTGCTGCGTGCCACGCTGACGTACGATGATGTTACCAGCCTTAGCGTGCTGACCGCCGAAGAGCTTAACACCAAGTCTTTTGCTTTCTGATTCGCGTCCGTTCTTGGAGCTACCTACACCTTTTTTGTGTGCCATTGTCTCTTATACTTTAGTTGACGGTGATACGATTAAGCGATGATCTCCTTGACCAGGACTTCGCTGAACTGCTGGCGATGACCGTTGAGCTTGCGGTAGCCCTTACGACGCTTCTTGTGGAAGACGAGGACCTTGTCACCCTTCACGAGGGGAGTGATGACTTCGCAAACCACCTTAGCACCTTCCACTACGGGGGTACCGACGGTGACTGCACCATCCTTATCGACGAGGAGAACCTTGTCAAACTCTACTACTGCTCCGCTCTCTGCACCCTTAACGTGGTGGATGAAGAGGCGACGGCCCTGCTCCAGGTTGAACTGCTGGCCTTGGATGTCTACGATGACGTACATTGTCTTGTTGTAACTATTACGTTAGCCCCGTAAGGTGACCGGTCTCCACGAGGGAGGGGCGACTTGACTAAGAACCCTACATAGGATATATCGGCGCAAAGATACGAAAAATACCTGAACCACAGCACCTACGGAAGAAATTCGATTCCGACAGCAAAGTAGCCCCCCCCTAGATCCCTAGGAGATACTCCAAGGTACACCTTCGTGAGCCAAAGAAGCAGAACTAGAGAAACCAACTAGTAGGCACTACTGATGCCCCATGAGGGGCACTACTGATGCCCCATGAGGGGCACTACTGTTGCCTCTCGAGGGGCATCAGTAGTGCCTCCCAAGAGGCAACACTGCTTCCCCTCAGCTTTCCATCCCGAGTGATCTAATAGCTCTGGAGGATTGATTACCTTTGGATAAACAAACAGGTCACTCCCCACATGCAGGGAGCCACCAAAACACGTATCTAAACGTATGAAAATCTACTCCTTACTCATGGCCCTAGGACTAAGCACCTCCAGTCTAGTGGCGCAGGAGCTAGCATCGACAGCCGCTCCCCAGAAGCCCAAGTTCATCCCCAGTCGAGAGAACTCCCTGCTGGACGGCAAGACTGCCGTCAAGATCAACGCCTTCTCCCTCATCCTAGGTACCCTGAATCTCTCCGCAGAGCGCATCCTCGCTCCTGGTCTAAGTGCCACCCTCTCCCTCAGCTATCACCCCAGCAGATCAGAGAACACCTTCGAATTCGGACACAATGGATTCTCACGGAAGGCTCTATGGGAACTCAACACTCTCCGCTTCACCCCTACCCTACGCTGGTATCTCAATAGCGGACAAGGGCACGGATTCTATGCAGAAGGCTACTATGACTTCATCCACATCACTCCCCAAGATCAGTACTTCCGCTTTCAGACGACAGGACAAGGAGGCTCCCCGATCGCAGCTGAGACGAAAACCCGACATTACCTCGTGACTCACACCTGGGGCGTCAGCATCGGTGCACAGTGGCTCTTCGGGCGCAAGAAGAACATCGTCCTGGACTGGTGCATCGTCGGGGTAGGCTCGGGGGTGGGCTTCCACAGCGCTGACAGCTGGATCTATCCGCTCACTTCGTCTGACAAAGTGACCTTCGACAGCTCAGGAGATCTTCACGCTAACATCAAGCAGACGACTGGACTCAGCGTAGAGGATCGGAAGATCACACTCTCCGAGGGGAACACCCGCGCACATATCTCACGGGAGAAGGCCAGAGCCTACAGCTACCGCACGGGGCTCTCTCTGGGCTTCCGCTTCTAACTCCGCCTAACTCCCAATACAAAGCACCCCGCCCCGACGATACGACATGTATCATCGGGGCGGGGTGCTTAGTCTATTGAAGGAACGTCTACTTAGGTAGCTCTTCGAAGTCTACATAGTCTTCTTGAGACGGGCGCTCAAACTTGCGAGCCTCGATCTCCTCCAGCTGTTGCTTCTGATTACGCTGAGCTTCTCCTGAGCCTGGCTCTGGATCATAAGCCCGACTACCAGCTCCTCGCTGGCGCGCTCGTTCCTCAGCCTGAGCAGCATCCATGACCTTACGCTGCACTCGCTGAATGAACTTCATCGCAAGCCAAGCCTGAATGCGGGGCCAGTTGAGATAGATAACGAGAACGATGAGGAGAAATATCCAGAGCTTCATAGGGATCTTCTTATTTAATCGTAAGACATACTACTTTCTTCACCCTAGAGCAAAGAGTATGCCAAGCAGGTATAACACCCTAAGCAATTAGTGCTCAGACACTGGGAGAAGCGAGAGAAAGAGGTAGAAGGCGATAGCGATACTACAGCCAGCCCACCCGAAGATCAGGATAGAGATAACTGAGACGACCACCAAGGCGATCTGCTTCCATAGCGCTCGAAGAGGAGCCTTCGTCAGCTTGAAGGAGAACATCGGAAGCTCCCCAAGCATCAAACTCCCAAAGAGGAGAGTAAGCACGAGTGTCACCACCAGCGTACCCACCGGACCAAGGAGAAACACTACCATGGGAAGCGAAGACGTATAGCCTAAGAAGAAGAGCGCATTAGAGGGCACAGGTAGTCCAAGAAACGATTTCGACTGACGCGTATCATTATTGAACTTCGCTAGGCGCAAAGCAGCAAAAGCCACCAATAGGAAGACGCCATAGCTCCAGACAGACGTAATACCTAGTCCCTGAAGTGTGTACCAGACCAGCGTAGCAGGTGCCAGACCAAAGCTGACAACATCAGCAAGCGAATCAAGATCCTTCCCTATCGGTGAACTAACACCAAGTGCACGCGCCACAAGTCCATCAAAAAAGTCAAAAACAGCCGCTAGCACAATGAGTGCCATAGCTATATCTGCACGATGATGATAGAGAGTAAAGACCACTGCCAGCGAGCCGGCTAGCAGATTACCACAAGTAAGGAGATTGGGGATATGCTTCTTCATCAGAAGGTGGTTAATCAGGATACTTAGCGAGGAAGCGTAGCGATGTCGGTGATATTACCTCGCACGGTTTGCCCGACCTTTACATGCACCTTTGTCCCTAGAGGGAGGTAGAGGTCGACACGTGAGCCGAACTTGATGAAGCCTAGATTCTGGTTGATATTCACACGCTCACCGACCTGTGGATAGGTCACGATACGACGAGCGATAGCACCGGCTACCTGACGCACCAAGACTCGATCACCACCATCCGTACGTATGATGACTGCAGAGCGTTCATTATCCGTGCTACTCTTGGGTAGATGAGCAGAGAGGAAACGACCAGGAGTGTGGGAGACATGCTCGACGACCCCATTACAAGGGATCCAGTTCACGTGCATATCGAAAACGCTCATAAAGACCGACACCTGCAGGCAACGCTCACCGAGCAGTTGCACTTCATCCGTCTCCTCAACAACGACTACACGACCATCTGCAGGGCAAACGATCTCTAGAGGACCATCGGTATGCTTGCGTGCCTCATAGCGGAAGAAGTTAATCACCAAGGCATAGAAAGCCACGGACAGCACCACGGGAATAAGAACAAAAGCCCCCGCAAACAGGTAGATGAAGGCATTGATCCCTATTAGGGTGATCGCAAAACCGATAAGAGGGCCATGCCCTTCTTTATGTAGCGTCATAGTTGAAGTGGATATAATTGCTTCTAAATTAGTCTAATTTGTGAACAAAGATACGCAATATTTACCACAAAATCAGCCGACTACCTACCTTTACGCCTCAAGCACCAGCTTCAGAGAAGGACAAGACAAGCACAACAAAGAAGGAGATCCCAACTAACCCTACTCCTATGGCTATTATCAAGGCTAAACATCCAACACTTGTAGGACGCTTCCAGACCAACCAAAGGGAAAGGCCAGTAGCAACCAAGGCCAAGGGAAGACACCAAGCATTAAAGAGCAGCAGAGCGAAGAAGCTCCCCACCGCACAAGCTAGTCCAAGCCATTCTAGCCAAGCAAACAGTCGAGCGTTGTCCTTGAATCTTTCCATAGTCGGTTCTTATATGGAGACTAGATCTTGAGAGTGCTCCATCAGAGGGCCACTGCAACGCCTACTCCACTCGATCACTAGAAGGAGATAAAATACAAAAGAGGTGACACCAGCTAGGTATCACCTCTTCGATGGGAGAGAGAAGATTGATATGACAGCAGAAGTGAGTACGCACATTCAGTTAAATGGTATACCTAACTCATCGCATACGTACATACTAC
>CAJPPK010000003.1 GCA_905372565.1 uncultured Porphyromonas sp. | reverse complement strand
TATGTCAGCAGGAATACCCTGATTACGTATATAGCAACACCCCGATTACGTATATCCCGACACAGCGGTTACGTATATACCAACCGACCCATTACGTATATAGTAATCCCCCTCCCCAATATAGTAGCTACCCATCAAAACCATCCCCCCACCCACAAAAAACTGACAAGACCTTCGGCAAGTTTTCGCCGAGGGTCTTGTCAGAATAAGAATAAGAGGGAGACTTTCACCGTACTATCCCCTCCCCTAACGTCGGGGGCGAAGAGGTAAGCGAGGCGTAAAGAGCAGACGAAGCGTGTAAGTCCTATCCAACGGAAGCAGGAAACGCTCTTGGGGAAGATGCCCCCAGCTATTGTAGCACCCCAGTCCCATGTGGTCGCTATCAATAAGTAGCTCGGTTCGGTCGGATGGAGGGATCAGCTCTCCATGTGCTTGTCCCTTCTCGGGAAACCCATCGAGCGCATCTAGGCTACGATCCAGCGCCGAAGCATAGAACCGCTTATCGGAGCGCACTTCCAATCCTCGCCCTCCCGCATCCAGAACACAGAAGAAGGATAGGTCAGACTTTAGCCCCGTCTCCTGTGGGCGCAGGTAGGGATAGTACTGCGAGGAAACCTCGGAGACATAATACCCAAGATGCTGTGATGCCTTGCGATCGGGATAGTTCTCCATAGGCCCTCGCCCATAGTACGCCAGCTGATTCATCGTGGGGGGCAAGGCTAGGCGCACCCCAAAGCGAAAGAAGTTCGGTACTCGCCGAGCTGTATCAGGGACTAAGACTTGCTCATAGCGAAGCGTGCCAAGAGCATCTACCGTATAGGTCAAGCAGAGCTTAGCCCCCAAGTCGGACAGGAGATAATCGGCCTGGATGGTCAGCAGGCTATCACCGGCAGGAAGCGTCTTGAGGGAAGCCAGCTGGTAAGTAGGCTTACGCCAAGGCGCATACTTCTGCTGAAGTCCAGCCCCCATATCATTATCTGTAGGAGCTCGCCAGAAGTTGGGCTGGAGCGCTTGTCCCTCTAGTAAGAAGCTTTGCCCTCCGACCTCATAGCGAGAGATAAATCCGGTGTGTCGATCCACATCGATACGCCAATCCTCTCCCTCCACAATATAGTAATGTGTGTCATGCGTCTGGAGGCGAGGCTTAGAGAGCTTACCTCCTTGCGCTAAGGATAAAGCAGGGAGCTTCCCCTCCTGAAGGACAAACTGTTCCCGAGCCACTTCCTGACCAGCAGGGAGAAGACCATCCGACTGACGAAGCGTGAAGAAGAGCTGTAGCGTCACCTCCTCCTCGGGAGAGACCTCGGGGAAGTGATAAGGTAGGCAGAGCGTATCGGTTCGCTGGGGGGCGATCGCTGGGAGGTCAAGGCTCCCCGACTCGATAGCTTTCCCCGCAACTGACAGCTCCCAGCGCAGTGCATACCGACTGAGATCTGTGAAGAAGTACTCATTATAGATAACCAGCCTTCCCGTGCGAGCATCTAAGAGGGTCGGACGAATAGACTGCTGGACATAGCGCACCTCCTCCGCATGGGGATTGGGATGACGATCGGGGCTAACCAGACCATTATTCAGGAAGTTGTTATCGGAATAATCATAACGATTAAAATCCCCTCCATAGGCGAAGAAAGTACGTCCATCGGGACGCTTCCAGCGTAATCCTTGGTCAGCAAAGTCCCAAATAAAACCACCCTGATACTGAGGATACTTACGGATCAGCTCCCAATACTCCTCGAAACCACCCTCAGAGTTACCCATAGCATGGGCATACTCACACTGAATAAGTGGCATCTTCGGATCGGACTCTAGGTAGCGGATGATCTCATTGGGCTTGCGATACATGGGGCAGAAGATGTCTGTATTCTCCTTACCCGACCGCTCGTACTGCACAGGGCGGGAGGGGTCAAGCGCCTTCACTCGGCGGTAGGCTTCTCTAAAGTTCGATCCATTGCCCGCCTCATTACCTAACGACCAGATGAGGATGCTGGGATGATTGAAGAGGCGAGCTACCTGTCGCTCGTTTCGCTCTAGATGAGCCGAGAGAAAGTCTGCACGATGCGCCAGCGACTCCTTGCCATAGCCCATACCATGACTCTCTAGGTTCGCCTCCGATACGACATAGATCCCGTAGCGATCGCACAGCTCATACCAGTAGTCATCATTGGGATAATGGCTCGTACGGACCGCATTGATATTTAGCTCCTTCATCAGCCTTACATCCTGGAGCATGCGCTCACGAGAGACATAGTAGCCACCATCGGGATCCATCTCATGTCGGTTGACACCCTTGAGGAGGATCGGCTGACCATTGAAGAGCAGTTGTCCACCTGCCACACGGACATTCCTAAAACCTATCGGCTGGCGGATCACTTCATCAGCCGTCTCCAGCTCCAGAGTATAGCGATAGGGATCTTCAGCACTCCAGGGGCGGACGCTCGGTAGCTCCAGCTGGAGCGAGGATGCGGTAACTGACTTCCTCTGTAGGCATATCTTCCCCTCGGCATCACGTAGGGTTAGCGAGACGGGGAGGTTCGCTGAGGTCTTCTGTAGCTTGAGCAAAAGAAGCCCCGTCTGATAATGGAGCGTATCAAGATCTGCGACTAGCTGCACATCCTCGATACGCTGTGGACTACGGGCATAGAGGTAACAGTCCCGAGCGACGCCCGACAGACGCCAGAAGTCCTGACACTCGAGGTACGTACCATCGACCCAACGAAAGACCTGAAAGGCCAGCAGATTCTCTTCGCCAAAGCGAACATAAGGTGTAATGTCAAACTCTGCAGGGAGCTTGCTATCCTCACTATACCCCACCTCACGCCCATTGACCGCGAGGGTGAGACTCGAGCTAACCGCACCAAAATGAGCGATGATTCGCTTCCCTCGCCAAGTGCTGGGGATCAAGATCCGTCGGCGATAGCTCCCTACATGATTCTCTCGAAGAGGGACTACTGGGGGATCATTCTTAAACTGATTATGCCAGGCATAGACGGCATTAGCATAGAGTGGCGCTCCATAGCCATGGAGCTCCCAGATACCAGGCACAGGGATCGTAGCCCAGCTACGATCCTCCAGCCGAAGCGCATCGAAATCCCGAGGACGATCTTCGGCATGGCGTACCCAGAGGAAGTGCCATGGGCCATTCAGAGAGAGGTAGCGAGAGCTATGCTCCTTCGTAGTAGCCTCCTCGCCTGACTGAAAGGCAAAGTAATCGGCACACATGGGTAGACGATTCACCCCATTCACTGCAGGGTCTCGCCAGGGAGCTAAAGACTTCTCCCTTCCCCACCCCATGGTCGAGACCATCAGGCAGAGAAGGGAGAGCAAAAAACGACTCTTCTTCATCAGAGTAGAGAAATAAAAAGGAAGGGAGCGGTGCTACCTAGGCTAGGCGTGCACTGACATGGTCAATCCAATCTTGATGATCGAGATACCAGCGGATCGTCTTTTCTAGACCTTCCTCAAACTGAAGGCTAGGCATCCAACCTAATTCCTCCTTCAGCTTAGTGGAGTCAATCGCATAGCGGAGGTCGTGACCAGCTCGATCCGTAACGAAGGTGATGAGCTCATCCGAATAGCCTTCGGGGTGACCAAGTAAGCGATCCACAGTCTTGACGAGTAGGCGAACGAGATCAATATTACGCCACTCATTGAAGCCTCCGATATTATAGGTCGAAGCAACTGCCCCTCGGTGGAAGATCAGATCAATCGCTCGGGCATGATCCTCGACATAGAGCCAGTCACGGACATTCTCACCCGTGCCATAGACAGGGAGTGGCTTACGCTTACGGATATTATCAATGAAGAGAGGGATGAGCTTCTCAGGATACTGATAGGGACCGTAGTTATTGGAGCAGTTCGTCACCAGCGTAGGTAGTCCATAGGTATCATGGTAGGCTCTGACGAAATGATCGCTGGAAGCCTTACTCGCTGAGTAAGGACTATGAGGATCGTACTTCGTCTCTTCGGTAAAGAAAGCATCGCCTAGCTCCAGTGCTCCATAGACCTCATCCGTCGAGATATGATAGAAGCGCTTACCAGCAAAACCTTCGGGGGAAGCCTGCCACGTGACCTTCGCTGCTTGGAGCAGGGAGAGCGTCCCCATCACATTGGTACGAGCGAAGACAAACGGATCAGAGATACTGCGATCCACATGACTCTCTGCTGCGAGGTGAATGACCCCATCGATAGCATACTGCTGAAAGAGAGCAAGCACCTGCTCATAGTCACAGATATCCCCCTGCACGAAGGTGTAGTTAGGAGCAGACGCCACATCCTCGAGGGTCTTAAGGTTCCCCGCATAAGTCAACTTATCCAGGCAGATGATGTGATACTCGGGATACTTATGGGTAAAGAGACGGACGACATGTGATCCGATGAAGCCAGCGCCACCAGTGATCAGAAGGGTACGAGCGTAAGACATATAGCGAAAAAGGGGGATTACTTAGTTAGGGATTGGATCTCGGTAATACAGCTAGCTAGCGAAGTCTGCCAGTGGGGAAGCTCAATACCCAAGGTCTCCTTGAGCTTCGTCTTGTCTAAGACAGCATAAGCGGGACGCTTAGCACGTGTGGGATATTCGGATGTCCGGATGGGGCGAATACGACAGTCCGCCTTCGTCAGACGACGAACAGCCTCGGCCAGGTCATACCACGAGCAGACGCCCTCATTGCTATAGTGGAAGATACCCTGTACCTCTAGACGCTCTTGCTCGACTACTATATAAAGGAAGTGAGCCAAATCTCTTGCCCAAGTCGGAGAGCCGATCTGATCGAAGACGACATTCAGCTCGGAGCGCTCCTGCTGAAGGCGACACATCGTCTTGACAAAGTTGGATCCATAGGCGGAGTAAAGCCAGGAAGTCCGATAGATCTGATGACGTACACCCGAAGCCAGAATAGCCTCCTCTCCTAAGCGCTTCGTCTGCCCATAAACTCCTAGAGGAGCAGTGGGTGCCTCCTCCGTATAGGGGGTATGAGCTTCTCCAGAGAAGACATAGTCTGTAGAGATATGGATAAGAAAAGCATTACGCAACTTAGCCAAGCGAGCTAGCGTAGCGACAGCTTGGTGATTGACGAGATCGGCCTGTGCTGGTTCATCCTCTGCTCGGTCTACCGCAGTATATGCTGCGGCATTGATGATCAGATCAATAGTATGAGCTTCGAGGAAGGCCTCCAGCGTCGAAGCATCCGTTAGATCCAACTCTCCCCTATCGCAGAAATAGTAGCTATGCTTCGAGCTCTGCTCATCGACTACTCGATGAAGCTCCTGCCCAAGCTGACCACCCGCTCCAGTCACTAGGATATTCATTCGTAGAGGGAAGTATGAAAGTCAAAGAGGTGAGTAGCCTCTCTTAGCCGAGGATGCTCACGATCCTTAGGTGAAAGTACGATGTCACACGTAGGGAGTTGCCAGTCAATGCCGAGCTCAGGATCATCCCAAGCTACCGCACCTTCTACCTCGGGAGCGTAGAAGCTATCACATTTGTACTGGAAGACTGCTTCAGGGCTTAGGACACTAAAGCCATGAGCAAAACCACGAGGGATGAAAAGCATCCGCTTATTCTCCTCACTTAGCTCAACAGCTACATGCTTCCCAAAGGTGGGGGATCCGACACGTACATCTACTGCCACATCCAGGACACGCCCACGAACGACACGGACCAGCTTACTCTGCGCATGAGGAGGTAGCTGGAAGTGTAATCCACGGATCACGCCATAGCTCGAGCGACTCTCATTATCCTGCACGAAGTGAATCGGACGGATAAGCTCCGAGAAGCGTCTTTCATTGAAAGACTCCATAAAGTATCCCCGCCCGTCTGTGAAGATACGCGGCTCTAGGATCTTTACCTCGGGAAGGGCGGTATCGAGGACATTCATCTTAGAGGAGCGAGGTCTAGTTCCGTGAGGCGGAGGAGATATTGTCCGTACTGATTCTTAGCCATGGGCTTAGCTAAGCGATGCAGGTCCTCCTTCGACAGCCACCCTTGACGATAGGCTATCTCTTCAAGGCAAGCAACCTTCAGACCCTGGCGCTTCTCGATAACCTCGACAAAGGTTGAAGCCTCTGAGAGCGAGTCATGCGTACCAGTATCTAGCCAAGCAAAGCCACGACCGAGCGTCTGCACCTTGAGACGTCCCTCTGTAAGTAAGGCTTGGTTAACACTTGTGATCTCTAGCTCCCCACGAGCCGAGGGGCGGACACCCTCAGCCACACGTACCACCTCATTGGGATAGAAGTATAGTCCTACGACAGCATAGTTACTCTTCGGTTCCTTAGGTTTCTCCTCAATGGAGACACAGCGTCCTTGGCTATCAAACTCGGCTACGCCATATCGCTCTGGATCGCTCACCCAATAACCAAAGACGGTCGCCTCTCCCTTCGCCTCTGCGGTCTCCACAGCTTCCTGTAGCAGATGAGTAAAGGACATGCCATAGAAGATATTATCTCCCAATACGAGACAGACGGCATCATCCCCGATAAATTCTCTTCCGATGAGGAAGGCTTGCGCTAGACCATCTGGGGAGGGCTGCTCCGCATAGGAGAAGCTAACACCGTAGTCACTTCCATCCCCTAGGAGGCGACGGAAGGCAGGCAGATCTTCGGGAGTGGAGATGATCAAGATCTCACGGATACCCGCAAGCATAAGCACCGAGATCGGATAGTAGATCATCGGCTTATCATAGATCGGAAGGAGCTGCTTACTGACCCCCTTGGTGATCGGATAGAGGCGGGTACCTGCGCCGCCAGCTAGGACTATACCCTTCATATATGAATAGAGAGCGTTTGCTTAGTAATCATGCGCCATAGCGCTTACTTAGGTAAAGGTATAAAAATTATTCGCCTCTAGGAAGCCAATCATAGGCCTTTCTGCCAGCAAAGCTAGAGGTCTCCTAACAGCAAGCTCTATGTTTACCATGACCCCATAAAGAAATTCGCCCCACAAACCATTTCGGCTTGTGGGGCGAACTAGACCTAAATAAAAGAGTACTAATCTCGGCGTCCGAAGAAGCGCAAGAGATAGAGGAAGAGGTTGATGAAGTCCAGGTAAAGCGACAGTGCTCCTAGGAGCGACACTCGCTTAGAGGTCTCTTCGTCGGCAAGCGTCCGAGCAAGCATTACCTTCACCTTCTGGACATCATAAGCCGTGAGGCCCGTGAAGATCAGCACCCCGAGAACCGAAGTAATCCACATCACTGTCGTGCTACCGAGAAAGAGATTGACGATACCCGCTAGGACAAGCCCAATCAACCCCATAAAGAGGATACTCCCGAGAGAAGTCAAATCTCGCTTCGTCGTGTAGCCATAGACAGCCATAGCCCCAAACATACCCCCCGTGATGAAGAAGGTTGTCGCGATCGACTCATACGTATAGGCGAGATAAATCGGACTCAAGCTCACACCACTCAGCACAGCATAGAGGACAAAGGCGCCGGTAGCTACAGGGATAGACATCTTCATCACTCGACCTGAGAGGAAGAGGACGAGAGCCACCTCTGCGATCAGTAGGAACCAGAAGGTATATCCTTCAAGAAGCTTGTAGACTAGATTGCTACTAAAGACGAAATGCGAAGCTAGCCCTGTAATAGCTAGCCCAAGTGCCATCCAGACAAATGTACGGCGGACAGCACTCCCCAGTAGCACATCATCTACTAGCACTTCGCCATCAAGATCTGACCCCGAGTAGGGATACTGCGAATTATTCATTGGACTCATTATAATAAATGTATTAGAAGCGGAAGGATACCGTAGCTACAGCCTGATGACGGGTATTCGTTTCCTTAATCGTCTGAAGCCCGTCTCTAGCCTCGGGAGTACGAGGTGTCACCGCCTGCGTGGTGTTACTTCGGGGATTGAGGGAGGTACCGTAGTCACTCACATAAGGGAAAGCAAAGGTACGTCCCTTCTGCTGCGTATAGACGTAAGCGAGATCCAGAGTCACACTCGGGGAGACACGCCAGCCAAATCCAGCAGAGAAGCTATTGACCGCATCAGGTAGGGAGTAGTGAACCGTAGGTCCAGGTACAAGGACCTCCGTCGTAGCATTCATCCCCTTCAGCCCAGCATTCTTGATTGGTGAAGAGCTGTAGCGGTAGCCCCCACGGAGAGATACACGTGATGAGAGGAGTGCCTCGGCTCCGACACGGACAGTATGCACCCCTTGGTAATTCGTCTTCAGTCGAGCATTGTCTTCTTCAAAGCCTGCATCATCACCCACATCATTGCCAAAGGAGTCATACGTCGGCGCATCTGACAGGCGAAGATGTCCAAGCGTGGCATAGTCATAGTCTACGCTAAGGAAGCCGTATTGCCCGATGAGATAGGCACCACTAAGTCCGAAGCGCCAAGCGCCACGCAGGCGATAGCTCTGCTCGGGGTTATAGTCGAGGCTAGCTCGTCCATCGGTGAAGCCTCTACGCTGTCCTTCGCTCACGGCACGGAAGCTCTCCCGCATACTATAGAAGGTCGGCGTATAGATAGAAGCACCTAGACGGAGCCCATCAAGTGGTTCATAGAGCAGACCTGCACCAAGGCGTCCGCCGAAGCCTGACGTCGTGCGCACATTCTGAAGTGACAGGCGTCCCTGCTGACCATAGCGCTCTTCGTAGTAGGTATTGAGCTCATGATCGAGCGAGGAGAGTGTACCGACGATCCCGAGATGGAGAGCGTCATCTACCTCGACCCCGAGAGCGAGATCATAGTCGGTGATGCTCCCACGCTCCCGGTAGACCAGCGAGGTCTGACTCATCGGTGCGGTATAATTAGACTGATAGCGTCGCTCTCCTGCCTTAGGTGCGATCCAGCCTGCTCCTGCTCCGAAGATGGAGATGAAGGGGAGATCCGGGTCATTCGCCGAGCGCTTCGGATCCTGTAGGTATTCGAGAGAGAACTTATCGTCAGCTCGTGATGAGGTACCGAAGTCATATCGGCCATTATTCGTACGTGCTGCAGCATAGTCGGCTAGCGAACTAAACCCTGACTGTCCCGCTAGGGAAGCCGAAGCATTGAGCGTGCGGTCATAGCGTCCAGCATTACGAATAGCGAAGGCAAAGGATAGGCGTCCTCGGCTAGCTCGGTTCGTACCGATCTGATAGGAGAACTCTTGGAAGCGAACCTTAAAGTTGTCCGTCGTCGAAGATCCCTGACCATACCAGTTAGCTTCGTTGCTACGGCTATCTCCCTGGAGGGTAAATGAGAGTCGGTTAGCTCCTCGGAAGAGTGAGATCCCTGCGGGGTTACGGGTGATCGAGGAGACATCGGAGCCTACAGCCCCCATAGCGCCTGAGAGAGCTGCCGAGCGAGCTGACCCGAATGCCTCATAGGGAGATGCCAAGCGGAATGCCTGATGCTCACTCTGGGCGTGGAGAGCCAAGGGGAGAAGGCTAAGCGCCACGATCCCCAAGATCTTATGTCGTCTGTTCATCGGTTAAGTCTACTTGTGTTAGCGAAGAGATGATACACCGCCCAGTCGTTAGCGACGACGGGCTGGAGTACGGTACCCGCCTCCGGAGTTTGAGTTATTATGCGACTCTGTAGCACTGCGGTCATAGCTACGCTGTGGGAGAGACTCATAGGAGCGATTGATAGCTCGCTCGGTCTGATTCCAGCGCTCTGCCTGAGTAGCATCTCGATCGTAGCTACGTCCCGTAGAGCTATTGCCATCGAGGGGGCGAGGAGGGGTGATCGTCATCTGATTACGCACAGCTCGGTAGCCAGTATAGCCGGAGTAGTAGTTGCGGGGATAGTGATGATAGCTATAGGGGTAGCCATAGTACCCATCGTAATAGCCTCCGTAGTAGCCACCATATCGTGTACCCCAGTAGCCATTGTAGTAGCCACCATAGTAGAAGGGATCATAGTAGCGAGATCCCCACCCACCCCAATAATATGGAGAGTAGGACCAGCCATAGCGGTAATAGGGATCATACCAGCTTCCCCAACCCCAGCCGACATTCCAGCCCCAGCGGGAGCTCCAGTAGGGATCACGAGCGCCAACGCGTAGGTAAACGTCAGAGCCTGAGTAGCGATAATCAATATCGTCATACCAAGGGTCAGCATCGATATAGATACGAGATGCACCACCGAGGACAAGGCGTCCATCTCCAGAGAAGCGATTGAGACGAGAGGAGTACTGTCCGTAGACCTCATTGCGTCCCTGCAGGCGCTGCTCCTTGAGCAGGCGTCCTAGCTCACTTCGGGTTAGCTGGATCGTATCTTCGGGGAGGGCGAGGTGCCCGTTGTAAGCATCGATTTCTCGATCTGCTTGCTTCTTCTTGTAGGCTGCGATGAGCTTCTCCTGTTCTTTCGCCCAAGCTTCAGCTTCGGCACGCTCAGCAGCACGACGAAGCTCGGCTTGACGCTTAGCCTCCTTATCGATCTTCTTCAGATCGCTACGGCGGTAGTAAGCATCATCCAGGTACTTATTATCCGTCTGCGCTAGGGCGACGGTACTTCCTAGGAGGCCAAAGCCGGCTAGGAGTAAGAGCTTGATCGTCTTCATAAGTCCATTCATTTTCATTTCACTATCTGCACTGACTTTCCTGCTGGCAGGTGAGTCAGTTTAAGTGGACTAAAGGTAGTCCTTTAACACCACATTACAAACATCTTGCCAAAGAAGAGGGTGCTAAACACACCTTCCCCTAACCACCATAATAACGCATTCCCTGCTCCATATAATACATTCTCCAAACATCCCTCCCTCTCTCACCTCCACAAGAGATTCTCCTCGGACAAGATCTTAGGACTTTAACAAAGAGAGAAGCTCCCATGCAATAAACAATGATATTTCACCAGAAACACCCCCCCATACAAGTCGATAAATGATCAATTATAACCATGATGGATCAACATTCTAAATAGAGGAATATCTCTCTTACATCAAAATTATGGCACAATCAAGATGATTCTAGAGAGGCAACCAATCAAGGGCTACAAGTGACCAAGAGGAAGAACATAGGATCTAAGTATCAATGAATTACAAAATCACTCAATCTGTGATGCAGTAGGTCATACGTCTCATACCACGTCAAAATCACTGGACTACATATAATAATGTTGAATAAAGCATTTGAAAAACATAGCTATTTCACTACATTTGGAATGGATGAATACCCGAATACACCAGTGGATAAATCCAAATGTGAATATTACTTAACAAACCTCATCTCTCTCACGTATGACAACCAAGAAACTATGGTGTATGCTAGGAGCAGTAATTCTACTCTCCTTTGCCATACTAGGCTTCTACGGCACAGAGATCTTCCGAACCATGCCACCGTTCCCCACGAAGGTCGTCACCTCGGAAGGCCAAGTGCTCTTCAAAGGCCAAGACATCAAGGACGGCCAGAATGTCTGGCAGTCTATCGGTGGGCAGACCGTCGGAAGCATCTGGGGACACGGTGCTTACATAGCACCCGACTGGAATGCTGACTATCTCCACCGAGAGTCTAAGCTCATGCTTGACAAGCTCGCCCAGCGAGATGGACTGAACTATACCACCCTCTCTCCCGCAGAGCAGGCTAAGTATCAAGTCCTCCTTCAAGAGGAGCTTCGCAAGAATACGTTTGACCCTACTACAGGGGTCATCACCTACTCCCCTCTACGCGCTGAAGTAGCGAAAGAGATCGGGCAGCACTATGCCAAGCTCTTCCTCGGAGATAACTCCCCTGAGTACACGAAGCTCCGTGCGGCCTATGCGCTCCGCCCCCAGTCCCTCGAAGACTCGACGAAGATGGCTCAAATGCACGCCTTCTTTGCTTGGAGCTCGTGGGTATGTGTCACAAACCGTCCAGGCAGTGATGTCAGCTATACCAACAACTGGCCTCATGACCCCACTATCGGGAATATCGCACCTACCTCACTCCATCTGTGGTCTGGCTTCAGCGTCCTAATGCTTCTCTTTGCCGTCGGTATCCTAGTCTACTACTATGCCCAGGCAGGGGAAGACGAACAGGGACCACTCCCCGCCTCCGATCCTCTACGTGGGATGAAGCCTACGGCCTCTATGCGTGCCACCCGCAACTATATCTGGATCGTCTCTGCTCTCATGCTCCTACAGATGGTACTCGGTGCCATCACAGCTCACTACGGGGTCGAGGGAGATGCACTCTTTGGTCTCCCAATCCAGGACTTCCTCCCTCAAGCCGTTTCTCGAAGCTGGCACGTTCAGCTGGCAATCCTTTGGATAGCGACATCTTGGCTCGCTACTGGTCTCTACATCGCACCAGCGGTATCAGGGAAGGAGCCTAAGTACCAAGCTCTCGGGGTACACATCCTCTTCGGAGCCTTGGTCTTCGTAGTCGTCGGATCACTCATCGGTCAGTGGATGGGGGTCATGCAAAAGTTGGGACTCATCGAGAACTTCTGGCTAGGCCACCAAGGATATGAGTTCGTTGAACTCGGACGTCTCTGGCAGATACTCCTCCTCGTAGGGCTCATCCTATGGCTCTTCCTCATGATCCGTGCACTCATCCCAGCCTTGAAGCGCAAGGATGAAAACCGTCATCTCCTGACACTCTTCCTCATCGCCTCATTGGCTATTGCCTTCTTCTATGCAGCGGGGCTGATGTATGGTCGTCAGAGTCATCTAGCTATCGCCGAATACTGGCGTTGGTGGGTGGTACACCTCTGGGTCGAGGGGTTCTTCGAAGTCTTTGCCACCGTCGTAGCAGCCTTCCTATTCTGCCGTCTGGGACTACTTCGTATACAGTCTGCCACGACTTCGGTCCTCTTCTCGACGATCATCTTCCTATCGGGTGGGATCCTAGGTACCTTCCATCACCTCTACTTCAGTGCCACCCCTACAGGGGTGCTTGCTCTTGGAGCGACCTTCAGTGCATTGGAGATCGTGCCTCTCGTATTGATTGGGATGGAAGCCTACCATAACTATAAGCTATCTAAGGCGACTAAGTGGCTTGAGGACTACAAGTGGCCCATCTACTGCTTCATCGCCATGTGCTTCTGGAACTTCCTCGGAGCAGGTATCTTTGGCTTTGCGATCAATCCTCCGATTGCACTCTACTACCTTCAGGGTCTCAACACAACTGCTGTACATGGTCATGCCGCCCTCTTTGGGGTATATGGTATCCTGGGCATTGGACTAATGCTGTTCTGCCTACGCGGGCTCTACCCTGATTATAAGTGGAATGATAAGCTCATCGGGTCAGCATTCTGGCTCATCAATATCGGGCTCTTCCTGATGGTCACAGTGAGCGTGCTCCCCATCGGGATCCTTCAGGCGCACGAATCCATCACGCATGCTTACTGGTCGGCTCGATCGGCTGAGTTCATGCAGCAGGACTTCATGCAGATCATTCGCTGGCTCCGTATGCCTGGGGACATCCTACTAGGACTAGGAGAGCTACTCCTAGTGATCTTTATCTTCGGCCTCCAATTCGGCTGGTCTCTGAAGGAAAAGCGCTAAGTCCCCATCCTCCACTATATACTACCCACGAGGGCTACCTGTCTTTTAGCAGGTAGCCCTCGCTCAATATTGTAGCTTAGCACTAACTACAGGAATGCTTCCTCAAGATACAACGTTGAGACCATCTCCTGCCCCTCTTCCCGATCCTGGGGGCATCAATAGTAACACTAAAGGGGCAACAGTAGTGCCACCCAAGAGGCAACAGTAGTGCCCCTCGAGGGGCATCAGTAGTACCTACTAGTTGGAATAAATCACACCACACGAAAAGCTCCCATAGCCCCCTCAATATACAACATATATTAAGGGATAAACAAAAGTAATTGGAGGATGATAGTTCTTAACCTAACTTTGCACAAAGAAAATTAGGGTTCCCTGTGAACTCCCATCATACTCAATTAGATAACAAGACAATTATGAGCATCATCAACAGCCAACTACCCGAGTTCAAGGTCAATGCTTACCGCAAGGACAAGGGTTTCTTTGAAGTTTCCCACGAAGATCTCAAGGGCAAGTGGAGCATCCTCTTCTTCTACCCAGGTGACTTCACCTTCGTTTGTCCTACGGAGCTTGCAGACCTGCAGGATCACTACGCAGAGCTTCAGCAGCTCGGAGTCGAAGTATTCTCTGTAAGCACGGACTCTCACTTCGTTCACAAGGCTTGGGCTGATGCTACCGACACGATCGCTAAGATCGAGTACACGATGCTCGCTGATATGACCTTCGACCTCGCTCGTGCTCACGGTGTGATGATCGAGGAGGCTGGTCAGGCTTACCGTGGTACTTTCCTCTACAACCCTGACGGTGTACTCAAGGTCGCTGAGATCCATGACAATGGTATCGGTCGTGACGCTAGCGAGCTCCTCCGTAAGGTGAAGGCTGCTAAGTTCGTCTACGAACACCCAGGACAGGTTTGCCCTGCTAAGTGGAAGGAAGGTGACGCTACCCTCACTCCTAGCATCGACCTCGTCGGTAAGATCTAAGCCTTAGGCTCGATCTAGACTCAGACGTATCTCAGCGAGGGAGGAGAGGCTCACTGGAGACCCCTTCTCCCTCGCTTCTTGTATCCCAACCTATCTGACTTACCTTCCTATGCAACTTGATCAGAACATACTCTCTCAGCTCCGTGGCCTCTTCGCAGGGCTCAAGAGCAACTTTACCCTCCGTGTAGACCATGCAGGGCATCCCAAGGCTGAGGAACTCCTCACCATGGTACGTGACTTCGTCTCTACGAGCGAGCGTCTATCTCTCGAAGAAGGCAATGCAGAAGCTCTTCGCCTAAGCCTCCTCAAGGAAGGACGTCCTACGGGCATCTCCTTCCGTGCGATCCCTGGTGGACATGAGTTTACCTCACTGATCCTAGCTGTCCTCAACGCTGATGGACAGGGTAAGAATCTCCCCGAGGAAGTCTTCATCCGCCGCATCCAAGCGCTCAAGACGCCACTTCGCCTCACCACCTACGCTTCGCTAAGCTGTACCAACTGCCCCGAAGTCGTGCAGGCTCTCAACCTCTTCTCCCTCTACAACGAAGGGATCGAGCACGAAATGGTCGATGGAGCTCTCTTCCAGGAAGAAGTAGACGCTCGTAGCATCGCATCTGTCCCTGCAGTCTATGCAGGCGACGAGCTAATTCATGTCGGCAAGGCTTCCCTCGGTGAGCTTCTCGTAGCTCTTGAGCAGAAGGTCGGAGCACAGCCCCTATCAGACGAACCTATCCGTCGTAGCTATGATCTCATCGTCGTCGGAGGTGGCCCTGCAGGGATCGCTTCAGCGATCTATTCCGCTCGTAAGGGGCTGAAGGTCGCCGTCGTCGCTGAGCGCATCGGTGGACAAGTCAATGAGACTACGGGCATCGAGAACATCCCCTCAGTAGCTAAGACGACCGGCACTCAGCTCGCAGCAGACCTGCGCAAGCATGCCGAGGACTACAGCATCGACCTCCTCGACAGCCGTCAGGTATCCGAGGTCATCAACGGCGAAGACGGAGATAAGACCGTCAAGACCAACCTCGGCGAAGAGCTTACCGCTCCTCAGGTGATCCTCGCTACGGGGGCTTCCTGGCGCAAGCTCAACGTGCCAGGTGAAGCGGAGCATATCGGTCGTGGTGTAGCCTTCTGCCCTCACTGTGATGGACCTTTCTTCAAGGGCAAGGACATCGCTGTCATCGGTGGCGGGAACTCCGGTATCGAAGCAGCTATCGACCTAGCAGGCATCTGTCGCTCAGTCGTTGTCCTCGAGTTCGCAGATACCCTGCGTGCTGACACCGTCCTCCAGGAGAAGGCAGCTAGCCTCTCCAATGTCACCATCCGCAAGGCTGTAGCGACGAAGGAAGTCCTCGGAGATGGCACCAAGGTCACCGGCCTACGTATCGCCCCTCGTGATGGTGGAGCGGAAGAAGTCCTCACGCTCGACGGTCTCTTCGTCCAGATCGGCCTTGCTGCCAACACGAAGCCCTTCGAAGGGCTCGTAGAGCTCCAGCGTGGTGAGATCGTCATCGACGAGCGTTGCCGCACCTCCGTCCCTGGCATCTACGCAGCAGGAGACTGCTCGACTGTCCCCTACAAGCAGATCGTCATCGCCATGGGCGAAGGAGCTAAGGCAGCCCTCACGGCCTTCGACGACCGCATCCGCTCTGGCAAGTAAGAGCGCCTTCTCACACATATAATATAGAAGCGCCTGTCCGCTCCCTAGGGAGTAGACAGGCGCTTCTGCTTCGATCCATCAGATCAGATAAGGAGACAGCCCATCAGCATCCAGACAGAGCGGAAGCATGGCACGATTAAACCTTATCCTTTGCACACGCTCTAAGCTGTATAACGACGACTGACTTAACAGCTAGATACGATTATGACTTTATCACTTAGATCCATCGGCTGGTGGCTGGGCTTGCTCCTCTTACTCCTCGGGAGCTACCTCCCTACTCATGCCACGACCGATAGCCTTTTCACTCTCAAGGGAAAGGTGGTTACCCAAAAGAATGAAGGCCTCCTAGGAGCTAACGTGAGTCTATTGAAGGCTGACGGCAAGCTCCAGACTGGAGCGATCACGAGCCAAGATGGCTCCTACCTGCTACGTGCGATCCCACGAGGTAGCTACACGCTACGCATCTCCTTCGTTGGCTACAAGACGCACAGCCAGACCATACAGCTGATGAGTCAGAGCCTTACCCTCCCCTCCCTCATCCTCGAAGAGGAAGGCAAGGAGCTCTCTGCCGTACAGGTCGTCGGGAAGGCTAACGAAGTCACCATCAAAGGCGATACCCTCGAGTACAATGCGGGGAGCTTCACGGTAAACCAAGGGGCTGTCGTGGCTGACCTCGTCAAGAAACTCCCTGGAGCAACGATCGACGAAAATGGGCAAATCACGATCAACGGCAAAGTCATCAAGCAGATCATGGTCGATGGGAAGCGCTTCTTCGAAGGCGACCCAAAGGTAGCACTCAACAACCTCCCCGCAGAGGTCGTACAGAAGGTACAGGTCGTAGACCGAGAGAGCGAGACCTCACGACTATCAGGCTTCTCTGATGGCAACGAAGAGACCGTCATCAACCTCACCATCAAACCTGGGAAGAAGAGGGGGCTCTTCGGCACGGCCTACGTCGGCGGAGGTACCGACAAACGCTACGAAGGGAACTTAACCCTAAGCCGTTTCGCTGACGACAATCAGTTCACCATCCTCGGAAGCTTGAACAATACCAACAATGCCGGCTTCTCAGACATCTCCCAGGATCTCAGTAGCACGAGCTTCATGATGGGACTGCAGGGACGAGGAGGCAGACGACGTGCTGGCGGTGGAATGCCTCGCTTCGATGCCAACGGGATCCTAACCTCCAAGGTACTAGGAGGCAACCTCAGCCATACCTTCTCCCCCAAGTTCTCTCTCAACGGCAACGCCCTCATCGGAAATAGCAAGACCGACAAACAGCTCGCTCGTACACAGCAGAACTTCCTCTCCACGGGCTCTACCACCGAGACGGGTAAGAGCAGTGAGCTGAATGATAAGGACGCCTATGCTGCCAACCTACGCTTGAAGTGGAAGCCTGATAGCCTAACCGAACTGAACTTCATGCCTCAGATCCGTATCGGTCATGGTCGTGGCACCTATAGCTCGACCAATGAGACGCTCGAGGATGCCACGGGTGCTCGGATCAACTCCTCTACGCTCCTTCAGTCTACCCTCCAAGATCAGCTAAATACTAGCCTACGTATGGAGCTGAGCCGACGTCTCAATGATCGAGGACGTACCCTCACCCTCTCGGGTAACTTCGGTCTAGAGCGTGAGACGGGTGATGGTACCTACCAGTCCAACACTTACAACCGCTCCTCATCGCTCTCCTCGGTCATCGACCAGCGCATCGAGAGCAAGAGCCGTACGGGATCTTATCGTGCTAGACTAGGCTATGTCGAGCCTCTAGGCAAGGGTTACTTCACCCAGCTTACCTATCAGATCAATGGATCCAGTGCCCGCAGTCAGCGAGATGCCTTCGATGCTGATGCTACGGGGAGCTATACGAGCCGAAATGCGACCTATAGTAACGAGTTCGAGTCTTCCTTCCTCTCCCATCAGGTCGGTCTAGCTCTGAAGAAGAAGGGCAAGGTCTATGACCTCACAGCGGGGATCAATGTCACCTCCTCCCAGCTCAAGAGCCACTCTATCGTAGGTGGCAGTGCGACACCAGATATCTCTCGCACGACTCTCAACTACTCTCCTACCCTACGCTTCAGCTACAAGCCCCAGCGAGGCACTGAGCTACGTATCGACTACTCTGGCCGTAGCTTCCAGCCGACTAACGAAGAGCTCTCTCCCGTGCAGGACGTCACCAATCCGCTGGTATCCTATATCGGGAATCCCGACCTAGCTCCAGGCTTCCAGCACAATCTCTTCGGGCGATTCAACAAGTTCTTCTCCGCCTCGAAGACGATGTTTGCCCTCTTCGGGCATGCCCAGTTCGTGCAGAATGACATCATCTCTCGCTCCCGCTATGATCTAACGACAGGGGCACGGACGATCGACTATACGAATGTGGACGGCAATGGTTTCGCTGGCTTCGGTGGCTTCGTCACGCAGTCGCTCGGGAGTAAGTTCTCTCTTCGTCTAAGCTCTTTCAACAGCTTCATCCGCTCCAACAGCTTTATCAACGGAGAAAAGAACCGCTCTCACACCCTTCGCCTACGAGAAGACCTGTCACTGACCTATCGTCACCAAGGCATCGACATGAGCCTGCGTGGTGTCCTCGGCTACTACAACGCATCGAACACGCTCCCCTCAGCTACGACACCTGCCACCAAGGACTATAGCCTCGGCTACACGAGCAATATCCAGCTACCTCTAGGCTTCACCTTCGAGGGAGAAGCGACCTACACCACCTCCCGAGGCTACGCTTCTGGGTTCAATCAAGACCAATGGTTGCTGAACGCAGGGCTCTCCTACAGCTTCCTTGCTAATAAGAAAGCTACGATTCGCCTCAAGGGCTACGACCTCCTCGACTCCCGTCGTAGCATCTATCGTGAGATCACGGCACTCAATAGCATCACCGAAGAGTCTAACACGCTAGGTCGCTACGTCATGCTCCACTTCATCTACCGCTTCGATAGCTTCAGCGCTGGAGCTTCGAAATCAGACATGAAGCAGCACGGACGTGGTCCTATGGGGCCTCCTCCCTTCTAGGTCGTCCCTCGAAGCAATCATCTACACCTCCCTAGAGCGCATCGCTTGTCTCCCCCAAGGTAGGTCACCAACTAAAGAAGATCGCCCCCACACTCCGCTCGGAGCGTGGGGGCGATCTTTTATTCTACTAGCTAATGTGAGGCTTTAGCGGAAGCCTAGGATCCGACGCGCCTTACGCTTCCCGCTGTCGAAGGTAAAGAGCTCGACGAGACGGTAGGACTCATAGGCATTAACCAAGCGAGGTGCTACCGCCTGAAGCACCTGAAGCTTCTCATCATCCCAAGAGAAAAGACGGAGAAGACGCTCGGCCTGCTGGACGGTGAAGTAGTTTCGCTGAGCCGCATCATAGATGTAGCGGAGCTTATCATCCTTGAATGACTGGCGCTGGACATCGTAAATGAATCGCTGGAACGCATTGTCCGACATACAGCGGCGTGAGTCTTCGTAGCGAGGGTAGTCTCCTCGCTCGGGATAACTGGGGTAAGAGGGATAGGAATCCTCCCGTCTTCTCTCGCCAGCACGGTAGGTATTCATCCGAGCGACACGTCCATGATAGAACGTGATCTCGGTGATCCGTCCCGTATCGAAGAGGTCATTGGAGCGATACACCCAGATTTCCTCCCCGTCGTAGCCTAGACTTCGGGACTCAGGTCGACCTAAGATGCGCTGCACCTCCTCTCTACTCATGCCTCGCTCAATGCGATCGGTATTGGACTCTACTCCTAGGATCGAAGAAATCCCGCAAGAGCTAAGACTAACAGCGGTCACTAGGCTGTATAAGACGATCTGTGGCTTCATTTGTTCTGTTGTTAGAAGTTGAATAACTCTAGGTAGTGCCCTTCAGAGAAGGCTCTCAGCGAACCGCTACCTCGACGCTTCTTTGGTATAAGAACGCTCTCAGGCTCTACTTTAGCACACCCTCCGCCTATCTTACTCACAGCTCCACTCTAGACGAAGGATGCCACCCTCGGAGCTAAGGTAGACCTTGGAGTAGACGAAGGTAGACCTTGCCTAGAGCAAACCTCTACCTTCGTCATCATAAAGGTAAGCATTTCACCGAAGAGCCTTCGTCCTAGGTAGGAGAGAAATAGCACACTCGACTCCAGCTCTCCCAGCCCTCCCAAGGCAAGCTCCCTAGGGAGCAAGACCGGCCGATGGATCACTGCTGTCGGAGAGGCTTATTCTCAGTCGGGGAGCGAGCTAGGTCTGCGTACTCGACCACGCAGAAAAGATGTATCTTTGTGGCAATAAATTAGCCTAAGAAGACGTGTTCAAGATCATAGATAGATACATCCTTCGGAAATTCATCCCGCTCTTCGTGATGAGCTTTGTGGTGTGTCTGTTCTTCGTCGTGATGCAGTTCTTCTGGCGCTACGCAGAGGAATTTATCGGCAAAGGGCTAAGTACGCTGGTGCTACTTGAGGTGATCTTCCATGCTTGCCTTGCCTTTACGCCCATGGCTCTCCCACTGGCGATCCTGCTATCCACCGTGATGACGATGGGGAACCTCGGGGAAAGCCTGGAGCTCCTTGCCGTTAAGGCCTCCGGAGTCCGCCTTTACCGCATCATACGTTCGCTGATGCTGCTGATTACAGCGATGGCTGTCGGGCTCTTCGTCTTCTCTAATACGCTTATGATCCAGTCCCAGCTGCGCATGTGGACGGTGGTCATCACGGCGAAGTTCGCTTCCCCCGAGATGGAGCTCACACCTGGGGTCTTCTATACAGGTATCCCTGGATACAGCCTCTATACACGGGATCGAAGACCCGACGGGATGCTTCTCAACCTGATGGTCTATGATATGAGCCGTGGCTACCTCAGTCCCCGCATCATACGTGCGGACTCTGGACGCCTCGTGATGGACGAGAGTAAGACCTTCCTTATCCTCAAGCTCTACGACGGGCAGAACTTTGAGAACCTACGCGCCCCAGATTACAATACCTCCACCGAGCCTACCCCATACATGCTGCCTCGCTTTAAGTACAGCGAGATCGTGATCAACTTCGATGCGAACATCAAAGAGCAGGACGAAGGCGAGCTTCGCTCCATGTATGTCGGGAAGAATCTCAGCCAGCTACAGCACTCGATCGACTCATCGACTCGCATCATCGATAGCTCACGCCTAGTACAGGCGCAGGTCATCAATACCCAGATACAGACGAACCACTATGGCTACCGCAGCTATGCCTACGAGGACAGCCTCGCACAGCAGGCTCACCGACAGCGGATCCAGGAGCTAGAGAAGCGCTACACAGGGAAGCAGGTCAGCCAAGCAGCGCAAGAGCTACTCCCCTCCCTCTCGGCACAGGATAGTCTCATAGCTCTCCAGATCGCCCTAGATCGAGCGAATCAGACGAAGAGTCAGATGCAAATCTATGTGGACTATGATGATCGTGCCTTCTATGAGTATCGCACCTTCCGCCAAGAGTGGCACCGCAAGTGGACAGCCTCAGTAGCTTGTATCATCTTTGCTCTGATCGGGGCATCTCTCGGGGCGATCGTTCGTCGTGGGGGGATAGGTATGCCCATCATCATCTCGGTATTCTTCTTCATCATCTACTTCATCATTGACTCCCTCGGGATCAATCTCGTCCGAAGCGGAGATATCGCCGTATGGCTAGGGATGTGGCTCAGCAACCTCATCCTCGCACCCGTCGGTATCTTCCTACTCTATAAGGCGAACCAAGACTCCTCTGCGCTAAACATCGAAGCCTACATAGCTTTCTTCCGCAAACTTCTAGGCTTCCGAGGGGTACGCCGTGTCGAGTACCAAGAGATCCTCTTCGAGGAAGCAGACTATGTCCAAGGAGCCGAAGCCGTCAGTCACGTACTCCGTCAGACCGAGGCTCTTCAGCAAGGGGCTCTCTTCACGACTCCGCTCTGGAAGATGTGGATATTAGGCCAGACACAGCATCAGCTTGCCGAGCTCTCCCTCGCCCTTGACCGGCTCGCAGAGCAGCTCCGTCACTCGTCTTCACGGCTCTTGGTCGGCAAGCTCTGTGACCTACCCCTGCTCCCCACCCAGCTCTCGCCCCTACTTCCCTCTGATCGACGTCTAGGGATGGTGCTCTGTGCCCTCCTTCCCGTCTCTCTTCCCCTCCTCTTCTTCCTAGGAAGAGTGCGCTCACATCTACGTGCAGACCTGAAGACGACGCACAGCACCCTCACACAGATTGCCGAAGAAGTAGAGAAGCTACGTGCGAACAACCCTAGCCATAAGGCTGTTACTTTCCCATCACCCGAAGACAATTCCTCGGAGGACAGGCTCTCCTGACTCCTAGGCTCGACAAATACATATAAACACTATGAGTGAGATTAATCTGAACACGATCGAGGAAGCCCTCGAAGACTTCCGTGAGGGGAAGTTCCTCATCGTCGTCGACGACGAAGACAGAGAGAATGAAGGTGACTTCATCATCGCTGCCGAAAAGGTGACTCCTGAGAAGATCAACTTCATGATGCGCTACGGCCGAGGAGTCCTTTGTGCTCCCATCACCGAAGATCGAGCTCGGGAGCTTGAGCTCGAGATGCAGGTACCGAACAACACCTCTGTCCATGAAACCCCCTTCACGGTCACCGTCGACCGACTAGGTAATGGCTGCACCACGGGAGTATCCATGTATGACAGAGCTCAGACGATCCTTGCCCTAGCAGACCCCAGCATTACTCCTGGCGATCTCGCACGTCCCGGCCACATCTGCCCGCTCAGAGCCCGCAATAAGGGCGTACTGCGCCGTGCAGGACACACCGAAGCCGCAGTCGATCTCGCTCGTCTCTCCGGACTTCAGCCCGTAGCTGCCCTCATCGAGATCATCAACGAAGATGGCACGATGGCTCGCCTACCACAGCTCTGGGAGGTAGCTCAGCGCTTCGGACTCAAGATCATCACCATCAAGGATCTTATCGCCTACCGTCTGCGCACCGAGAGCACTGTCGAGCGTGGCGAAGAGGTCTCGATGCCCACTCAGTGGGGAGACTTCCGACTTATCCCCTTCCGACAGAAGAGTAATGGTCTAGAGCATATCGCCCTATTCAAGGGTGATCTATCCACTACCGACCCCATCCTAGTACGCGTCCACTCAAGCTGTGCTACGGGAGACATCTTCGGCTCCCAGCGTTGTGAATGTGGCGAACAGCTCCACAAGGCTATGGAGCTCATCGAGCAGGAAGGACGTGGCGTAATCGTCTACCTCAATCAGGAAGGACGTGGTATCGGACTTATGGAGAAGATCCGTGCCTATAAGCTCCAAGAGCAGGGCCTCGACACCGTCGATGCTAACCTCCACCTCGGTCATCAGGCAGACGAACGAGACTATGGCGTAGGAGCACAAATCCTCCGTCAGCTCGGTGTCGGGAAGATGCGCCTTATGTCCAATAATCCCATCAAGCGTGTAGGTCTCGAGGCCTATGGACTTGAGGTCGTCGAGTCTGTACCTCTGGAGGTGCAACCCAACGAACACAATGCCTTCTACATGAAGACAAAGAAGGAGCGCATGGGACATCTCTTACATAATGTCAAGTAATTCCCCTCGCTTCTCTACCTTCAACGTACACCATTACTTCATCCCCCTTGCACTATGGCTATCTTTGTCAATGAAGTTTCCCGCACCTTTGGCGAGTATCTCCTGATCCCTGGACTCACGACTCGCCAATGCACCCCTCAGAATGTCTCTCTGACGACCCCCCTAGTACGTTTTGCTCGTGGTGAGCAGGCACGTATTAGCCTCAACATACCCTTCGTCTCTGCGATCATGCAGTCGGTATCCAATGATACCCTAGCTATCGAGCTAGCTCGCAATGGAGGGCTCTCCTTTATCTTCGGATCTCAGCCTATCGCTGAGCAAGCAGAGATGGTACGTCGTGTGAAGAAGTTCAAGGCCGGCTTTGTCTCAAGCGACTCGAATATCCGCCCTGATGCTACCCTTCGTGATGTCCTAGCTCTACGCCGTCAGACAGGGCACTCCACGGTCGGTGTCACTGAAGATGGTAGCCCTAACGGTCGCCTCCTCGGGATCGTCACCAGCCGTGACTATCGTCTAGGTACGACCCCAGAGGATGCACAGGTCAAGGACTTCATGACCCCCTTCTCTCGTCTCAAAGTCGGTCGTCTAGGCATTACACTCAAGGAGGCAAACAATATCATCTGGGAGCATAAGCTGAATACCCTGCCTATCATCGACGAGCATGACAACCTAGTCTACCTCGTCTTCCGCAAGGACTACGATGCACACAAGGATAATCCCATCGAGTTATCTAATAAGGAGACGAAGGAGCTCCTTGTCGGAGCAGGGATCAATACTCGAGACTTTGCTGAGCGTGTCCCCGCACTAGTCGAAGCAGGAGCCGATGTCCTCTGTATCGACTCATCCGATGGCTATTCAGAGTGGCAGTACGATACCCTTCGCTGGATCAAGGAGCGCTATGGCGACAAGGTCCTCGTCGGTGCAGGGAACGTAGTAGACGAAGAAGGCTTCCGCTACCTCGCAGATGCAGGCGCCGACTTCGTCAAGGTGGGGATCGGTGGTGGATCCATCTGTATTACTCGCGAGCAAAAGGGGATCGGTCGTGGTCAAGCAACGGCTATCATCGATGTAGCACAGGCTCGTGATCGCTACTTCGAGGAGAAGGGTGTCTACGTCCCCATCTGTAGCGATGGTGGTCTAGTGCATGACTACCACATGACCCTTGCTCTAGCTATGGGAGCTGACTTCCTCATGATGGGGCGCTACTTCGCACGCTTTGACGAATCTCCCACTCGCAAACTCAAGATCGGGAACAATATCGTCAAGGAGTACTGGGGTGAAGGCTCTAACCGTGCTCAGAACTGGCAGCGCTATGATAGTGGTGGCACCGAGGGTATGAAGTTCGAAGAAGGTGTCGATAGCTACGTCCCCTATGCAGGTAAGCTCAAAGATAACCTAGCTCAAACACTCGGGAAGATGAAGGCGACTATGTGTAGCTGTGGTGCCATTACCCTCCCAGAGCTTCAGGAGAAGGCGAAGATCACCCTCGTCTCTAGCACCTCTATCGTCGAGGGGGGTGCTCATGATGTGATCCTGAAGGATCGCGGATGATCACACTCCTAGGCCCTACCGCCTCAGGCAAAACAGCCTTAGGTGTCCTACTCGCTGATCGACTTGGTGCGGAGCTACTCAGTGCAGACTCCCGCCAAGTCTATCAGGGGATGGACATCGGTACGGGTAAGGATATCCGAGAGTATCAGGTCGAGGGGCGTGATATCCCCTATCACCTCATTGATATCGTACCAGCTGGTACTAAATACAGCCTCTTCGCTTGGCAGCGTGCTTTTCACAAGGCCTATGCAGACATCATAGGACGAGGTAAGCTCCCCCTACTCTGTGGAGGGACGGGGCTCTACGCTGAAGCTGTTCTCAAAGGCTATCAGCTACCAGACGTCCCCCCCAACACCAAGCTACGTGAAGAGCTTACTGGGAAGACGATCACCGAGCTACGAGATCGACTTGCCAGCTATGGCGCACTTCACAATACGACTGACCTCGATAGTCCCTCACGTGCTATCCGTGCCATCGAGATAGCAGACCACCAAGCTCAGCTTAGTCGTGATGGTATTGACCATACCGAGTATCCTCCTATCTCAAGTCTCATCCTTTGCCTTGATCTCCCGAGAGAGGAGCGCCGCCGTCGTATCACCCAGCGTCTGCGTATCCGTCTGGATCAGGAAGGTATGCTGGAGGAAGTTCGCACACTCCTAAGCTCCGGCATTGCCCCCGAGAATCTGATCTATTACGGGCTAGAGTATAAGTTCCTCACACTACACCTTCTTGGCGAGCTATCCTATGAGGAGATGTTCTCAGCACTAGAGACTGCCATACATCAGTTCGCCAAGCGTCAGATGACTTGGTTCCGAGGTATGGAGCGACGAGGTTTTACCCTACACTATATCGATGCACTACTCCCTAGGGAGGAACAACTAGCCATCGCACTGGAGCTCTCCGAGCAGTGGCTCCAAGCACACCCTTAACACCGCTTACCCTATGATTCAGTATAAAGACCTCACGGCTACGCCGAACTTCTTCCTCATGGCCGGTCCATGCGCTATCGAGGATGAAACGACTCCGCTACTCATCGCTGAGCGCATCGTAGAGATCACTCAGCGCCTAGGCATCCCCTATATCTTCAAGGGCTCTTATCGCAAGGCGAACCGCTCACGTGTCGATAGCTTCACCGGCATTGGGGACGAAAAGGCACTGAAGATCCTTCGCAAGGTACGTGAGACCTTCGACATCCCAGTCGTGACGGATATTCATGAGACACAGGAGGCCGCTATGGCCGCCGAATACGTCGATGTCCTACAGATCCCCGCCTTCCTCTGCCGTCAGACGGATCTCATCGCTGCAGCTGCTCGCACGGGTAAGATGGTCAACATCAAGAAGGGACAATTCCTCTCTGCCTCGGGGATGGAGCATGCGGCCAATAAGGTCACGGAGTGTGGGAATGACCAAGTCATCCTCACCGAGCGAGGGAATAGCTTCGGCTACTCTGACCTCGTCGTGGACTTCACGAACATCCCTGCGATGCGCTCTACAGGCTTCCCTGTCGTCATGGATGTGACACACTCGCTACAGCGTCCGAACCAGGCATCGGGAGTCACGGGAGGGAAGCCTGCGCTCATTGAGACCATCGCCAAAGCAGCTGTTGCTGTCGGTGCAGATGGTCTATTCTTCGAGACCCACCCCAATCCTAGCATAGCCAAGAGCGATGGTGCCAATATGTTGCCTTTAGATCTATTCGAAGGGCTCCTTGAGCGCCTCGTTCGTCTACGTGCAGCTACGCTCTAAGCTTCCTATTCTCTTGATGAAATTCTTCCGTCAGCTTACCTGCCTAGCGCTCTTACTGGGGAGTACGATCCTAGCCTCGGCACAGTCATCGAAGCTCGCTCCCCTACGTGAAGCCTTCGCTGTATGTGATGTACTCGATGCCGAGCTCCGAGGCAAGATCCTCCATCATCTAGAGCAAGACTCTACCCAAGCCCCCCTTGAGCTGGATCTAGGGGTCAAGCTCCTGAGCTTCTCTCCGCAGGGACTTACCTTACAGACCAGTGAGGTAGGGCGCTGGGAGCTCCGTCTACTACCGCTACTCGGAGGGAATAGTCTATCAGCTGTCATCGAGACGGTATCAGCCCCCCAGACAGATGCTCGGCTATCCTTCTTTGACAAGGATGGGCGACCTCTCCAAACAAGGAGTCCACTACTCACTCTCCCCGAGGCTAAGGACTTCATCAGCTCGATGAAGCTCTCCTCTATCTGGGCATGTGGGCGCCTGCGCGAGCTACTCTATCCTCTCCACTATGAGATGAGCTGGCAGGTGGGAGATGAACCGATCCTACTCATCCGTCCCTCCGTGCTACTCTCCGAAGAAGACCGCCAGAGCACAGAGCTGATGCAGCTCCTTACCTTGCTACCGACCCTGACCTATCGCTGGACGGGTTCGGCTTTCTCACTCACCGCTATCAAGTAAACTGCCTCTATCATCTATGAAAGTCAAGCATGTCATCCTGGCTGCTATAGCCATCATCGTGGCACTTATCATCGGGTTCTACTACGTCCTCAACAACGAGCGTGCTCAGCTCCAGGAGGAGAAAGAGATCTTCACGAACCAGCAGAAGGAGCTCATGCAGGAGGAGCTCGAGAAGCTCGCCTCCGAGTATGACATCCAGTATCAGAAGCTCGCTGGTGGTCTCGGAGAGCAGAAGGTATCGCTAGCGACCGACTCGCTGATCTCTCAGCTCCTCGCCGAGCGATCCAAAGTCGAGCAACTACAGAAGGAGCTCAAGCAAAGCAAAGCGACCAGTGCCCAGCGTATCAGTCAGCTGACCAAGGAGGTCTCGACCCTACGCTCCGTGCTCAAGAGCTATGTCGGGCAGATCGACTCCCTTCAGCGCACCAATGCCCAGCTACGTCAAGAGAACTCCGAAGTACGTGCTAACTATGAGCGTGCCTCCAATGAAGCCCAACAGCTCTCTACGGAGAAGGCACACCTCACCGACCGAGTGAAGCTAGCTGCCAAGCTCGATGCGACACGCATCGTGATCACCCCACTTGACAAACGAGGTAAGCCAAGTAAGAAGCTCGAGAAGACGGTCAATATCCAGATTCACTTCTTCATCGCTAAGAATGTCACGGCCAGTGTAGGCGAGAAGACCTTCTACATCCGTATCACGCAGCCCAACGATGAGCTACTCACCAAGGCCTCTTCGGGTACCTTCGCCTTCGAGGGCAAACAGATCCCCTACTCCATCCGCCGTGAGATCGAGTACAACGGAGAGGATACCCCTGTGACCATGTACTGGCCTGTCGAAGAGAGTCTACAGAGTGGTACCTACCGAGTGAAGATATTCGCAGACGGCAACCAGATCGGGTCGGCCTCCTTCGCACTCTAAAAACCAACACCTCTAGCGCTCCAGCCCCGATCGGGCTCCGCACGACCTAGCATACTAATGATCATGGCTTACCCATCCTCCGATGGGTAAGCCATGATCATTTTATACAGATGACAGAGGGAGCATCCCTCGATGGCCTCCTAATCCTCCCCTATCGTCTCTCATCGAGGGAGCGATCAGCCCCGACCGACACGAGCCGACGATTAGGTATATAGTGATGTCATGGTTACGTATATAGCAGTCCATCGGTTGGGTATATTGTAATGCTTCGATTGGGTATATTGTGATCTGGGGTAGCAGCACTCACCGTCCTCTGAAGCACGTAGATGTAGCTCTATTCGATAGGCTTGACTTACTTTTCGT
Organism: uncultured Porphyromonas sp.; assembly: GCA_905372565.1. GTDB lineage: Bacteria > Bacteroidota > Bacteroidia > Bacteroidales > Porphyromonadaceae > Porphyromonas. Next base: position 109,028 of record CAJPPK010000003.1, on the reverse strand, counting down.
ATCTTTGCTAGTATAATAAGGTATAGATGTATCTACTGAGTCGTCGACTTCTTTCCCTCCTTCATCTGAACCAGCGCCACGGCCTACGTGCGGTGCTGGTACTTCTTTGTATCCTCGTAGGAGGGCAAGTGACCTTCGGACAGACGACGGACCCCACCTACGGACTCCCTACACAGCTCTCGGGAAGCTCCGTCGTGAGCTTCCTCGCCTCCGATCCACATGGAGAGGCCTCCTATACCCTCTACGGTCATGCTGGTCTACGTGTACAAGATCCCGAGCAGGGGATTGACGTGACCTTCAACTATGGCCTTTTTGACTTCTCTGGAGACTTTACTTGGCGCTTCATTCAGGGGAAGACAGACTACATCGTGGCACCTATGGCCACGGCGGATTACTTCGAGGAATATCTCCGCCATGGGGCGGTACACGAGTCCATCCTTAAGACAGATAGCCTCCAGCGAGCAGACCTCTGGCGAAAGCTCCTAGAGAACATCCAGCCTGCCCATCAGGTCTACCGCTACAATGCCTTCCGCAACAACTGTAGCACCCGTCCCCTTGACCTCTACCTAGCGACCCTACTGGCAGCTCAGGGTGGTAGCGCTGGGAGCGATACACTCGTTCTCGTCGGGCAGAGCAAGGCTATGGACTCCGTCCTCATGCCCAAGACTTGGCGTGAAGTGATCAACCGGCTCGAAGCCTCCTCTCCCTGGCTCGTGCTCGGTACTGACCTCGCTATGGGGACACAGCTCGACGCACCGCTCAGCCTGCGTGATCGCTTCTTCATTCCCACCGATGCCACAGTACTCCTCTCCCACCTACACTACGGGTTAAGAGGAGAGCATCAGGATCAGTGGATCAATCTTGTGGAGCGAACGGAGGTCTATGGACAGAGCCAACCGATCAAGGACAAATCGCTCTGGATCACCCACCCCCTCACCCTCTTTGGTCTCCTGGCACTCCTTTCAGCATTTGTTGCCTATGCACGCTGGAGAGGCAAGCATCTTCCTCTCCTCCTAGAGAGTATCGTCTTCGTCGGTGCAGGATTAGCGGGAGCTCTGCTCTTCTTCCTCGTCTTCATCTCGGAGCATCCGATGATCACGACGAACTGGAATCTCCTCGTCCTACATCCCGGCTACCTACTGCTCCCTATCTTGGCTCTCTTCGGCAGACGCACGATCGCCCTTCGCCGAGCCTTGCATTACCTCTATATCGTAGCACTTATCCTCTTCCCCATCATTGCCCTCACACAGGGGCAGGGGATCAATCCGAGTGTCTATCTCATCGCCCTTAGCCTCCTTCTCTTGCAGATAGGACAGATCAAGCAGACAGGCAAGGATCACACCCTACATCATGCGCCCTAAGAAGACCAAACACACCCTCGAAGGACGCAGTATGCGCTACCTACTGACCTCCCTGCTAGCCCTTGTCGCTCTTCAGCAACCAGCCCTAGCTAGTGAGCTCCCCCGCATCATCGTCTACATCACCGTCGAAGACCTACGAGCAGACTACCTCGAGCAGCTCCGTCCGCTATTCGTCAGTGACGGGATCAACCGCATGATCACGGATGGTCGCTATGAGCGCCATCTCTCCTTCCCGCTGGTAGAGCTCAATCGTGCCTCATCGGTAGCGACACTTCATACTGGAGCTTATCCTCAGATCCATGGCATCGAGCGTCCCACGATCTGGGACAGCAAGCTCCAGCAGCGTCGTAGTATCTTCCACGACAGTCAAGTCCTAGGGCACTATTCACGAGACACCTTCTCTCCTAAGGCGCTTCAGGTCAACACCCTTGGTGACCGACTCAAAGAGGCTTCAGGAGGAGCCAGCCTAGTCTATGCCGTAGCGCCCTCAGCAGAGGTAGCGATTACTTCGGCAGGATGGTTTGGCAATGGCGCATTCTGGCTAGATGATAAAATAGGATCTTGGGCTTCCTCCAGCTACTACGAAGCGATGCCTAAGGCCATCGAAGCGTACAACCGCTCCGCAGAGGGACCCAACAAACGCTTAGTCGCAGGGCAGATGCTCTGGACACCACAGAAGAGCTACTCCACACCACAGCGCTCCTGGAGCGACTGGAGTCAGCGCTTCAGTCACCGCTACCAAGGCTTCCAGGCTGGAGAATTTAAGCGTAGTGCCCTAGCCAACGAAGAGGTCACGACCCTCGCCCTACGTCTGCTCGAGGCGGGAGGATATACCGAGAGTAAGGCCCTTGGGATGCTTGCCCTCGGCTACAGCCTCGATGTACGCCCCCGTGGCACGAGTAGCGAACTTACAGGCGAGGAGGTCGATGCCTACGTCCGACTAGATCAGAATATCCACAGCCTACTGAAGGTACTAGATCAGAAGTTCGGTCGTAACGGCTACCTCGTGGCACTCACAGGTACAGGCTATAGCCACTACCAGCGCCCGAACTTCAAGGGGGCAGAGGATCGCTACGGACAGTTCAGCACCAAGAAGGCCAGCGCCCTGCTTAACCTCTTCCTCTCCGCCCTTTACGGTCAGGGGAGCTGGGTCGAGCATCTCCAAGATGGGCGACTGATCCTGAATAAGAAGCTCGCCGAAAGCAAGCGCATCAGCCTCTCCGAGCTACAGCAGCGCTCGGCCTCCTTCCTCGAAGAGATGGAAGGCATAGGTATGGCAGTCACAGGAGAGCGACTCATCACACAGAGCTCCCTCAGCGACGAAGCCCTTCGCCTACGACGCTCCGTACACAACCGCTACCTAGCAGACGTCTACTGGACGCTCATCCCTGGCTGGACGGTCGAGGAGCCTACCGATAATCCGAACCTACAGCTCATCTCCACGGCTATCGATAGCCCCTGCATCCTCTTCGGGGCAGGTATCTCGGCCAAGGAGCAGGACTATCCTCTCGTGGAAGCACCGGACTTGGTCAAGGCCATCTCCCGTATCTTCCACATCCGTCCACCAAATGCGGTTCGTTAAGAGCAAGGTTAGCCCAAGAAGAGCTTGACCTTAGCCGCAGTAGAGATAAGCCCTGGTGGTAACTTACGGACCAAGTAGCCCGCTTGCCACCGACATCCTCCATCAAATCAAAGAATAATACAAGCATAATGGGATTCATAGACTTCCTGTCGAAGCTATTCGGCAACAAATCACAGCGTGACCTCAAGGAGATCACCCCTTGGGTAGAGCGAGTCAAAGAGCTCTACCCCGAGATCGATGCCCTCTCGAACGACGAGCTACGTGGGCGCACCGCAGCTCTCCGCCAGCGTATCCAAGACTATGTCGCCAGCGAGCGTGCCGAGGTCGAGAGCCTCAAGGCTAGCATCGACGGCAAAGACCTCGACCAGCGTGAAGCGATCTGGGCACAGGTAGACAAGCTAGAAAAGGAGATCCTCGACAAGATCGAAGTCATCCTGGATGAGATTCACCCCGAAGCCTTCGCCATCGTTAAGAGTACCGGACGCCGCTTTGCCGAGCAGGCAGAGATCCGGGTACAGGCTACCGACTTCGACCGCCAGCTAAGCCTCACGCATGACTTCGTACGCATCGAGGGAGACACCGCTATCTACCAGAACCACTGGATCGCTGGTGGCAATGAGATCTTCTGGGATATGGTACACTATGATGTACAGCTCTTCGGGGGTACGGTACTCCACAAGGGGAAGATCGCCGAAATGGCCACAGGGGAAGGGAAGACGCTGGTAGCGACACTCCCAGTCTTCCTCAATGCGCTCCCTGGCAATGGGGTACACGTAGTGACAGTGAATGACTACCTCGCCAAGCGTGACTCCGAGTGGATGGGACCACTCTACATGTTCCATGGTCTGAGTGTAGACTGTATCGACAAGCACCGCCCCAATACCCCTGAACGCCGTGCTGCCTACAATGCGGACATCACCTTCGGTACGAATAATGAGTTCGGCTTCGACTACCTCCGTGATAACATGGCTACGAGCCCCGAAGACCTTGTCCAGCGCAAGCATAACTATGCGATCGTGGACGAAGTAGACTCCGTCCTCATCGACGATGCACGTACGCCACTGATCATCTCTGGCCCCGTACCCAAGGGGGATGACCAGCTCTTCGAGCAATTCCTCCCTAACGTAGAGACCGTCGTCGAAGCACAACGCAAGCTCTGCCAACAGCTCCTCATCGACGCCAAGAAGAAGATCGGTAGCGAGAACAAGAAGGAGCAAGAGGAAGGCTTCTTCCTCCTCTTCCGCTCCTACAAGGGGATGCCTAAGAGCAAACCTCTCATCAAGTACCTCAGCGAGCCAGGTATCAAGGCTGGCATGCTCAAGGTCGAAGAAGAGTACATGGCAGACAATATGCGCCAGATGCACATCGTCACGGACGAGCTCTTCTTTGTCATCGATGAGAAGCAGAACAGCATCGAGCTATCTGATAAGGGGATTGATCTCCTGACGCACGGCACCTCGGATCCTTCGTTCTTCATCCTTCCCGACATCGCTGCTCAGCTAGCCGAGTTAGCCGGACAAGGTCTCTCGGCCGAAGAGCAAGCTGCACGCAAGGATAATCTCCTAGCTGACTACGCTATCAAGAGCGAACGTGTCCACACCGTCAATCAGCTTCTCAAGGCTTACACCCTCTTCGAGAAGGATGACCAGTACGTCGTCATGGAGGGTAAGGTCATGATCGTCGATGAACAGACCGGTCGTATCATGGATGGACGTCGCTACTCTGACGGCCTCCACCAAGCGATCGAAGCTAAGGAGCGAGTACATGTCGAGGCAGCGACCCAGACCTTTGCGACCATCACGCTACAGAACTACTTCCGCATGTACCACAAGCTCTCGGGTATGACGGGTACAGCAGAGACGGAGGCTGGTGAGCTCTGGGACATCTACAAGCTCGATGTCGTCGTGATCCCTACGAACCGCCCCATTGCACGTAAGGACCTCAATGACCGCATCTATAAGACAGCACGTGAGAAGTATGCTGCCGTGATCGAAGAGATCGTCCGCCTCGTCGGCGAAGGACGCCCTGTACTCGTCGGCACGACCTCTGTCGAGATCTCACAGCTCCTATCGAAGATGCTTCACCTGCGTAAGATCCCCCACAATGTCCTCAATGCTAAGCTCCACCAAAAGGAAGCTGAGATCGTGGCTCAAGCAGGTAAGCCCGGTGTCGTGACTATCGCTACCAACATGGCCGGTCGTGGTACCGACATCAAGCTCACTCCCGAGGTCAAGGAGGCCGGTGGTCTAGCTATCCTCGGTACAGAGCGCCACGAATCACGCCGTGTCGACCGTCAGCTACGTGGTCGTGCAGGGCGTCAGGGTGACCCAGGATCATCCGTCTTCTTTGTCTCACTCGAAGACCACCTCATGCGTCTCTTCGCCTCCGACAAGCTAGCTTCGATGATGGATCGTCTTGGCTTCAAGGAAGGAGAAGTCCTTGAGCACAGCATGCTCAACAAGTCTGTAGAGCGTGCACAGAAGAAGGTCGAGGAGAATAACTTCGGTATCCGTAAGCGACTCCTCGAGTACGATGACGTGATGAACTCCCAGCGTGAAGTCATCTACAAGCGTCGCCGTCATGCCCTGATGGGTGAGCGCATCGAGATGGATGTGATGAATACGCTCTATGATGCTGGTCGTATCCTCATCGACACACACCACCCGATGGAGGACTTCGAGTCCTTCCAGATGGATGTCCTGCGCATCTTTGCCATTGAGTCGCCTTTCTCTGCCGAAGAGTTCCGTCATGGCAAGGCTGATGACCTCACGGACCAACTCTACGATGCTGTCGAGGCTGCCTTCCAGCACCGCTCTGGTCAGATCGCAGAGATCGCCTACCCCACCCTTCATCAGGTCTACGAAGAGCAGGGGCAGAACTACGAGCGCATCATGATCCCTCTCACAGATGGTGTCATGGCGTATAATGTCAGCTGTAACCTCAAGGAGGCTGACGAGAGCCGTGGTCGCACGATCATGCGTGACTTCGAGAAGGCCATCGTCCTACACATCATCGACGAAGCGTGGAAGGAACATCTCCGTGAGATGGATGAGCTTCGCAACTCCGTGCAGAATGCTAGCTATGAGAACAAAGATCCTCTCCTCGTCTACAAGCTCGAGTCCTACGAGCTCTTCCGTCAGATGATCGAGGAGATGAACCGCAAGACGGCATCTGTCCTCATGCGCGTCCGTCTCAACATCGCGCCTCCCGCACAGGAAGAAGCTCCTGTAGCTCAGGAGGTCATCGAAGAGCCCGTCGAGGTGCGCCCCTCTGGGACGACACAGCGTATCGGTGCTGATGACCTCTGTCTGTGTGGCAGTGGTAAGAAGTTCAAGGACTGCCACGGCAAGGGCTTCTAAAGCATCCAACCTATAAAAACGAATTCGCCCCTGATCTCATTGAGGTCAGGGGCGAATTCGTTTATCACTAGGGAGCGATCAGACGAGTAAATAGGTCAGCGCATAGCCTCCGACGATCAGCCATACATAGAGCCCAAGGGCAAGCAGGAAAGGCTTCGCTCCCGACTGCTTGAACTTCGCAAACGTAGCGTCTAGCCCGATAGCCATCATCGCCATCGTCAAGGCTAGATTATCCAGCCACTGGATAGTCTCCGTGATCCGCTGATAGGTCTCACTCCATCCCTGCCTCGCTGAGAGTCGGAAGAGCACCGAGTGCAAGAGGACTACCCCCACAAAATAGAAAGCAAACCAAGGCACTTGGATCTTCCCTTGGGTGGAAGCATTCTTGCTGACTTGCCCACGAGGACGCACCCAATAGCTTAGTCCTAGGAGCATCGGAGCTAGGAGGATCACACGTATCATCTTCGTGATCGTCGCTGTACTCGCTAGCTCTCCCCCCATCGCCGCCCCTGCACCGACGACGTGAGCTACTTCGTGGATCGTAGCTCCCGTATAGATCCCGATCCCTCGCTCCGAGAGGGCGGAGAGCATCCCCGTACGATAGAGCACGGGGTAGAGGAACATCGACAGCGTCCCGAAGAGCACCACCGTGGCCACGGCGATGACGGTCTTATGCGACTTGGCCTTGAGCACCGGCTCGGTAGCTAGGACGGCAGCCGCTCCACAGATAGCACTCCCCGAGGAGATCAAGAGTCGCTCATCCCGATCCAAGCCCAGAAAACGTCCAAGGTAATTCCCAAGAATAAGTGTACCGAAGACGATACAGCAGTCGATGATGATTGCTTCGATCCCGACCTGAAATAGCGTATCTAGTGTGATACGGAAGCCATAGAAGACGATACCGGCTCGCAGGAACTGCTTCCCTGCGATCCTAAAGCTCGCATCCCAGTCTCTCGGGAAGTGAGGCCGCAAGGTATTGGCAAGAAGCATACCGAAGACGACACCGAGGACGAGTGGGCTAAGGCGTAAATCAAGGAAAAGAGGCAACTGGGCAAGGCTGGTCATACCCAAGGCTAAGACCATCAAAAAGAGTAGTCCTAGCCAGGTACCACGTGTAGAGTCTTTCATTTATAGTGTTGTATTCGTGTTTGTTTTCTTTGGGAAGTAAAGGTACGGTTTCTCACCTAATCTCCCCTTCCCCCACAGCCTTATTCCATCCACCTGGAATAAACTCGGGAAATAGGGCTGTTGACCTAGCTTCAAAAGCTACCCTTCTGCCCCCTAGTACTCCCTCTAGCATCAGTAGTAACACCAAAGGGGCAACAGTAGTGCCTCTCCAGGGGCAACAGTAGTGCCACCCGAGGGGCATCAGTAGTGCCTACTAGTTGGTATCAAAAAGTATTCATCGGGAGCCCTATTTAGTCCGCATTTCATCTTCCCCTACTTAGGGAATAGGAAGACCTGCTAAGGGGAAGCAGAGCCTCGCCTTAGGACTAGATCGAGAGATAATAAGGGATAGCAAAGGGCTCTCACACCTCCCGCCGAGGACACACTGAGCAGGCCTCCCTGAGACAACAACGCTCATGAAGCTCCAGCAAGGCCTGTGACTCCCATGCTGACTGCGGGGGAGAGCCGATCTGGTCAAAGAGACGAGTGACACGATTCTCCTCCGCTGGGAGAGAGTCTAGGAGTAGGAGCGGATCGAGAGGTTTCTCTCCCGTCGTATAAACCTCCTCATAGGCTAACCGATACGGCAGGAAGGCATTGACATAGAGGGATAGACAGGAGGCACTAGAGAGCATCCCCTCTCCTCGCCACTTCCCGCCCAGCCAATGTGAGGGAAGCGGATGACGAAGCCGATCCTCCAATTCATCCAAAGGAAGAGTCGAACGAAGAAGCTCGGGAATAGAATCCGTATTTGCCAGCAGGGTCGCTAGCTGCAGGAGCCGATACTCGGGGAGGTTCGTCGGGCGAGTACGTGCTCGGCGACAAGTACCCGCAGGCAGGGGCTTGAGGGCATACTTGTGGGAGAGGAAGGCATATTCGGCCTCCCGCTGAGCACGTTCCTCGCCCTTGGGGAGTAGCGAGAGGAGCCCTGCTGTCCCGAGGAGTAGGGCTTCTAGCTGGCCTAGATCATCTCGGTGCTTCTCCAGTAAATGCAGAGGAAGATATGAGGCAAGAAGCTCGAAGGCGTCACCATTGAGTCCAAAGCCTAAGTAGCGTAGGAGCAGAGCATAGCCTGCTTGCGCCCAATCTCCCTCACTACGGGCAAGCAAGGTATGGAGCAGGGCGACCTTCCTCCTCAGACGCAGGCGATAGAGACAGGCGAGAAAAGGCCTACGGCTCTCCTCCCTCCATGGAGAGGAGAGCCTAGCACAAGGAAGCTCATGGATGGACTTGACTAGCTCCTGCTCCTGCACTCGTAGCTCTTCGGGAACTACGAGCAGACAGGTAGGCATGCCTTCTCCCGAAGGGTAATGCACCGGACGATCATCTGCCTCGACGACATGGAGGATGACGGAGCTATAGGCGGGATCCTGGTCATGGCCGTGGCGATACCACTCGGCTGATACCCGATGGATCTCGACGGCGCCACACCAGCGAATATCCCCTATCCGTACTTGTGCCTCGAGGAAGTCGGGACCCGCATGATAGTTGAGACGTCCAGGATCGACGACTTCAATAGGAAGATTTGCCCACATGCCTGTTGGGACTAGGCGAGCCCAGCGACGGCTTGCCCAGAGATAGTGAAGGAAGGCTTCCATGGTAGATAGATCTGTAGGTTGGGTTCGTGGGGCGCTACTCAGAGCCGAGCGTAGGGCGGGATCTCGGGGAGTGCTTCGTAGCTCATCCCCTCATAGTCGATACGGTAGGCGAAGTGCTCTAGCCCATTACTCAGCACGAGATAGGGGACACGCAGGACGAGGTTATAGCGTAGGATCTGCTGAAGCACCTTGTCGGTCAAGGGGATGTGTGGGGCTTTGTACTCTAGGATCATCTGGGGGCGTAGCTGACGGTCATAGAGGAGCGTATCACAGCGCTTCGTGGTCTGCCCGAGCTGGAGAGCCACTTCATTCTGCATCAGTGCAGCAGGATAGCCCAAGTGGTCGATCAGATAGTGGATGAAGTGCTGTCGTACCCATTCCTCGGGAGTAAGACGCACGGCCTTGCGACGGAGGTCATCGTAGATCATCACCCCAGTAGCCGTCTTACTCAAGCGGGGATTGTACTTAGGGAGATTTAGCTCGATCATCATTATCTTTGTAGTATAAGGTCTGCTTTGTGAGTAGTCCTCACGAAGTTACATATTATTTCCTCCTAATGCTCACCCAACAAGACATCATCGCCGCCCTCAAGCAGGGTAAGCCTGCGCCCGTCTATCTCCTAGCAGGCGATGAGCCCCTCTTCATCGACCAGATCGCCTCGTATGCGACGAAGGAGTTTATCCCCGAGGAAGAGCAGGACTTCAACCTCAGCATCCTCTATGGAGCCGATGTCTCTGCCCGTGACATTCTACAGGAGGCACTCCGCTTCCCGATGATGGGAAGCCACGTGCTCGTCTTGGTGCGTGAAGCTCAGCTCGTGAAGGATATAGAGAAGATCGCCGATCACCTCGACCAGCTCCCCTCGACGACCTGTCTCATCCTCTGCATGAAGAAGAAGGCAGACAAGCGCAAGGCGCTCTACAAGCAGATCGAAGAGCGAGGAGGCTTCTTCGAGTCTTCAAAGATCGCTGATCACAAGATCCCCGACTTCATCATCAAGAGCTTCTCGGCACGACGGCTGACGATCGACCCTCGCACAGCGCAGGTGATGGCCGATGCTACGGGCAATGATCTAGAGAAGATCCTCGGCGAAGTAGAGAAGATCGCTATCGCCCTCTCAGGGAAGAGCACCAGCGTCACCCCCGAGGTCATCGAGGACTATGTAGGGATTAGTAAGGAGTACAATAACTTTGAGTTCCTCGCAGCCCTCATCCGGCGAGATGCACCGAGAGCCTACCGCATCGCCTTCTACTTCGCTGCTAACGAGCGTAGCCACCCGATTCAGATGACGCTGGCGATCCTATTCAACTTCTTCGCCAACCTCATGGCAGTACACTATATACCTCACCCTGACGAACGAAGTATCTCCAGCCAGCTGAAGGTCAGTCCTTACGTTGCGCGAGACTATGACCTAGCTCGTCGACACTACTCTCCTACGCAGACCTTCGCTATCATCCGTCACCTTCGCTTGATCGATGCTTACTCCAAGGGAGTCGATGCTAACCTCTCCAGCAGTGAACTTTTCTCCGAACTAGTCTCACGCATCCTCACGGCCTAATCCCTCCCCTAGCTCTCCCTCATGCAACGTCAGCAATACCTTCAGGAGTTCATAGCGCATACCAACCGTAACCTCTTCCTCACCGGCAAGGCTGGTACGGGGAAGACCACCCTGCTACATCGCATCCGCAAGCATACCTACAAGAATTGTGTCATCGCTGCTCCCACTGGTATCGCTGCACTTAATGCAGGAGGAGTGACGCTCCACTCGCTCCTACAGCTACCTCTAGGAGCCTTCATCCCTGACTCCTTGGCACAGCTACCAGAGACGCAGAGTCAGCTATTCGTCACTCCGAGAGACTTCCGCCGGCATATCCACCTGCAGGAGCGCAAGATCCGTCTGATCCAAGCTATGGAGCTACTCGTCATCGACGAGGTGAGTATGCTCCGTGCCGACACGCTGGATCTCGTCGATCTGCTACTGAGAAGCGTTCGCCGAAGCCCTCTTCCCTTCGGAGGAGTGCAAGTCCTCTTCATCGGCGACATGCTCCAGCTCCCTCCCGTAGTGAAGCCTCACGAGTGGCAGGTACTTAGCCAATACTATCCCAGCCTATTCTTCTTCCACGCCCACGTCTTACAGAAGTATCCCCCACTCTATATCGAGCTGACGCATGTCTACCGCCAGCAGGATGAGCAATTCCTAACCCTGCTCAATCATCTCCGGTACAATGAGCTGACCAGCCAAGACCGCCAATGGCTCTCAGGGCGCATTCGTCGCACCTTCGACCCGATCTCTGAGGAAGGCTTCGTCACCCTCACGACACACAATAACCGAGCTGACGAGATCAATACCAAGGCACTCGAAGCCCTACCTGGCGCTTACCAAGACTACCACGCTCAGATCTCGGGGGACTTCCCTGAGCACCTTTTCCCCGTAGAGCCCATGCTTCGGCTGAAGATCGGCACACGTGTGATGATGCTGAAGAACGACACTCAGACCCCTCGTCGGTACTATAACGGGATGCTAGGTACGGTCGAAGAGATGACACCCCAGAAGCTCTTCGTCCGTCTCGAGAACGATGAGCTCCTCGATGTCCCTCTCTACACCTGGGAGAACGTACGCTACCAGCTCGACAAGGAGAGCGGAGATGCCGAGCCGGAGATGCTAGGCTTCTTCAAGCACTTCCCTGTCCGCTTAGCTTGGGCTATCACTATCCACAAAAGCCAAGGGCTTACCTTCGACAAAGCAGCTATCGACCTCGAGGCAGTCTTTGCCTCTGGCCAAGCCTACGTAGCCCTCTCCCGTCTTAGAAGCCCCGAAGGTCTCGTGCTTCTCTCGCAGCTTTCTGAGGAAGCCCTAGCTGTCCCCTCGCAGATCGTCGACTATGAGCGCTCCCGAGCATCGGACGAAGAGCTCGAGCGCACCCTCGCCTCCGACAAGCTAGCCTACTGGAGAGAGCAGACACTCTTAGCCTTCCAGTGGGGGGAGGTCGACGATCGCTTCCGCCAGCACGCACATACCTACCGCCTAGAGAGTGAGCGAAGCAAGAAAAGTAGCTTCGGTGACTGGGCCTTAGAGCAGTCGGCACAGATCGGGGAGATGAGGATCATCGCGGATAAGTTCTGCGCTCAGCTCCACCAGCTCTTTGCTTCCGGCGAAGAAGGGCTACCCCAGATCACCGAGCGCATTGCCAAGGCTTCAGATTACTTCCTCCCTCGCTGGCGCAGTCTGATGTCGGGGCTACTGCTCACAGAGCACCAAGCTCGAGGGATGAAGAAGGTCAAGGAGTTCCAAGGTGAACTCGAAGACCTGCATAGTCTGCTCGTTCGCACGGTGCGGCACCTACTTCGCATCCGCTGTTGTATGGAGGCTCTTAGCACAGGGCACTACCCTGACAAGGAAGCACTGCAGATCGAAGAGCATCTAGAGGCTTGGCTGAAGGAAGCCAAGGCAGAGGTCAAGATCCCCTATACCATCCCCTCCGAGCCTAAGAAGGACAAGGTCAAGGAGGTCAAACTCAGCACGCAGGAGACGACCCTCCAGATGCTCTCCTCGGGCAAGACCATCCCTGAGATCGCCACCGAGCGATCCTTGACCGAGAGCACGATCTACCGCCACCTCACCCAACTCCTAGAGGAGGGGAAGATCACGGCTAAGCAAGCTGGCATCGACCCCGTGCGTCTGAAGCACCTCCGTAAGGTCTTCGACAGCCACGACCTTACCGAAGGGCTGAAGCCCATCTATGATCTCCTCGAGGGAGCTTACTCTTACGACGAGCTACACCTCTATCTGGCGGCCTACCGCTCCATCCAAACCAAGCTAAAGAAGAGCAAATAGCTCACCCCGATCATACCCCTAGCCACGCCACCCCATAGCCCCCGAGTCGGCTAGGGGTGGCTTTCTTTTTCAAAGGGATTTAGCCCCAGCCGAGGAAGGTCTACCTTAGACCCCGAGAAGGTCTACCTTTCTCGTCGTAAAGGCTTACCTTGACTGTGACCAAGCCTAGCCTTCGCCTTTACATCGATCGCTTGCCTCGAGCGGAGAGATTCGGTCGGGGAGATCTTTGTACATTTGTTCGGAGGGCTGGAGGACTAGATCGAGCGGACGAACCGCACTCATACTCCATCGCCCCGACCCATGACGCTAGTAACTTCATCCTAACTCGCTATGGACATACAGCGCATACAGCAGTACCAAAGCTCCTTCGATGCGATCAGGGAGACGATCGAGGGAGAAGACGGACAGACCATCGAAGTATGGTTTGCACGCACCCTTCAGCGAGTCTTCGGCTATGTTCGCTGGGGGAACTTCCTCGCTACGATCGGACGAGCTATAGCTTCCTGCGAGGCACAAGGGATCTCTGCCGAGGATCACTTCCGTCCTATCCGTAGGGAAGCTCATGGCAGTGGAAGCGAAAAGCAGGAGCCACAAGACTACATGCTCACTCGTTTTGCTTGCTATCTCATCGCTCAGAACGGAGATCCTAAGAAGGAAGAGATCGCCTTCGCCCAGGGTTACTTCGCCCTACAGACACGTAAGGCGGAGCTAATCGCTGAGCATCTCGAGGAGCTCACCCGCCTAGAGACACGGGATCGTCTTCGTTCGGCAGAGAAACAGCTGTCTCGCAACATCTCCCAGCGAGGGATCGACGCCCAGAGCTTTGCCCGTATCCGCTCCCAGGGCGATACAGCGCTCTTCGGAGGGCATACGACCGAGGAGATGAAGGAGCGTCTTGGTGTGAAGCCAGCTCGTCCCTTGGCCGACTTTCTCCCGACGATCACCATCGCTGCCAAGAACCTAGCGACAGAAATGACGAACTATCACGTCGCCGAAGAGAACCTCTATGGCGAGACCACCATTACCGACGAGCACGTACAGAATAACCTGAGCGTGCGCCAAATGCTAGGGGAGCGAGGCATACGCCCCGAGGAACTTCCCCCAGCGGAGGACATCAAGAAGACCGAGCGACGTATCTCTAGCCAGGGGAAGGAGCTAGAGAAAACCACCGGACACCTACCCCCAGAGAAGAAGAGCTAGCCTCGACCTCGGCCCAAGGTAGTGCGAGAGAGCCGAGACCCTAGTCCATCCCGCTCAGACAAGGGTTTCGCAGGCATTATTCGTATCTTTGTCTTATCCTATTTACCTAGTTGTCTTCCCCATCGTCCTCTCATCTGAAACGACATATGAAAACTTCTTTCCTAGGGCGTAGTCTTAGCTTCGCAGGCCTAGCCCTTGTCCTGATCTCCCTCGTGGGCTGTAAGTCTTCCTCGAAAAGCTCGATACTTCAGCAGTCTGCCATCGGTAAGCCTGGCGAACTAATGCTAGTCATGGACAAGCAATACTTCGAGACTCCCATGGCGCTAGCTCTCTATGATCTGCTGGAACAGGATGCCCCCGCACTCCCCCAAGCCGAACCTTCGCTACGTATATCACGTGTGCCTACGCCCTCCTTCACGGGGAATCTACAGACGGTACGTAATGTCTTCCGTCTCGAAGTCGATCAGGATCGCTTCACGAAGACCAGCCTCAAGTACAGCTATGACGACTATGCCAAGGGGCAACTCGTCGTCCGTCTGACCTCGCCGAGCCAAGACTCCGTCCTCCACTATATCAAGGAGCGTGGAGAAGCGATCATGAATACGATCCTTCGCCATGAGCTTTTCCTCTTCGGAGAGTCGGTCTCTAAGGTGTATAGCCAGCAGGCGATGGACCAGGTAGATAGTGCCTTTGGCTACCGATTCAATGTTCCTCAAGACATTCGCTCACGTAAGCTGGGTAAGAACTTCCTATGGATGTCCAACGCATCCATGCGCTCTCGCCACGATATCCTCGTCTATACCTTCCCCTACGAGTCGAAGGCCGACCTAGGACTCGATGTCCTCATCCGCAAGCGGGACTCTGTCCTGAAGATGAACATCGAGGGAGAGTTCGAGGGAAGCTACCCTTGCACCGAGCAGAACTACGGTTTGCTCTACCGACGCATACAGCTCCCTGGACAGCCCCTACGCTCTGAGATCCGTGGACTGTGGAAGATGGAGGGCGGAGCGATGATGGGTGGTCCATTCGTCTCACAGGCTTTCCTAGACCCAAGCAAGCAGCTCGTCTATGTCTTCGAGGGCTTTGTTTACCGCCCCAACGAGGATAAGCTCCACCTTATCCGTATGATGGAGGCCGCTCTCTACTCCTTCCGTCCCGACAGCGTGAAGACCTTCGACCCGAAGATCATCCTGCAGGCAGGCTACACAAAAGGCTTCTAATCGAGTAGACGATGAATACACGCAAGCTACGCGTCGCTATCACCCACGGCGACATCAATGGGATAAGCTACGAGATACTCCTCAAGATCTTTGCTGACGAACGCATCTTCGAGCTCTTCACCCCGATCCTCTACGGATCAGCTCGGGTGGCTACCTTCTGGAAGGAGCACCTTCAGCTCTCCGAGGTCAGCTGGCAGACGATCCGTCTAGCTAGCGAAGCCAAGGACGGAGTACTCAATCTCCTAGACTGCACCTCAGGCAAGGAGACAGTACACCCAGGCGAGCCTACAGCCGAAGCTGGGGAATCAGCCTTCCTAGCACTGGATCGTGCGACGGCAGACATACGCATGGGGCTGTGCGACGTCCTCGTCACCGCCCCAATAAATAAGTCCGTGATGCCTCGAGACCGCTTCCCCTTCCAGGGGCACACCGACTATCTAGAGGCTGCAGCAGCCGTAGTCCCTGGCGAATCCCTCATGGTACTTGCCTCAGGAGACTGCCGTGTGGCGCTGGCTACGACCCACATCCCCGTAAAGGAGGTGGCTGAGAAGCTCACCCCAGAGCTCATCGCACAGAAGCTACGCCTACTGGAGACAGGCCTACAGCGAGACTTCGGGATCACAAAGCCCCGCCTAGCCGTCCTCGCCCTTAATCCTCACGCAGGAGATAAGGGGCTCATGGGAGACGAAGAGGATAGGATTATCAGCCCTGCTCTCAAGCTAGCCGATCAGGCAGGCTTACTCGCCTTCGGCCCTTACCCTGCAGATGGCTTCTGGGGAAGTGGGCGCATTGACTCGTTTGATGGTATCCTAGCCATGTACCACGACCAAGGGTTAGCTCCCTTCAAAGCACTCTACATGAACGAAGGGGTCAATGTCACCCTAGGCTTAGAGTTCGTCCGCACCTCTCCAGACCATGGCACTGGCTACGACATCGCTGGTCAAGGGATTGCAGATCCTACCTCGATGCGCTGCGCTCTCTACACGGCTCTCGATCTCTACCGAGCCCGACGGAGCTATGATGAAGCGACACGCAATCCGCTTCGTCGGCTCTATCACAATCGTAGCCGAGATGATGAGCGTCTCGATACCACTTCGGTTCCTGACGAATACTAGTCGTCTAGTCCTCCACCCATGCCTCTCCACGTCTACACAGCCTCAGCTGGTGCAGGGAAGACACACACCCTGACACGGGAGTACCTACGCCTTGCGCTCTCCTCCCCTGATCCTCGCTACTTCACGACCATCCAGGCTGTCACCTTCACCAAGAAGGCTACCGGAGAGATGAAGGAGCGTATCGTCGACGAACTCCATCGGCTGGCAGAGGATCCCAAGCAGTCTGCCTTCGCAGATGACCTGCAGACAGCCTTAAAGCTAACAGGGGAGGAGCTTCAGAAGCGTGCCTCACGCACCCTTCGCACCATGCTCCTTGACTACAATGCCTTTCGTGTACGCACCATAGACTCCTTCTTCCAGGAGGTCGTGCGTTCCTTTGCCAGAGAACTGGGGCATTCGGGAGCCTTGAAGATCGAGCTAACGACCCAGCCTTGGTTAAGGCAAGCTGTTCTCGAGGTACTATCCTCCCAAGACAGACAGCAAGCTAATGAGACCATACGCCAGCTCATCGAGCAGCTTATCCAAGACAGCATCGAAGACGGAGAGCGCTTCTCTAAACTGGAGAGCAACCTCACTTCGTTTGCTAAGGAGCTCGAAGTCGAAACAGTCAAACTCCTACGCTCCAAGCACGAGTTCCCTACCAAGGAGAACGTCGCAGCACTACGCCAGCAAGCCAATACCCTCCGGAAGGATCTCATAGACGAAGTCAAAAAGCAAGCGACGAGTATCCTCAACCTGATAGACCAGGCTGGCATCAAGGATGAGGATATTCGTTACAAAGAAAAAGGCCCTCTTAGTCCTATACGTAGGCTCCAAAACAATCCCAATCAGTGGGATAAAGATGGTCAAGTCCTCACAAGGAGTAACTCTTATCTAAGGGAGTATCTCGAAGCCGATGATCCTATGGAGAAGATCGTCTCGAAGGAGGCAAAGGAGCGCTTTAGCCCCATCGCTCGAGAGGTCAAGGAGCAAATACTTGCATTAGATAGCTTCTTGCAGGAGAACTTTCCCCTCTATCAGACGACAGATCAGCTTCGTCGCTACTTAGGGCGATACAACTTACTCATCGACATCAACACCGAGTTGCAGCGCCTCAAGCAGGAGGGAGGCCTGATGTTTATCTCCGATGCTCCTTCGCTCATCTCTTCGCTTCTTGAAGAGTCCCCTGATGATGCACCCTTCCTATATGAAAAGCTGGGAGCACGTATCAGGCATCATATGATCGATGAGTTCCAAGATACGAGCACCCTCCAGTACACGAACTTTAAGCCTCTACTCAAGGACTCCCTCGCCGAGGATAAAGACTGCCTGATCGTAGGAGATGCCAAGCAGAGTATCTACCGCTTTCGCAACTCGGACAGCTCGCTACTCACCTCAGCGCTCCAAGCTGACTTCGCTGGACAGATCGAGAAACACACCCTACAGGAGAACTGGCGAAGCACTCGGGAGATCATTCTCTTTAACAACAAACTCTACACCGCCCTCCCTAAGCTGCTCCACGAATTGTTCAATGCCCAATGGGAGGCACAAAACCAATCTCTCGGGGGGATGCAGGTGTTAAAGGAGTCTCTCGACGCCTTCCTTGATCTACAGATCGCAGCTTATGACGATGCCATTCAGGAGCTCCCCTCTCAGAAGGAAAATGCTCCCGCTGGGCAAGTCGTAGTCCATCGCTATTTCCCCAAGACCAAAGGCAAAAGTCCAGCTGACATCACCGAGGAAAAGCAAGCAGAGCAGATAGAACAAGTAGCTAATCCTGCACTAGCAGAGCTCCCCTATGTGATCATCGACCTGCAGAAGAGAGGCTACCGAGCAAGTGACATCGCCATCCTTGTACGAAACAAGAAGAGCTCCACGGCCGTCTCCGAGGTGCTACTTTCCTTCCCTGAAGAACAATGCGAGGGCTACTCACTCCACTTCGTCTCCGAGGAGGCACTGCGGGTGGGAGAAGCCTTCTCCGTACGCTTCCTCATTGCTTGCCTAGGCTACATCGCTCACGAATCTCATCTTACCCGTGCGATCCTTCAGGAGGCCTATCACCAGCTCCTCGACCTGCACAGCACTGAATCAACTGATCCCCAAGAGCTCTCTAGCGAAGAGCTGGAGGATCTACAGACCATCGGACGGCGTGGTCTCTATGAGGTGGTAGAACTCCTTATTCACCGCTTCCAGCCTTACTTACCAGAGAGCGAAGGAGCCTATCTGGTCAAGTTCCTCGATCAGCTCTATGCTTGGGGGCAGACCCAAGTCTCCGATATTCCATCCTTCCTCGCCTACTGGCAAGACCAAGGAGCAGAGGAGCGTATCGTGAGCGCCGCCTCCGATGACGCCCTCCAGCTGATGACGATTCACAAGTCTAAGGGGCTTGGCTTCCCTGTAGTACTACTACCAGACCTCTCCTTTGACCTCGACCCTTCTGATAATCTAGAGAATATCCTCTGGTGCCCATTCCCAGATCTCCCAGCTCTAGCCCCCCTAATCAAGGCCAACGTAAAGAGTGTCCCCTTACGCTATCATAAAAAGCTACGCACCACCTTCTTCGCTCAGAGCTACTATGAGGAGCAGATGAGGTATCAGTTCGATGCGCTCAATCTCCTCTATGTCGCGACTACACGTCCGAAGCAGGAGCTTCACCTCTGGTTAGCAGAACCCAACTCAGAGAAGGAAAAGAAAGGAAAGGAGGAAAAGGAGGTCAAGACAATGGAGGATCTCCTCCTTCGCCTACTGAAGAAAGATGACGAAACCAAGGAGTTCTTCGTTGACATCCTTGCTAAAGAGGCTGGGAGCTTCACTTCCGACCTCCGTGCTCCTCTAGAGAAAGACCAGCCTCGTGATCAAACGATCTCGATCACCTCGCTCCAATCCTATCCCTTAGATACACGCCTAGCCGTCCTACGTGAGGGGCTAGACTACTTCACCGAGGAGAGCCAGCGTCGCTATGGGAGGACGATGCACCTCATCCTCTCTCGGATCGAGACAGAGGGCGAGCTTGCGGAGGCGATCACAGAGTCCGTTCGCCAGGGGTATATCACCCAGGAGCAGACAGACGACCTGGAGCGACTCCTTAGGCAGATCCTAGATCACCCCGATGCACGACGCTGGTTCGATGGCTCGGGAGAGGTGTACAACGAACGAGCGATCATCGGGGGAAAGCTCACGTCTAGCCGGCGTCCTGACCGAGTCATCATCTATCCAGATGGACACGTAGAGATCGTGGACTACAAGTTCGGGAAGGAAGAGCCTAGCTACCGCACTCAGGTGAGACGCTACATGGATCTCCTACGTGCGATGGGCTATGAGCAAGTCTTGGGCTACCTCTGCTACCTGCAGGAGGAGGGTGTCAAGATCGTCGAAGTCTCAGCCAAGCACCCATCCTCCGAGCAATAAGCCTCTCGCCCAAAGAGGCCTAAGACTAGAAGCTAGCACGGGCGACGGCATGCACTCTAGCTTCGCCATCTATCACCCAAGAGAGCTACCATGGTAGGCTCTCTCGGGTTTCTTTTAGCCCTTTCTACGGATGCTGATTAATTCCAACTAGTAGGCACTACTGTTGCCCCTTTTGTGTTACTACTGTTGCCCCTTGGATCCAGTCGTTGATTAGCCGTGCCCTGTCCCATCGGACACCCTAAATAGGACATAGGAGCTTTGGTATAACCTTTGTACTATTTTTGTATAGTTATTCACACTTAATCCGAATTTGATTATGAAGTTACCTAAGTGGCTACTCCCCGTCGGTATCCTTGTCATCCTCGCTCTATGGGCCGTGATGAAGTATAATGCGCTTGTACCTATGGACCAGCAGGTCAAGAGCTCTTGGAGCCAGGTAGAGAACCAATACCAGCGCCGTAGTGACCTGATCCCTAACCTCGTGAATGTCGTCAAGGGCTATGCCTCTCACGAAAAGGAAACCCTCGAAGGAGTCATCACCGCTCGTAGCAAGGCGACCTCAACGACGATCGACGCCAACAACCTCGACGAAGCCGCTCTACAGCGCTTCCAGCAGAGCCAAGATGCCCTCTCCTCTGCGCTCTCTCGCCTGATGGTCGTCGTCGAGAAGTACCCCGATCTGAAGGCCAACGAACAGTTCCAGAACCTCGCCGTACAGCTCGAGGGCACGGAGAATCGTATCGCTACCGCACGTCGTGACTTCAATGAGACGGCCAAGACGTACAACACAGCACGACAGACCTTCCCTACCGTCCTCATTGCCGGTCTTCTTGGCTTCAAGGAGCGTCCTTACTTCACCGCGCAGGCGGGCAGTGAGATCGCCCCAACGGTAGACTTCTCAAAGTAACCCGCTAGTCGACGATAACGCCTATGCGTTCACGCTTCTTAAGCCTCCTCTTCCTTCTGATGCTCTGGGTAGCCTCCCCCTTAGCGGGGCAGGTCTATAGCCCCGAGCAGGTGCCCAATGTCTTTGCTCAAGATAGCCTTCAGCTACTGAGCGACCCTGCGGGCTACATCCCAGAAGAAGAGCGAGCAGAGATCAACCGAGAGCTGACCCAGCTTCGCTTGACACGGGGAGTGGAGTTCGCTGTGGTCGTCATCCCCTCTATCGGGGATGAAAACCTTGAGGATTTCACCACGGCGCTCTTTCGTCGCTGGGGAATTGGCTCGAAGACCAAGAATGACGGTCTGCTCCTCTTGATGTCGATCGAGCAGCGACGTCTGCGCTTCGCCACAGGCTATGGCCTCGAAGGTGCCCTACCCGATGCCCTGCTAGATCGTATCCGACGGAATGAGATGCGCTCCCTCATGCAGGACAAGCAGTACGGAGCGGCGATCCTAGCGGCGATCACAGCGGTGAATCAGGCACTCTCTGAGGATGGCTACCAGGGAGAGGTACGCTCGGCACAGAGCAGGCGATCTCATCAGATCAACTGGCAGATGATCGCCTTCTTCTTCGGGCTTATCCTCCTAGCAGCAGGCTATAGCGCTTGGTCTTCCCTCAGAGACTATGAGGTGCGTGGCAGGCGTTCGCCCCAGTGGCTTAGAGCACAGCTCCCCTACCTTCCACAGAAGCTCGTCCACCATGGGTTCCTTCTAGCCCTCCTCTGCCTTCCCCTGGGTCTGCTATACTATCTCTGGGCAAAGCAGATGGAGAAGCGCCTAGTGACGCTAGCGACCCGCTGTCCTCAGTGCGGTGCAGAGAGCATGCTCCTCCTATCAGATACGGAGCGCTTACGCTATCTACCTGAGCTAGCTAAGCTGGAGGAGCAACTGGGCTCTCGACGCTACCAAGTCTATCGCTGTGCCTCCTGTGGCTACAGCGAACGCACCTCCCAAGACCTAGGGACGCACTGGCAGATCTGCGAGCACTGCGGTGGGCGAACAGCCGAAGCTGTCAGCTCTCGCCTAGTGAATATCCCCGGGAAGGGACGCTACCAGCGTACGACGATACACTGCCGGCACTGTGGCCATGATCAGCACCAGGATCGCCGAGACACGACTGATGAAGATTTGACTGCATCGGCACTCCTACTAGCAGGACTTATGCGACGCAATCGCTATCATGGTGGCGGTGGCTTCGGTGGCGGTTTTGGCGGAGGCTTCTCTGGAGGTAGCTTCGGAGGAGGATCCACAGGAGGTGGTGGTGCCTCCGGTGGATGGTGACCTAATCCGCTTCCTCATCCAGCATAAATACTCCACCCCTCCAAGCTCGTATCTTGTAGCTTGGAGGGGTGGAGTACTTTTATGCCTTGGCTAGGATAGTGAGAGTTTATCCCTCTTCATTCTCTTCGCTGAAGTCCCCTAGAGAGTGTGTAGAGGGGAGGTTATGCGCTTATGAAGACAAGTGCTGAGTTTGCCCTTGGACAAGCAATAGCTCCGACAAAGGCTCATCCTCAGTCACGACACTCCAATTCCCCTATTACCTGTCCTACCTCCCTACCGAAGGAGATCTCACTTCCCCAAGGATGATGGCTTGACTCTCTAAATAGAGCAGGCTAGCTTCCCTAAAGGATACCGGTAGGCTTTCCCTATCACAACCGCCTTTCTCTCGCCCCTAGAAGAGAAGTGTGAGCAATGAGTAAGCCCCCTCCCGAGACATGCTGTCGCATGATCCTCGGGAGGGGGCTTAGCTTTAGCTTAAAGCGATAGGTCTTACTGGAGCGTGAAGACGATAGGGAGCATGTAGCGAGTACGTACTGCCTTACCCTGCTGACGTCCTGGCTTCCACTTGGGGAGAGCCTTGACCACGCGGACAGCTTCCTTATCGAGGTCTGGGTCGACACCCTTAGCGACTTCTACTGCAGATACAGATCCGTCACGCTCGACGATGAAGCGTACCATGACACGGCCCTGAATACCTTCGTCGGCTGCGCGCTCTGGGTAGCGGAGGTTATTCTGCAGGAACTTACGGAAAGCGTCTTGTCCGCCGATGAACTCGGGTTGCTCTTCTACGACTTCGAAAGGTTCATCCGAAAGCTCTTCACCGCCCGTACCGCCAGGGTTGTTTACTGGACCAAGGGGGATGTTAGCAGGAGGGAGTACCTTATCTTCGTCGGCAGAGATGATGCTGAGCTTCTCGACCTTGGTATCGTTGGATACGACCTTAAATTCTTCTGGGAGCTGGATCTCTGTCTGCGAAGGAGCTTCATCAGGCTTGGGTGGATCTGGCTGATCTGGCTTCTGATCATCTTGGACGATGAGTGCATCTTCCATGACGTGCTTGTCGCCACCTTCACCAGCTTGAGCCTGAGCGACGCTGGAGCGCCATTCGAGGCTAACAAAGACCAGCGATAGCGCCACGAGCAGACCAAGCAGGATCGAGAGACCCTTGCCCTTTTCCAGGTCGGCCTTGGCTGACTTCTTGATTTCCATAACGGCTACACTTGAGTAATTAGTGAGTTGATATTGTTCCGTGCGCAGTGCACTAGTTGTTTCCTTGGCTACAAATGTACAAATAATTTCGGATGAAGACATATCCCCCTATCATCGTGCGTTATTCGGGGTTCGAAGGAGGCGACACCTCGTACTCGGTCGGTTAGGTATATTGTGGCTACTCGGTTGGGTATATTGCGATGATCCGGTTGGGTATATAGTGACCTCCGTATCACAATATACCCAACCTACAGCAGGCTATCGGAGCATCTCTGACGAGGCTTACTGGATCGCGGTTTATCCCCTCTGTAATCCTGTGAGATATCGACCTTAAACTAGCACATTTTTACGTAACTTTGCGTACTAAAAATACAAGAGGGGTAAATCCCTCTTATTATAAGCACAGACAATATCCTTATGTATGTAACTCTTCCGCTACAGTCAAGGCTCCTCACCCGAGTCCTACTACTGACTGTCGGACTATATGCCTCCACTCTCTCGCTAGGAGCACAAGAGGCAGATAACTCCCCATCCTCTCCATCCACAGGAGCTAAGGCGACCGCTCCCCTAGCACTAACTCTGGAGCAAGCTGTTCGCTTGGCACTAGATAAGAGTCCCAGCCTACAAGCCGTACATCTTGGAGCAGAAGGAGCCAAGGTAAGTGCTCGCAAGACACGTGCTGGGCTCCTGCCCTCGGTGAGCTTGACGGGTAGCTACTCCTATATGCTGAAGAAGCAGAAGGTCTACTTCGGAGGTGGAGATGACATGCCTGCCTCTCCGATGGGAGGACTCTTCCCCTCGGACGGGATCGAGATGGGCCAAAAGCACACCCTGCAGGGAGGGATCGCCGCAGGGATGCCGATCATCGCCCCTCAGCTATGGGCTAGCCTCAAGCTCGACGCCAAAGCGGTAGAGCTCGCCGAGCAGAAGGCACGTAGCTCGCAGGTCGCTCTCGAGGCCGAGGTCAAGAAGAGCTATCTAGCCGTCTTGCTAGCTAAGGAATCTCTCCAAGCACTTGAAGCTAGCTATGCCAACGCCGAGGCCAACTATAAGCAGACCTCCCAGCGCTACCAGCATGGTCTCGTAGCTGAGTATGACAAGCTCCGTATGGAGACACAGGTCAAGAACCTCGTGCCTAACCTCGTAGCGGCACGCTCTGCCGTCCAGCTCGCCGAGGCGAAGCTGAAGGTCGTCATGGGCATCTCCCTAGAGACCCCGATCACGATCACGGAGCAGCTCGCTGGCTACACCCAGGAGGTCTACCGCCAGCTACCCGAGTCCGCCGACCGCATCTCACTAGCAGATAACTCCCAGCTGAGAGAGCTTGACCTACAGGGGGGACAGCTAGAGGCTGCGCTGAAGGTCAAGAAGATGGCCTTCCTACCCACCCTATCGCTCTCCTTCAACTATATGTATAACTATGCGGCCGATCGCTTCCGCCTCAATGACAGCAAGCGATGGAGCCCCTTCTCCAGCATTGGGCTTTCGCTCAATGTCCCTCTATATAGTGGAGGATCGAAGCTCCTCGATCTGCGCTCCACGGAGATACAGATCCGTCAGCTCGGTGCACAGCGCCTCGCGGCGGAGCAGCAGCTTCGTCTCGGAGTGATGAATAGTCTAGAGGAGCAGCGTAAGGCCCTGGAGCAGTTCGCCGCTGCTCGTGATGCTGTCGCTACAGCAGAGCGAGGACACCAGATCGCCAAGGTGCGCTACACCAGTGGCGAAGGGACGATCCTAGAGCTAAACGATGCTGAGACCGCCCTCCTTCAGGCCAAGCTAAACTACAGCCAAGCCGTCTACAACTATATGGTAGCAGTCTTCTCCCTAGATGAGCTTCAGGGGAAGACCAGTGGCGAACTCACGAAGTAGCTCACATGCGAATTGATCAACCCTAGCGAAACAAGATAGATACGATGATAACAAAGATCCAACTAGGCGGTCTCCTCTTCGGAGCCGTCTCCCTTGTCGCCGCTTCCTCCTGCTCCTCAGGCAGTAGCGAGCAGGCGACCTCTGACAGCACAGCTGTAGACTCTACACGCATCGTCGAGGTAGGCTCTGCCACTCGCACCTCACTCAGCCTCTCCGAGGACTTCACTGCCCAACTAGAGGCCAAGACCATCAACAATATCTCCGCCCAGTCGGGAGGACGTCTGAAACAACTCCTTGTCAAAGTAGGTGATCGTGTCGCCGCAGGCCAAGTCGTAGCACGACTAGAGGCAACTCAGTCCTCTCAGCTACAGATACAGCTCAAAGATGCGCAGACTAACTTCACCCGTATGGATGAGCTCTATAAAGTGGGAGCCGTATCTAAGGCACAATGGGATCAAGCTAAAAGTGCTGTCGACCAAGCGAAGCTAGCCTACGCCAATGCAGCCGAGAATACCACCCTGCGCAGTCCCATCTCTGGCTTCGTCACAGCCAAGAACTACGACAACGGCGATATGACTTCGCCCACACTCCCCGTTGTAGTCATTCAGCAAATCGCTCCCGTCAAGGCTGTCATCGGCGTCTCCGAGCAATACTACGCCCTCCTCAAAAAGGGTATGCAGGCATCCCTCCAAGTAGATGCACTCGGCACGGAGACCTTTGCCGGAACGATCACCAACATCTTCCCCACCCTTGATCCCGTGACCCACACGGTCTCTACCGAAGTTGAAGTGAAGAACGCTGATCTCAAGCTCCGTCCAGGGATGTACGCTCGTGTACATATCAACCTGGGGAGCAAGGAGGCACTGACCATCCCCGATAAGGCCGTCGTACGCCAGGTAGGTAGCGGTGTTCGCTATGTCTTCCTACTCCAAGAGGGGAAGGCAGTCTACCGAGCTGTCGAGCTCGGTGAGCTGTATGGCGATCGCTACGAAGTACTCGGTGGCCTCGAAGAGGGTGACCAAGTCATCACCTCCGCACCCTCTAGCCTCAAGGCAGGGACACCCGTCAAGCTACGTAAGTAAATAAGTCTATGAGTATCTACGAAACTTCCGTTAGGAAGCCGATCACTACCGCCCTCATCTATGTAGCGATAGCGATCCTCGGGCTCTTCTCATTGAGCAAGCTCGCCATTGAGCTTATGCCCAAGACGGATACGACGAACGTGATGGTTCTCACCTCCTACCCAGGGGCGAGTGCCGAGGACATCGAGACCAACGTCACGAAGCTCCTAGAGAATAACCTCAACGGGATCAATAACCTCAAGCACATCTCGTCAAATAGCCGAGAGAATGCCTCGATCATCACCCTGGAGTTTAAGGCAGGTACACCGATCGCCGAAGCGACCAATGACATCCGTGATAAGCTCGACGCTACGACGGATAATATGCCAGCTGGAGCGAAGAAGCCGGTGATCTTTAAGTTCGACAACAGTAGCATCCCCGTCGCCATCCTTTCCGTACAAGCTAAGGAGAGCGCTGCAGGTCTGGATAAGATCCTCGAAGACCGAGTCATCAACCGACTACAGCGTGTCGATGGTGTCGGCTCCATCAATGCCGTTGGGTCTCCCAAGCGTGTCATACAGGTCTACTGTGACCCGACGAAGCTCGAGGCCTACGGAGTCACTATCGGACAAATCTCTCAGCTCATCAGTGCAGAGAATGCGAATATCCCTGCAGGGCAGATCGACCTAGGCTCTCGCACGAACTCGATCCGTATCCAGGGAGAGTTCACCGATCCACTACAGCTCGGGAGCATCATCGTAGCTAGCCGTAATGGACAGGACATTCACCTGCGTGATGTCGCACAGGTACTCGACACAGTCGAGGAGCGCCAGCAGGAGAACTACATCAATGGGGAGAGCGGTGCGATCATCGTCATCAACAAGCAGGAGGGATCAAACTCCGTACAGATCTCTAAGCAGGTCAAGGCACTCCTGCCTGAGCTACAGAAGAACCTCCCGCAAGATGTACACCTCGGCTATCTCATCGATACTTCGAGCTTCATCGTCAATACGATTAGCTCCCTTCAGGATACGATCATGATCACCTTCGTGATCGTCATGCTGGTGGTCTTCATCTTCCTCGGGCGCTGGCGTGCTACATTTATCATCGTCCTCACGATCCCCATTTCACTCGTAGCTTCGTTCGCCTACCTACTTGTCTCGGGGAACTCGCTTAACATCATCTCCCTCTCCTCTCTCTCGATCGCTATCGGGATGGTCGTGGATGATGCGATCGTCGTCCTAGAGAATGTTACGACACACATTGAGCGAGGGAGCTATCCGAAGCAAGCAGCCGTCCATGCGACCAATGAGGTAGGGATCTCAGTCATCGCCTCTACGCTGACGATGCTCGCCGTCTTTCTCCCCCTGACGATGATGCCTGGGGAAGCAGGGATCATGTTCCGCCAGCTAGGATGGTCGATCAGTATCGTGATGATCGTCTCTACGACAGCAGCTCTATCGCTGACCCCAATGCTCTGCTCCATCATGCTCCGTCGTAATCAGAATAGGAGCAAGGCTGTCGCCGCTTTCTTCCGTCCGATCGAGCATACTCTCAATCGTCTAGACATCGCCTATGGTCGCTTGCTTGACTGGGCTGTACGGCATAGGAAGACCACCGTCTTCTCAGCATTTGCACTCTTCCTACTGAGTATCGCTTCCTTTGGCTTCATCAAGACCTCCTACATGCCTAGTCAAGATATCGGATATCTCGACGTGAAGGTTGAGCTACCTGTAGGGACACGTGTCGATGAGACCCGCAAGCTAGGTCTTGACCTAGAGCGACGCATACGCCAGGAGCTCCCCGCCATCGAGACGATCTCCATGGCGGTAGGTCAGGCGACCTCTGGGAACTCTTGGTCTATGATACAGGATAATGGGTCTAACGTCGTCACAATGAATATCGGCCTCTATCCACAGTCCCAGCGTACTATGAGCCAAGATGCTGTAGCCGACAAGATGCGCTCAATCATCGCATCCTATCCTGAGATATCCTCCTCCAAGGTCTCTACAGGTGGAGGTCAGCAAGGAGGTAATGGGGTCAAGCTAGAGATCTATGGCGAAGACTTCACGGAAACTGACACCTATGCCCGTCAGCTCCGTGATGTACTCGAGAAGGAGTCCACGATCTCAGAGGTTACTGTTAGTCGTAAGGACTACGTCCCAGAGATCCGCTTTGTCTTTGATCGCACCCGACTCGCCGAGCATGGTCTAAACCTATCTACAGCCTCCATGTACCTACGTAATGCGGTCAATGGATCTATCGCATCACGCTATCGTGAGGCTGGAGAAGAGTACGATATCCGTGTCAGCCTCTCTCCCGAGTCACGTCTGTCGCTCCAAGACATCGCTAATCTCAGCATCTACACTCCCACGGGCAAGCTCCTTCGCCTATCTGATCTAGGACATCTGGATGAATCCTTTACACCTCCGACGATCCAGCGTAAGGACCGCTCTCGCTTGGTCACCCTGGAGCTAACGCCCAAGCCTAGCGCACAGCTTAGTGATGTTGTCGCCGAGGTAAAGGCAACCCTCGAAGCACATCCTGTGCCTTCCCCTTCGATAGCCTATAAGATCACTGGGGCTTACGAAGACCAGCAGGAGACCTTTGGCGACCTCGGTATGCTGATGGCACTCATCGTGATCCTCGTCTTCATCGTGATGGCAGCACAGTTTGAGAGCTTGGTCGATCCATTTGTGATTATGTTCTCCGTACCCTTTGCATTCTCCGGAGTATTCCTAGGACTATTGATCACGCAGATACCCCTAGATACGATGTCCTTCATCGGGATGATCATGCTCATCGGTATCGTCGTGAAGAATGGGATCGTACTCATCGACTATATCCGTCTATGCCGTGAGCGTGGCATGAGCATCACGCAGTCGGTCACGACCTCTGGTCGCTCCCGTCTTCGTCCAGTACTGATGACGACGCTAACGACCGTCCTAGGGATGGTACCTATGGCACTCGGTATCGGAGAAGGCTCGGAGATGTGGCAAGGCATGGGGGTAACCGTAGCTTGGGGGCTCTCCCTCTCTACGCTGGTCACGCTCGTCCTCATCCCTACCCTCTATGCTTCGCTGGAGGCTCGTCGTATACGCCGCGAGCGCAAGCGACTAGAGAAGAAACTCATCGCACGAGGTGCTCGCTAGTCTGTCACGCCTAACATCTCATAGCACAATGGATCTACAAGTTTTCTCCCCTGAGCAGCCGATGAAGACTATCTTCATCGCTTACAATCAGGCTTACCATGAGATCATCCTTCGCCTACTCTCACGCATGGCTCTACGAGGCTACACCTCTTGGTCACCTGTCCAAGGGAAAGGTTCGCATGAAGGCAATCCTCACCTGGGCTCTCATGCCTGGCCAACGATGAATGCCGCCATGCTGGTCGTAGCACCAGCTGAGCGAGTGCCTGGTCTACTGGCAGGGCTTCGCCAGCTCGATGAGGCAACTCCCGACCAAGGTCTACGAGCCTTCGTTTGGTCAGTCGAGGCCATGATCTAGCGATCGGAGACCAAGGGTATCCTTGCACTCCTTCAATAATAAGACAGCCATCTATCCGTACGATAGGTGGCTGTCGGTCTTCCATACTTAACTGTATTCGGTTGGGATAGAAGATCTCAAAAACCTCTAACGATAGCTCTAAGGCTATCGAATTACCTTATCTTTGCTCTATCTGTGGGAGAAAGTCCTCCCTTTTATCCTAAAGAAAGATGTCATTTATCACCTCCTTACGCTGGGCTGTACCCATGGTGCTCTTGCTCGGCGGACAACTCTCGGCCGGCACTTCCTCTCCTAATCGGGCTAAGCCTGCCCCTCTCTCCGATAGCACGTATCGAAGATCTCTCACCTACTTCTTTGATCGTCCTGCTCGGGACATGATGGAAGAGCTCCCGCTGGGTAATGGTCGCCTAGGGATGCTATCTGATGGTGGGATCCAAGAGCAGATCATCACGCTTTGCGAAAGTTCGATGTGGAGTGGCTCGGTCGACTCGACAGCCTGGAACAACGAAGCTGTGAAGCATCTGCCTACCATTCGTCAGCTCCTTCTCACGGGGAAGCCCAAGGAAGCAGAGGACCTGATGTATCGCACCTTCGTCTGCGGTGGTCAAGGTAGTGGACGAGGGAATGGAGCTAATGTACCTTATGGTAGCTATCAAGTAGGCGGATTCCTTCGCTTACACTGGGATAAATCTCCTTTCCCTAGCCACTACCGCCGTAGCTTGAGTCTGAGTGAGGGCGTCAGCGAAGAGTCTTTCGAGGTCGGAGCTCAACCTTACCGCTCGAAGCGCCTCTATAGCACCTTGGGTAAAGAAGTGCAGGTCGTCAGCCTAACCAACCATAGTACCGAAGCGAAGCAAGACACACTACGTCTATCCTTGACTCGCCCCGAGAACGGACAGCGCACGATCGGGGCGGGCTACCTAACTCTAGCAGGTCAGCTCCCCGATGGGCGCCAAGGCAAGGGGCTACGCTATGCTATCGTCGTCCGTCCTGTCCTACCCCAAGGAGGGAAGCTCATCGCACGAGATAATGAACTACTCATCGTCGATGCCCCTGTCATTAACCTCTACATCGCACACAACACCAATTACTACAATAAGCGCTCTCCCCTCATCGCTCTCGGCGTAGAGCAACTTATCCAAGCCGAAGCCTGGGGTGAGGAGAAGCTCTACCAAGAGCACGTGCACCAGTTCTCCTCTCAGATGGATCGCGTACGGGTACACTTGGGAAGCAGAGATGTCCCCCAAGCATCTCTACCCATTGATCGTCGCCTAAGCGCTTATCACGAGCACCCAGAGAGTGATCCTGCTCTAGCTAGCCTTTACCTACAGCTAGGGCGCTATCTTCTCCTCTCCAGCACCCGCCCTGGGGCACTTCCTCCCAATCTGCAAGGATTGTGGACGGAGACGATCCAGGCCCCCTGGAATGGCGACTACCATCTGAACATCAACCTCCAGATGAACTACTGGCCAGCGGAGAAGGGTGCTCTCTCGGAGACCGTCAGTCCACTCACCGATTGGATAGAGAGCATCGTCCCATCTGGGGAGAAAACGGCTCGCACCTTCTACGGTGCCAAGGGCTGGGTGACGCATGTCCTAGGTAATGTCTGGCAGTTTACTGCCCCAGGAGAGCACCCCAGCTGGGGAGCGACGAACACCTCCGCAGCTTGGCTCTGCCAGCACCTCTTCAATCACTATCGCTATAGCCAAGATCGGGCTTATCTAGGGCGGATCTATCCGCTGATGCAGGGGGCAGCACGCTTCTTCCTCTCCACCCTAGTCGAAGATCCGAATACCAAATATCTCGTCAATGTGCCGACGACATCCCCTGAGAACAGCTACTATACCCCTGACGGCAAGGAGGTGGCTGTCGTAGCTGGCTCGACGATGGATAATCAGATCATCCGAGAGCTCTTCACGAATACCCGTGAGGCAGCGCTACTTCTCAAGCGAGATCGTCTATTCATCGATAGCCTAGCCACCGTCCTGCGACGACTGAAGCCTACGACCCTCGCCCCTGACGGACGTATCATGGAGTGGATGGAGGACTTCAAGGAGGTCGATCCACACCATCGTCACGTCTCTCACCTCTATGGGCTCTTCCCTGGCAATGAGATCACCGTATCG
Source organism: uncultured Porphyromonas sp. (assembly GCA_905372565.1). GTDB lineage: Bacteria > Bacteroidota > Bacteroidia > Bacteroidales > Porphyromonadaceae > Porphyromonas. The sequence continues at coordinate 77,206 of CAJPPK010000003.1, read as the reverse complement.
GGAACGCCGGAGCTAGCCGAAGGAGCCAAGAAGACGCTAGAGGCTCGTGGTGCTAGCAGTACCAGCTGGTCCATGGGCTGGAAGGTCAACTTCCACGCTCGTCTAGGAGATGCTACCGGTGCCTACGACGTCCTGAACATGCTCCTCCGCCCCGTAGATGCCCTAGATCCGCAGACCAAGAAGCCCTATGGTAGCGGTTCGCACCCTAACCTCTTCAGCTCTCATCCTCCCTTCCAGATCGACGGAAACTTCGGGGGATCCTCTGGAATCATGGAGATGCTTCTCCAGAGTGAGACTGGGGTGATTCAGCCTCTGCCTGCCCTCCCCAAGGCATGGAGCGCGGGGAGCATCCAGGGACTCCGTGTCGTAGGGGATGCCGTTTGCTCCCTTTCGTGGCAGGATGGTCAGCTACAGCACATGGAGCTCGTAGCGCACAGCCCCTATCAGCATATCCTACTCCTTCCTTCCGAAGGGCAAGGCTATCAGCTTCGTCTCAATGGTCGTCCGCTCACGACCAAGCAACTACTTCGCAAGGGACGTCTTCATCTCCCCCGACTGAAAGCCGGCGATCGACTAGAAGTCATCAAGAAGGCCTAAGAAGAGAAAGGCTCGTCCACTGGTGGACGAGCCTTTCTCTATCTCTTCTTCAAGGGAAGCGACTACTCCATCTAGCGCACCTCCATCACAGATCAGCCCACTCACACTAGAGCCAGTAGCCATCCTCTCCGAAGGGATAAACGCAAGTCGGCCGTAGCTCAATGAATGAGCTACGGCCGACAGCTTATTTAATGTAGGTTAGTCCCGAGCTTACTTGCTCTGCTCTAGAGCGAGCGTGCGAGAAGGCTGGTCGCAAAGAGCGGGATCACCATAGAACTGGATTGGTCCTGGATAGATGTAGCTCGTCGTCTTAGCCCACTCTTCACGGTGTGCCACGAAGAATGCGAAGGGCTTACCCTGAAGGTCGACAAGAGCCTTCTGGATCACAGGCTTCATCTCGCCATGACGACGCTCCATGTTCATCATCATCGTCGTGGGGATACCACCAGCGATCCACTCAGAGGCAGGAGCCGTGAGGTTCTGTACAGAGCTCATGTAGCCGGTGACACCTGCAGCGATGAGCTGAGCAGCCGTACGACCAAGAGCGTAGCAATAGTCAGCGTCGAAGTTCGAAGGCATAGCGCAGCGACCTTCGTAGCCGAAGAAGTGCGTCAGCGGAGAGAACTTGCCAGCGAAGCGACCGTCCTTCTTCCACTCAGCGAGCTTCGTACCGACCATTTCGGCTAGGAGCTTTTCCGTCTCGATCAGCGATACCTGGACGTTGCCGTGGGGGTCACGGTCGAGCGTCAGCTGGCGAGCTACGGTAGCAGGAAGGCTAGCGTAGAGGGCAGAATTAGCTTCGGAGAGCTTGCTGATGATAAAGGCACGCTGGTCGGCAGCAGCTACGGCACGGAACTCTGCCTCGTGGTGAGCGAGGAAGTCGTTGAGCTCAGCGATGAGCGCCTTGAAGGCAGGGATGAACTCGATCAGACCTTCGGGGATGAGCACCGTACCGAAGTTCTCACCATTAGCAGCACGAGCAGCTACGATCTCGGCGATGTTCGTGACGACAGCATCGAGCGTGAGGTTCTTAGCTTCTACTTCCTCGCTGATGATCGCTACGTTAGGCTGTACCTGGAGGGCACATTCGAGGGCGATATGCGAAGCGGAGCGACCCATGAGCTTGATGAAGTGCCAGTACTTGCGAGCCGAATTACAGTCGCGCTGGATATTACCGATGACTTCAGCGTAAACCTTCGTAGCCGTATCGAAGCCGAAAGAGGTCTCGATCTGCTCGTTCTTCAGGTCACCGTCGATGGTCTTAGGACAGCCGATGACCTGGACAGGAGCACCGATACCCTTGTAGTACTCGGCGAGGACAGCAGCGTTCGTGTTGGAGTCGTCACCACCGATGATCACGAGAGCACGGATGTCGAGCTGCTTGAGGATCTCGAGCCCCTTGTCGAACTGTGCCTTTTCTTCGAGCTTCGTACGCCCTGAACCGATGATGTCGAAGCCTCCCGTATTGCGATACTCGTCGATGATGTCGCTCGTGAGCTCGATGTACTTGTGCTGGACAAGGCCATCAGGACCCATGAGGAAGCCGTAGAGGCGACCATCAGCATGAATCTTCTTCACACCATCGAAGATACCTGCGATGACGTTATGCCCCCCAGGAGCCTGACCTCCGGAGAGGATGACACCGACATTGATGGGCTGAGAAGCGGCGGCTTGGCTAGCTGCTTCGAAGGTCAGCTTAGGCAGACCGTAGGTGTTAGGGAAGAGGGCTGCGATAGCTTCCTGATCGCTAACGCTCTTAGTTGCTTCGCCGAGGACGACCTGTACATGGCCTTCGAGAGCCTTAGGCAGCTTGGGAGCGTACTTGCTACGCGCCTGCTGAAGTGCACTTTTATTCATCTGATTCCTTATATAATTATGGGGTAATACTTTTAGTTTTGCGCTACAAAGATCTTAAAATTTATCCATTTAACACCTTACACCCCACGCCACAGGGGATATTCCTCCGCCAGCGAACGTTCCCCAAGTCCTCCCTAAGCAACTTGGTGCACAGGACACAGCCATCCCTCTCCGTCGTCAAGCCCCTCCCTTGGTGGTAGAAAACGTATACGTTTCACGGTCAAAACGTATACGTCTTGCGCCTAAAACGTATACGTTTCACGGTCAAAACGTATACGTTTTGCTCGGGAAAGGTATACGTCTTCTTCCCAAGACCTATACCATCCTCTTCGTAAGACTTCGCTCCCTCTAAATTCAAGGCTATGCTTCCTTTTAAAGTAGATAAAGCAGTATAGATCTTGAACTTGCATCAACAAAAATTCCCGCCCTTGCTTCGCTCGGAAAACAAGGGCGGGAATGAGATCGACAAAATACCCCGCAGGCTATTCTGCCAATAGATGATCGAAGGAACGACGCCTGAGCTGGAAGTCCCTCCCAAGGTACTTCTCTCGGACGATCTCGTTTTCGGCCAGCTCTTCTGCAGTGCCTTCGAAGAGAACCTTCCCCTCAAAGAGCAAATAAGCTCGGTCGGTGATGCTCAGCGTCTCATAGACATTGTGGTCTGTGATAAGGATCCCGATGTTCTTATGTCGAAGCTGAGCGACGATCGCTTGGATGTCTTGGACGGCGATGGGGTCTACTCCAGCGAAGGGCTCATCAAGCATGATGAACTTCGGGTCGATAGCTAGACAGCGAGCGATCTCGGCTCGACGACGCTCTCCCCCCGAGAGGCGGTTACCAGCGTTCGTACGTACCTTCTCTAGGCGAAACTCTGCTATGAGTTCCTCCAAGCGCTCGTGCTGCTCCTGCTTCGTCCGTCCCGTGAATTCAAGTACCGAGAGGATGTTATCCTCGACGGATAGCTTCCGATAGATCGACGCCTCCTGTGCCAAATATCCGATGCCTGCCTGCGCACGCTTATACACAGGGTACTTCGTGATATCCTCGTCATCGAGGAAGATGCGTCCCTCATTCGGGACGACCAGACCGACCGTCATGTAGAAGGTCGTCGTCTTACCCGCGCCATTCGGGCCTAAGAGCCCTACGATCTCTCCCTGTCCCACTTGGATAGAGACATGGTTGACGACCGTACGAGTGCGGTAGCGCTTGACGAGATTATCCGTGCGAAGGATCATCGGTAAGGAGGAAGGCTTGGGAACAAATTACTTCTTTCCCTGACGGGCCAGGCGACCTTCAGCGAAAGCTTCGATGGCTTCGGCGCTCATACCCATGGAGCTGAAGCCACCGTCGTTGAAGAGGTTTTGCATCGTGATCTTGCGAGTAAGATCACTGAAGAGCGTGATGCAGTAGTCTGCGCAGTCGTTGGCATCGGCATTGCCCAGTGGCGAGAGGTCTTCGGCGAAGTCAAGTAGGTCAGACATCCCTTTGACACCACTACCAGCCGTAGTGACCGTAGGCGACTGAGAGACGGTATTGATACGGACGCCCTTGTCACGACCATAGATATAGCCGAAGCTACGAGCGATAGACTCTAGCAGGCTCTTCGCATCGGCCATATCGCTATAGCCTACGAAGGTGCGCTGTGCAGCGATGTAAGTCAGAGCAACGACAGAGCCACCCTCAGCGATAGCGTCCAGCTTCTTAGCGACCTGAAGCATCTTGTGGAAGGATACAGCAGAGACATCGAAGGTCGTCTGAAGCATCTTATAGTCGAGGTCATCATAGCTACGTCCCTTACGTACGTTAGGGCTCATACCGATGGAGTGGAGGACGAAGTCTACCTTGCCGAAGGTATTGATCGCTTCCTGGAAGAGGACTTCAAGCTCTTCTTCCTTGGTAGCATCAGCGAGGACGACCTTAGCACCAAGCTTTTCGCCCAGCTCGTTGAGCTGACCCATGCGGGCAGCCATAGCAGTATTGGTGAGGATGATCTCTGCGCCTTCTTCTACGGCACGCTCAGCGACGCGCCAAGCGATGGACTGTTCGTTGAGGGCTCCGAAGATGATACCCTTCTTACCCTTGAGGAGGTTATAGCTCATAGCTGTAATTGGTTTACTTACTATTAAAGATTGTTCGTTAGCACAAAGATACGCTTTTTGTGCAAAGCTCTACTTCCTCCGCCCTCACGCAGGAGAGATGCTGAAAGTTCCTATAAATGGAGAAGAGGGAAGACAAACTTAACCACACTGACATGAAAGCCTTAGCTCTACCAAACTTTTACTACTTTTATCACACCCTCCCAGCTCTCCTCGTAGCTAGGGAGACAACGAACACATTCATTCACTTACATTCAATGCACTTATGAGAAAGCTACGCATTCGATCTCTTCTCTTAGGCTTAGTAGCCCTCTGCGGGCTCTTTGCTTGCTCTAGCTCCAAGGAACGTCAGGAAGCTGACTTCGCTTACCTCCGTCCTACGCTACTTGGTGGTGTCTACTTCTATGCTGGCTACGGCGGTGTAGATAAGGTCTACGCTATGTATCAGGGCACAGGCTATACTCGTGTAGCAGCCTACAAGGAACTCTTCATCGATCCCTTCGAGAATGGCTCTTCGTCAGACGCACGAAACACGCTCAAGGAAGCCTGGGGCATCACCGACAGCGTCGGTCTCGTCAAGGAAATCGATGAGCTACGCACCCAAGAGAGCAAGCACAAGGGCTGGGATCTGGCTCGTGCTGTAAATATCGCTTGGATGGGCGTATCGGCTAAGTTCATCTCTAAGGAGACTGCCCTTGAGCAGATCAAGCCTCTCGTCCCTGTAGCACAGGAGAAGTTCGCTGACTGGAAGAGCTACTTCGAAGACTTCCTCGCAGGCCGTAAGGAGTGGGATCCCGATGGAGATCCTGAGGATCTAGCTCTCTTCACCAAGACGGTACAAGAGCTACTTGAGAACCCCAAGTCTATCTATCAGGAGATCCCCTTGAAGTAGGCTCTCCCCCACCTCTCTACCTCAGGTAGAAAAAGCAATCCCCCGTCTACTCATCGGAGAGTAGACGGGGGATTATGTTTTAGCTTCCGAAGCTAGCTCTCAGAGCTTAGCCTTCGATCGCTGCGATACCTGGGAGCTTCTTCCCTTCGATAGCTTCGAGGAGAGCACCACCACCGGTAGAGACATAGGAGACCTTATCTGCATAGCCGAACTTGTTCACACAAGCTACGCTATCGCCACCACCGACGAGGGAGAAGGCTCCATTAGCCGTAGCCTCTGCGATAGCCTCTGCTACAGCACGAGAGCCATCGGCGAAGTTGTCCATCTCGAAGACACCCGTAGGGCCATTCCAGAGGATGGTCTTAGAGCCGAGGATCACCTCACGGTAAACCTTGATGCTGTCGGGACCAATGTCCATACCGATCCAGCCAGCTGGGATGTTGTCATTCTGAGCGAAGTCAGTCTTAGCATCGTTGCTGAAGGCATCAGCGATCTTGGAGTCCGTAGAGAGGACGAGGTTAACGCCGTTCTCCTTCGCCTTAGCTACGATCTCACGAGCGAGGTCGAGCTTATCATCTTCGCAGAGGGAGTTCCCGATGTTACCACCAGCAGCCTTGGCGAAGGTGTAGGTCATCGCACCCGTGAGGATGAGGTTGTCGACCTTACCGAGGAGGTTCTCGATGATGTCGATCTTCGAGGAGACCTTAGAGCCACCCATGATAGCGGTGAAGGGGCGACGGATATCCTGCATGACCTTGTTCACAGCATCCACTTCCTTACCCATGAGGTAGCCGAAGAGCTTGTGATCAGCGTCGAAGTACTCAGCGATGAGTGCCGTAGAGGCGTGTGCACGGTGTGCCGTACCGAAAGCGTCATTGACATAGACGTCAGCCAGCTCAGCGAGCTTCTTCGTGAAGGCCTTCTGGCTTTCCTTGACAGCCTTCTTAGCAGCGGCCTTCTCTTCGTCGGTAGCATCTTCTGCTAGGCCACGTGGCTTGCCTTCTTCCTCAGCGTAGAAGCGGAGGTTCTCTAGCAGGAGGGCTTCACCTGGCTTGAGGCTAGCAGCTAGCTCACGAGCCTCGTCACCGACGCAGTCAGGAGCAAACTTCACGTCCACCCCAAGGAGCTTGGAGACATGGGCAAGGATATGACGGAGGGAGAACTTGTCCTCGACCTTCTTAGGGCGACCGAGGTGAGAGCCGATGATGACCGAGCCACCATCGGAAAGGATCTTCTTGAGTGTGGGGAGGGCGGCACGGATACGCGTGTCGTCCGTGATGTTGAAGTCAGCATCCAGGGGTACGTTGAAGTCCACACGTACGAATGCCTTCTTGCCTGCGAAGTTGAACTGGTCAATCGTCATAAAGCAATGGGTTGGTTATAGGATAAACGATATACTTATGCTATTGAAATGCACACAAAAGTAACTATTTGTCCGCACTTTCGCCTCCTTGAGGGCGGATAGCCAAGCGCTCCTTACGTGCCTCATAGGGCTCCTTCGGGATGTGGCGCTTGAGGATCAGACGCAGGGAGCGGTCGTAGGTGACATAGTTCCACAGCCAGTTCAGCAGGACGATGAGCTTATTGCGTACCGAGAGGATCGAGCGCAGGTGCACCACGAGCCATAGTACCCAAGCCGTGAAGCCACCCCACTTCATCTTACCGATCTCTGCCACTGCCTTATTACGTCCGATGGTAGCCATAGCGCCGAGATCCTTGTAGCGGAAGGGAGCTAGCGACTTGCCATCCTCGAGGGCTTTTAAGTTCGAAGCTAGTTGCTTAGCCTGCTGAAGAGCTACCTGAGCCATCTGAGGATGGCCATTCGGATAAGCGGGATCAGTCGTCATCAGGCTTTGGTCTCCGACGGCGAAGATCCGAGGGTGTCCTATCACCTGACTATGCTCGTCTACCAGCAGGCGCTTACCACGACCAAGGGTATCGGCAGGCAGGCCTTCGACGGTATTAGCGACGATACCGCTGACCCAGATCACATTCCGCGAAGGGAGCTGTGTGCCATCCTGGAGCGTGAGTACCTTCCCATCATAGCCCGAGACGAGGGTATGCGTCCGAACCTCCACGCCCATAGACTGTAGCTCACGGAGGGCCGTCTCAGAGCTCTTCTCACTCATCGCTCCGAGGAGTCTGGGGGATGCATCGAGTAGGTGGATCGTGAAGCGTGCGGCATCGAGGTCGGGATAGTCTTTAGGCAAGACATAGCGCTTCATCTCCGCCAGCGCCCCAGCGATCTCGACTCCCGTGGGGCCTCCCCCGACGATGGCTACCGTGAGCAGCGCCTGAGCCTCCATAGGGTCATCAGTCACTAGCGCCTGCTCGATATGCTGTAGTAGGACATTGCGCAGGTTCATCGACTCATAGAGCGTCTTCATCGGTAGGCTATGGCGAGCCACTTCTTCGTTCCCAAAGAAATTCGTTGTCCCCCCACACGCCAGCACAAGGTAGTCATAGTGGATCTCTCCAACCGAGGTCTCCAGGCACTGCTCCTGCTCCCGTACCCCGATGACACTCGCTAGGCGAAAGTGGAAGTTCTTACGCTTGCGGAAGGCTGATCGGAAGGGGAAGGCGATCGAGCTGGGCTCCAGCCCCGAGGAAGCGACCTGATAGATCAGGGGTGGGAACTGGTGATAGTTGTGATGATCAATGAGGACGACTTGGAAGCGTGAAGCATCCAAGGCTTGAGCTAGACGAAGTCCACCAAAGCCTCCGCCGGCGATGACGACACGAGGGAGCGAGGACTTAGGTACATGGAGACTCATAAAAGCAGAATTGGCGAATTAATTCAATATACGAACATCCCTACAACATCTCCTCCCCTAGGTTAGTTCAGCGAACATAAAGCGATCTCCGACGTCCTCCTTTTCCTTCTCCAGCGCTCCCCCTAACCCCATCTCCCAAGGCTCCTCCTCTCCCCTCCTTACACCCCCTCAAACGGAGTAACACAAAATCCAACTAGTAGGCACTACTGATGCCCCTCGGGTGGCACTACTGTTGCCTCTGGAGAGGCACTACTGTTGCCCCTTTGGTGTTACTACTGTTCCCCCTTCACCAGCCTAGTCCATCTCGAGAGGGAAGAGCGGTAGACTTGCTCCCTCCATAACCAAGATCAAATACCCAGACGAATGTATGGTAAGATCTCGGGATACCTCGTATCTTTGTGGGAGATATACTACTCATCCAAGCTATGCCTACTATCCCATCACGACGAGAACTCCTCCTGGATGCTCTTCTGATCATCATCGGCTCTTTCCTGCTAGCTACAGGATACAGCCTCTTCCTTGCTCCCGCACACATCAGCCCGGGCGGTGTCTATGGACTGGCTCTCGTCCTGAGAGAGCTCGCTCAGCGCTTCTTCGGCCTAGAGCTGGGGCTAGGGACTATCGCCCTCTTCTTCAACGTCCCCCTCTTCCTCTTGGCTGCCCGAGAGCTAGGCAAGATCTCCGCCATCAAGACGGTCGTGACCTTCCTCCTCGTGGCTCTCTTCTCTGACCTGATCGAGCAGTGGGCAGGTGGCAAGCCTCTCGTCGAGGAGTCCATCCTATGTAGCTTCTATGGAGGCGCCTTACTCGGGATCAGCGTCTGGATGATCTTCCGTGCTCAGAGTACCTGCGCTGGGACGGACACGCTCGCCCGCGTGCTCTCCCGCATGTTCAACACCAAGGTCGGCACGCTCATCATGCTCATCGACTCGCTCATCGTCTTGATGGGGCTCTGGGTCTTCCAGGACTGGCGTGTGCCCCTCTACTCGTGGATAGCGATCTTCGTCTACAGCAAGGTCGTAGATGCCCTCCAGCCACAGAACCCACACAAGTCCGTCTTCATCATCTCGGACAAGATGGAGGAGCTACGTAGTCTCCTCATTGGGCAGGTCGGGGTACGAGGCACATTCCTCCATGGCAAGGGGATGTACACCGGACAGGAGCGAGAAGTACTCTTCATCATCATCGAGCGCAAGCACTTCAGCACCCTCAAGAAGCTCGTCCTCGGACTTGACCCCAAGGCATTCATCACCACGGCCGACGCTTCGAACGATACTATGCCCGTACTCCCCTAGCACGACCGAATTAGATATAAATACCCTATGAAGCTCCAGCTCCTCGGCCTTCTCACAGGTCTACTCCTTTTCCTCCATCCACTGGAGGCCCAAAATCGTCCTCAGGTACTCGTCGAGACCAACAAGGGGAACTTCATCATCGAGCTCTTCAATGAGACCCCGATCCACCGTGACCGCTTCCTCCAGCATGTCGATCAGCATGCGTATGACGGAGTCCTCTTTCACCGGGTGATCAAGGACTTCATGGTACAGACGGGGAACTTAAACACCAAGGGGCTGACCGCTGACAAGCCTCTGGGAGATGATTCGCAGGAGCCTACCCTCCAAGGGGAATTCCATCCCGAGCTCTTCGTCCACGTGCGTGGCGCTCTAGCAGCAGCACGTCAGCCCGACGAGGAGAACCCTGAGAAGCGATCATCCTATAGCCAGTTCTATGTCGTCACTGGGAAGTACTACACCGACTTTGACCTCGACGAGTACGAAGTAGGACGTACGTGGAAGTACACCCCTGAGCAACGAGAAGACTACAAACACCTAGGCGGAGCAGCTCACCTCGATGGAGACTACACCGTCTTCGGACGTCTCCTCGATGGCTGGGGAACGATAGACAAGATCCAGCGAGTGGCGACAGACGATAACAACCGACCACTGAAAAACGTCCTCATCAAGCGGATGTCCCGCTACACCCCTAAGGAGAAGAAGTAAGCTCTGTGCCCCACCGCCCTGCTCGCCTCTGGGTCTTCAACCCTGGGCACGAAGAGGCCCTACTCGCACCACCCAACGGACGCTATACGCCCTCCCGTGAAGTGCGACAGATGCGCCATGAGCTAGCTCCCCTACTCACACTCCTAGCGAGTCCCTCGGACTTCATCTATGTCCCAGCTAGCGCTGATGGCTCGATCGCAGCCTCCCTCTTACGGGGCGACAGCCAGCCTGTCACTTCTCAGGAACTCCCAGCGCAGCTCGAGGTCTGTCTCTGGGGACTGGAGCCTCACAGCCTAGCCGAGATCCAGCGATCCTCCCTCTTCCAGCAAACCGAGCTACAGCTTCCCCCGATCACCCCTACCTTCCTCCAGCTAAGTCATCGACGAGCTTCGTCCGATCTCCTTGCCTTCCTCATCGAGCAGGGGAACTACCCAAGCGATCTCTTGCCCCAGTGGGTCGAGGCCGAAGAGGATAGAGAGAAGACCCAAGAGCAGCTTCGCAAAGCCATCCACGAGGTCTCCCAGCGCCCTCTAGGGGATCCCACCCAGCTCCTCATCAAGCGCCCCTATAGCTCCTCAGGGCGAGGAGTACTACCTCTTCCCCTTCCCCTCCAGCCCAAGCACCTCGATGCCCTCGCTGGTAATTGCTTACGTGTAGGCAGTGTCAGCATAGAGCCCTTCCTTCGGGTGCGGGATAATTGGGCGATCGAGTACTACCGAGATCAGACGGGAGAAGTACACTTCTATGCCTTGTCTCACTTCGAGACCTTAGCTTCGGGGAGAGCCTATGCAGGGAACCTACTAGCCTCCCCAGAGGCACTTTGGGAAGAGCTATCAGGGCGTGTGGGAGAGCGACGACTTACCCACCTAATCCAGCTGCACACCACTTGGCTCAAGGATGCTCTCCAAGCCTCCTGCTACCACGGCTACATCGGTATCGATCTCTTCCTCTACGAAGAGCAAGGCGAGCTCCTTCTCCACCCCTGCGTCGAGATCAATCTCCGCACCACCATGGGAGTACTTGCCCACAAAGCCTACGATCGCTATTTCTCTGCCGGAGAGCGAGGTCGCTTCACGCTAGCTTACCAGCGAGAGAGGACACCCTCCTTCATCGCCACCGTCGAGCGCCATGGAGTAGAGATCATACTTAACTAGAGGGCTACCTCAAGTAGCAAGAGACATAAGCACATTCGGTCATCGAGGCTATCCTTATATTCGACTAATTGTGTACATTTGTTCTACCAATACATAAGAAGGATATGGAAGCTAGTCGCATCAAGCGCGTCGAAGAAATGGAAGCCATCCTGAATCGATGGAATGGCCTCGCCGAAGAAGGGGAAAAACTCCTTGAGGCGATGGAGGAAGCTATGCCAGAGCTAGAGCGCCTAGTAGCCTACTACAGCTCCCCTGACTGGAATAAGGACTACTATGCCAGTGAGGCAGGAGAGTTCCCCGAAGATCTTCCACAAGGAGTACTAAGCCAAGATGCGGTCTTTGATCTCCTGACCCTACTCAGAGGTCTCGTCCTTATGGCTCAGTCCATGAACCTTCGTATCGCACGCATCCCTTAGACAGAAACGCAATGGGCTCACCCCTGCTCACAGAGCAAGGTGAGCCTTTAACGTATATCATCCCAAACAAACAACACTACATTCAACAACTATGGAGTATAATCTCAATCCCATCGTTCGTGCTATCGGTAAGAATCCTCAGGACTTCACCAAGGCTGACATCATCAAGTTCATCAACGAGAATGACATCCATCAGCTCAACTTCCGCTATACAGCAGCCGATGGACGTCTCAAGGAGCTCAACTTCATCATCCAAGATATCGACTACCTAGATGAAGTCCTCTCCTCGGGCGAACGTGTCGACGGCTCGAGCCTCTTCCCTGGAGTCATGGAGGCTGGCTCATCTGACCTTTATGTCGTGCCCCAGTTTGCCTCTGCCTTCATGGATCCGTTTGCAGATCAGCCTACGATCTCCTTCTTCTGCGCCTATATGGACAAGGATGGGCAACCCCTCTCCTCAGCTCCCGACCAGATCCTTCGCCGTGCAGCCCAAGCCTTCCGTGAAGTCACCGGTGGCCTTGAGTTCCACGCCATGGGTGAGCTCGAGTACTATGTCATCAGTGAGAAGGAGGAAGGCTACGAAGCTGTCGACCAGAGAGGCTACCATGAGATGGCTCCCTTCAGTAAGCAGATCGCCTTCCGTACGGAGGCTATGCGCCTGATCGCAGAGTGTGGCGGGAAGATCAAGTATGGTCACGGGGAAGTAGGGAACTTCAGCACCGAAGATCTGAACTACGAACAGAACGAGATCGAGTTCCTTCCCGTACCAGTAGAGCAAGCCGCTCAGCACCTACAGCTAGGTAAATGGATCCTCTTCGAGCTAGGCTGGAGAATGGGACTTAAGGTCACCTTCGCTCCAAAGATCATCGTTGGCAAGGCCGGTAGCGGTATGCATATCCATACGAAGGTCGTCGATAAGAACGGCATCAACCAGTATGTCGACGCCCAAGGTAACCTCACTGACACCGCACGTAAGGCTGTCGCTGGTATGATGAGTCTGGCTGCTTCGCTGACGGCCTTTGGTAACACCAACCCCACCTCGTATCTCCGTCTCGTACCTCATCAGGAAGCTCCGACGACGGTATGCTGGGGCGACCGCAACCGCTCTGCTCTCGTGCGTGTGCCCCTTGGCTGGAGTGCCAAAGTCGATATGTGTAGCCTAGTCAATCCACTAGAGAAGCCTAGCGAAAAGCGCTACACGAACAAGCAGACTATCGAGTTCCGAGCTTCCGACGGATCAGCTAATAACTACCTTCTCCTCGCCGGTATCTGTACGGCAGCACGTCATGGCTTCGAGATCGACAATGCACTCGACCTAGCGGACAAGACCTACGTCTCGGTGAACATCCACAAGGATGAGTTCGCTAGTACGGTAGGGCATCTCGATAGCCTGCCCGCCTCCTGCGTAGCCTCTGCCGAACGCCTCCGCCAGCATCGTGCTATCTACGAAGCACGTGGTGTCTTCGACCCAGCGACCATCGACGGTATGATCCGCCACCTCGAGTCTTTCCAGGACGCTGACCTACGTGACAAGGCTCAGGCTGATCCTCAATTCCTCAAGGAGCTCGTCGATCGCTTCCTCTACTGCTAGCCTTCACGAGTCACCTCCACTAAGCTTCCCCCGACTCACCTCGATGGTGGGTCGGGGGAAGCACTTTATTAAGGTATATAAAAGCACACCCCCGAGATCTTCAGTGAAGACCTCGGGGGTGATTTTTTTCGCCCTCTCTGTCACGAGGGCACTATGTTGGTGGGGAAAACCTAGGCTTCCTTATGCTTCTCGAGCTTACGCTTGAGGACATCGATACTGAGGTCGATAGCTTCCTCGAAGCTGTTTCCAACCTTTTCGACGAAGAATTCTGCTCCATCGACCTTAAGTTTGATGGAGGCTTCCTTATTATTAGCTACTTCGGGCTTAACTACCTTGAGGACGACCTCTGCACTATGCAGATCTTCGGCGAAACGATTGAGCTTGTCAAGCTTCTTCGTAATGAACTCCTTGAGCTGGGCGGTGGCATCGAAGTGGATGGCTTGAATACGGATGTCCATAGTTGAATAGTTATTTATCCCTGCCCCTCGGGGCTAGGGAGGTGATAGGATGTGGTCTGGAAGGGGGAGCACTCCGCCGAGTGACTTCCTTCACTTCAAAAGTAGCGAAAAAGGTTTTATTCATCAAACACCCTTCCTCGCCGAAGAAGAGCTAGGCATTCGCCCCTACTTTCGTCTCCGAGAGAGGGATGGAGGTTCGGACTCTAGCGTCTACGGGGAGTATCCTCTCCAGACCTAAGGTATAGCTCTTCGAGCGGGAAGGCATAGCTTTTCGGAGCGAAAGGTCTACCTTCTGATGAGCTAAGATAGACCTTAGCTTATCAGGAGCATCACCCCATCTTTCTCCTGCCCTAGATCCTAATCCAAGCCAAGAGCAATATGCGCTCCAGCGATCGCCCAAGTTGCCCATATGAGCACCCGCTCTTCCCCACGAAAAAGATCTGTCTCACGCAACGAAAAATACCGAGGGTCTTCGTATCTTTGCTCTAGGTCTCACGAGGGGATCTCCGACCCTCTCCGCCAGACCGACATAGACATACACATCAACTCAACAAACGCTATGACACGTACCTCTAGCTGTCTCATCCTCTCCCTCCTACTAGCCTCGGGGACAACGCTTACCGCGCAGCAGTTCTCCACAGGACGTAGCTACGGTGCCCACACGGTGACCCGCCCGCTACAGCTGGACTCGGTGAACAGTCACGACCAGAAGTTCTCCCTCAACGCTCTACTTAAGACCGCCTTCGAGCCTAACGGACGCTCCTCAGCGATCATTAAGGCTGGCTCCAAAGGCTTCTTCGTCGTGAAGAATCAGCCTGGGAAGCTGACCCTATCGACCTACGGCTTCTCCCTCATCTCCCCGACCTACACCAAGGGTACACTCAAGCTCTACGGCCGAGCGCACTATGCAGTCTATGCCGACGGCGCACTCCTTGCCTCGACGGGCGATCAGCTCGCCAGCTCCGACACCGTACCTGCCCTCACCATTCCTCTGACTCTCCAAGCCACACACAAGGACTTGATCGTCAAGAGCCTCTCCGAGGGTAAGGAGAAAGAGCTAGCCGACTTCAAGCTAATCTTTGAGCCCGAGCAGGGATTGCCTACCTTAGACCTCCAAGCGGCGGAGAAAAACGTCAGATACATCGACTGGCACTTCCTCACACACGGCAAGCGTCTCTACGGAGCCGAGGTCTCTCCGACGGGGAAGTACGTCCTCGTGACCTACGCCGACCGAGCTCCAAAGAAGGGAGTCACCTACCAAGAGATCCGAGAGGCTAGCACGGGCAAGGTGCTACGTACGACACAGGGCCTGTATGGAGCCGAGTGGCTCCCCAAGGAGGATGTGCTCGTGATGAAGTACCAAGCACGCTCGGGGAACCAACTCCTCAAAGTCGATCCCGTGACGGGCAAGACAACCGTCTGGGTAGACAAGTATCCTGCCGAGGGATTCACGATCAGCCCCGACGGACGCTCCATCTATACCTACGAGGAGGTTAAGGGTCCAGAGAAGGACAAGCAACTCATCCGCCGCCTCTTCCCTGACGACCGTCAGCCAGGGGCACGTGATCGCCACCAGCTCTACCGCTATGATCTAGAGACGGGGATATACGAACCTGTGCTCTACGGCCACCGCTCCGCCTCGCTCCTCGATCTGTCGGCCGACGGATCACAGCTCCTACTCGGGGTACACGGACAGGACTTCACCAAGAGCCCTTACTATCAGACGACCGTACTGCGCTACACTCCCGACACGGGGAAGGTCGATACGGTCTTCAAAAAGGAGTTTGAGATCGCCCAAGCGAACTTCATCCCTGGCACAGAGGATATCCTCGTCATGGGCTCTCCGAATAGCTTCGATGGGATAGGCAATACCCTCCCCAAGGGACAGCTAGGCAATGGCTACGAGCACGAGCTATTTCGTCTCAACATCCCCTCTGGCAAGGTCACCCCGCTGACCAAGGATTTCGACCCCAGCGTCATCAGTCTAACCTACCATGCCAAGGGGAATGCCTTCTACTTCTTAGCAGAGAACGGCAGCCGACAGAGCATGTACCGCCTAGATCTCAAGACCAATCAGATCACCGCCCTACCTCAGCAGGAGGACGTCGTCCGCTCTATCAGCGTCGCATCACAGGGCCATACGCTCTATTACTTCGGTCAAAGCCTCAACAATGCCGATCGTCTCTACAGCCTATCCCCCTCGGGAAAGAGTCAGCTGGTATGGGATCTCTCGGCCGAAAAGCTACGAGGGGTGAGCTTTACCCCAGCGAAGGACTTCGTCTACCGTACCCCTGATGGCGTAGACATCGACGGCTGGTACTACCTACCGCCTAACTTCGACCCCTCGAAGAAATACCCGATGATCGTCTACTACTACGGTGGCACGACTCCACTCACACGTAGTCTGGAGACAGTCTATAACCTTCCGATGTTTGCGGCACAGGGTTATGTCGCCTTCTCCCTAAATCCACGGGGGACGACAGGTTACGGTCAGGCATTTGCGGCCGACCATCTGAACGCTTGGGGAACGAAAACCGCCGACGACATCATCGGTGCCGTCAAGGACTTCGTAGCTAAGCACCCCTTTGTCGATGGCAAAAAGATCGGATGCACCGGTGCTAGCTACGGCGGATTCATGACGCAGTATCTCCAGACGAAGACCGATCTCTTCGCAGCGGCTGTGAGTCACGCTGGGATCAGCTCGATCTCCAGCTACTGGGCTGGAGGTTTCTGGGGCCTAGGCTATAGCACCGTGGCCTCGGCAGGTAGCTATCCCTGGAATAACCCAGAGCTCTACACCAAGCACTCCCCGCTCTTCAATGCCGACAAGATCCATACTCCGCTTCTTCTCCTACATGGCACGGCCGACGTCAACGTACCCCCTAGCGAAAGCACAGCGCTATATAACGCACTGAAGATCCTAGGTCGCACCGTCGAGCTCGTAGAGGTCACGGGCGAGGATCATCATATCGTGGAGTCTGAGCGACAGGAGCGCTGGATGCAGACCCTGCAGGCTTGGTTCGCCAAATACCTTCAGGACAAGCCTCAGTGGTGGGACAGCCTCTACCCCAAGACACCACTTGACCTCTAGAATCCCTCCATCTACCTCGCTAAAGCACGGATCACGGAGAGCTCAGCCCCTCGTGATCCGTGCTTCATCCTAGGCTCACAGCGAGCACAGAGCATCGAGGGATCGATCGCTAAGCCCTATCTTTGCAGGCTAGGCGGACTACCCTTAGCCCTCCTTACATCCTATGGACCTCAAGACATCTCTAGCCTATCAGCTGGCTAAAGGGCGCCTTCGTCAGATCGACACCTACGTCGAGCGTGCCGAAGACCTACAAAGCCACCAGCTTCGTCACCTTCTTGACCGAGCACGTCATACCGAGTTCGGGCGAAGCTATTCCCTAGACAAGACGACGACTAGCTCCGACTTTGCCTCCCGTGTACCTATCCAGGACTACGAGGGGTGCAAGGGCGACATCGAGCGTATGGTACGGGGCGAGAAGGACATCCTCGTACCCGGCGTCTGCCGTTGGTACGCCAAGTCAAGCGGTACGACCAGCGACCGAAGCAAGTTCATCCCCGTCCCAGCCCTACACCTCAACGATTGCCACTACCGAGGTGGGCGAGATGCGCTATGGATCTATCTTAGGAATAACCCCAAGAGTCAGTTCTTCTCTACCAAGGGTCTCATCCTCGGGGGAAGTCACACGCCGCTACCGATCGCAGGTGGCAAGGCTCACGCAGGCGACCTTAGCTCGCTCCTGGTCGAGCATATGCCCCTGTTAGGCGACCTCCTTCGTGTTCCTAGCCGAGAGACTCTCCTGATGAACGAATGGACGGCGAAGATGCAGCGGATCATCCAAGAGACGATCCCCGCACGTGTCGGGAGCCTCTCGGGTGTACCTTCGTGGATGCTTGTCCTGCTTCGGGGCGTACTAGAGCAGACGGGACGGGAGACGATCACCGAGGTCTGGCCTGACCTCGAGGTATTCTTCCACGGGGGGATTAGTTTCTCTCCCTACCGAGAGACCTACGAAGCGCTCATCCCCTCCGAGCTTATGCACTACCAAGAGACGTATAATGCGAGTGAGGGCTTCTTCGCTATTCAGGATGACCCCAGCGAAGCCGGCATGCTCCTCATGCTAGACTACGGGATATACTACGAATTCATCCCGATGGACGAACTCCCTCAAGACGGAGACTACACCTCCTGCCGAGCACTACCCCTGCACGAGGTGGAGCTAGGCAAGGACTATGCCCTCGTGATCACGACCCTTGGCGGACTCTATCGCTACCTGATCGGGGACACGGTGCGCTTCACTAGTCTCGCACCCTACCGCCTCATCATCACCGGACGTACGAAGCACTTCATCAATGCCTTTGGCGAAGAGCTGATGGTCAGCAACGCTGATCGTGCCTTAGCTCAGGCTTGCCGACAGGATGGACAAGCCCGAGTGAGCGAATACACGGCCGCTCCGCTCTTCTTCCTCGAGGAAGGGAAGGGCAGACACGACTGGTTGATCGAGTTTGAGGTGCCTCCGCACGACCTACGACAGTTCCAAGCAAACCTAGACGCCGCCCTACGTGTCCTAAACTCCGACTATGATGCCAAGCGCTACGAGGATATGACCCTCAGAGAGCTATCGATCACGGTCGCTAGCCCAGGGCTCTTCCATCGCTGGCTAGAGGGTACAGGGAAGTTGGGCGGTCAGCACAAGGTGCCACGCCTAGCGAATAATCGACATTACCTCGACTCCCTGCTCGAACTGCTCCGTGCCGGTGAAGTCCAAGCTCCTGCTACCCTATGAACCGCCTCTACCTTAGGATCCTCCTACTCATAGCTTACCTCGGAGTCATCGCCTATGTCCTCTACCCCACGGGTAGCCGTCTTAGCGACGAAGAGGGACTACGCTGGCTCCTGACGATGGGCGGGACGCTCCTCATCATCCTCGTACTCTTCCTCCTCCTTCGCTATCGCAAGCAGCGAAGAGAGCGCTACACCTACGGTTACTACGACGATCAAGAGCAGGAAGGTAAATCGTCCAAGTAATAGCGCCTAACAGAGGCATCGCCGACGATCCTCTCCTCTCTCAGCACAGATCAGCCCGATCAAGGACAAAGAGTATCCTTGATCGGGCTTCTTCATAGCCTACCCTCAGGGAGAGCTATACCTTCCTCCCCACTAAGCTATACCTCTCTATCCATCAAGGTCTACCTTGTCGATGAAAAGGACATACCTCCCGAAGCATCAAGGCAAATCCCCCTCCGAGCCAAGACCTCTCCACCGTCCAAGCAACAGCCTAGACTGAGCCCATCATCACCCTCTTCTTTCGGGGAGAGACGAGCCTTTACCCGCTCGATCTTCGCCCCATTCTAGAGGGGAGGTCTAAGCTTCTGACAGAGACGTGCAACAATTGTCGTATCTTTGTAGTTAGTTAGGTGTATGGTGTACAGCCCTTAGGCTGGCATCCTACACCCCTTATATTATTATTGGAGCAGGATTATCCCACTGGATCTAACGACACGGGACTCGTCAAGTCAAGTCTCCCTCCCAAGAAAGCTATGGAGCTGGCAGACCAGAGAAGAGATACCAGACCTAGGGATAGACTCCTTCGCTAGTAGTATAGCGATAACCCGAGTAGTATTACATTTAAAGCAGAAGATGAGACAGCTAAAGATTTCGAAGTCGATTACCAACCGTGAGAGCGCCTCCCTCGATCGCTATCTCCAGGAGATCGGCAGAGAAGAACTGATAACGATCGAAGAAGAGGTCGAGCTCGCCCAAGCTATCAAGCGTGGAGATAAGCGTGCTCTAGATAAAATGACCCGTGCTAACCTTCGCTTCGTCGTATCAGTAGCTAAGCAATATCAGAACCAAGGGCTGAGTCTCCCCGACCTAATCAACGAAGGAAACCTAGGTCTGATCAAGGCAGCAGAGAAGTTCGACGAGACACGAGGCTTCAAATTCATCTCCTACGCCGTATGGTGGATCCGCCAATCGATCCTCCAGGCGCTGGCAGAGCAGGCACGTATCGTCCGCCTACCTCTCAATCAGGTAGGGACACTGAATAAGATCACCAAGGCGCTCTCTAAGTTTGAGCAGGAGAACGAGCGTAAGCCTACCAGCGAAGAGCTTGCGAAAGAGCTCGACCTCCCCGAGGATAAGGTCACGGATACGCTTAAGGTCTCTGGCCGTCACATCTCTGTCGATGCCCCCTTCGTCGAAGGTGAGGAGAACAGTCTGCTAGACGTCCTCACCAACGAGGACTCCCCCAACGCTGACCGAGCTCTGATGAATGAGTCGCTCAGTCGTGAGATCGATCACGTCTTGATGAACCTCTCCGAGCGTGAAGCCGAGATCGTCAAGCTCTTCTTCGGTATCGGCGGTGGCCAAGAGATGACTCTCGAAGAGATCGGACTTAAGTTCGGGCTGACTCGTGAGCGTGTCCGCCAGATCAAGGAGAAGGCGATTCGCAAACTTCGCTCTGAGGAGCACAGCAAGACCCTCAAGCCTTACCTTGGCTAAGTCCTTGCTCCCAAGCCTCCATTAGAGGAGCGCCCAGCGCCCTTCCTCTACCTCTATCACGCAGGCGACATACGGAGCACCCGTATGTCGCCTGCGTGCATTACCTACACCCCACCCGACTAGACCGCCCTAGGCACTACGACTAGCCCTATGAAGCGCCCTCTCTCCCTTGCTTTAGTTCATTGGCTACGGAAGCACCATCTGCTCCCTAACCGCGTAACGCTGGCTACCGAAGCCGAAGACCTACTGAAGCAACTCCATGACCGAGCTACCGAAGCTCCCGAAAGCCTATCTCGCTTGACCTCACGAGACCTAGGAGTCAGCCCAGAGCATCTGGAGCAACTCCTCGACATCCTCGTACGTGACGGCTTCGTACATCCGCATAGCCTGCGACTAACAGAGCTCGGCGAGCAGCGAGCCCTTGAGCTCATCCGTGCCCATCGTCTCTATGAGCTCTACCTCGCCGAGCACTCGGGCTACGCTCCGGCAGACTGGCACCGCATCGCCCATAGCAAGGAGCACCAGCTCACGCCTGAGGAACATGAGCGGATCGCCCTGCTCCTAGGTAATCCCCTCTTCGATCCACACGGAGACCCTATACCTACCTCCTCAGGACAAGCTCCCTCTCAGCCCAATACCTTGCCCATCGAGGCACTACACGTGGGCTCCTGGTATCGTGTACTCCATGTCGAGGATGACGAAGCCGAGAGCTACCGCCTGCTAACGGATGCAGGCTTGACCCGGGACTCTGTATTTCGCCTCGACCGACTAGAGAGCGCCCGTTCGGCACTCTTCTACGAAGGGGAGGAGATCGCCCTACCTACCTTTGCCCTGCTAGCGCTCACGCTCCGAGAAGCCACCGAGGAAGAGCTCGCTGACTCCCATGCGATGACCGCCCAGCGTCTGACCCATCTTCCCCTTGGGGAGGAGGCTACCGTCTGCGGACTCTCGCCAGCCTGCCGAGGAGCGATGCGCCGTCGGCTTATGGACCTTGGCTTCGTCCCAGGCAGTCGCATCTCTGTCGATATGCCTAGCCCCCTCGGGAACCCGACAGCCTATATCGTCCGTGGAGCAGCCATCGCCCTTCGCCGTGATCAAGCTCGCCATATTCTCATCCAACGTCCTTGACTTAGCCTATGTCACAGACTACTAATTCCTGCGCTTCGTGCTCTTCCTGCCCCGTAGGTAAAGCTTCCCTCCAACGTCGTGGGGAGCATACCGAAGGGACACGCTTCACTATCGCCCTAGCAGGTAATCCTAATACGGGGAAGAGCACCGTCTTCAACGCTCTTACGGGACTCAAACAGCACACGGGGAACTGGCCTGGCAAGACGGTAGGGAAGGCCATGGGCTCCTTCGTCTATGGGGATGAGAGCTTCGCCATCGTAGATCTTCCGGGGACATACTCCCTGTCTTCCACCTCAGAGGATGAAGAGATCGCTCGTGACTTCATCCTCTTCGAAGCACCAGATGTGACCGTCGTCGTGGCTGATGCGACTCGCTTGGAGCGAAACATGAATCTTCTCCTTCAGGTACTTCAGATCACCGACAAAGCGATCCTCTGCGTCAACCTCCTCGACGAAGCTAAACGCAATAAGATAGATATTGATCTCCGAGGACTATCTCGGCGCCTAGGTATCCCAGTCGTCGGGGCAAGTGCTCGCTCGGGGCAAGGTCTCGACGAACTACTTGAGACGATTAGAGCCGTAGCGACGGGCGAACTTATCTGTAAGCCCTACCGCCAGAATGCGCTACCAGGACATACCGCTCACCAAGTCATGCGACTGCGGGAGCAAATCGAGCGTCTCTACCCAGAGACCTCCAACACCGAATGGATAGCCTACCGCCTCATCGAAGATGATCCCTCGATCGTCTCCCGCTTCAATCATCCTGAGCTTCTCAAGCTAGCTAAGGAAGTGCATCTCATCATCGGGGAGAACTTCCACGATCAGCTGACCGAGGCGATCTATGCCGAGGCACACCGCATCTGCGAGGAGGTCGTTCATCAAGCCTATGTTAGTGGACGACTACCATTCGATGTGAAGCTAGACCGCATCCTCACGAGTCGTCGGTGGGGCTTCCCGATCATGCTCCTCCTGCTGGGAGGGGTCTTCTGGCTTACCATCATTGGTTCAAACTATCCCTCAGCCATCCTCTCTGACCTCCTTGTCGGTAAGCTCCACCCATTACTGCGGTCGGGACTCGAAGCTCTTGGTAGTCCTTGGTGGCTGACAGGCTTTCTAGCCGACGGAGTGTACCTAGCTACTGCTTGGGTCGTCTCCGTGATGCTCCCCCCGATGGCGATCTTCTTCCCGCTCTTCACTCTGCTAGAGGACTTTGGTTACCTTCCTCGTGTGGCCTTCAATCTCGACGAACTCTTCCGCCGAAGTGGAGCTCATGGTAAGCAAGCCTTGACTATGAGCATGGGCTTCGGGTGCAATGCGGCTGGTGTCGTATCCACACGTATCATCGACAGTGAGCGGGAGCGTCTCATCGCGATCATTACGAATAACTTCTCCCTCTGTAACGGGCGCTGGCCGACACAGATCCTCCTAGCCTCCCTCTTCATCGGGGCAGCTGTACCTGCAGCCTATGCTCCGCTGGCAAGTATCGGTGCTGTGCTGGCTATCGTCCTGCTGGGAATAGCTGTGATGTTTGCCTCTTCGTGGGTACTCTCCCACACGGTACTCCGAGGGGAAGTATCGACCTTCCACCTAGAGCTCCCACCCTATCGTCCACCACAGTTCTGGCGCACACTCTATACCTCGCTTATAGATCGTACGCTGATCGTACTCTGGCGAGCTCTCGTCTTCGCTGCCCCCGCTGGTGCATTGATTTGGCTGACATGCAATATCACCCTTGGGGGCGACAGCATCGCAGCACACCTGATCCACCTCCTAGATGCTCCAGGTTGGCTCATGGGACTCAATGGGATCATCCTGCTAGCTTATCTGCTAGCTATCCCAGCTAATGAGATCGTCATACCTACGGTACTTATGCTCACTGCGCTGATGACCGGAGGCGGTGGAGAAGGTGCAGGCGTCTTAATGGAAGGTGGGGAAGCAGAGACCTTCGCCCTCCTACAGCAAGGAGGTTGGACGCTGATGACTGGTGTCTGCGTCATGCTTTTCTGTCTACTGCATCACCCCTGCTCAACGACGATCTACACCATCTATAAGGAGACGAAGAGCGTACGCTGGACAGCCCTTTCGGTCTTCCTTCCCCTAGGGCTGGGGATCCTCGTGACGATCTTCGTCGCTGGAGTATGGCGTCTCCTAGCTTAGGCTGATACTGATCCTCTACTTCAGATCTTATCTCATCCTCCTCTCCAAGCTATACCAATGAATAGCTTGGAGAGGAGGATGTGGTTTATAGCTACCCCATCGATACACTGCTACAAACGCACACGTAGTTTCATTACTAATCGACCGAGATATTGATTACTAATCCATCCTTCATTCCATTAGGAATAAATACGCTGCTTCATTAGTAATCGACCTATAGGGTCATCCAAATGGAAGAGACCAATCCTCCCAATAAAGGCGATCTCTCGGGTATATCCATATCGCTCATCCGAGCACAAAGTCCTGCCAAGGAGTAGCACGCTCTACCGACAGATGTCACTCCCATACCAGCCTTCTCTTAGGGAAAGGCAGGGCTAAAGCCTGACTTTGGCCTATCTTTGTACACATATACGCTTATGTCATAAGGGAGAAGCCTATTCTCCCCCTTTGCCCAGACACAATGATGCAAAAGACTCTCTCACCGACAGCCCTAGTCTGCACCCTCGTCCTGCTGCTGAGCTTCCTCCCGCTACGACTGCAGGCTCAGTGGACAGCAGACATCCTACCCGGCTACAGCCAGTGTACTATCCCCCTACGCTCAGATAGCCAAGGAGCTGCTGTAGCTACCCTGGTTCGTCACGACAGTTTATCCCAGAGCCCCCGTGCCCTACTCTACGTGCATGGATACAATGACTACTTCTTCCAGCGAGCACTAGGTGATAGCATCACGCAGCACGGCTTAGCCTTCTACGCCCTCGATCTAAGGCGCTATGGCCGTTCGCTCCGTCCTCATCAAGATGCCTTCTCCATAAGCAACCTCCAAGCCTACTACGAAGAGCTAAGCAAGGCCCTTCAGCAGATCCGCCAAGAGGGAGCTAAGGAGATCTTCCTCATGGCACACTCCACAGGCGGGCTCATCACCAGTCTCTACCTCCACGACACACAGAATCGAGACAGCATCGCAGGCTTTATCCTCAATAGTCCGTTCTTAGATTTCAACTTCTCGAAGGCAGAGGAGCGATACATCCTGCCGATGCTAGCACAGGCAGGGAAGATCATCCCCTCAAAGGTCATTGTCGGCCGATCGAAGACACCCGATCTCTATGCGCAGTCCCTTCTCAAGAAGTACCACGGTAAGTGGGACTACGATACCGCGTGGAAGAAGGACTTTGGCCATCCCATCCGTCTGGCTTGGCTGAGAGCGATCCGCTCGGGACATCAGCGTGTCCAGCGAGGTCTCCAGCTACCGATGCCGATTTTATTGATGAGCTCTGACAAGAGCCTACGTGCCACTGGGACTTGGAAGCCCGAGTATGGCGAAGCCGACCTCGTCCTCGACGTAGAGGACATCCAGCGCTATGGGCGTCGTCTCGGCACCCACGTAGAGGCTGTGCGTATCCCTCGGGGACTGCATGATCTCTTCCTATCGACTGACAACACGGCCTACGAGCTAGCCTATCAGCACCTGTTCTCCTTCCTGGACACCTTTGCCCACTAAGCCCATTATGCCCGATTATCCCGACTTTGATATCCGAAACCAAGCTAGTCTCCCCTCCGAAGAGCAAGAGATCGACCGAGCGCTTCGTCCGCTCTCCTTCGATAGCTTCCGAGGGCAGGACAAGGCGGTAGATAACCTCAAGATCTTCGTCGAAGCGGCTAAGATGCGCTCCGATGCGCTTGATCATGTCCTACTCTATGGTCCTCCAGGACTAGGGAAGACGACTCTATCCCACATCATCGCCGGAGAGCTAGGTGTAGGGATCAAGATCACCTCTGGCCCCGTCCTCGACAAGCCTGGCGATCTGGCCGGTCTACTCACATCACTAGAGCCTAATGATGTCCTATTCATCGACGAGATCCATCGCTTGAGCCCGATCGTCGAGGAATACCTCTACTCGGCCATGGAAGACTATCGCATCGACATCATGCTAGATAAGGGACCTAGTGCTCGCTCTATACAGATCGACCTCAATCCCTTCACACTCGTCGGGGCGACGACCCGTAGTGGTCTCTTGACGGCTCCCCTTAGAGCACGCTTCGGGATCAACCTCCACCTCGAGTACTACGATGTAGACACGCTCGGCGAGATCGTCCTACGCTCGGCGGAGATCCTAGACACCCCGTGCGCTCGGGATGCTGCCGTAGAGGTCGCCTCTCGCTCCCGTGGTACGCCCCGTATCGCCAATGCCCTACTCCGCCGTGTACGTGACTTTGCCCAGGTCAAGGGGAATGGACATATCGACCGAGCCATCGCCTGCTATGCCCTAGAGGCACTCAATATCGACCGCTATGGGCTAGACTATATCGACAATAAGCTCCTTGGGGTGATCATCGACAAGTTCGCCGGTGGTCCCGTAGGGCTCACGACGATCGCTACGGCGCTGGGGGAAGATCCCGGCACGGTCGAGGAGGTCTATGAGCCCTACCTGATCAAGGAGGGTTTCCTCAAGCGTACCCCCCGTGGACGTGAAGCCACCGACCTCGCTTATAGTCATCTAGGACGAAGCCCTCGGATCCGCCCCGTCGGTGGTCTCTTCGACGAAGACTAGGTCACTCCCTCCCCAAAGATCACGATATACGTAACTGACCGATCACAATATACGTAACCGAAGGGTTAGGATATACCCAACCGAGCACTTACTATATACGTGACAGATCACTCCCCACTCCCCCATCTCCAGCTCCTCACGATAGAGGAGCTCTAGGCCCACTAGTAAGCAGGATCGAAGGATCACTTGAATAGAATAAGACGAATGAGTACACTCTCCTCCCTGATCAAGGATACCGCAGTCTATGGATTAAGTAGCATGTTCGGGCGCTTCCTGAACTGGCTCCTCACCTTCGTCTACGTACGCATCCTCGTCCCAGCAGAGTTTGGCCAGATGACGAACCTCTATGCTTGGACAGCCCTACTGATGATCATCCTCACCTACGGGATGGAGACAGCCTTCTTCCGCTATGTCAATAAGCACGAGCACCCCGAAGATGTCTACTCTACGACCCTATGGAGCTTAGGGGTGAGCTCGGTCGCCTTCGTGATCCTCGGGCTAGTCTTCCTAAATCCCTTAGCTGCGCTTCTCAGCGTCGAGTCTGGGGGGAAGACCCTGCTAGGCTATCTCCTCTTCATCGTCGCCAGCGATGCCTTCATGGCGATACCACTGGGGTATCTGCGCTACGAGCAGCGCCCGTGGTGGTTCATGACCGTGCGTATGAGCTTCGTAGGCGCCACGATCTTCTTGACCCTAGGGGCATTCTATGTCTTGCCTTACCTCGCCGAGCTCTTCCCCAGCGTCTTCGGCAGCTTGGAACCTAGAGCCCATGCACTCAGCTACATCTTCGGGATCAACCTCGTGAGTAATGCACTCCAGTTCGTCCTCCTCATACCTACCCTGCGGAAGGCTAGGGGGAAGTTCGACGGCACACTCCTACGCTCCATGCTCCGCTATGCCCTACCGATGCTCCTCCTTGGGCTGGCGGGCAACTTCAATAACCAAGCCGACAAGATCATCTTCCCCCTCCTCTTCGAGGACAGCCACGCGGCACACACCCAGCTCGGCATCTATGGAGCCTGCTACAAGCTCGCTGTCGTCATGGTACTCTTCACCCAAGCCTTCCGCTATGCCTATGACCCCTTTATCTTCGCAGAGAAGAAGAAGGGTGAGGAGGCCGCTCGCTCGGCCTACTCCTCGGCGATGACCTACTATGTGCTCTTCACCTACTTCATCTTCCTGGCGGTGATGGCCTATATGGAGATCCTCAAGCTACTCATTGAACCCGCCTATTACCCTGGGCTCGTCGTGGTGCCGTGGATCATGGCTGGCCAACTGATGTTCGGCATCTACTTCAACCTCTCCCTCTGGTACAAGGTCACCGACCGCACCCACTGGGGAGCAATCCTCTCGATCTTCGGGTGCGTCTTGACTGTAGCGATCATCGTCCTCTTAGCTCCCCGCTATGGCTTCATAGCCTGCGCTTGGGCCTCTGTCGTAGCTAACGGAGGGGTGATGCTGGTATCTTACTTCCTAGGTCAGCACTATTATCCCGTGCAATATCAGCTCAAGAAGCTCATGGGCTATACCCTCCTGACCGCCCTACTCTATGGGATGATGACCTTCGGGGCAACGAGCTTCGCAGGATCGCCACTCCTTCAGCTGTCGATCAATAGCCTCCTGCTCCTGCTCTTCGTGGGCATCGTCCTGCGCCTAGAGGTCCCCCGCACAGCGATCAGCATGCTCCGACAGAAGCTCCTCAGACGCTAGCCCGTCTATGGCACGAAGGCTCGCTCTCCTACTCCTCCTACTGGGCGTCATCCTCCCCGCAGAGGCTCGCTGGGTACGTATCGCCATAGAGCGAACGGGGCTCTATGTACTTACCGAGAGCCAGCTCCGTGCCTGGGGCTTTGCCGATCCGAAGCGTGTCGCCGTCTATGGCACTGGCGGAGCGATGCTCCCAGAGGATCTAAGCCTGCTCCGTGAAAGACGCCTTAGCCAGACCCCGATCTATATAGCTGGAGACAAGCGTTACTTCTTCGCCCAAGGGACGACTCGCTGGGTATATCTCCCTGAGAAGGACTTCTTCAGCCACGAGACCAATCCCTACACCCGCACGGCCTACTACCTCCTCTCGGATGAGGCCGAGCCCGAGGTGATTCAGGACGTCCGGCTAGCTACATCCACCTCCTCTCTCTCCCGTGAATCCAGCACCTACACTGCCTGCTACCTGCACGAAGAGGATACTTATACCCCATCCAACACAGGGCGTCATCTCTTCGGTGAAGATCTCACTCGCACACCACAGCTAACCTTATCCCTCCCTCAGGATCTGCAGGCTACCGCCCTTCGGGTACGCTTAGCCTACATGGCCTATCCCCAAGCAGAGGATGCTCGGCTTACCCTTGGTCTAGCAGGGAAGATGCTCTTACGATCCTCCCTCTCGCTCGAAGAGATGCGGGAGCGCATGCCTGCTGGAGGCTACCACGTCTACGGGCGTAGGAAGATCACTGATCCAAGTGCTCTCACTCCCCTCATACCCAGGGAAGCTCCTCAGCTGACACTCAGCTATGAGACCCCGAAAACCATAGCTCGCCTAGACTACCTCGAAGCTAACCTCACCGCTCCACTCACTTATAGCGGAAAGGGACAACTGCTCTTCACCCGAGGGAGCTCCGCAGGCAAGGAACAGAGCTTCCACCTAACCGCCCCAGCAGGGACACAGATCTTCCGAGTGGATGATCCACAGGCTACCCAGCATCTCACCGACAAGGGGAGCTTCACCACCGCCCCTAGCCCAACACCTCCGCTCTTCCTAGCCCTCCAGCTCTCCGAAGCCTATAGCCCCACCTTCGTGCGAGAGGAGGAAGCTCCGCACCGGCTACAAGAGTCGCCCGCCGTCGATCTCTTCATCATCACGACCGAAACTCTTCGCCTCGAAGCCGAGCGTCTAGCCTCCTACTATCGGGGTATCGGCAAGGATGTCCTCGTAGCGACCCAACAGCAGCTCTTCAATGAGCTCAATGGCGGCACTCCCGATGCCTCCGTCTATCGCTTAGCCTGCTACCTCCTTTACCAGCGAGCTCGTAGCGCAGGGAAGGGGACGGACTTCCAGCTACTCCTCTTCGGGGACGGCGCTCATGATAACCGCCGTCTCTCCTTAGCGTGGCAGAGCCGTGAGCTTCAGTCCACCGAGCTCCTTCTGACCTATCAGTCTCGCAATTCCCTAGACCTCGACAGCTACACGAGCGATGATTACTTCGCCATGCTTTCCCCAGAGGAAGACCGCTCGATAGCTGTAGATAGTGATGACGATCACCTCGTCAATCTCTCGATGACGATAGGCGTGGGGCGCTTCCCCGTGCGTACGGCTCAGGAGGCCCGACCCCTAGTGGATAAGACGATTCGCTACGCTAGGGGGGAAGACTTAGGGCTTTGGCGCACGAGGGCGACCTTCGTAGCAGACAATGGGGATAGCAACCGCCACCTCCATCAGAGTCTCGCTGTCTCCAGTACGCTCAGCGAAGTAGCCCCTCAGCTCTTCATCCGGCCTGTCTACCTCGCCGACTACCCTAGGAAGAGCAGTGGAGGGAAAGTCACTGTGCCTGGTGCTGAGCGAGCGCTCCGTCAGGCACTCAGCGAAGGAACCCTCCTACTCACCTATACAGGACACGGAGGTCCTCGCTCTTGGACGGATGAGCAGCTCCTGACGACAGCCGATGTCCAGCGCTTCACTCACCGCCATCTGCCACTCTGGCTCACGGCGACCTGTGACTTCGCACCCTTTGATGCGCCCACCACTTCTGCTGGCGAGGAGGTCGTCCTGCATCCCACCTCGGGGGGAATTGCTCTCCTCGGCACGACACGTATCGCTTGGGACCTACCGAACCAAGCGATGGCGACCGCCGTCCTCCAAGCTCTCTTCACTCCCGATGCTTCAGGTAAGCTACGACCTCTAGGCTCGGCCGTGCGGGAGGCCAAGAACAAGCTCCGCAAGCAAGCCTACCCGATCAATCGCCTGAACTTCACCCTCCTCGGCTCTCCTCTCCTTCAGCTTCCCTACCCTGCAGTCTCTACGACTCTCACCCAGCTAGGAGACAAGTTTCTCTCGGCACACGCTCAGCTAACACTCACCCCAGGAGGTCAGCTCAAGCTAGAGGGGGAACTAAGAGATAGCTCGGGGAAGAGAGACGCTTCCTTCCAAGGACGAGCACGCATTCGTCTCTACGATAGCCCCCAGCGACAGGAGACGATCGACAACTTCAACTACGGCGACACCAACATACCTCCGGTGAGCTACTCCACCTACAAGGATCTCTTGGTCGACGAGGAAGTGAGCGTGGAGGCTGGACGCTATCACCTCTCCACCTCCCTACCCTACGAAGTCCGAGGAGACAAGCATAGTCTTCGCCTAGAGGTCTATGCTACTGATCCGACGACCAAGCGTGACGCCTATGGAGTCTTCACCGAGATCTACTGGGGGGCTGACTCAGGAGCTGATCCACAGACACCTAAGGAACCTATCCGTATCGAGAGCTTCTCCCTCGGGGGAAAGCGAGAGCTACCCGAGCTGGGAAGTGTAGCCTCCAGCTCTCTCCTCCAAGCTGTGATCCATGCCCCCCACGGGATCAACCGCTCCGAGCAAAGCCTGGGGCACCTCCCTCGACTAACCTTCGATGAGCAGGAAGGGCTAACCTTCGACCTACGGGAGTACCTACAGCCGATCGAGGGCAAGCCCAAGTCCTACCGACTTAGCTTCCCACTACCGCCACTCATAGAGGGAGGGCATCAGCTCCGCCTTCGTCTCTGGGATCTAGCAGGTCAGCTTACGGAGCTTACCGCCTCCTTCACCCTCCTCTCTGGCCTCCGTCCCGAGATCACTAGCGCTAGGATCTATCCCTCAGAGACATCACCTGCCAGTCCACTGACACTCGAGATCACCAGCCCTGCAAGTGTATCCGCACGAACTCTCGAAGGGGAGTGCTTTGACCTCCAAGGCCAGCTACGAGCCCAGCTCCCACCCCTAAGTCGATCCTTCGCTTCGGGCAAGGAGACCTTCGACCTCACGCCCTGGACAGCCCGCCTAGCTCCTGGGAGCTACCTCCTACGCATACGCCTTCGCTCGGGCGAAGGAGCCTCGGACTACCAAGTCGTTCGCTTCCTTCTTCGCCCCTAGGAGCTAGTCGCTAGAGCTACGAAGCTTAGGGACACAGCTTAGTAAGCCTTAGCCTTTCTCCCCTCTTCCTTACCCCATTTGACAGGGATCCTATTTACCAACTAGTAGGCACTACTGATGCCCCTCGGGTGGCACTACTGTTGCCTCTAAGGAGGCACTACTGTTGCCCCTTTTGTGTTACTACTGCTACCCCCTCGGAGGGAATACTTTCCCCTCGATTTGGTTCGTAAAGAAATATGTACTACCTTTGCAGAGCAAAAGAGATAGCGCGGAGTGGAGCAGTGGCAGCTCGTTGGGCTCATAACCCAAAGGTCGTAGGTTCGAATCCTGCCTCCGCAACAAGAAAGGAGATCACTTCCAAAAGCCTCTGCTTCACCACAAGCAGAGGCTTTTTCATTTACCACTCACTATACAGACCCCATATTCTCCTCCTCTATGGCGCAGACGACCCCTCGCTCCCTACAGGATATTGATCAGGAGCAGCTCTTAGACTTCCTACTTCGCTTTGCTACCACGCAGACGAGTGTCGGAGTGCAGACCTCGCGTATCGTCGTGAACACTACCCGCATCGCCCATGCCTATGGCTATGACGTGATGATCATGACCTTCCAGCGAAACATGACCATGACCCTCACTCCTGCAGTGAAGAACTCCCGACACTCCTACCACACCATCGACCGAGCGCACCCCATCTCTGGGATGCTACAACATCGGCATGGCCCCCTGAACTTCTTCTTCAATGCCGAGCTAAGCCGCCTCTCGTGGTACACCTATGACCACCAGCTAAGCCTAGACGAGCTCGAGGAGCGCTTCCAGCAGATCATCTCGACACCACCGATGAATCGCTGGCTCATGCTCTACCTCATCAGTCAGGCGAACATGGGATTCTGTCTACTCTTCGGCGGAGATCTGATCTCGGGGTTCTTCGTCTTCCTCGGCACGTTCTTTGGCTTCCTCCTTCGTCAGGAGCTCAACCGCCATCACGTCTATCACTACCTGACGGTCGTGCTATCAGCGACCGTAGCGTCCTCTGTCGTCGGTCTAGGAGCTAAGTTTGGATTCATGAAGGATCCGACGACTGCCCTCAGTGCCAGCGTCCTCTACCTCATCCCTGGGGTACCATTCATCAACGGGATGATGGACATCCTCGATGGCTATATCCTCAACGGGATCTCTCGTCTCATGACCGCCGTGATGATCGTCGTAGCGATCACCGTAGGCCTCAGCTTCTCTCTCATGGTCCTCGACCTCTCGCTACTCTAACTACACGACACGAATGACTATGGATCTTCTACTGATCTTAGAGAAGGGCTTCTTTGCTGCTATCGCTGCTCTTGGCTTCGCTGCCGTAGGGAATCCCTCGAAGGCGGCCTTCCGCTACGTCCCCATCATCGCCTTCATCGGGAATGCACTACGCTTCACGCTGATGCACTACGGAGGGCTGAACATCGCCATCGCGACCTTCCTCGCTGCCGTCCTAGCAGGCTTCATCGCCGTGGGCTTCGCCTACTATGCACGCTACCCGATCGAGGTCTTTGCCTTCCCCGCTCTCCTTCCGATGATCCCAGGGAAGTTCGTCTACAGCTCCCTCTTAGGGATGATCCGCTTCATGGAGTCGACGCAAGAGGTAGCACAGGAGCAGTATCTCCCCATGATCATCAGCAACGCTATCACGGCTCTCTTGACGATGTTTGCCCTAGGAGTCGGTGTCGCTATCCCCCTCTTCATGTGCTACCAAGCCTCCTTCCGCATGACTCGCGGATCAGCGAAGTAGCGAACTAATATACCCTATGGAACGACTGCACTTTCAGCCCATCACACTAGACTCTCGTAAGGAGATCACCCACTTTACCCTCCAGAGCAAGTCACAGATCTGTGACCTTTCATTTGCAAACCTCTATGGGTGGAGCTTGAAGTATGCGACGAGCTATGCCATCGAAGAGGATCACCTCTTCATTCGCTTCACCTCACCCGCACGCTCTCACCCGGCCTATCTTCTCCCCTTAGGTCTAGAGGGCGAATGCGTCACGAAGGCTATTGAGCGCCTTCGCTTCGAGGCAGAAGCAGGAGACCACCCCCTCGTCTTGATGGGTATCACTCCCCGCTGCCAGGAGCACCTAGAGCGTCTCTGCCCGACAGCCTTCACCTTCCTAGAGAACGAAGGAGCTGCCGACTACATCTATCTCCGAGAGAAGCTGGTCACGCTCTCTGGCAAGAGCCTTCAGCCTAAGCGCAACCATATCAATAAGTTCGTCAAGCTCTACCCAGAGTACAGCTACGAGCCTATCTCCGAGGAAAATCTACAGGAGTGTCTCCTGATGGAGGAGCGCTGGCTAGAGCAGCATGGAACAGAAGAAGATGAAGCTATAGAGCGGGAGGTCATCCGCTGTTTCCTCAGAGACTTCACCGCCCTAGGGCTCTCAGGAGGCTTGCTTCGTGTGGGGGGAGAGGTCGTAGCCTTCACCCTTGGTTCGCCGATCAACGCTACGACTTTCGACGTCCACATCGAGAAGGCTAATCGAGACTACGACGGGGCCTACACGATGATCAATAAATGCTTTGCATCCACGATCCCAGAGCAGTACACCTATGTCAATCGAGAAGAAGACCTAGGTATCGAGGGACTACGTAAAGCCAAGCTCTCCTACAAGCCAGAGCTTATCCTGCCGAAGATAGCAGCCGTCCTACGTCACGACTGTCACTAACCATGCTAAGTAGGAGTAAGCAAGAGATAGATGCTCGCCAGCTCTGGCATGAGGTCTTCGGAGATAGCCTGGAGAGTGTCTCTCGATTCTTCGGACACATCTATCGAGAGGACGAAGCCTTCGTCACCTATGTAGATGGACAAGTAGCCTCGATGCTTCTCGCTCCTCGCCTTACGCTACGTATCGAGGACGGCATACACCTACCTATAGGCTATCTCTGTGGGATCGCTACCCACCCCGACCATCGAGCTAAGGGGATGAGTAGCGAGCTCATTCGGCAAGCACTATATAAGGAGCGAGAGCGAGGAGATATCTTCTCTACGCTGATCCCTGCCGAAGCTAGCCTCTTTGCATTCTATCAGAAGAATGCAGGCTTCACCCCAGCCTTCAGCGAATGGATCACGACGGGACAAGAGACGCTTATCCAAGGGCTCAACGACACCAGCCCTGGAGCCCAAACGCTAGTGGACTTCCTCTCCCAAGCTGAAGGCTCATCACATACTCCTCTCATCCTTCACGACGAAGCTTGGTGGCAGGCAGCACTCGAGGACTACCAGCTCAGCGAGGGCTATCGGCTCAGCCTCCATCAGAATGAATGCGGGCTCTTCGACGGAGCTCTCTTCTCCATGGTGCAACCTACGAATGAAGTCTGGGTACGAGCAGCCTTCGGACAGATCGAGGCATGCAAGGATTTACTCCAAGATCTAGCCAACCAGTATCCCCAGCATACCTTCCGCTACTTCCTCCCCACTCCGCCGACAGCGATGCCTCAGCCTAAAGGGATGCTTCGCCTACTGAACCTCCGTAGGCTCCTTGAGCTATACCTCCAGCACCACCCCGAGGAAACACGAGCTTTCGCCTACCAAGATCCACTCTTCCCTGAGGAGGATGGCTATTACCTTCTCAAGGAAGGAAGAGTCGAGAAGCATCCTCTCTTACCAACCCATCAACCGCTCAAGCAAGAGGAAATCTTCACCCAGCTCAACCTCGATTCGCTCCGCTGGCGCCTATACCTACTCTGTGAGGATGATCTCTAATCAAGCAATCTAGCTTTGGCTAGCAGTCGCCAACAGGGACACTTCTTCCTCAAAGCGTTTACAGAGGAAGAAACTCACGTTTTTACGGTAACTTTGTAAGAGGGAGTAGACGTATCGGTCTGCTCCTTTTTCTACGTCATAGCCCTTTCCTTGGGG
The DNA here is from genome assembly GCA_905372565.1 of uncultured Porphyromonas sp. Lineage (GTDB taxonomy): Bacteria > Bacteroidota > Bacteroidia > Bacteroidales > Porphyromonadaceae > Porphyromonas. The sequence goes on along the minus strand of CAJPPK010000003.1, from coordinate 41,992 downwards.
CATAAGCCTCTATTCGATATGCAACCCTTTGTTCATCTGCACGTACACTCCCAGTTCTCTCTACTTGATGGCCAAGCCTCGGTCAAAGGCTTAGTCGATAAAGCAATACAGGATGGGATGAAAGGCATCGCCCTGACCGACCATGGAGCGATGTTTGGCATCAAGGAGTTCTTCGACTATGTGGGGAAGAAGAATGCCCCTCTTCTCTCCGAGCGAAAGGCCTTACGCAAGCAAATTGATGAGCTCACAGCAAAGGAACCCAGGACTTCGGAGGTGGAAGAACAACTGACGAAGCTACAAGCGGATCTAGAGGCTGCCGAAGCTCGGCCACTCTTCAAGCCTATCCTCGGCTGTGAAGTCTATTGTGCTCGTCGTTCCCGCCTACAGAAAGAGGCTAATGTCTCCAACCCCTACCGCCCCAACCAGTCCATCGACAATAGTGGATGGCACCTTGTCTTGCTAGCTAAAGACCTCCAAGGCTACCGCAACCTGATCAAGATGGTCTCCCAAGCCTGGATCGATGGCTACTACTATAGACCACGTATTGACAAGGAGCTCCTTGAACAGTACCATGAGGGAATTATCGCCACATCTGCTTGCCTAGGGGGAGAGATCCCACAGCATATCATGTATGGCAATATCGAGGAGGCCGAGAAGAGCATTCAGTGGTTCAAGGGCCTCTTCGGGGATGACTTCTACCTCGAGCTACAGCGTCACAAGACGGATAACCCTCTAGGGAATCAAGAGACCTACGAAAAGCAGCAGCAGGTGAATGCAGTCCTCCTTGAGCTAGGGAAAAAGCACGGCGTCAAAGTCATCGCCACTAACGATATCCACTTCCTCAACGAAGAGGATGCAGAGGCGCACGACCGACTCATTTGTCTTAGTACGGGGAAGGATCTCAATGATCCCAAACGCATGCGCTATAGCAAGCAAGAGTGGATGAAGACGACAGCTGAGATGAACGAACTCTTTGCCGATGTTCCCGAGGTCTTGGCAAACACTCAGGAGATCTGCGACAAGGTCTCCTTCTATAGCATTGATCAGGGTCCCTTGATGCCTGACTTCCCCATCCCCGAAGGCTTTGAAGATGAGGACGACTATCTGCGCCATCTGACTTACGAAGGAGCGAAGCGAAAATACGGAGAAGAAGGGCTCACCGCCGAGGTCAGAGAGCGCATCGACTTCGAGCTAGCTACGATCAAGAACATGGGCTTCCCGGGCTACTTCCTCATCGTACAAGACTTCATCGCAGCAGCACGCAATATGGGAGTCTTCGTAGGACCTGGACGTGGATCGGCAGCAGGATCTGCTGTAGCCTATTGCCTTAACATCACCGACATTGACCCGATACGCTACGACCTCCTCTTCGAGCGCTTCCTCAATCCTGACCGTATCTCTATGCCCGATATTGATGTAGACTTCGATGATGATGGACGAGCAGATGTCCTACGCTGGGTCACGGAGAAATACGGCTACGAGCGAGTCGCTCACATCGTCACCTATGGCACGATGGCAGCCAAGAGTGCCATCAAGGACGTAGCACGAGTCCAAAAGCTCCCCCTCGCAGAGAGCGACCGACTAGCCAAGCTCATCCCCGACAAGATCCCCAATGTCAAGAATGTCTCCATCGAGAGTGCTATCGAGCACGTACCAGAGCTCAAGCAAGCCTCGCTAAGCTCAGAGCGCTTAGTCAGCGATACACTGAAGTATGCCCGTATCCTCGAGGGGAACATCCGAAGTACCGGTGTGCATGCCTGCGGTATCATCATCGGGAAGATGGATATCAGTGAGGTGGTGCCACTAAGTACAGCCGAAGACAAGACGACTGGGGAGAGCATGCTCGTCACCCAGTATGAAGGCTCGGTGATCGAGTCCACAGGCCTGATCAAGATGGACTTCCTTGGGCTCAAGACCCTATCTATTATTAAAGAAGCTCTACTCAATATCAAGAAGAGCCGTGGTATCGAGATCGACATTGACCGTATTCCTATTGACGATGAGACGACCTACCGACTCTATGCCGAGGGACGAACGATCGGCACCTTCCAGTTTGAGTCAGCGGGGATGCAGAAGTATCTCCGAGAGCTGGAGCCTTCGACCTTCGAGGATCTCATTGCGATGAATGCGCTCTACCGTCCAGGACCTATGGACTACATCCCTGACTTCATCGATCGTAAGCATGGTCGTAAGCCGATCACTTACGACCTCCCCTGTATGGAGCGCTATCTCAAGGACACCTATGGTATCACTGTCTATCAGGAGCAGGTGATGCTACTCTCCAGAGAGATCGCAGACTTCACCCGTGGACAGAGTGACGAGCTACGTAAGGCGATGGGGAAGAAGCTGGCCGACAAGATGGCTGCGCTGAAGGTAAAGTTCCTCTCTGGCGGGAAAGCCAAGGGATACAGCGAAGACATCCTCGAGAAGATCTGGGCAGACTGGGCTAAGTTTGCTTCGTATGCCTTCAACAAGAGCCACGCCACCTGCTACAGCTGGGTAGCCTATCAGACTGCCTACCTCAAGGCGAACTACCCTGCGGAGTACATGGCAGGAGCATTGAGCCGTAACCTCAATAATATCGCCGAGATCATCAAGCTCATGGATGAGTGCCGAGCGATGAAGATCCGTGTGCTAAATCCTGACGTCAACGAGTCGGACTTCAAGTTCGCTGTCAACAAGGACGGAGATATTCGCTTCGGTCTAAATGCGATCAAGGGCGTCTCGAGCTCAGCTGTCGAAGTCATCATCCGAGAGCGTGAGGAGAACGGACCCTATAAGGACATCTACGACTTCTGCGAGCGTGTCCCCATGAATGCTAGTGGAGTCAACAGGAAGACGATGGAGAGCCTGATCTTCTCGGGAGCTTTCGATAGCTTCGGGCTCCAGCGTGAGCATTACCTAGCGCCTATGGAGATGGGGAATGACGATAACTTCATGATGGCGCTGATGCGCTACGGACAAGTCCTGCAGACAGAGCAAAGCATCAACGAAAACTCCCTCTTCGGTGGAGAAGAGGAGGCGATGAAACTCCCTCGTCCTACCCCGCCCAGCACCTACCCTCAGCTCTCTGATCTAGAGCGCCTGAATAAGGAGCGTGATCTCGTAGGACTCTACCTATCAGGTAACCCGCTTAATCCCTATCGCGTACTCCTCGAGTGCTATTGTCCTGTGACGGCCCTGCAGATGAATGATCTCGATGCCATAGGAGAAGATCGCCAAGTCTCCTTTGGCGGTATGATCACCAAGGTCTATAATGGTACGACTAAGCGTGGCGATCCCTATGCTCGCATCACGATCGAGGATACGTCGGGCTCCTTCGACCTAGCGCTCTTCAGCAATAGCTATGTCAACTTTGCGCAGTACTGTCAGCAGGGACTCTTCGTTTTCCTACAGGGTGTCGTGCAGAAGCATCCCTATCGAGAGCAGCTGGAGTTCGTCGTCCAGCGCATCGAGCTACTCTCTCAGGTCATCGACACCTTGATCCAGTCGATCCATCTAGATATCGACGTTCGACTAATCGATGAGGAAGTAATCCAGACCCTCGGGGATCTCCTGTCGAACAATCCCGGTAACGCTATGTTATCTATTCGTATCTCGGATGGTACAGGACGTCATGATGTCGAGCTGACCTATGACCAGCAGATAGCTCCGACGCCCCTCCTGCTGGACTTCTGCCAGCATACCGGCATCGAGATGACAGCTCGATAAGTAATCATAACAGCATAATTCAACTAAAGAAATTCATCATGGCACAAGAAATCAACAGCCAGAACTTCGAAGCACTCATTGCTTCCGGCCAACCCGTCGTAGTAGACTTCTGGGCTACGTGGTGTGGTCCCTGCCAAATGGTCGGTCCTTTCATCGAGGAGCTTGCTCACGAGTATGAAGGACGTGTCGTCATCGGGAAGTGCGACGTAGACCAAGACAGCGATCTACCTGGGCAGTTCAATGTCCGTAACATCCCTACGATCCTCTTCTTCAAGGGTGGTCAGCTCGCTAAGAAGCTCGTCGGAGCTCAGAGCAAGGAAGTCCTCAAGGCTGCTATCGAAGAGCTTCTCTAAGCTGCTTCCTCCCCCTTTGACTTCCGAGAGAAGTCACTAAGCTAAGCCACCTCGATCCCTTTACGGTGATCGAGGTGGCTTGCTTTTATCCGTAGGGCATAGCCAGCAGTCAGCAGTCCTCGAGGCAGGATTCGGGGAAGGTAGGTCTCCACATTGCTCAGCAGGGGGATTGTCGTACCTTTGCCCATATTACTTAGCACAAACGTTATGGCAAAGAAGCAGAAATGGTACGTCGTCTGGGCTGGTCACGAGCCTGGGGTCTATGACTCTTGGAGTGAGTGTCAGCGTCAAACCAATGGCTATCCCCATCCTCGCTTCAAGAGCTTCGAGACACATAGTGCAGCCCTACGAGCCTACGAAGAGGGAGCTAGTGGCTTCGCACGTCGTCAGCAAGTCCCCGAAGAGATGCGCAGTACCACCTCCTCACCTATTCCCGAAGCCATCGTCGTCGATGCCGCTTGCTCTGGGAACCCAGGCAAGATGGAGTACCGAGGCATCTATCTCCCGTCACGTAGCACGCTCTTTGAGATGGGTCCCTTCGCCATGGGGTCCAATAACATCGGGGAATTCCTCGCCATCGTCCATGCTCTGGCTCTCATCGACCAGCAGAAGCTATCCGGACTAGTCGTCTATTCGGACAGTCAGATCGCCTTGACGTGGGTTAGGAAGAAGCGCTGCAAGACCTTACTTGAGCGTACGCCCCAGAGCGAAGAGCTCTTTCAGCTCATAGCCCGTGCCGAGCAATGGCTTCAAACGCATCCTTATACGACGCCGGTCTATAAGTGGGATACGGTAGCCTGGGGGGAGATCCCCGCCGACTACGGGCGTAAGGGCTAGCTACGGCTCAGCTTCCGTTCGTCCAAGTCACCCCTCTCTCCCACACCAGATAAGACGCTCCGAGCGCACCACCAGCACCTACTGGCGATGCGCTCGGAGCGCTCTTTTTACTATGGTATAGCTTCTCCATCGGGGAGCTATACCTCTTCTCGGATCAAGGTTATGCTTAGCTTAGACAAAGGTACCTGTTCGCTCGCCCCGACGTCTACCTGCCTCCCCAAGAGAACTCATCCTCATCAGCACGAGGACGCAGGCTCGACAGCGGACGATAGGACGGAAGCCGAAGCAACGCACGTAGACAAGCCGAGCAGAGACGGACATCTCGAAGCCCTTTCTCTTGGTACCTCAGCGCTAGATGCGGACGTTCGTAATAGAGTTGGCCAAAGAGCTCCGAGAGGCGAGGATAGCTAGCTTCGCCCGATCGCCGTCGTTTGAAGCCCAGCGCCTTACCTCCCTCCATCGTACAGTAGCCCTCCCGATCAAGAAGATCGGCCTTCGGGAGCCCCAAGGCCTCTAGATCAGCCGCAATCATCGCACGATGAAAGCGAAGATGATGAGCTACGAGCACCTTCGCTCGTGCAGTCACTCGCAGGAAGCGCTCCAGCACAAGCCGAGGAGCTTCACCCCCAGCTCGGAGATCCTCCTCACTCAGCCCGTGCAAGCGTGTCGCTTCGGGGGTGATCCTCCCCTCCTGCCGTAGGAGATGATACTCTTCGCTCATCAGCCGGCCGTCTTCGTCCAGCACCTGCCAGGTGAGAGCGATGACGGGCGAGGGCGAAGGCAGAGCCTGAGACACAGCTTCGGCAGGTGCTTCGTCGATCGCCTCTCGGGTCTCGGTATCGAGGACGAGGAAATAAGGCTCTGCATCGAGTGGAGCAAGGAGGCTCGGGGCGTGGAAGAGTGGATGCGTAGACAGATCGACCTCCGTAGCCCAGGGGGTGAGCCCAGGTGACGGAGATCGATCTTGCTTGAACCTCTTACGGAGGGAAGATTCTTCCCCAAGGCGCTTTCTCAGGAGGAGCTGGGCGACAAAGAGTACCAGCGGAAGGATGAGAAGCAGCAGTGGGGCAAGCGACATAGTCTAGCTATTTCTGCTTAGGGAAGAGGAAGGAGCGACTACGCTCAGCTCCCTCCTTTGCCCAAGGTACAGGGAGGAATTGCCAGTTCTTAGGGTCGACAGGACGAACGACCTGATGTCGGCGGAAGAACTCAGCGAGGTAATAGCTCTGATCATGGGACGTCGACCCAACGATGCGCTTGGGTAGCTCCTCCTTCGGAATGCCTGCGCCCGTGGTAAGCATACCACCGGCACCGCCAGCACGGTAGGAATTCACCGCCACGCGATAGGTACGCTCCAGGTCAAACGGCTCGCTATGCCCCGTGAGGCGGAGGATCGTCACACGCTGCCCCGCTGGCTTCGAGAGGTCGACGGTATAGTCGATCCCCTGAGCAGCACTGTAGTTGTAGGGCGGGACAAAGGTCTTGTACTTATCCGTTGGCTTCGCTCCAGGCTTAAGGCGAATGAGCTGTCCCTCGGAGGAGGTCATCTCGTTCACCCAACCAGCGTAGGAATGCTCGAGATAGCCTTGGATTTCCTTCCCCGTGAGCGCCATCGCGTAGAGGAAGTTAGAGAATGGGCAGAACTTGAATAGGTCTCTCACATAGATCTTGCCTGCAGGCAGGACAGCGGAGATCTTCAGTGGAGCTGCGAAAGAGATCTCTGCCTGCACGGCATCTAGCTGCATCCGGTGGATAACGTCCATATAAGGAGAGGTGCCGAAGAGAGCATCTTCGCCTCGTACCTCTGTGGCTAGCTCACCGACCTCACTACTTAGGTAGGCCTTCACCGCCTCTTCCTCCTGCTTAAAGTGAGCGAGGAAGCCAGGATCAGGGGTAACTCCGTCGAGGGAGATAAAGCTAGGGCGAAGCTCCTTCTTGACGACCTTGCCCCCACGCTTAGTGACCGAGATCTGAATGTCCGAGACTCGGTCTAGGTGGTTCGCAGGATTGATCAAGAGGACCGAGTCCGAGTGCCCCTCGGTGGGACGTATCCACTCGAGCTCCGTACGGTGATCGTGACCGATCAGCAGGAGGTCGATGCCAAGACCCTTATTGGCTAGCGCACGCCCAGCATTCTCTAGGTAGTCGGGATTGTCGTTCTCTAGCCCCGAGTGCATGAGCACCACGAGGACGTCAGGCTTCTCCTGCTTCTGGATCAGTGGTACCCAGTGCGACGCAGAGGCGAGGATATCATCAAAGTGTAGCCCCTTCCAGAGATGCGCAGGTACCCACTGGGGAATAGTAGGGGTAGTGAATCCGAGGACAGCAATACGCAGTCCATCCCGCTGATACATCTGATAGGGCTTGAAATAGGGCTTCCCCGTAGCGTCAGAGATGATGTTCGCCCCGAGAAGGGGGAACTTACACTCCGTGCGCCACTTATCGAAGACCTGATGACCAGGCTCGATATCGTGGTTACCCATAGCTACGGCATCGTAGCGAAGGTAGTTCATCGACGTAGCGACGAGGTGCTGACTGACGGTATCGACATAGTTATAGTAGTACGTCGGAGGCTCTCCCTGGAGGAGATCCCCTGCATCGAGGAGCAGGAGGCTAGGGTCGGACTTGCGGGCCTCCTTGAGTACGGTCGAGAGACGTGCCATACTCCCCTTGCCAGGGCGATCGTTCAGGAAGTCATAGGGGAAGATATTCCCATGGACATCCGTAGTGTGGATGATCCGGAGCTTATGCTCCGTAGTTCGTACGACCTTATTCTTCTGAGCAAATGCTGGGAGGACGAGGGCGAAAACGAGTACGAGCAGACTCGCCCAGCTTAGGGGGCGAGGTCTGCTCGTCTGTGTTAGGTGTATGGTCTGCATAGGATACTACTTGATCTGACTACCCGTAGCGAGCAGTTCCATCGGGGTAATGAGACGGAGAGCACCGGTGGTATAGTCTTCAGCCGATAGGATCATGCCCTGAGACTCGATACCACGGAGCTTGCGAGGTGGAAGATTGGCGATGAAGCAGACCTGCTTCCCGACCAGCTCCTCAGGACTATAGTGCTGGGCAATACCGGAGACGATGGTGCGACCACCTAGGCCATCATCGATACGGAACTGCAAGAGCTTATCCGCCTTCGGCACTTTCTGACACTCAAGGACCGTACCTACACGTAGATCGAGCTTGGTGAAGTCATCGAAGGTAATATCGTCGCCCACAGCAGGAGCCTTCGCTTCGGCGGCATCGTTAGCTGCTTTCGTCGCCTGGAGCTTAGCGATCTGTGCCTCGATGACCTCGTCTTCGATCTTCTCGAAGAGCAGACTCGCCTGCCCAAGCTGGTGTCCCTCGCTGAGTAGGTCACTACGTCCAAGATCCACCCAAGCTAGAAGTGAGATCTGAAGCATACCTAAGAGCTTCTCACTGCTCTGCGGCAGGAAGGGAGCGAAGGCGATAGCGAGGTTAGCGGTTAGCTGAAGGGAGATATTGAGGATGGTCGCGACTCGATCCATGTCTGTCTTTGCCAGCTTCCAGGGCTCGGTATCTGCGAGGTACTTATTCCCTAGGCGAGCGAGATTCATGGCTTCCTTCAGCGCTTCACGGAAATGGAAGGCGTCAAGCTCCTTCTCAATAGCGCTGCGCACCTTACCTAGCTCGTCGAGAGTCTCCTTATCAAAGTCCGTTAGCTCACCTCGTGCTGGCACCCGACCCTCGAAGTACTTGGCGGTAAGGACGAGGGCACGATTGACGAAGTTACCGAAGACAGCTACCAGCTCATTATTATTACGTGCTTGATAGTCCTTCCAAGTGAAGTCATTGTCCTTAGTCTCGGGGGCATTAGCCGTGAGGACGTAGCGCAGGACGTCCTGCTTCCCGGGGAGATCCTCGAGGTATTCATTGAGCCAGACAGCCCAATTGCGGGAGGTAGATATCTTGTCCCCCTCAAGATTGAGGAACTCATTGGCAGGGACGTTATCTGGTAGGATGTATGACCCTTCGGCACGAAGCATCGCAGGGAAGACGATACAGTGGAAGACGATATTATCCTTCCCGATGAAGTGTAGGAGTCGGGTGTCTTCACTCTTCCACCAAGTCTCCCAGCTGTCAGGCAGTAGCTCCTTGGTATTCGAGATGTAGCCGATCGGAGCATCAAACCAAACGTAGAGCACCTTACCCTCTGCTCCCTCGACAGGTACAGGGATCCCCCAGTCAAGGTCTCGGCTCACGGCGCGTGGCTGTAGACCTCCGTCGAGCCAACTCTTACACTGCCCGTAGACATTGGTCTTCCACTCCTTATGATCCTCTAGGATCCACTGACGGAGGAAGTCCTCGTGCTTGTTGAGCGGGAGGTACCAGTGCTTCGTCTTACGTAGCTCTGGCGTCGCTCCAGAGATAGCGCTCTTGGGATGAATGAGGTCGGTTGGGTTCAGCGTCGATCCGCAGTGCTCACACTGATCTCCGTATGCCCGGTCATATTGACAGCGGGGACAGGTACCAGTGATATAGCGGTCGGCGAGGAACTGCTTAGCTTCGGGATCATAATACTGCTCGCTCTCCTCCTCAAGGAATTCCCCCTTGTCATAAAGGGTACGGAAGATCGCAGCAGCATGCTCTCTATGAGTAGGGCTAGTCGTACGTCCGTAGATATCGAAGGTAATCCCGAAGTCTGCGAACGACTGACGGATGATAGCATCATAGCGGTCGACGACATCCTGCGGGGTGATACCTTCCTTCTTGGCCTTAATAGTAACGGGGACACCATGCTCATCGCTACCGCAGACGAAGAGTACCTCTTCGCCCTTTAGACGTAGGTAGCGGGCATAGATATCTGATGGGATGTATACCCCAGCCAAGTGCCCGATATGTACGGGACCATTAGCATAGGGGAGAGCGGCGGTAATAAGAGTACGCTTGAAGTCTTTCTTCATGCTTGATAAGATGAGACGGAGCTTCTCCCTAGGCGTTAGTCCCAGTGAGAAGCTCCGTACGGATTAGTCGTTTAATTCTTGTCGGAGAGACGCTGCTGCCAAGCCCAAGCCGAGCGAAGCGTATCTCCTAGGGTCTCCTTGGCCTCCCAGCCGAGGACTTCATTGGCATGCTTGGGGTTCGCCCAGACCTGCTCGATATCTCCTTCACGTCGTCCGACGATCTTGTGAGGCACAGCCACTCCCGTGACATCCTCAAAGGTGCGGATAAGCTCCAGCACGCTGACGCCTCGTCCTGTACCGATGTTGAAGGTCTCCAAGCGGGGGCTATTCTTCGTATCGTCTAGCATACGAGCGATGGCGATGACGTGTGCCTTCGCTAGGTCGACGACGTTGATATAGTCACGCACACACGATCCGTCAGGCGTATTATAGTCGTCACCGAAGACACTCAGCTCCTTACGGATGCCAGCGGCAGTCTGTGTGAGGTAGGGAATGAGGTTTTGGGGGACACCATTAGGTAGCTCTCCGATCAGAGCCGAGGGGTGTGCCCCGATAGGATTGAAGTATCTCAGGCGAATAACCTTGTAGGGTGCGCCTGCATAGACAGCATCTGCTAGGATCTCCTCATTGATCTGCTTCGTATTACCATAGGGAGAGAGCGCCTGCTGGACAGGGGCTTCCTCCGTCACAGGTAGCACTTCGGGCTGACCATAGACGGTGCATGAAGAGGAGAAGACTATCCCCTTCGTCCCATGGCGCTGCATAGCTTCGAGGAGGACGATGAGGGAGAGGAGGTTATTGCGGTAGTAAAGGAGAGGCTTCTGCACGGATTCCCCGACAGCCTTACTAGCTACGAAGTGAATAACCCCGACGATATCGGGGTGAGCCGAGAAGATACGCTCCATGGCTGCTTCGTCATTACAGTCAGCTTCGTAGAAGGTCGGACGGCGCCCCGTGATCGCTTCGATCCCCTGGAGCACGTCTGGGCCTGAGTTAGAGAAGTTGTCGATGCTGACGACGTCATAGCCAGCCTGCATGAGCTCTACCGTCGTGTGGGAGCCAATATATCCCGTACCACCAGTGACGAGAATCGTTCCTTTGCTTGCCATTATAGAGAAGGTGTTTGAAGTGTAGAACTAAGTGGGGCATACCCCCATATATATCTGAACAAAGATACTCTATTCAGCGCACATAGCCTACCTCTTAGACCCGGAAGACGCCGAGCTAATTCCCCACTAAGACGACACCTCTTCCCCACCCTAACAGACCAAGGGAAACTCCTCGGTCAAGCACCAGCTACCCATCATCCCAAGCCACGCTCTCCAATATATGACCTCTCCCCTAGTGACCAGCAACCCTCGCCCCAGCAAAGCTGACCCTTCGTCGAGAGAAAGCTCTACCTCTTCTCAAGAAAAGGCTAACCTCTCCCTCCTCAAAGCTCTACCTCTACCCCAAGGCCGCCTGACGCTCCTCTCCCGCGAGAGCTATGCCCCCAAATGCTCACTCATCTCATTCGGGAAGCCAAGGCTGATACTTCGGGGCGACTTCCTATAATCCACCCCAATCACCTGCCAACCAAAGCCTTGAATTACTTTAAAACTTAACGAAATATAGCCTATATCCTAAAATCCGATGCCGTATTGCCGGACATCTTATTTTAATTACCTTTGCCCTTGGAACCTTCCGTTAATCAAGGTCGGAAGGTCTACTTTATACAGCTGGACAATAGCCAAGCAAAATGAAGAATCCATACACTACCAGCTCCGAGCACCCACTTAATGCTCTCCACCGAGAAGTGTCTAGCCCGGATACCGACAAACAAACCGTCAAGGCCCTTAAGATCGCGGCTGCCGAAGGTGATGCCGAGGCTCAGTACAAGCTCTTTGATCTCTACGCCTCAGGTCATGCTCCCGAGATGACAGTAGCCGAGGCTCGCGCCTTGCTCAATCGTGCTACCGACCAGGGACATCCGGCTGCGCTCTACACCTCAGCGCTCCTTCAGCTCGAGGCCAGTGGTCAACCCGTCGCCCCACCGCAGGCGCTCTTCTACCTAGAGATAGCCGGTGATCGTGGCTACTCCGATGCTTACCTCCGTCTCTATGATATCTATGCCAATGGTAAGGGCTTGCCTGCCGACAAGGAGCGTGCACAGACCTTCCTACAGAAGGCTATGGAGCAGGGCTCAGCCAGAGCCTATCTCATCGTCGCCAAGAGCCTCCTCCCCGACGGAGCTGCACCTTCGGTAGACTATGACACGAGCTATTACTACGCAGAGCAGGCTGCCCAGCGAGGCTCACAGGAAGCTGTGTCGCTGATCATCCACCTGCTAGAGAATAATCTCGTCAACGGTGACCATACCGAGCTCCTCGCTTACTGGAGACGCCAGCTACACCCCACGTACTAATCTCCTAGGGCTTTACCCACTGATCCCATACGCCGATCCCCAGACTTCGCATAGGAAGTCTGGGGATCGGCGTATTCTAGCTAGAGGGAGGGTATCTCTACCTAACTAAGCACCTCCACCTAAGGCATTATATAGATTGACCACGGCCTGCATTTGACTGAACCGATCACGCACCTCCGTCAGCTGTGCCTGCAGGAGAGCCTGCTGGGCTGTGATGACTTCGAGGTAGGAGCTACTTCGCCCACTCTTAAAGAGCGTCTCCGTAATGGATACGTTCTCCTTGAGGCTGGCGAGCTGCAGCGCTTCCTCCGCCACGCGTGCTCGAGAGGCTTCGTAGAGCGCTAGCGCATTACTCACCTCTGCTCCTGCGTTGTAAAGGCTCTGCTGGAAGGCAAGGAGGGCCTTCTCCTGCTCGGCTTGAGCAACCTTCAGCCCTGCTACGAGCTTACCACGAGCGAAGATCGGCTGGGCTAGCGCCCCGACAGCATTAGCGACGAACTTCATGGGGTTAGCCACGGTCGTGCCCAGAGTCCCCATCCAGCCCACACTTCCACTGATCGTTAGTGCGGGATAGAAGGTCGATCGAGCGATATTCGTCTGGTAGTAGCAATTCGCTAGAGCCATCTCGGCCACCCGCACATCAGGGCGCTGAGCCAGTAGCTGTATCGGTAGACCGATACTGAGCTCTTGGGGTAGAGACTGAGACGCTAGGCTACCACGCTGATAGCTACGAGGAGATTCACCGAGTAGAAGTGACAGAGCATTCTCTGCCACCGTGATCTGACGGCGGATCTCGGGAAGCGAAGCCTGCACTTGATGTAGGTTCGCCCGAGCAGACTGCACGGCAGACTCGAGGACACGCCCATATTGCTTCTGTGCCTCCATGACCTCTAGGGTATGCTGGGCGAGCTTAGCGGCCTCTTGGGAGAGAGCTAGCTGAGCATCAAGCATCAGGAGCGTATAGTAACCATTAGCGACGCTAGCGATGACACGGCTCTGTACGAGACGTTGGTACTCCCTTGCTCGGAGGAGCTGTACTTGAGTCGCACGAGAACTATTCAGCAAGGAGCCGAAAAGGTCGACCTGCCAGCTCGCTTGGACAGGTAGCTCGTAGGAGGAAGACGTAGGGGTATCCTCCACCTTACGGCTCGTCACCGAGGGAGAGATCGTCAGGGAAGGGAAGAAAAACAGACGTGCCGAGCGAAGCTGAGCCTCCGCTTGCTTCACAGAGAGACTCGCTGTGAGGAGATCGACATTCTGCTTCAGTGCCTGACGTATGAGTGCCTGAAGCTGAACGTCCGTAAAGAGCTCCTGCCAAGGTAGCTGAGCCAAGGAGGTCGTATCTGTGCCCACTGTCGCGATCTGCTCCGGTCGAAAGACTTCGGTCTGAATATCCTGTGGGCGTTCGTACTTCTTATACAGTCCGCAGCTTGACAGCCCGAGCAGGAGAGCTAGTGCGGGGAGGCTATACTTAAGCGACGTCATGAGTGGGCAGATTAGTGTCAGCAGGGGCAAGGGGCTTGATACGCTCCTGCATGAGCTGGAAGATGATAAAGAGAGTAGGGACAAAGAAGATCTGAAGGATCATCCCAATGAACATTCCCCCGACGGTAGCTGCACCAAGCGTAGAGTTCCCATTCGCCCCAGCTCCAGAGGAGAACATGAGAGGTAGGAGCCCGACGATCATAGCGAGCGAGGTCATCAAGATCGGACGTAGACGAGCTACAGCTCCTTCGATAGCCGCCTGGACGATCGGAAGCCCACGCTGACGACGCTCGACAGCAAACTCTACAATAAGGATGGCATTCTTCGCCAGCAGACCGATCAGCATGATCAGAGCGATCTGCATATAGATATTGTTCGTATGTCCGAAGATATTCACGAACAAGAATGATCCGAAGAGACCAAATGGGATAGAGAGGATCACCGAGAGAGGCAAGAGATAGCTCTCATACTGTGCACTGAGAATCAAGTAAACAAAGAGCAAACATAGACCGAAGATTAGCACCGTCGTATCCGAAGACTCTTGCTCTGAGCGAGTCAGCCCTGTATAGTCATAGCCATAGCCTGCCGAGAGTGTCTGCCCAGCTACCTCAGAGATCGCCTGAAGAGCATCTCCGGTGGCGAAACCAGGAGCAGGCGATACCATAAGGTCAATAGATGTATACAGATTGAAGCGACTGACACTTGCTGGGCCAAAGACCTTCTCCGTCTTGATGAAAGAGGTGATCGGCGCCATCGCTCCAGTACCCGTTCGCACATAGATGTTACTTAGTGCATTGATATCAAGACGTTGCTCTGCTGGAGCTTGGAGCAGGACACGGTAGAGCTTCCCATAGCTATTGAAGTTAGATACGTACATCCCTCCGAAGTAACCCTGCAGCGTCGAGAGGATCGCCTGCGGGGTCGTCCCAGCACGTGTCGCTGCCGCTACATCGACATCCACTAGGTACTGTGGATACTTAGGATTATACTGCGTCATAGCATAGCCTATCTCTGGTCGGGCATTGAGCGCTGCCAGGAACTTCTGCGTCTCTGCAAAAAACTTATCTAGCGAGCCTCCCGTACGGTCAAGCATGGTGATGGACACCCCAGAGCTCATACCATAGCCAGGCACCATCGGAGGGGTGAAGGCGATGACCGTAGCATCCGGGATCGTAGAGCCATAGGCTAGGATCGTACGAGCTATGTCACTTGTACTGTTCTTACGTGCATCGAAGTCCTTCATACGAATGAACATTGATCCGTAGTTCGATCCACTTCCCCCCATGAGAGAGAAGCCTGAGATCTGCATGACCTGCTCGACTCCCTCCTGAGAGCTAGCGACCTGAGCGACCTTCGCAATGACTTCCTCAGTCTTCTCTCTACTTGTCCCCGGAGGAGTGGAGATGGCTACCATCGTGGATCCCGTGTCTTCGCTAGGTACGAGCTCACTACTCGTCATGTTCATCAGCAGGATCGTACCGAGGATACTCACTAGGATGACAACCGCCGTAGAGACCTTGTGACCAGAGAAGAACTTCACTGCCTTCTGATAGGGACGTTGCACACGGAGCTCATAAGCGGTGTTGAAAGCGACATGGAAACGCTTGACAAAGTTCGGCTTCTTACCTTCGTGGCTCGTATGAGGGCGCAAGAGAATAGCACAGAGGGCAGGACTTAGCGTCAAAGCATTAACTGCCGAGATGACGATCGATATCGCCATCGTGATACCGAACTCCTTAAAGAAAGCACCACTTACACCACTGATAAAGGAGACTGGTACGAAGACCGCCGCCATTACAAGCGTAATCGAGATGATCGCCCCCGAGATCTCGTGCATAGCATCGAGACTTGCCTGACGAGCCGACTGGTATCCTTCGTCGAGCTTAGCATGTACCGCCTCCACGACTACGATGGCGTCATCCACGACGATAGCGATAGCGAGCACTAAGGCTGACAGGGTAAGGAGGTTCAGCGAGAAGCCGAAGATATTAAGGAAGAAGAACGTCCCCACCAAGGACACGGGTACAGCGATGGCGGGTATCAGCGTCGAGCGTAAATCCTGTAGGAAGAGATAGACGACGATAAAGACGAGCAGGAAGGCCTCTAGCAGTGTCTGAAGCACATGGCTAATAGAAGCGTGAAGGAAGTCCGTCACATCGACGACATAGACGACCTCCATACCGGGAGGAAAGTCTTTCTCTAGCTCCTTGAGCTGTGCCTTAATATCCCGAACGATATTATTCGCATTCGACCCAGCTATCTGGTTCACCATCCCGGTGACCGTAGGATAACCATTGAGTAGCGAGGTGGAGCTGTAGCTAAGTGAGCCTAACTCAATCTTGGCGACATCCTTTAGACGGATGATACGCCCGTCAGCATCGGAGCGAAGGATGATATTTTCGTACTCGGAGATCTCCTTAAGACGCCCCGTGTAGCGTAGTGCATACTCATACGTCCGATCTCCCGACTCCCCAAGGCTACCCGGTGCCGCCTCAAAGTTCTGCGTAGCCAGGATAGAGGAGACATCCGAAGGGATCAGACTATAGGAGCGCATCTTATCAGGGTCAAGCCACAGACGCATAGCGTAGGTCGATTGGCTAAACGTACCTGCAGATCCCACCCCTTGGACACGCTTCATCGCTGGGATGATGTTAATGTCTGCATAGTTCGCGAGGAACTCTGCGTCGTAGCGTCCATCCTTCGATGTGAGGGAATAGACCAGGAGCATACTCGACTGACGCTTCTGTGTGGTGACCCCGACACGTACGACGTCTGCTGGGAGGAGCGACTGTGCCTGCTGTACGCGGTTCTGTACATTCACAGCAGCCATATCGGGATCGGTCCCTTCACGGAAGTATACCGTGATTTGGGCAGAGCCTGAGTTGGTAGCGGTAGAGGTCATGTAGGTCATACCCTCGACCCCATTGATCTGCTCCTCTAGGGGAGCGATGACAGAGTTTAGTACCGTCTGAGCATCAGCCCCAGCATAGGCTGTCGAGACCTGTACCGTCGGCGGGGCAATGTTAGGGTACTGCTCGATAGGCAGCTCCAGAAGTCCCAGGATCCCTAGGATCACGATGACGATAGAGATCACCGTGGAGAGGACAGGGCGGTTGATAAATCTATCTAAGTTCATCCTTTTCGTTGGTTCGAGTCAGTGAAAGACTTACTTAGCCTGCTGGGCTCCCATCATTTGCTTCTGGATAGCCTCCTGCTTGGCGGCATATTCCGCCTCCGAGAGTGGACGTATCGTCATCCCCTCCTTGATGGTCGTGGTGCCAGCCGTGACGATACGATCGCCGATCTTCAGCCCTGCGGTCACCGTATAGCTCTGTCCGTCATCGTAGGGACTGACGGTAATCTCGGTAAACTGCACCTTATTCCCCTCCCCGACCGTGTAGACGAACTTCTTGTGAAGCATCTCGATCGTAGCCGACTGAGGTACTTGGATAGCTCCAGTAGTCTGTGCGGGGACAAGGATAGTCCCGACACCTCCACTACGCAGACGTCCCTCGGCATTAGGGAAGTCGACACGCAGGGATACGGCTCCCGTCGATGGGTCGATGACCCCACTGATCCCATTGACACTACCCTCCTCTCCGTAGTCAGAGCCATCGGCTAGACGCAGACGAACCTTAGGGAATCTCTTGCGAAGGTCCTCCGAAGCGCCAGCACCCTGGGTGTAAGTACGCAAATCACGCTCGGAAAGGGAGAAGTAGACATAGGCTACCTTCGTATTCGACACCTGCGTCAGCGCCATAGCACTCTGTGGGCTGACGAGATTACCTACGCGGTAATTGATCGAGCCTATGACCCCCGACACAGGACTTGTGACAGTGCAGTAGGAGAGGTTCTCACGAGCAGACGTAAGGTTAGCCTTCGCCACCTCGACACCTGCCTCTGCGCTACGCAGGGCATTAGCAACTTCCTCAAAGTTGCTCTGGCTAATGATATTCTTACTTAGGAGCTCTTGGCTATTCTGATAGTTCAGTCGTGCGGTAGCGAGTGATGCTTGTGCCGAAGAAAGGCTAGCTGTGGCTTGGCTAACCGCAGCTCGGAAGGTGACATCGTCAAGCTGAAAGAGGGGCTGTCCTGCACGAACGGGCTGCCCTTCGTTAACGAACACCTTCGTAATGAAGCCCGAAACCTTCGGACGGATCTCGGCATCTTCCTCCCCACGTATGACGGCAGGGTAGCTATTGTCTAGGGAAAAGTCAGAGCTAGCCAGCGTACGTACGGGGAGCTCTGGAGTCTCCTGGTGGGCAGCTTGCTCTTGTCCTGCTCCACTACCGCAGGAAGGAATCAGGGACACACCAGCGAGGAGTAGCAAAGCGCTCAGGCTCGTGGTGATAAGTCGGCGTTGGGTCATATAGCGGTCTATTTTATGATGATCTGTGTAATAAGAGGAAAGAGACGCCTTCGGGTTTAATTTTCCCACAAGATAGAGCAAAAAAATGAGGCTAGTTGGCCTACTTTTCAATGAGGTAAACCTTACCCCTCGCAGAGGTATATCTCTGCGAGGGGTAAGGTAGAGCTTTGCTCCTACGAAGCTTGACCTCTAGGAGGAGAAGCTCGCATCCTTCCTGCTATCCCAAGCGAAGTCAGCCCTCTAAAACCAGGAGCATCGGAATCACTAAAAAAGGTCGCCCGCCCCACGAACAGACGTTCGTGGGGCGGGCGACCTAAATAGTTTCTTGCGAGAAGCCTTAGCGGAGCATCTGACGATAGTGCTTGTCGATGTTCTTACGAGCCTCCTCTGTAGGCTGGAAGGCATCTCCCTCCATAGCCTTGAGACTGCTATCGTCCTTGTCGAGCTTGGGGATGTAAACATTGACATTCACCAATAGATCTCCTCGGCCATAGCCATTGACCGAAGGAAGCCCCTTGCCTCGGAGACGAAGCACCTTCCCTGGCTGGGTACCAGCTGCGATGTTGACGCGCGCCTTGCCTCCGATCGTGGGGACTTCGACAGACCCTCCTTGAGCGGCCGTAGGGATGGAGATGAGGAGATTGTAGATCAGATCATTCCCATTACGTATAAGGTTAGGATCCTCTTCCTCCTGGATGACGACCTGAAGGTCACCAGGTACTCCTCCTCGAGGAGCAGCATTCCCCTTGCCTTGGACAGAGAATTGCATCCCTTCGGCTACCCCTGCTGGGATGTGGAAGGAGACGACCTCTTCGCCAATCTGTGTGCCTTGTCCCTTACAGTAGGTACATGGCTTCGTGATACGCTCACCTGTACCCTGACAATCAGGGCAGACTGACTGAGACTGCATCATACCGAAGATGCTCCGCTGAGCCGTGATCACGACCCCAGAGCCATGGCAAGTGCTACACTGCTGCTTGCCATCCTTCTCCATAGTCCCATCTCCGTGACAGTGACTACAGGGGACTTGCTTCTTCACCTTAAGGCGCTTCTCGACGCCCTTATCGATCTCTTCGAGCGAAAGGCGTACTCGAGCACGCAGGTCGGTACCTCGTAGCACCTGACGACCGCCTCCTGCGCCACCGCCAAAGCCACCGAAACCGCCAAAATCAAAGCCTCCGCCACCGAAGAGGTCACCAAAACGGCTGAAGATGTCCTCCATAGACATCCCACCGCCAAAGCCTCCAGCACCGCCACCAGCAGCACTGCTACCGACACCAGCGTGGCCAAACTGATCATAGCGCTTTCTCTTCTCGGGGTCACTTAGGACGTCGTAAGCCTCAGCAAGCTCCTTGAACTTCTCTTCGGCTTCCTTATCTCCAGGATTCTTATCAGGATGGTACTTGATAGCCAGCTTTCGGTACGCCTTCTTCAGCTCATCAGCCGAGGCACCCTTGCTGACTCCAAGGACTTCATAATAATCTCTTTTCGTAGCCATAATGTATTCGGAATATACTACTAGTACATCTTACTGACCGACGACGACCGAAGCATGACGTAGCACCTTGTCATGTAGACGATAGCCCTTCTTGACGCAGTCGATGATCTTACCCTTGAGTGCTTCCTCAGGTGCAGGGAAGGTAGCGATAGCCTCGTGGAGCTCGTCATCAAAGGGTTGCTCTGCCGTCTCAATAGCTGTCACACCCTGACGGGAGAGGTAGTCGACGAACTTCGAATAGATCAGGTGCATCCCCTCCTTCAGCGCATCTAGGTCAGTCGCTTTATCTAGGTTGACCAAGGCAATGTCTAGGTCATCCACCACGGGCAATAGGTCTGTCAGCGCCTTTTCTCCGCCACTGCGGATGAGTTCGCTCTTCTCCTTGAGCGTACGCTTACGGTAATTATCATACTCTGCTACGAGGCGCAGATGGGTATCCTTGAGCTTATCCAGCTCGGACTGCAGACGCTCCTCTGTAGTAGGTTCGCTGGCAGACCCTTCTGCCAATTCGTCAGACGATGATACCTCTTGGTTAGTCGCCGCAGAGGTCTGCTGAGCCTCTTCCTGGAGCGAAGTTTCTTGCTCTAGAGCTTCGTCCTGGGTCTTCATCTCTTCATTCATAGGTCTATTATTGTCTTTGTTTCGTTCTGTGATTGAGTAGCTTATTCCCTAAACGCATAGGTATCTAGGATCACTTGGACTACCCAAGTGTCTCCTATCGTTAGTGAAATGCCTCCCAAAAGAATGCAAAAAGGATACCAAAGTGGTCAAAATGGTCAAATAAGGACGTCGATATATCCATCGACGACATAAAAAGAGCCGAGCGAGCAGGCATCTAAGACGCCTACTCGCTCGGCCATCAGAGGCTCAAAGCCTCAGAGAGAAGAGCTAGATCCTAGTCCTGACGAGCAGCAAGCTCCTTATCAAGGAAGAGCAGAGAGTGCCCTTCGGTTAGACGGATACGATCGATGAGTGAAGTAGCGTTAGCTTCTTCCTCTACCTGCTCACGGATATACTTCCAGAAGAAGTCCTGCGAAGGCATATCCTGCTCTTCGGATGCCAGGCGAACAAGCTTCTCGATGCTCTCGGAGACATGGCACTCGTGGGCATAAGCCTTCTCTGCTACCTCGAGGGCAGAGTTATATTCGTTCTCCACAGCACCGACAGCCTTGATCTCCACCTTACCACCACGAGCGATGATATAGCGCATCATATCTTCAGCATGCTCGAGCTCCTCCTTATACTGCTGGAAATACCAGTGAGCGAAACCATCGAGGCCACGCTGAGCGAAGTAAGCGGACATAGAGAGATACGTGTTCGCAGAGAACATCTCGAGGTTGATCTGCTCATTGATAGCAGACTGCATACGTTGGGTAAACTTCATTGTCTTGAATAATTAATATGTGAATAATCAACCGTCTAGGTAAGTACACTCGCTAAGCGAGTGTCGTGAAATCCAACTCAGTGACGGAGCCAAAAGCTGGGATAGCTGCATAGGCCTCGGCCAAAGGGATAGTCCCTGTGAGTGCCTGAGCACAGTTGATGACACCTCCATGGCAGAAGACAAGGATCTGCTGATAGCCCTGTGCCTTCTTCTCAAGGAAGAAGTCTCGGACACGATTATATTGCATCATCAGTGACTCTCCCTCTGGAGTAGGCTCGTGGATATAGCGTGCGAAGAAGTCCTCCACGCTCTGATCGATGATGAGCTCTGCCCAAGGTCTCCCCTCCCAGCTACCGAAGTTCATCTCACGTAGTCGGTCATCAAGGACGGCATCGGCGAAGCCACAATAGACAGCGAGCTTACGTGCTCGCTGCAGTGGCGAGGAGAAGACACCATCGAAGGGAATGCCGTGTAGGCGCTCCTTCGTTAGCTGAGCTTCCTCCTCGAAGGTCGGACGCACATCCACGTCGGTGGCACCATAGCAGGTCACATTGCCATCGAGTAGGACGGATGTATGACGTACGATATATACTTTCATTGATCAGGGTTAATTAGGGCAAGGATGCGAACTAGTCTTCGTCTCGAAAGGCACGTTTACCTCGAGCACGCTGAGAGGAGGCATGTGCAGAGCGAGCACTACCTCGCCGTCCGCTCTCTCGGTGACGTATCCGACGCTCATCGAAGGAGATCTCGTCCTCGTCCCAGCCCTCTATACGTAGCTTGTGGAGGCGCTTATTCTCGGGGTTATTCTTGCTGGTCTTACGCAGAGCGGCACTCTTAGGCGCAGCTTGCAGGCGTTGGCTCTCGGCTCGCTCCGTGCGTCGGTCTTGCGTACGGACACGGGAGCTATCCTTCTTGATCTTAGCCTGTAGTTTCTCCTCGGCTTGGTGCTCTAGCAGGAGATCCTTGACTGGTAGGTCGACTTCGTCGAAGAAGACCACATCGGTCTCATCGACAAGGTCGCTCAGCTGTGCTTTGCGCCCATTGATCTTGACACGTCCGGCACGGATGTACTCTTCAGCATCTCGGCGGGATCCTAGCCCCGCATCACTGATGAGCTTGTTGATACGTAGTTTCATTGAGGAATTATGAGGATAGTAGGTCGGAGTCTACTCGTTCTCTGGGAGGAGCTGAAGGATCGTCTTCAAGAGGGTTTCAGCGGGGATAGCACGTGAGCAGGCATAGTCTGCTCCAGTGCGACAGGTCTTGTTGTCCCCGAAGATGCTACAGGGACGATGGGGGGCATCAGCTGGCTGGACACAGTCCTCTAGATGCTGTCCGATACCAAGGAAGCCTGCTGCCGGATGCGTACAGCACCAGACCGAGATCACTCGGACACCCATGAGAGAGGCTAGGTGCATATTCGCACTATCCATACTGACCATACCATGCAGTGACCCTATGAGTAGGAGCTCATCAGATAGGTCGAGCTGTCCGGCGACAGAGCGCACACCCTCGAGTTCACTTGCCCAGGATTCCAAGGTTGCCTGCTCCCTGCCTCGGGCACCGAAGAGGAAGATATCGAAGCGCCCCGTAGCGACAAGCCCTCGTAGCACCTCCTTCATCTTCTCCAGATCATAGGTCTTGGCTGGAGAGGATGCAAAAGGAGCAATACCCAGACGAAGACGCTCATGCTCGACCTTGGCCAAGCTAGGATAGCGTCGCTCGAATGCCTCCTGCTGGAGCGGATGGATAGCTATCGGAGGGATACTCTCAGGCACCTTAAGTCCAGCTAGCTGGAAGACACGAAGATACAGCTGCCACATCGGAGGCACGGCATCGGCATCACTGCGATATCCGTACTGAAGTAAGCGCTTGCGCTCTCGGCGGGGCTTCTTCAGATGAAGGAAGGGCACCCCTGTAGCCCAGAGATAGGTACGTAGGAGCTTCGTGCGAAGGACATCATGTAGATCCAGCACCGCATCGAAGTTCTCTCGATGAAGTCGCCCTCCATAGCGCAGGAGTCCAAGCAAGGATCGCTCTTCCCCTCGCACATCTATAGCCATCGCCTCGACATTATCGGGGGAATTCACCAGAAGCTCCGTCATGAACGGCTGCGTGAGCAGGACGAACTCGTGCTGCTCGTTAGCCTCAGCTACGGCATAGAGTACCTGAAGGAGCATCGCCACATCGCCTAGGGCGGAGAGGCGGGTGATGAGGTAGCGTGCCACGGGAGGGGGAGAGCTGAGCGCTAGAGTTCCTGCCCCTTGAGCATGGGGTTGAGCTGAGGATCGTTGTACATCTTCATCTGCTTGTAGACCTTCATGTACTTACGTCCTGCAGCGATGTCTTCGAGTAGCTCATCTATCGCAGTCGATAGATCCACCTCCTGCGCCTTGAGCACATCCAGCTTCGCCTGACACTTCGCCTGAAGCTCTACGTCCGAAGCCGTCTCTACAGCCTTGCTCATATAGTGGATCTTCAGCTGTAGGATAGACAGTCGGTCGATCGCCCAAGCAGGGCTCTCGGTGTTGATCTTCGCTTCGGGGTGAGGCTTCACTGAGCTAAAGTAGGTGTAGAAGAAGCTATCGATCAGCTCGACGAGGTCGGTACGCTCTTGGTTGCTCCGGTCGATACGACGCTTCAGTTTGAGAGCTTCTACGGGATCGATCTCGGGGTCGCGGATCAGGTCTTCCATACCCCACTGAGCATGGTCGATCCAGTTCTTGCGGAAGAGATCCGACTCGATAGTCTGCGCTGGATAGGGATTTCCCTGACAGGGAGTATCGTGGCTACCCTTCTGGAGGTAGACTTGGATCGCTTCTTGGAAGATGCGTATAGCTAACTGACTGAACTGCTTCATATATATTCTCAGGAGCTACGGATGGTACGAAGTAGCGCCTATCAAAGATAAAGAAAATCTCTTCACCTGCGTGACGCACCATCCACCCCTATCCACCAAGGAATAAACAGGGCTATGAAGTAGCACAAACGAATAAGCCTCAGGTAGGGCGTCGAGAGCGGAGTAGACTCCGCTACCGATGGTCCCTCCTGAGGCCAATCCACTAAACTATTATGTCGGCACGTGAAGCACCTATCCACCCACTTGATTTAAAAGAGTAGGTGACCTCTTTGGGGAATAAATTCCAAGCGACACCCTTAGGGGATGTCCGACCTTGTAGCTTTCCTCGAAGCATTGAATGGTATTGCAGGTCTTCTGACTCGCCTACCCTGTCTCTCCACGTGACCTTCCCAGTGGCACAGAACCACCAGTGGTCGAGGCTGGCTGACCTCACCGTAGCGAGCTGTATGATAGGCACACAGCAGCGGGACTGTTCGAGACTCTCACTCGATTCCCTATTAAGTCGTTTTGGGGGCTACACACAGACAATGCCCCCGTAGACACAATACTGGGACAAAGATAATGATTTCTTTGAACCTCATCTTATCCTCCCATTCCACGTGCACCTCCACTCAGACCAACGAGCACGCTCGGAGCAGAAGATCCAGGCAAAAAGAACTCCCTCCTATCACTCCTCTCGGTTACGTATATAGTGACCCCACTGCTACGTATATCGTGGCCGATCGGTTAGGTATATAGCGATGCTCGGATTAGGTATATAGTGATCCTTCGAAGCCCAAGATCTCCTCACGAGGTACAGAAAAAGCAAGCCCCGCCCATCTGCTTTAGTCAGAGCAGATGGGCGGGGCTTCACGCAGGGATCGCTCCCCTACGCCTCCAGCTGAAGAGCCAGCTCTTCCCAGCGTACGAGAAGGGCTTCCTGCTCCTGCTTCAGCTGGCTATACTGGGTGAAGAGCTCCGTATCGGTAGCATGCTCTGGCAGGGCTAACTTCTCCTCCAGGGTACGTAGCTCGTCATCGATCGCCGCACTACGCTCCTCAGCCTGCTTGAGTTCACGCTCCACGGCTCGTCGAGCCTTAGCCTCCTCCTTCTGACGCTGATAATCGAGTGCGCCCGAGGAGAGCTCGCTCACCTTGGCCTCATTCGGTAGCGCAGAGGAGACTCCTCCACGAGGTGTGCTCGGCGTACCATCCTCTCGATCTCGGCTAGCGAGCCAATCGTAGATCCCTCCGATGTGCTCTCGCACCTTCCCTCCACGAAACTCATACACGCGTGAGACCAAGCCATCGAGGAACTCTCGGTCGTGCGACACGATGATCACCGTACCGGTGAAGCGCTGGATAGCCTCCTTGAGGACTTCCTTGGAGCGGATATCGAGGTGGTTCGTCGGTTCGTCCAGGATGAGTAGGTTCGCAGGGCGCAGGAGTAGCTTGATGAGCGCTACACGCCCACGCTCCCCACCACTGAGGACACTGACCTTCTTCTCGGACTCTTCACCCCCGAACATGAAAGCCCCCAGCAGATCATTGATCCTCGTACGTATCTCGCCGACAGCTTCCCGATCGATCGTCTCGAAGACCGTATACTGCCCCTCCAGCTCTTGGCTCTGCGTCTGGGCGAAGTAGCCTACTTCGACATTATGCCCGAGACGGAGCGAACCGGTATAATCAGCTATCTCTCCGAGGATACACTTAATCAAGGTGGACTTCCCCGAACCATTCTTCCCGACGAAGGCCACCTTCTCTCCTCGCTCGATGGTCATATTCACATCGGCGAAGACGGTATGATCACCGTACTTCTTCGTCAGCCCCTCGATGATCACGGGGTAAGCTCCCGACGTGATGGCTGGGAGGAAAGAGAAGTGCATCGCCTTGCGGTCGATCTCTTCGATCTCGATACGCTCGATCTTCTCCAGCTGTTTGATCCGACTCTGCACCTGGTCGCTCTTGGTAGGCTTGTAACGGAAACGCTCGATGAAGCTCTCCAAGTCCTGGATCTGCTTCTGCTGATTCTCATAGGCCCGGCGCTGCTGCTCGAGGCGCTCTTCACGAAGCTGGAGGTAGTGGGTATAGTTCGTCTTGTAGTCATGCAGACGTCCGAGCTCGATCTCTAGCGTACGCTGTGTCGTGGCATCAATAAACGCTCGGTCGTGGGAGATCAGCACCAGCGCTGCCGAACTAGAGACGATGAAGCGCTCCAGCCAACGGATGGACTCAATATCTAGGTGGTTCGTCGGCTCATCGAGTAGGAGAATATCGGGTCGCTGGAGGAGGATCTTCGCTAGCTCGATACGCATACGCCACCCGCCAGAGAACTCTGCCGTGGGACGATCAAAATCACTGCGCTCAAAGCCTAGCCCTAGGAGTGTCTTCTCGATCGCCCCATCCATGTTACCCGCATTCTGCATCAGTAGCAGGTCGGTACGCTGACCATGTCGCTCGATGAGCTCCATATAGTCTGCGCTGTCGTAGTCTGTACGTGTAGCGAGCTCTTCGGTCAGTCGCTCGACCTCCTGCTCTAGCTCCGTGATGTGACTGAAGACCTGCTGGCATTCGCCAAGGACCGTACGCTCATCACTGACCGCCATGACCTGCGGGAGATAGCCGATACGTAGTCCCTTGGGGCGACTGATGGTACCCTCCGTAGGTGTCCCTATGCCTGCTAGGAGCTTGAGGAGCGTAGACTTCCCAGCGCCATTCTTGCCTACAAGGGCTATACGCTCCTTAGCAGAGATGACGAAGGAAAGATCCTGAAAGAGAGGCTTAGCGCCGAAATATACTGCTACGTTATTAACGCTTATCATGAATTCGTGAAGTCTCGGGAGACGGGAGAGTGAGTGTTTCAGTAAAGATGAAGTGCGTCGAAGGAGCCAAAGACTGCAGGAGCATCAGGAGCTGGTGCTCTGCCTGCTTCTTTGCCTCCGGCAGATAGCGAGGATTCGTGCGGATCTCCTGCTCAGCATCCTCACGGATACGCTGATTCAGACGTCGGATCATCGCTCGATCGGCACTCGGAGCACCTGCCCTTCCTCCTTGATCAAGGTAATAGCGGATATCGTGCGCTCCACCAGGCCTACGTCCTAACTCGATCTCTGGATCAGGCAGGACGAGGAAGAAGGTATCCCTTCCCTGAGGAGTGATCTGCAGTGTCTCGAGATCATACTTGACATAAGCGACAAGATCAGCGGTGCCGATGGCGTGCTGCCCCTCCATATAGAGATCCACGTCCTGTCGGTAGGTGATCTCCTTCGTGATAAGACGGAGTCGCTGGAGTGCCTGGACGCGGAGTACCTCAGGTGCTACCGTAGGAGGAGTCGTCTCGCGGACACAGAAATAATAGTAGCCTGCTATCCCTAGGACAAGCCCTAGGAGTAGCAGGAGTAAGGGACGAAGGGGCTTCGACATAAGGATTCGGGGAAGAGGCCTTAAACTAAGGCTGGAGGAAGCGCTCGTCTTCTTGATCGAGATGTAGACGTACCCGAAGACCGAGCTGAGAGAAGATGGGGAGCAAGCGCTGGGTCAGTGTCCCATAGGCTGTGCGTATCAGATCGGGACGATAGCGCTCTAGCGCACTATCGAAGCGCTGATCGATGACGGATTGCTTGGAGGCCAGGAGTTCATTGAGTTCGTTTGTCGATATACGACGACGCAGTCCTGTAGGCTCCTGTAGCACCTGCTGATCAATATCATCTAGCTCTCGTCGGATCTCCAGGCGGGGTAGAGTCAGATCGAGCGTGCTGTCCGCCTGCTGGAGGATGTTTGCCTCGGTGAGTAGACGGAGGTCACAGTAGACGGAGGCCTGCGAACGGAGCTCCACACGTGTCTCCTTCGAGCCGAAGAGCTTCTTAAATCCGAAGAGCCCATCCCGATGTGGATCGATACGCACGGCGACCTTCATACGCACCGTGGCTAGCTCCAGACGCGATAGCCCCTGAGCTTGGGTTAGGAGAAGCTGTATGGACGAGGGGGAAGAGACCTCTGCCTGCGTCTCTGTAGGCTTCTTTTTACAAGCAAAACCACCTAGGAGAAATGTCCCTAAGATAAGGATGGAGTAAAGGTAACGGAATAGCTTCTTCATCGTATCATAGATCGGTCTTCTCGGCACGACTAACGTAGACGGAAGAGATAGTTCATCGTAAGGCCAAAACGCATCTCACTCGACTGCACATAGGCTGAGGTGCGCTCGGTGCTAAAGATATTGCCAAGTCCATAGACGAAGCGCCCCTCAAGCTCAATACGCTGTCTCCTCCCTAAGGGAATGCTTATCCCAGGCCCTCCGCCCAGCCCCCAAAAGAAGGGGTAGCGTGTAGTCAGCTCGTGGCGGAGCTTGTCCTGAGCTCCCATAAAGGATTCCCCCGTAAGCTGTGCAGACTCACGTAGCTGGTAGCCAACGAAGGGGCCTGCATTCAGAAAGACCTTGGCGCCTCCCAAATCCAGATAGAGATGCGTCAGGATAGGTAGATCCACATAGTCGAGATCACGACTGTAGCTCACTTCAGAGGCATCATATCGCTCCCGCCAACCTGTACGCTGGTAGTTGACTTCGACCTGAAGTGAAGCTCCTCGCTCTATATCATAGCGCACCTGAAGGCCACCGAGGTAGCCGAGGTGGGTATGCTGTCGTACTGACGGAGTGAAGCCGAAGCGACTCGCCATGACGCCCCCATGGACACCTAGCCACAGCCCCTGACGGAAGGACGGACGCCCATCGACCGACTGAGCACCTAGGCTACCTATCCCTAGAAGACAGCAGAGGAGCGAGAGAGCTAAGAGACTAATGCGCTTCACGTACGATAGCCCCAGAGGGGAGATAGTTGACGAAGTAGAAGCGGCTATTGGCATACAAGTTCCCACTACCTAGATGCTGGAGGTAGAGGTCAAGCTGTAGCCCGTCAGAGGGTAGCGATGCCATGCTCTGGACGTAGTTATTCCCGTAGAGAGAATGAGCTCGGATGAAGTAACGGGCAAGATCGTAGCCGAGGACGCTATACTTCGGGTAGCTATTGCTAATCTTATGGCTAAACCAGCGGTTGAATTCGGTCAAGAACTCCTTAGCATCGGTCTGCATAGGATCAAAGAAGAAGGTGGAGTAGATCGTCGTATTGTAGCGATGAAGCGCTTGTTGGAACTGCATACCATAGGCCTGCCACTGGGGATAGCCGAAGAGACTCACTCCTGCGGGCTGTCTCGTCAGCGCATTCATCGTAGCTTGGGCAAGGCTTCTATCAGGCGAAGCGGGCACGACGACTGTATTGGCCCCGAAGGAAGGTCGTCCTTGGGTAGGATCGATCGTACCATAGCTACGACCAGCCTGCTGTAGTGCGGAGCGCAGAGCTGTAGCGAAGTGATCCTCTTGGTCTGTCGAGCGTCGAGCGAAGACGACATCTCCACTCGGATACTTATGCAGGAAGGCCGAGACAGCACGCTCGATGATGAGCGAAGAGGGGGCATTCGTCAGGATCACACGTCCATCACCCGTCTCTAGGCTATTTGTCTTGCCGAAGGGGATGATATAGGAGCCATATCCAGAGGTCGAAGCGATGGCACGGATCTGCCCCTCGGTGACGCCACCGAAGACTAGATCCTTGCCCTGCAGACGTCCTTGTTCGATGTAGGCACGCAGGGCTTGGTCATTAGGCACCTCGAGCGTAGTGAGCTGGATCGAGATCCCTTGCTTCTTCAAGTCATACATACCGAGTAGGAAACCCTCGAAGAACTCGAGGTACTGCTTATCCTTCCGCTCCAGAGGAAGAAGCATCAGCACACGAGTCTGCGCTACTGCCACGGGCGAGGGGGTGACAGTCTCGGGGGTAGTGACCGTGGAAGGTGTCTCAGGTGCCTTCGTCACGGGGCTATCCGCCTGGGCTGTAGCTGCAGGGATAGTGATCTCCTGTCCTACTTGGATATTGGAGGAGGTCACTCCAGGATTAGCTTTCAGTAGCAGGGCGAGGTCGATCCCGTAGGATCGGCTGATGCTATAGAGCGTCTCTCCTGCCTCGATGCGGTGCTTACGCCCCTTCTGCGAGGTCGGAGTCTGGGAGCTACTCGTCGCTGTAGCCGTGGGGATGAGGAGCTTATCCCCGACCTTGATCTGCTGACGAGCCCAAGGATTGAGCTCATAGATCTTGTCGATCGAAGCGCCATAGCGCTTGGCTATGCTGTAGACGGTCTCCTCCCGCTGCACCTCATGCTCACGAATACGGCGATTCTGGGCTAGGAGGCTGGTAGAGAAGGTTACGGCTAGGAGGAACGTAGCCAGCCAACGGCGGGCTGGAGCTAGGCGAGGCTTCTGAATATTATCTAAAAGCATGATCATTTACTACTATCTATTTGCCAGCAAAGGTACGGAAAACCACGTGTTGGGCGACCGCCCGCCCCTCACAAATGAACAATGCCCTGCTCTTGGGACTTCTGTCCTAAAGTCGCCACCTCTATATTTATAGTATAATCCTTCACCCTCCTCTCACCTATGTCACGTAAAGAGTATCTCCAGGCCAATCGTGCCTGGCTCGCCCAAAAGGCTACTGAAAAGGATGTCCTCCCTCTACCTAAGGGGATCTATTATCGTATCCTCGCCTCAGGATCTCCCGACGGCCCGACGCCGACCCCACGCAGTATCGTCGCCGCACACTATACTGGGCGGACGATCGACGGTAAGGTCTTCGACTCTTCCGTAGGGGGTGTCCCGCCCGCCTTCCGCCTTAGCGACCTCATCGAGGGATGGACGATCGCCCTACAGCAGATGCGCCCAGGGGATAAGTGGGAGCTCTATCTCCCTGCCGAGGTAGCTTACGGCAAGTTTGCCCAGCCGGGCATCCCAGCCGGATCAACCTTGATCTTCGAGATCGAACTCGTCAGCATCGTCTAAGCGCTATGTTTTCTCTTCCCTTCGACGTCGCTCTCTGGGGATACCTCATCCTTATGAACCTCATCGCCTTCGCTCTCTACGGCATAGACAAGCGTCGGGCGAAGCAAGGAGCATGGCGCATCTCCGAATACACCCTACTCCTCGTTGCCCTCCTAGGGGGAAGTCTCGGCGCACTCCTAGGTATGCGCTACTTTCGCCATAAGACACGGCATAGGAAGTTCCGCTATGGTGTTCCGTTGATCCTCCTTCTCCAGCTTGGACTCGGGCTGTACCTCTTCCTTCTCCTGCTCCAAGCCCTAGAGCAAGCCTGAGTCTCGATCGCCCAAGGAGGGAGAATATCGCCACTTAGAGCGACCTTCTCGGGAGAATGGTGAAATTGTATTACCTTTGTCGCCGTACCGTAAGCCCAGATGGCGGAATCGGTAGACGCGTTGGTCTCAAACACCAATGGACGAAAGTTCGTGCCGGTTCGATCCCGGCTCTGGGTACAAGGAGAGCGCCCCACCTACGTTTAGCGTATGGTGGGGCGCTTTTCTTTACACCTACCACAGCGCTTCCTCCCTAGAGGAAGCATACTCCACGACGAAGGAAGTCTACCTCATAGCGGACGAAGGTAAGCCTCTGATGAGAGAGAGGTAGAGCTTTCAGGACGGAGAGGTTGACCTTAGCAAGCACAAAGACCAGCCTTTTCTCCCCCGCCCTCTCATCTCTCCCATTCTCTAGCCCAAGGAGATCAGTCGTCACCAAGAGAAACTCCGCCATCTCCTCCACGAGAAAGAGTGCAAGGACACTAGGAGATCCCTCAGATAATCCTTAACTTTACTGCTGTGCTCCTAGCACGTCCCCGACAGAAAAGTAAACCGATCTACACAACTGACTCTATGGCTAACGAACCAATCGTCTTCACCGAAGCCGACCTACAAAGCCTTGCCGAGCGTCACATCACTCCTGAGCAAGCCGAACAGCAAGTCGCCTCCATGAAAAGGGGCTTCCCTCACCTGCACATCCTCGCATCTGCCTCGCTGGAGCAAGGTATCCTGCACGTAGATAGCGCAGACGAAGCTCGCTACATGGATCTATGGGAGGAGTATCTACACTCGGGTAAAGCGTCCGTATTCAAGATGGTTCCGGCATCGGGGGCAGCCTCTCGCATGTTTAAGATGCTGTTTAGCTTCCTTGAAGCTCCCTATTCCGAGCCACAGACGCCTGCCGAGAAGCAGTTTTTCGAGGAGATTAACCACTTCGCCTTCTACGAACGGCTCAACGAAGTCTGCCTGCGCAACTGCTGGAAGACTATCCCTAAGCTGATCTCCCTAGGCGAATACAAGTCCATCGTCGAGAATCTTCTCCTGCCTAAGGGGCTGAATTACGGTGCTAAGCCTAAGGGTCTTCTCCTCTTCCATAGCTACAAAGACGCCCCCCGCACAGCCGCCGAAGAGCATCTCGTAGAGGGTGCCCTCTACGCAGCCGATCGAGATGGGAAGGTACATCTGCACTTCACCGTATCCCCCGAGCATCGTAAGGACTTCGAAGCTCTAACCAATAGCCTGCGTACCGACTACGAAGATCGCTACAGCGTACGCTATGACATCAGCTTCAGCGAACAGCTTCCCTCGACAGATACGCTTGCGCTCCAGCCAAGTGGGGAGCTTTTCCGCACAGACGAAGGCAAGCTCCTCTTCCGCCCTGGAGGTCACGGAGCCCTCATCCATAACTTAGGAGCCCTGCCGGCTGACGTCGTCTTCATCAAAAACATTGATAATGTCGTACCCGACCCATACAAGGGCTCGACGGTGATGTATAAGAAGTTCCTCGGCGGTGTGCTTATCGCTCTCCGTCGTCAGATCTTCGCCTACCTCAAGCAACTCGAAAAGGGGAAGCCCTCCCATGCTCTGATCGAAGAGATCCTCTCCTTCCTAGAGAAGAACCTCGCCATCACCCCTCCAGCCGAGTACCACGAGGACGAGAGTCGTCTAGCTGCTTGGGTACAACAGAAGCTCAATCGCCCCATTCGCGTCTGCGGTATGGTCAGAAACGTAGGCGAGCCTGGCGGCGGCCCCTTCCTTATTCAGGAGCAAGACGGGGCTACCTCCCTCCAAATCCTAGAAAGCAGCCAGATAGACCTAACCAAGGAGGATCAAAGGGCCTTCTTTGAGGCAGGAGGCTACTTCAATCCCGTAGATCTCGTCTGTGCTATCCGTGACTACGAGGGACAGCCCTTCGACCTCACCCGCTACGTCAATCCCCAGACCGCCTTCCTCTCCCACAAGAGCCTCAATGGTCGGGAGCTCCTAGCCCTAGAGTTACCCGGGTTATGGAATGGGGCTATGCACGACTGGAACACAGCCTTCGTCGAAGTACCCCTATCGACCTTCAATCCCGTCAAGGAGGTTAATGACCTCCTACGTCAGGAGCATCAGACCCCCGCCTAAAGAATATTTCACCCTATCATCATACGTATCAGCTTATGTCAATCATCCCTGAACGCTTGACCGCCTTACGTCAAGCGATGAAGAGCCAAGGACTCTCCGCCTACATCATTACCTCTTCAGATGCCCACCTGAGCGAATACACTCCAAAGCGCTGGCAAGGACGCCAATGGATCAGTGGTTTCAACGGCTCAGCAGGTACCGCTGTCGTCACACTCGACAAGGCTGGCCTCTGGACAGACTCACGCTACTTCCTGCAGGCAGCTGACGAGCTAGAGGGATCGACCTTCGAGCTCTTCAAGATGGGTATCCCTGGAGTGCCATCGATCGAGGAGTTCCTAGCCAAGGAGCTACCTAGTGGCTCTGTCGTAGGTGCTGATGGCGCCTGCCTCTCCGTAGCCGAAGCGACCGAGACGGCAGACAAGCTCGCCGTCTATGGCATCACCTACCGACTCGATCAAGATCTCTTAGCCGAAGCATGGAAGGATCGTCCCGAGCTCCCAAGTAAGCCTCTCTTCCTCCATCCTGAGCAGTATGCTGGAGCAAGCGCTAAGGATCGTATCGAGTCCGTCCGCCTTCGCCTCCGCAACCAAGGCGCTAATGCCACCATCATCACGATGATCGACGAGCTAGCCTGGGTCTTTAACATCCGAGGGAATGACGTCGCGTACAATCCGGTAGCCGTAGCCTTCGGTTACATAGGCGAACGAGAAGCCTTCCTCTTCGTCAATCCTCAGAAGGTACCTGCCGATGTCTGCACTTACCTAGAGCAGAACGGCGTCACACTACGGGACTATACCGAGCTAGATGCCTTCATCGCAGCGCTGTCTGCTGATGTCCGTCTTCTGATCGACAGCAAGCGCATCACCTATCATCTGCACTCACTCATCCCTAGCCACTGCCGTCAGATCCCTGGAGTATCAGCTCTGACCCAGCTCAAGGCTATCAAGAATGAGGTAGAGATCGGCCATCTCCGTCAGGTCATGGCTCGTGATGGTGTCGCACTCACTCGTTTCTTCAAGTGGCTCGAGGAGTCGCTCCAGCGAGGCGAGACCTTCAGCGAAGTAGAGCTAGCAGAGATCCTCAACAAGCAGCGTGCTACGGATAGCCTCTTCTATGGGGATAGCTTCGCTACGATCTGCGGTTACCAAGGCAATGGAGCTATCGTCCACTACCATGCCCAGAAGGAAACCTGCGCCATCGTCAAGCCCGAGGGCGTGCTCCTGCTAGACAGTGGGGGACAATACCTCGATGGTACCACCGACATCACCCGCACCATCGCCCTAAGCGATCCTAGTGATCAGCTTCGTACCGACTATACCCTCGTGCTGAAGGGGCATATCCAGGTCGCTCTCGTGCAGTACCTAGAGGGCACACGAGGTAACCAAATCGACATCCTAGCTCGTCATGCGCTCTGGCAACGAGGGCTGAACTATGGTCACGGCACAGGTCATGGTGTCGGCTTCTTCCTGAATGTCCACGAAGGACCACAGAACATCCGTACAGAGGTCAACCCTACTCCTCTCGAGCTAGGTATGATCACCAGCAACGAACCTGGTATCTATCGTGCCGGGCAGTATGGTATCCGCATCGAGAACCTCGTAGTCACCGAGCTACGAGAAGAGACCGAGTTCGGACGTTTCTTCGGCTTTGAGACGGTGACGCTCTGCTACCTCGACAACAATCTCGTGAAGAAGGAGCTCCTCACCGCTGACGAACTCGCTTGGTACAATGCTTATCAGGAGCGTGTCTACCAGACCCTCTCGCCCAAGCTCACTACCGAGGAGGCTCAGTGGCTACGCTCTAAGACGCTCCCTCTCTAGTCTCTCGGACAGCATACCTCCCAGCGAGATGGCACCTAGCTCGCCAGCTAGAGGTCATCTCGCTGGTCTTTTACTGACCTATCCCTCTCCTCCCGAAGATGAAACCTAGGCTCTTCTCCTCACTCTGCACGCTCCTACTCGGAGTGACGACCCTGCTCGCTCAGCCGTCGCCCTCACCCTCCTATGCCGACCTCGTCAATCCCCTCATCGGGACGCAGAGCTCCTTCGAGCTAAGCTCAGGCAATACCTACCCCGTCATCGCACGTCCGTGGGGGATGAATGCCTGGACTCCGCAGACAGGGAAGATGGGTGACGGCTGGCAATATCGCTATAATGCGACCAAGCTACGTGGCTTCAAGCAGACTCACCAGCCTAGTCCCTGGATCAACGACTATGGGCAGTTCTCCATCTTCCCAGAGGTCGCTTCCACTCCGATCTTTGATGAGGAGCGAAGAGCCTCGTGGTTCAGCCACAAGAGTGAGACCGCTCGCCCCTATGCCTATGAGGTCTACCTCGCCGACTACGATACCGAGGTGCGCCTATCTCCTACCGAGCGTGCCGTTACCTTCGAGATCGCCTTCCCTAAGCAGGCTCATCCCGACTCCTGTTGGATACTGATCGACGCCTTTGACTCGGACTCTGAGCTACGCCAGCAGGACCTCTACACCCTCGTAGGTATCAGTCGCAAGAACAGCGGAGGTGTCCCAGCGAACTTCGCCAACTACTTCATCGTCCGCTTTGCCCAGCCTATCACCGCCCTCCGTGAGCAGATCACCGAGGGCAAGGGCGGTCGGCATGCGCAGGTCGCCGTACGTCTGAAGCGTCAAGCTGGAGAGATCGCTCGTCTAGCAGCCGCCTCTTCCTTCATTAGCCCTGACCAAGCTCGCCTCAATCTACAGGAGGTCGGCACCCGCACCTATGCTGAGGTACGACAGGAGGGCAAGGCTGTCTGGAACTCCCTCCTAGGACGCATCGCCGTCAAGGATGACTTACAGCGAGCTCGCACCTTCTATAGCAGTCTCTATCGCTCGCTTCTCTTCCCACGACGCTTCTACGAAGTGGGTGCTAAGGGAAGCATCGTCCACTATAGCCCCTACTCTGGCGAGATAAGACCTGGATATATGTACACGGATACGGGCTTCTGGGACACCTTTAGGGCACTCATGCCTCTCATCAATCTCATATATCCTGAGGAGGGAGCCAAGATCGCCAAGGGACTAATGAACGCCTATCGGGAGAGTGGCTTCTTCCCTGAGTGGGCAAGCCCTGGGCATCGGGACTGCATGGTAGGTAACAATTCCGCCTCCGTCCTAGCTGATGCCTATCTCAAAGGCTTAGGTCAGCTGGACAGCAAGGAGCTCATCCCCGCTCTCCTGCATGCCACCGAGGCCGTTCACCCACAGGTTCGCTCTACGGGACGTCTAGGCTATGAGCACTACAATCGGCTCGGCTACATCCCAAGCGATGTCGGTATCAACGAGCACGCAGCACGTAGCCTCGAGTATGCCTATAATGACTGGTGTATCCTCCAAGTCCTCGAGCAGGCGGGCGCAGACCCCGCCCTCCGCAAGCGCTTCTCGGAGCGGTCGCTGAACTATAGGAAGCTCTTCGACAAGCGTATCGGCTGGATGCGTGGACGTAAGTCGGATGGGAGCTTTCAGACGCCCTTCTCCGTCTATAAGTGGGGGGATGCCTTCACCGAAGGTAATTCGCTCCATTACAGCTGGTCAGTCTTCCACGACATCCAGGGTCTGATCGACCTGATGGGTGGGCGTAAGGCCTTCGTCAGCAAGCTCGATAGTATCTTCACCATGCCTCCGCTGTTTGACGACAGTTACTATGGCTTCGTCATCCATGAGATCCGTGAGATGCAGATCATGAATATGGGGAACTACGCCCATGGCAACCAGCCTATCCAGCACATGATCTATCTCTATGACTACGCAGGTGAGCCTGCGAAGGCGCAGTACTGGATCCGTCAGGTCATGAACCGCCTCTATACCGACGCTCCCGATGGCTACTGTGGGGACGAGGATAATGGTCAGACCTCAGCTTGGTATGTCTTCTCTGCCCTCGGCTTCTACCCCGTGACTCCCGCCCTCGGGCAGTATGCGATCGGCACTCCTTACTTTAGGAAGGTGGAGCTAAGTCTACCCCACGGCAAGCGATTCACCATCCGAGCCAAGGAGGTAGCTTCGCCCTATATCCAGTCTGTCCATCTCGATCGCAAGGCCTACGATAAGACCTACCTCGACTATCGCCAGCTCCTCTCTGGTGGGGCGCTTGACTTCCAGTTGGGCGCCCATCCCTCCAGCTGGGGCACAGCTCCCAGTGCCGTCCCCTACTCCTTCTCCACGAAGAAGTAATTAGACTCTCCAGCCTACTTCATATAGCTACGCCCAGCCAGCTTCTAGAGAGAAGCTGGCTGGGCGTAGTATTACTTAGACATCCTTACACTTGAGAGGGAGCAAGCACCTAGGTTCGTCCGAGGAAAGGTAAACCTCCACGAGGAGAAAGGCTATCCTTTCCGCACACAGAGGTATAGCTCTACTAGCGGGAAGCACTAACTCTTCCCTAGAAGTCTGCTATCACGGATTTAATCAAGGACTTCACTAGCTCCCTCAGACCTTGATACTCGGTGATGACTTGGTAGAGCTTGATCTCAGCCAAGCTTAGGTTCTAGGGCGACAAACGAAGAAGCGGTACCGTCTAACGACGATACCGCTTCTTAGCTTCGGTCGGGATGACTGGATTCGAACCAGCGACCACTCGCCCCCCAGACGAGTACTCTAACCGGGCTGAGCTACATCCCGCGCTTCATAAGCCTTGGCTTATTTGCTGTGCAAAGGTAACGAGAATACTCTTAATTACCAAATGTCTCCCGCAGGAAGTCTAGCCCCTCCTTGAGCTTATCCTCACCGACCTCATCGAGAATCCTGACCTCTCCAGGACAAAGGAGCCCGACGAGCTTGATCTTCCCCCCGACGTTCTTCTTATCACCGTGCATCAAGCGCAGGAGTTCGGGATAGGCTGAGCAGGTATAATAGCAAGGGTCGTAGAGCTCACGAGCTAGCGCAAGGAGCTGACGCAGATAGCTTCGATCCGCCTCAGGCAGGAGCAGGCTCGTGATATAGCCCTCGATCAGTAGCCCAAAGACCACCGCTTCCCCATGCGTCAAGCTACGCATCCCACGAGAAGCATGGGAGTATGCCTCCAAAGCGTGCCCCACCGTGTGCCCGAGGTTAAGTATTCGCCGTAGACCAGATACCTCTTGGGGATCGGTAGCTACGATGGAGGCCTTATAGGCGACACTCTCCGAGATCAGCTGACGCCAGTCGTCTGCCCCCAACGCCTGAGGATCACCAAGGCGAAGAAGTGCCCTCCATGATTCCTCCCCCTGCAATAGTGCATGCTTGATCACCTCTCCGTAGCCCGAGAGAAGCTCTGTCAGCGGGAGAGTGTCTAGGAATGTCACATCAACGAAGGTCTCTAGGGGCTGATGAAACGAACCGATGAGGTTCTTTACCCCTAGGAAATCAATGGCAGTCTTGCCCCCAATGGAGGCATCGACCATAGCTAACAGGGTCGTAGGTACATAGATCGTCCGGATACCTCGCATGTAGGTCGAGGCAGCCAGCCCTGCTAGATCGAGAAGAGCTCCCCCTCCGAGGACGACAAGGAGGCTGGCACGTGTCGCACCTGCCTCATGGAGCCACGTCCAAAGTTCGGCCAAGTGGCTCGTATCCTTAGCCTCCTCTCCCCCCAAGTAGGTGCGAAGGACAGCCTCGGGATACCTCTCCCTAAGCTCCGAGTAGAGCGAGGGGTGACAAGCGGCTACCTGCTCGTCAACCAAGAAGAAGCCTCGGTCATGAGACGTCGCTCCCATGAAGGAAGCGAGCTCATGGCCGAGGCTCGTTTGGATTAGGGTCATCACAACTAAAACACTAGGCCTTCAATCCCATATCCGTGAGGAGCTGATCGACAGCCGCCTCGATACCTGCGGGATTCTTACCCCCTGCAGTAGCGAAGTGAGGCTGACCGCCACCGCCACCCTGGATGTGCTTGGCAGCAGAGCGTAGGAGCTGTGAGGCATTCCAGCTACGCTGCTCCACGAGATCCTTACTGATCATCAGCGTGAGGCTAACCTTGCCTGCGCTAGGCTCGTGGCTAGCAGCGATGAAGACAAAGGGCTCCTGAAGCTCCCCTGCTAGCTGGAAGGCAATATCCTTAGCGAAGTCAGCCGGCATGTCTTGCTTGACGAGGAAGAGACGCACACCACTCACCTCGTGACGCTGTGCCAACAAGCGCTTTTTCACCTCGATAAGCTGCTGACGGACATAGTCCCCGACCTGCTTAGATAGCTCTGCGTTCTCCTCAATGGTCTTCTTTATCGCCGTGACGAGCTGTGGACTATTATTAAACAGCTCACGAATGCTCGAGAGGAGGTCTTCGTGTGCGTAGAGATAGTCTTCCGCTGCGGCACCAGTGACAGCCTCGATACGTCGGACACCTGCAGCTACGGAGGACTCACTAGTAATGCGAACAGCACCGATGACGCCCGTAGAAGGCACGTGCGTACCTCCACAGAACTCGGTAGACGAGCCAAAGCGGATCACACGTACATGGTCGCCGTACTTTTCACCAAAGAGCGCCATAGCTCCCATCTGACGAGCCTCTTCGATAGGCACGTCACGGAACTCCTGAAGAGGTAGGCAAGCACGCACTCGGGCAGCCACTCGGCGCTCTACCTCACGCAGTTGCTCTGGCTCCACCTTAGCGAAGTGGGCAAAGTCGAAGCGGAGCACTTCATCAGAGACAAAGGATCCCTTCTGCTCGACATGAGCTCCGAGCACTTCACGCAGTGCCTCGTGGATCAAGTGGGTAGCACTATGGTTCGCCTGAATACGCTCCCGACGTGACTGATCGACCTGTGCTGTGAAGGTCTGAGCTAGGTCATTGGGGAGCTTCTTCATTAGGTGAATAGCGAGGTTGTTCTCACGCTTGGTATCGAAGACTTCGTACTTCGTGCCATCTTCGGCTAGGAGGAAGCCCTTGTCACCTACCTGTCCACCCATCTCAGCATAGAAGGGCGTCTCAGCGAGGACGACTTGATAGAAAGCATTGTTCTTCTGCTTGACCTCACGATAGCGTAGGATCTCAGTCTGACAGGCAAGCGTATCGTAGCCCACGAAGCGTACTTCGCTACCCTCACTCACGATCTGCCAGTCACCAGCGTCGATGGCCGCAGCATTGCGAGCACGCTCCTTCTGCTGCTGCATCGCAGCGTCGAAGCCTGCTTCGTCTACGCTCATCCCATGCTCCCCTAAGATCAGAGCCGTTAGGTCTAGAGGGAAGCCATAGGTGTCGTAGAGCACGAAAGCATCATGCCCATCCAAAACCGCCTTACCGCCCTTCTTCGCCTCCTCGATCTGCTTATCGAGCAGTCGGATTCCCGTCTCTAGGGTGCGGAGGAAGCTCTCCTCCTCTTCGCGCATGACCTTAGCGATCAGCTCTCGGCCTGCGACCAATTCGGGATAAGCATCTCCCATGGTCTGGATCAAGATCGGGAGTAGGCTGTACATGAAGGCTTCACGACGACCCAAGAAGGTGTAGCCATAGCGAACGGCACGACGCAGGATACGGCGGATGACATACCCAGCCTTAGCATTCGAGGGAAGCTGCCCGTCCGTGATCGCAAAGGCGATCGTACGGATGTGGTCAGCGATCACACGCATGGCCACATCGCTCTTGGCGTCTGCACCATACTCGATGCCCGTGAGGGTAGCGATCGCTTGGATCATCGGGGTGAAGATGTCGGTATCATAGTTAGACGTCTTCCCCTGCAGAGCCACACAGAGACGCTCGAAGCCCATACCGGTATCGATCACCTTATTAGGTAGTGGCTCCAGGCTACCATCAGCCTTGCGGTTATACTGCATGAAGACGAGGTTCCAGATCTCGATGACCTGTGGATGGCTCTGGTTTACGAGCGTCAGCCCATCGACCTTAGCTCGCTCTTCGTCCGAACGAATATCCACATGGATCTCGGAGCAAGGTCCGCAAGGTCCTTGATCGCCCATCTCCCAGAAGTTATCGTGCTTATTCCCATTGATAATACGCTCTACGGGCAAGTGCTTTGCCCAGATAGACGCTGCCTCGTCGTCACGCTCTAGCCCTTCCGCCGGAGCACCTTCGAAGACCGTGACATAGAGTCTATCCTTCGAGAGCTTCAGCACCTCAGTGAGGTATTCCCAAGCCCAATCAATGGCTTCGTGCTTGAAGTAGTCACCGAAGGACCAGTTCCCTAGCATCTCAAACATCGTGTGATGATAGGTATCATGTCCGACTTCCTCGAGGTCATTATGCTTGCCACTTACACGCAGACACTTCTGCGAGTCAGCTACTCGGGGATGCTTGATCGGGGCATTGCCTAGGATGATATCCTTGAACTGGTTCATCCCAGCGTTAGTAAACATCAGGGTCGGATCGCCCTTGATCACCATCGGTGCAGAAGGGACGATGACGTGCCCTTTGCTAGCGAAGAAAGTCTTGTAGGACTCACGTATCTCTTGGGAGGTCATTATCGATTGCTTATGATTATCCATTATAGGCTACAAAGATACGGCATTTTCGCCTTGCCTCGGGTGCCCGATAGAAGATCCACGCATCGTGCTACAAGCCGAGCAAAACGACACCCCTACCACCTCCCGCCGAATTAGGTATATCATGACCACTCCGTTACGTATATTGTGGTGCATGGGTTAGGTATATTGTGACCCCGTGGTTAGGTATATTGTAATCAGACGAGTAAGTCCCTCCGATCAGCTCCAGCATAAGGCTCTCAGGGCATTTGGCTATTCCAGAAGAAACCGCTACCTTTGCACCACTTTCCAAGGACAGAATAAGGAGAGGTGCTCGAGTGGTTGAAGAGGCACGCCTGGAAAGTGTGTAAACGCCAAAAGCGTTTCGCGGGTTCGAATCCCGCCCTCTCCGCAAAGAGGCTTCAAAGTGACTGCAAAATGGTCGTCAGAGAAGCCTTCA
>CAJPPK010000002.1 GCA_905372565.1 uncultured Porphyromonas sp. | reverse complement strand
TAAGTTTATTCTCTAGCTCTCCATAGTCGTATAGCCCTCGGTGGTGCCCGCTGATAGCATAGGCCAGTAGCTGAGCGATACGAGTGCGCTTGAGCGAATACCCCTTAGGAAGAGATGGTAGAAGTTTGGTAGCTAGAAGTGCTCCCGCCGCACTATGTGGAGCTTTGGCTGTAGTCTCTCCTCGGATGTAGCGCTGGAAGGCCAGCTGAGCCTTCCCCGCATCATGGAGCTGGGCTAGTAGCTTTCCGAGGGGAGCGAGCTCGGGTAATCCTGCTTGCTCTAGGAATAAGGTACAGTGGTGGGCTACACCTTCTATATGTTCGGGGAGGGTCTGGATATTTCCATCCTCTCGGGTATGTGCAATGATTGGTTCTGGCATAGTATCTGTTGATTTAAGGTCAGCTAACGTTACCCAAAGAGTTTGCACTACGAATGCATTGTATGGAGCAAATTTAGCAGTTTCTACCAGTCAAGTCTAAGGCAAGAATTAGGATTATTCTAGAAGAAGCAGGATAATCTATGTTTTCGGATATGTGTCATATTCATCAAAGCAGAATCTACTTCAATCAAAGGCTCTTCTAAGATCACTTTCCCACAAAGATAGAAGAACTCAAAGAAGAAAGCAACATGGTAAGATCATTTGGCTAGTCTCCTATAAAGGTAGGTCTTTGACTTCATGGAGGTGTACCTTTTGTAAGGCAAACGTAGACCTAATCTTGAGGGAAGGTCTACGTCTGTCGGAGGATAGGTAGGGAGGTTAGTCGATGCGCATACTCTCCGCTGGATGGATGCGACTCACTAGGCTGGCTGGCACGATGACCATGAGCAGAATGAGCACAAGCGTCCCCACATTGATCGCTAGCCAGAGCGGGAAGTGGAAGTGAATCGGCACGGCATCCGTGAAGTAGTTTGCAGGGTTGAGTGTAATGACTTTCCAGCGCCACTGGATAAGGCAGAGGAACAGAGCGATCAGATTTCCCCAAAGGATACCACGAAGGATCAGACGAAGAGCGATGAGGAGGAAGGTCTGACGTAGCTGCCTATTCGTTGCCCCAAGCGCTTTGAGGATCCCGATTTGCTTACTCTTGTCTAGGACAACGATAATGAGCCCTGTGATCATCGCAAAGCCTCCGACAAGGAGCATCAGCGTGAGAAGCGCATAAACGTTCGTGTCAAGGAACGCTAACCAAT
Organism: uncultured Porphyromonas sp.; assembly: GCA_905372565.1. Taxonomy (GTDB): domain Bacteria; phylum Bacteroidota; class Bacteroidia; order Bacteroidales; family Porphyromonadaceae; genus Porphyromonas. Next base: position 146,484 of record CAJPPK010000002.1, on the reverse strand, counting down.
TGAATAACTCCGGCTGAAGTTCTTCGCCGAGGTTCATACCATAGTTCTCTTCTCCGATCAGGTCTGGCCGTGTCTGTAGCGTCTGGATTAGGTTACCCAAGACGCTCATAGAGCTATCCGGATCTTTCAGCCATAGCAATAGGCGACTGTAGCTATGTGGCTCCCAGTGGTTGACCTTGCGCAAGGTGCTGAGAGGACATAGAGCTGGAGATAGCTCGAGCCCAGTAGATTCGTAGATCCCTTGAAGCTCAAAGACCCGTACACGCATCTTCTCTTCGCCAAAGAAGTAGATCCGTACGGCATCACCGACCTGATAGCCCATGCGTCGAGCTATATGTGAGGGAAGGACGATAGGAGGTCGGGAGTAAGTATCTTCGGAGAAATTAGGATAAGAGCCCTGACGGATACCGGTCTGAAAGTAGTCGCTTCGGAAGGTTGAGTCTACCCCGTAGAGTAAAACTCCAGTGAAGTCTTCCTCCGTCTTAAGTAGTGCAGCCTGCTGAATGAGTGGCATAGTTCGCTCAATGGCAGAATGCCCTTGGAGGAACTGTAGCATTTTGGGGGAGACATAGATCGGGGAAGTCGAGGTTTTCCAATCACTCCCATAGCCGTTGAGACTGATATGCCCCGTCTGACTGAAGGCGAAGTCTCGGATCTGTCTATGAAATCCCAAGATGATAGATACCGAGATGAGCATGACGCTCAAGCTAAGCGCTACCCCAATCGTAGTGAGACGAAGGAGTGGAGCTGTCTTGCTGGACTCACCTCCCTTACTCCGAGATAGACCTCGGGCGATAAATCGACTTGCCGAAGAGAAGAGTTGCTTCATCATTCCTGCGTCGCTTGGGTTTTCTCACCCTCACGCTCCTCCGCCAAGACGTACCGACGATAGAGTGTGTAGAGGAACATCGTCGCAGGTAGAGCTATCAGCATCCCGAAGAAACCTAAGAGGTATCCCCAGATAGAGAGCACCAGGAGGATGAGAGAAGGACGCATCCCCATGGTCTTCCCCATAATGTGAGGCACGATGAACATATCCTGAATTATCTGTACGATCATCAGTACACCATAGCCAAGTAGGAGGCAAACGAAGGCATTCTGCCCAGTCTGTGCAGCCATCAGTAGGCAAGCTAGCCCCAGAGGGATAATCCCTAGAGCTTGCATATAGGGGATGAAGTTGAGAAGTCCTATGAAGATCCCCATAGCAGTCGCTAGGGGAAGCCCTACGATATTGAAGCCTATAGTTAAGAGGATAGTTACAGAGATGGAGACTAGGGCCTGACCACGGAAGTAGCTATTCATGTATCTGTCGAGATCTTGGCAGATCGATCGAACCACAGAACGAGATCCCTTAGGGAAGAGACTGACGAACCCTCTCCCTAGATTTTCAAAGTCTAGCAGTATAAAGATGAAGTAGATAATTCCTACGACGAAGACCAAGCTCCAGGAAAAGAAGGAGAGCGTACCATTGATGATGCTCCCTAGCTGGTCCGTGACTATCTTGATATTCTCGAGAGCCTTCTCCATACTCATACCATGGGAGAAGCTTCCCCAATTAATACTTCCTGTAAGATACTGCCGTACCTGCTTCGGTAGGATTAGAGAGAGTAGATCCTTCCCCCCATTATACCCAGAGATGACTTGGATTGTCTTCTCTATCTCTGCGTTAATCGAAGGGATAACATAGATGATACCTAGGGTGACAACCGCTCCGAGAGAGATGAGAGTAAGCACAACAGCCAAACTTCGTGAGCGGAGGCGAAGCGTATACTGAAAGAAACGCACCAGAGGCATCACCACATAGGCAAAGATCCCAGCCAAGAAAAATGGTAGGATGATACTCCAGATGGCTTGTACAGCCCAGATAATCAAGGCAACCAGAAGAGCCAAAACAAGCATTCTGGCGATGCGATCGAATGTAAACTCTTGCTTGAAGAAGGAGGAAGACATAGGGTAGGGTATAGATAAAAGAAGGGCGGTAGCCTATCTTCAAGAGATAGACCACCGCCCTTGTGCTCTAGTGAGAGATAGGAATCTTCTCTACACGAGAGACGTGGCGACCGCCTTCGAAGCCGGTCGTGAGGAAGGTGTCAAGGATTTTCTCTGCTTCGCTCTCTGATATGAAGCGGGCTGGTAGAGATAGGACATTGGCATCGTTATGCTCTCGGGCAAGCTTCGCCAGCTCTTCTTGCCAGCAGAGTGCTGCCCGCACCTTGGGATACTTATTCATCACCATAGAGATACCATTACCTGAACCGCAGACAGAGATACCTCGTTGTAATTCTCCAGCCTGAAGAGCTTGCCCCATAGGATGAGCAAAGTCAGGATAATCACAGCGCTCAGCAGACGGACAGCCAAAGTCTCTCACGGTATAACCACGAGCTTCGAGTAGCTGCTTGAGATGCTCCTTGAGATCATAGCCTGCATGGTCTGAGCATAGACCGATCAGTTTATCTTGTGCCATAGCTATGGTTACTTAGCTAGAAGTTGCTTGACTTGGTTATAGACATTCTGTGCCGTAAAGCCGAGCTTCTCATCAAGCACCTTGTAGGGAGCAGAGAAGCCGAAGGAATTCAGTCCCCAAATAGCCCCATTGTCCCCAACTAAGCCGAGGAGATTTACAGGAAGTCCAGCAGTTAGACCGAATCTCTTAACTCCAGCGGGAAGCACCTCTACCTGATATTCCTTAGGCTGCTGGCGAAAGAGACCCTCGCTAGGAACAGCGATGATCTGTAGACGGATGCCATCCTTATGTAGGAGATCGGCACCTTCGACAAGTGTCGATACTTCGCTCCCATTAGCTATGAGGATGACTTCAGGAGCTTCATCCTTTAGGACAATATAGCCCCCGCGAGTAGCCTGCTCTGCTGCTTCTGCACGCGTCTTACCTTCTGGAGCGGGTAGGTCGTTGATATTCTGTCGGGAGAGAATAAGTGCAGTCGGAGTATGTGTATTTTCTACGGCCATACGCCAAGCAACGGTCGTCTCTTCGACATCACAAGGGCGTAAGACAAGCACACTGTCCTTGCCATGATGATTTTGGAGCTTCTCCATTAGGCGAATCTGTGCTTCCTGCTCGACAGGCTCATGGGTGGGACCATCTTCTCCGACTCGGAAGGCATCATGCGACCATATGAACTTCACAGGTAGCTCCATCAAAGCTGCCATGCGTACAGCAGGCTTCATATAGTCAGAGAAAACGAAGAATGTACCACAAGCTGGGATAACCCCACCATGGAGTGCCATCCCGATACAGAGACACGCCATCGTCAGCTCAGCGACACCTGGCTGAAGGAAAGCACCGCCGAAATCACTACGAGTCAATGCTCGTGTCTTCTTAAGGAAGCCGTCTGTCTTATCCGAGTTAGATAGGTCTGCTGAAGCTACGATCATATTCTCTACCTGCTCGGCTAAAACTCCGAGTACTGTAGCAGAGGCAGCGCGAGTCGCCTGGTTAGGCTTTTGAACCACCTTCGACCAGTCTACCTGAGGAGCTACACCTGAGAACCAGCGATCGAGCTTATCGGCTCGCCCCTTATTCTCAGCTCGCCAAGTTGCTTCTTCCTGCTTACGAGCCTTAGCTAATGCACGAAGTTCGGTGAGACGCTCTGCATAGAGAGCTTCGACTTCGGGGAATATCCGGAAGGGATTCTCTGGGTCTCCGCCGAGATGCTTGATCGTCTCTTCGATAGAAGCCCCTGCCGCAGAGAGAGGTTGACCATGGGTGCTCACCTTGTTTTCGAAGCTCGATCCATCAGCTGTGACAGCTCCTCGTCCCATGATCGTCTTACCGATGATGAGCGTAGGCTTACCAACTGTGGCCTTAGCTTGCTGAAGTGCCTTACGGATTTCCTCTGGGTTCGATCCATCGACATGTAGGACATGCCAGCCCCAAGCTTGGTATTTAGTAGCGACATCCTCTGTGTCTACTTCTTCGACCGTAGTGGAGAGCTGGATATTATTCGCATCGTAGAACATCACGAGGTTATCCAATCCTAGGTGCCCTGCGATACGTCCAGCCCCCTGAGAGATTTCTTCCTGGATACCTCCATCAGAGATATAAGCATAGATCGTCTGACTCATCACCCAGCCTAAGCGGTGCTGGAGGAACTTAGCTGCAATGGCTGCTCCGACAGCGAAGGTATGTCCTTGCCCTAGAGGTCCAGAGGTATTCTCCACACCACGTAGGACATCTACTTCTGGGTGACCAGGTGTAGGGCTTCCCCACTGACGGAACTGCTTCAGATCCTCCATGGAGTACTTCCCGATGAGCGCCAATTGGGAGTAGAGCATTGGGGACATGTGACCTGGATCTAGGAAGAAACGGTCACGTCCAGCCCACGTTGGTTCATCGGGATCAAAGAGGAGGAACTCTGAGAAGAGGACATTGATGAAGTCCGCTCCGCCCATAGCTCCTCCAGGGTGCCCACTCTTGGCGCGCTCGACCATGCTTGCAGCGAGGATACGGATATTGTCCGCAGCCTGTGTCATTCGTTCGTTGCTGTTCATATAGTAGTTGATGTGATAAGTTATCCTAGTCTTTAGGGTCAATTCGGCAGTAGAATCTACACTCAAAGATACACATTTGCTAGCATCCCTCTAGTCTCCAGCTATCCATCCCTCTACCTGAATGCTTTGCCCCATAGATCCTACGTAAGATGAAGGTACACGAAGGGCAAGGAAGAGCTTAACCTCTTCTCCTGTTTACCTTGAGGTGAACGCTCGTTCACCCTAGCATAAATTGGAGTTTATCCGCAGGAGAATTGTAGAGAAGTATCTCCGCTCTTCCTCGCTAGATATAGGATTCCCCAAGCAAGGCTGTATTTCCTGCTTGGGGAACTAAGGGGTAGATCACCATGAAAGGATCGCTCTCGCACCATTAGCGTAGAGGGAGCCCCAAGGTATATATGAGGAAAGCATACTCTAGGGCTGTCTCACGGATCCCATCATAGCGACCTGTGGCACCACCATGGCCAGAGTCCATGTTCATATGGAGTAGGGCGAGGTGATCATCCGTCTTAAGGCTGCGGAGCTTAGCGATGTACTTCGTCGGCTCATGGAAGAGTACTTGCGAGTCATTGATGCCACCTGTGATGAGGAAATGAGGATAGGCCTGTACCTGTAAGTTATCGTAAGGAGAGTAGCTGAGCATATAATCGAAGTAGGCTTGCTCATTGGGATTTCCCCATTCTTCATACTCTCCCGTCGTCAAGGGTAGTGATTCGTCCAGCATCGTCGTAACTACATCCACGAAAGGCACGGCCGCAATGATCGAACGAAAGAGGTCTGGACGTATGTTAGCTACAGCTCCCACGAGTAGACCTCCAGCGCTTCCGCCCTCAGCCGCTAGATGTTCGGCTGAGGTATATCCACCTTCGATCAAGGATTCAGCGCAGTCGATGAAGTCTGTGAAGGTGTTCTTCTTCTGGAGAAACTTACCATCCTCATACCAAGCTTCCCCTAAATCACTCCCGCCACGTACCTGAGCTTGGGCATAGACAAAGCCTCGATCGACGAGACTAAGCACGCTGTAGCTGAAGTGAGCATCCAGCGTGATACCATAGCTACCATAGCCGTAGAGTAGGGCTGGTGCTGATCCATCACGCTTCAAGCCTTTGCGGTAGAGAAGCGTCATCGGGATGCTAACATCTCCATGGGAAGCCTTGACCCAACGTCGCTCTACGACGTAGTTCTCGGGAGAGAAGTTTCCCCCGACCTCTTGCTGTTTCAGTAGGCACTTCTCGCCTGTATGGAGATTATACTCATAGAGCGAGGTAGGGCGGTTAGGGGAAGAGTAGCTGTAACGTATAGTTTTAGTATCAAAGTCCGAAGCTCCCTTCAAGCTCAGCGTATAGGCTGGCTCGGGGAAGGTCAGCGTCTTCAGCTCCTCTCCTGTGGCAGAAAGGATGCGAATACGAGACAGCCCTTCACTTCGCTCCTCGAGTACAATATGCTCATGGTAGATGCCTAGGGTATCCAGGCGTACCTCTGGACGATGAGGGACGATGAGTTGCCACTGCTTTCGTTGGCCTACCTGATCCTTATCTGCGGAGTAAAGCATCCCATTGAGATGGGTCTTATCCTTGTAGTAAATGTAGAATCGGTCTCGATGAGTCAGGATCGAGTAGCGAACGTCTTGCTCTCGAGGGATGAAGAGCTTCAGTGTGCGGTCTTCGCCTGTAGCTTCCAGGTAATACTCTTCGCTGGTTGTTGAGCTGGAGGTAGAGATGAAGAGGTATTCTCTCGTCTTGGTCTCACTGATACTGCAGGAGTAGCGAGCATCCAGCTCCTCGTAGATCAGCTCACTCGCTAGATCGTTGATGCCCCTTCGGTAGATCTTGCTGGAGCGGAGGGTATCATCTAGTAGACCATAGTATAGCATTTCATTGTCCCCTGCCCACGCTATTGAGGAGACTCGGGATAGCTGTAGAGGCAGATCCTCTCCTGTCCTCAAGTTCTTAATGCGTAGGTCAAACTCGGCATAGGATCCCGTCGTATTCGTTAGATACGCCGCTAGCTGATTATTAGGACTGATAGAATAGCCTGCAAATATATAGGCTTCATACCCCTCGGCCATGGCATTAACATCGAAGAGTAGCTCGCCTCCCTCGATCTGGTCATAGCGCTCTCTCCACTTCGTCTCGAAGCTCTCTTGATCAATGCGGTAGTAGCTGGGATACTGCTTACCTTGCTCCGTCCTCGTATAATAGTAGTATCCGTGGCGAAGGGTGGGGTAGCTCTGGTCATCCTCCTTGATTCGGCTCACGATCTCCTGATAGATCGTTTCCTGAAGCTCCTTAGTCGCTTCCAACACCCGCTCTGTATAGGCATTCTCAGCTTGTATATAGGGAAGCACACGTGGATCTTCCTTATCCTTCATGTAGAAGTAAGGATCGATACGCTCTGTACCTAAGTGCTTCAGAAGCGTTTCTTCACGAGATGCAATAGGTGGCTGAGGAAAGAGAGATTGCAGGATAGCAGACATAGGATTTAGTCGTGTATGAGAGGAAGGGAAGAGGTCGTCGAGTCTCGCAAGGTAAGTAATGCTTCAGGACCCTGCTCGAAGAGGAGATCAAAGATACTTAGCTCCGGCGTAAAACCATAGCGGTCAGCATAGCCTTGATAGTAGGATTGGGGCATAAATCCAGGCACCTTACCTGCTCGCCGTGGCTGTATGATGTAGCGAAGGTCTTCGATCTCCGAGGATGAGCTAGGCGGGAGGAATTCCTCCGTAGGCAGAAGCTCTACCTCAAGGTCTAGCTGCTGGAGGAGCCAGATAAGTAGCTCCCAGTTAAAATCCCAGAGGAAGGCATACTTTCTCTCGTAGAAAGGGAGTAGCTCATCTATGTAATACTGGAAGAAAGGCGTCGCTCCGTAGGCTGTACGTAAGGCTTGGAGGTGCAGATGACGCCAGTCGCTATGTGCCGAGATGCGTACATCACGAATCGGGGTCTTACCCCCTGCAGGGAGTTCGACGGGGATCGTCAGCGACTGGATACCATTAGGAGAGAGGATACGACAGCGATTGCGGTAGCTCTGCTTAAGGTAATGCTCATGTGCTTCTAGACCGATCCTCTTCCCTTGGTAGCTGTACAGCCTTGAAAAGAAGCTCACAGGAGGAGCATAGGCCGTAGCTAAGAGAAGATCAAAAGATGAGGGCATAGGACAAGAGATAAGAAGCCTAGAAGCTAAAGAGTACAACACCTCGGATCGCTTGCTTAGGCAAGAGACCGAAGTGACGTGAGTCTACTCCCGCACTAGGCTGATCGCAGAGTACCCAATAGTAGTCTTGGGTGAAGGTATGGTAGGGGTTGGCCTGAAGATACTGAAGCCAAAAGTGCTGCTCTTGCTTGGATAAAAGCCGAGAGGAGGTACTTCTCTTCGGATAGCTGGTCTCTTCTCGGAGAGCCAGACGATAAGCGACAAGGTTGGGTAAGGTTAGTGGATATACCCCTTGTTCTCGAGGAATGCGTAGAGCATAGTCCATCTCCGCTGGATAGGAGAAAGGTAGACGCTTACCCTCCGTATAGACTCGCCCTCCACGGAGCTCTAGGCTATCTCCAGGTAGGGCTACGATACGAGCTAGCGCCTGCCCTCCCCATGGGCTGTCGAAGAGGACGATGTCCCCCAAGGCAGGTGTGCTCTGTCGAGCGATGAGCGCCCATCCCCCGAGACGAAGCTCAGGTGTCATCGCTGAGGTGCGTATCCTATATGGACTGAAGAAGAAGCTACGGAGCACTAGCACCAGGACTGCAAGCCCTAGTGGTAGTGCTCCGTAGCGGAGAAAAGTAGCGTGTCGGAGTGAATTAATCAGCATTGATCAAGCGCATCATCCGAGAGAATCGGATCCCCCCTTGGAATAAGCTGCGTTCACTATTAAGCGATAGCCAGATGAAGGCAGGCTTACCGACGATATGGTCCTCTGGTACGAAGCCCCAATAGCGGCTATCGGCTGACATATCACGATTGTCTCCTAGCATAAAGTAGTAGTTCATGCCGAAGGTATAGGTAGTCGTAGGCTTACCATCGATAAGGATCGTGCCATCTGCCTGCTGGGTTAGCTCGTGTCCCTCGTAGTTTCTTATACAGCGGTGATAGAGGGCTAGGGCTTCCTTTGTTAGGCGTACCGTCAGTCCTCGCTTAGGGATGAGGAGCTCACCATAGTTATCCTTCGTCCACCCGAGCTGTAGTCCGAGGGGATAGAGTGTGCTATGGGGATCGGGTTGAGCGACCTCTACTTGGATAGACTTGACGTAGGGGAGCTCAGAGAGACGAGCTTTCATCTCTGTAGTTAATGGGAGGTAGTAGACAAGTCCGTATCCAGCACCCTGGAGCTCTAGCTGGAAGCCTGCATCCCGCATATATTGCTCCATAGCAGCTGGGCTAGCACTTCCCTCAGAGTATATGAGCTGGACATCTCGATCATTGATTTCTAGCTCGTCTAATAGATCTTGGGGGAGGGTATGTCCATCAGTCTGCAGGTAATAGTTATACTGCATTCGACTCGGATTTGCTAGTGCCTTACCATTGATGTAGACCTGCTTATTGCGGATGGCTAGACGATCCCCAGGCATCCCGATGCAACGCTTGACATAGTGGTCACGGCGGTCGACAGGGCGATAGATGATTTCGCCAAACTGAGCCTTGTCACTTCGGACGACATCCCGACCGTAGGTCGCACAGAGCGTGTAGTAGTCGGGATTGGGCATACCCAGTGCTACGGTGTCACCCGTAGGGAAGTTGAAGACGACAAGATCGTTTCGCTGGATGGATCCAAAGCCTTTCAATCGGCGATAAGGAAGACTGGGCTTCTCAAGGAAAGACTTCCCTCCGAGGAAGGTATTATGTGCCAAGGGAAGCGCAATGGGTGTCATCGGCACACGTGGACCATAGCTCAGCTTATTGACAAAGAGATAGTCTCCGATGAGCAATGTCTTCTCCAGCGAAGAAGAGGGAATGGCAAAGTTCTGGAAGAAGTAAGTGAAGATGATCGATACCGTGAAGACTACGAAGACAATATCTTCGACGAGGGCACCTAGTTTGCGAACCATCGGATTCGGATGCTCTCGCAGATAGCGCCAATGGATTCGCTTCGTAAAGAAGATATCGATAGCCAGAGGTAAGGCTAGTAGCCACCACCAGCTAGCCCACCAAGCGAAGAGGATAATGCAGATGATCCAGAGTGTACCCTTAATATGCTGTAGCGTCATAGTTATTCGTTGTCGAGGTGAAGGAGATCATTCATCGTTAGCCAACCCGTATGCTGACTAGCATATTCAGCTGCCAAGACAGCCCCCAAGGCAAAGCCCTGACGCCCGAAGGCTTCGTGTGTCAAAGTGATCTGATCGACCTCTGAGCGGTAAGTCGTCGTATGAATACCTGGCACCTCTCCCTCTCTGTGAGCGAATATGGGGAGCCTCCCTGGCTCTAGGCTGGTGCCTTCCTCGGCGAGAGCCCAGCCTGTCAGCTCGGTACGCTCGGCTAGGATGCCTTCAGCTAAGGTGATCGCCGTACCGCTGGGTGCATCGAGCTTATGGACATGGTGGGTTTCGTCGAGGCGAAGAGCGTAGTTAGGCGCTGCATTCATCAAGCGAGCCACGAGCTGATTGATACGGAAGAAGAGATTAACCCCGACGCTAAAGTTCGAAGACCAGAAGAGCGTCCCCTCACCGGCCTCACATCGCTGGCGAAGAAGGGGAAGTTTGTCAGCCCAACCCGTAGACCCCGATACGACAGGTATACCCCGCTCCAGACAGCGGAGGCAGTTATCGTAAGCCGTAGCAGGTGAGGTAAATTCGATAGCGACATGTGCTCCGAGGAAGCGAGGATCATCGAAGCGGTCTTCTTGTCCCCTGTTGATCGTGAGGATGATCTGATGTCCTCGCTCTTGGGCAATAGCTTCTATAGCGTGTCCCATCTTGCCGTAGCCGATAAGGACTATTTGGAGTGGTTGCATCATTATTTGTCTTAAATAGGTAGTACAAAGGTAGGTAAAGCCGTAGATATACGGGCTAGATGCCCTAGCCGAGCTTTTGGGGGAACAGAAGGCAAGTTCCTTTGAAGAGGGATCCTGTCATTCTCCACACAGAGGTATATCTCTGTATGAAGCAAGGTATACCTCTGCTTAGGCAAAGCATAAGCTTTACGAGCAGAAAGGTTTGTCTCTCCTCCCTTGGCGTGCTCCTCTCGAAGGTAAAGAGCGTGGGGGAAGGCGCTGAAGAGCTTCGATAGCGTGACCCTAAATAGGGGATCTTATAAAAATAGCTACAGAGCCTTGTTCGAACAAAGCTCCGTAGCTAAGTAGGGAAAGCTCTTGACTCGGCGAAGTCTAAGACTTGCGTCGCTTGGGAAGAGCCTGCTCTAGTAGAGGACGCAGGTAGCTCCCTGTCACCGAAGCGGGGTTGCTTGCCACTTCTTCGGGCGTCCCTTCAGCGACGATATATCCGCCTCCGCTACCGCCTTCAGGCCCCATATCGATGACCCAGTCAGCACTCTTGATCACTTCGAGGTTATGCTCTACGACGATCACGGAGTGCCCTTGATCAACTAAGGCTTGTAGTGCGGTGAGTAGGGTATGAATGTCTTGGAAGTGGAGCCCTGTCGTTGGCTCGTCGAAGATAAACAGAGTAGGATGCTTCTTCCCCTTGCCGAGGTAGGAAGCGAGCTTCACTCGTTGGTTTTCCCCACCTGAAAGCGTCGACCCCGACTGACCTAGCTTGACGTAACCCAAGCCCACTAGCTGGAGAGGCTTTAGCCGATCGATGATCGAAGAGGTAAGAGGCGATGCGGATTTATGGGTCGTGAAGAACTCAATGGCTTCTTCGACGCTGAGCTCTAGTAGCTGATAGATGTTCAGACCACAGAACTCTACCTCCAGAATCTCCTTGCGAAAGCGCTTTCCGCCACAGGCATCACACGGTATCGTGATATCAGCCATGAACTGCATCTCGATGGTAATCGATCCAGCGCCTTGACACTGCTCACAGCGACCTCCCTCTTTATTGAAGCTAAAGTAGTAGGGCTTGTATCCCATCTGCTTGGATAGAGCTTGTCCAGCATAGAGATCACGGATCGGATCGAAGGCTCCGACATAGGTCACAGGATTAGATCGTGAGCTCTTACCTATATTATTCTGGTCGACATACTCGATCTGATTGATCTCTTTGAAGTCTCCTGTAAGATCCTCAAATAGGAGATTGTCGAGGGGCATCTTATTGATCTTTCGCATAACGCCCTCATAGAAGAGCTCCTTCATCAGGGTACTCTTGCCCGAACCACTGACCCCACTGACGACCGTCAAGGTATGTAGCGGGAAGCGAGCTGTGATATGCTTTAGATTATGCATCGAGGCTCCTTCGATTTGGAGGTAGCTATTCCACGGACGACGGATGCTTGGCAGAGGGATTTGCTTACGTCCAGTGAGGAAGGCTGCCGTATGTCCTGGAGTCTTGGTATTGATCTCCGAGAGTGGACCTGCATAGATGACCTCACCACCATAGCGCCCAGCGTCAGGACCGATGTCGATTAGGTAGTCAGCGGCACGCATCATCTCCTCGTCATGCTCGACGACGACGACCGTATTGCCTAGATCTCGCAAGCGATGGACGACACGTATCAGGCGATCAGTATCACGCTGGTGAAGCCCAATGCTCGGTTCATCCAATACATAGAGTGACCCTACGAGGCTGCTTCCTAGCTGGGTCGCCAAGGTGACACGTTGGCTTTCGCCCCCAGAGAGCGTATTGGATAGACGATCAAGTGTGAGGTAGCCTAGGCCAACTTCATCGAGAAAGAGCAGACGGGAGCGTATCTCATGGAGTAGACGCTTCGCGATCAAGGCATCATCATCGCTCAGCGTCAGTTCATCGAAGAAGCGTCGAGCCTCCCAAAGCGTCATCCCGACAACCTCAGCGATATTCTTTCCCCCGACGAAGACACATAGTGCATCGGGCTTTAGTCGTCCTCCATGACAGTCGGGACAGATCGTCTTTCCCGTGAAGTGAGCTATGCGTACGCGGTTCTGTATCTTATGGAGCTGACTACGTAGGGAGTCGAAGTAGGGATGGATACCTATTGGTCCCCATTCAGGATGCATGAAGCCCTCCCATATCTTCTTCCTCTGCTCCTCCGTCAGCTCATTGTATGCACGATGAATAGGGAACTTAGCCTTCGAAGCCAAACGTATAAATTCCTTCTTCCATTCGGAGGAAACCATACCACGCCAGCAGGCTACGGCATCATCGTACACAGATAGCGTCTGATCAGGTATGACTAGAGCGGGATCGATCCCTACGACCATACCAAAGCCCTCACACGTAGGGCAGGCTCCGATCGGATTGTTGAAACTGAACATCTCAGGCGTAGGTTCCTGGAAGGTACGTCCACCAGCTTCAAAGATATTGCTGAAGGTCTGTAAATGGATAGGCTGACGCTCTCCATCCAGCATCATCTCTACGGCCAAAGTACATACACCATGCCCTTCGAAGAAGGCTGTCTCAATCGACTCTCCTAGACGATCAGCATCATCTGGATCTTCACTTACTACCAAACGGTCTATGAGAAGGTGGAGTCCAGCTACCTCTTCATCCTTCCAGGTCAGTGCCTCATCGATGGGGAAGACTTTCCCTTCACGCCAAAGACGACTATACCCCTGCTGCATCTGGACCTCGAGATGGGACGCTAGGCTACGCCCTTCAGGGAGAAGAAGAGGTATGATGAGGTAGACACGACTGCCAGCTGGAAGCGCCTTGATATAGCCTAGGACATCAGCTGTCGTATGCTTACGGACTTCTTCCCCTGTCTCTGGTGAGATCATCTTACCTATACGAGCATAGAGCAAGCGAAGATATTCGTAGATCTCTGTAGAGGTAGCCACCGTAGAGCGAGGATTACGACTAACCACACGTTGCTCGATCGCAATGGCAGGAGGTAGCCCACGGATCCAATCGGCCTCTGGCTTGGCCATACGCCCTACGAACTGACGGGCATAAGATGATAGACTCTCCACATAACGGCGTTGTCCCTCGGCATAAAGGGTATCAAATGCAAGAGAGCTTTTACCCGAGCCACTCACTCCGGTCACGACGACTAGCTTGCCACGAGGGATCTCTAGATCAATATTCTTTAGGTTATTGACACGGACGTGATGCAGGAGAATATGTGAAGCGGTATCTTGCCGATCTGCAAGAGTTGCGGATGCTATCGATTTCGTTTGCTTAGGCATAATGTAAGGGTGGGATAGACGATCAGATATATAAAGGGTGGGGTAGAGGCTTAGTATAGTCGCTCCGATGGAGATGAGAGCGTGAAATGAATGATCTGCTTGGTCTCTGCATTCACTGCGTATCGCCGGTCAGCCACATGCCCGACGAGCCAAATCGGTTGATCACCAAGACAGAGTAGTAGAGCTTCTCTGCGTGCCTGCTGGCTATACTTACCATCGATGAAGATACGACGAAGGAGTTTCTTCCCTCGCATACCAAAGGGATAGAGCATATCACCCTCCTTTCTGCTACGTAGAGTTAGTTCAGAGGTCGCTATAGAGTCAAGATCAAAACAAGCCTCATGTCGAGGAAGTTTTTTGCTTTGCCAAGTACTAGCAGGGTAGACCCTCCATGCTAGACGCTGACCTGTAGGTAGGAGACAGGAGCCATCTTCTCTAATAGATATAGAAAAGGGAGTAACCTCCTCAATATCTCTCGGGAGAAGCTCCAAATGTTGGCTCCCTCTATGTAGTAGATAATTCGGAGCATAGAACTGTGCTCCAGCTGTGCCACTGAGGATATTCCGATATACCTCTTCTACGATCTCCCGGGAGAAGCCATAGGGATAGAGTAGTTCGAAAAGGAGAGTCTTCCCCTCCGGGTGCGTGGTCAGTGGTGTAATCGTAATGACAGACTCCTCCATGAGTCTCTCACGATACTGGGCTATTAGTTCTAGATAGAGTACCTCTGTCGATCGTAGATGCTCCATCGTTCGCATGAGAGCGCTACGGAAGGAAGGATTAAGTTCCTCTAGCAAGGGAAGGAGCTGGTGACGGATACGATTACGCTTATAGCTTATATCTGCATTGCTACTATCCTCTCGCCATACTTGTCCTAGAGCCTTAAGGTAGCCGAGTATAAGGGTGCGAGGGCAGTCTAGTAAGGGACGGATGATCCCCTGCTCTGGTCGGTGATAGCGCATCCCTCGTAAACCACGTATACCAGTCCCCATGGAGAGATTCAGAAAGAATGTCTCCAGCTGATCATCGGCGTGGTGTGCAACCCCGATCTTCACACGTAGAGGATCCATCTCCTGCTCTCTTAACGAAGCAAACCATGCGTAGCGTAGATCCCGTGCCGCCATCTCAATAGAGATGCCGTGTGCCTTGGCATAGCTACTTGTATCTCGACGCTCCACAAGAAGAGGTATAGCCTGCTCCTGGCAGAGCTGACGAACGAAAGCCTCATCTTCTTGGCTTTCCTCCCCACGTAGCTGAAAATTCATGTGGAGTGCCCGAAGCTGTTCCCCATAGCCTAAAGCCAGCATAGCCCTAAGTAGGGCAACCGAATCGGCGCCTCCACTCAGGGCTATGTAGATGATGTCTGATGCGCCGATGAGCTGATGACGAGCGATGGTCTTAGCGATCTGCTCCTCTAGCGGATGACGCATATCTATCTGACGGGAGAGAGCTTAGTGCTGGTGTGCTTCTTCAGCGAGATCTGGATCAATGAGGATACGACCGCAGTATTCGCAGACGATGATCTTCTTGTGAAGCTTTAGATCGACCTGACGCTGGGGGGGGATCTTATTGAAGCAGCCACCGCAGGCATCACGATCAATAGGTACTACAGCAAGCCCATTGCGTGCACCCTCACGAATGCGAGTGAACGCATGGAGTAGACGCTCCTCGATGCCTTCTTCAAGGCGAATCGCATCAGCACGTAGTTCCTCTTCTTCCTGCTTAGTCTCACTCTTGATACGAGAGAGTTCAGCTTGCTTGCTCTCGAGATCTTCACGACGGAGGGCGATCGTTTCCTTAAGCTGAGCGATACGCTCCTTACGATGCTCGATGTCATGCATACCCTCATTGATGCGCTTCTGCGAAAGCTCAATCTCAAGACCTTGGAATTCGATCTCCTTAGAGAGGTTATCGTACTCACGGTTATTCTTGACATTATTGAGCTGCTCCTTGTATCTCACGATATTTTCTTGGGCGTTCTGGATCTTACTCTTCTCGGTAGAGACTGCTTGCACCTGACGCTTGTTATCCTCTTCGAGGTGCTTGAGGCGTGTCTCTAGACCTTCGATCTCATCTTCTAGATCCTGTACCTCTAGAGGAAGTTCACCACGCAGTGTCTTGATATGGTCGATCTTCGTATAGGTCTCCTGAAGACGGCTTAGTGCCATAAGCTTCTCGGCGACCACACGATCTGTAGGATTGACATTGGTTTCCTGGCTTGCCACAGCTTCGGTAGCTACCTCGGTAGCCTTAGCTTTGGTAGCCTTCTTCGTGGTCTTTGTTGTAGTTTCTTTCGCCATTATAAGTGCTGTAACGCTTTTATTGGGTTGGAGTCTAACTCGCTTTCGTAGACTGCAAAGGTAGAGAATTTCTGCGAGATAACTTCTGCAAAGAGAGTAGCCGCAATGCACTCACTCTCGTAATGTCCCACAGTCACTAGGATAGGGCTCCCCTCGCAGTCAAAGTAATCATTATACTTCGCTTCTCCCGTAAGTAATGCATCAGCACCGACATCTCTGGCTCTTTCCCAGAGGAAGGCTCCTGCTCCGCCACAAATAGCGATACGCTGGACAGAAGTCTTATTCGTGCGACTATAGCGTAGCTGACGTGTCTGGAAGTATGCCTCGATTTGTCTCAGCCATTCCTCTAAGGCGATAGGTTCGGGGAGCATACCGATGATACCTGAGCCCGTGAACGCATCATCGGGGTAGCGTGGCAGGAGGGCTTGTACCTGCTGGAGTCCTAGATCCTCGGCGAGGAGATAGTTGAGTCCAGCTGGAGCATTATCGGCATTCGTATGAGCCGCATAGATGACCAACTCATGTCGCAGAGCAAAGGTCACACAGCGCTGAATATAGGATCCTGTACTGATGCACTTCAGACTCTTGAAGAGTAGCGGATGGTGTGCGATGATCATATTGCACCCCTTGGCCAATGCCTCTTCGAGTACAGCCTCCGTGATATCTACACAGCAGAGAACCCCTGTGGCGGGAATGCTAGGATCTCCAACCTGCAAGCCACAGTTGTCGTAGCTCTCCTGCAGGTGAAGTGGCAGACGCTCAGCTAGCTCTGCCCAAATATCTTGAATGCGTAGTGTCATAGTTGTCTAGAGAATGAGTGAAAAGGCTTACTAAGCTTATCCTTTAGATCATTTCAAAGTGGTAGGGTGAATCTCGTCTGTACCGGCTAGAAGATCACAATATACGTAACGGAGAGATTACAATATACGTAACAGCTCGATCACAATATACGTAATCTCTAGCTCACTATATACCTAACCAGAGGCTTCCCTAGGAAGGATCAATTAATCTGATTATTTCCGCTTCAATCGTCGCTTACCTGACCAGAGGACGAGGGTGACAGCCAGTCCAAAGAAGAAGATGAATAGCTCTACACCCCAGCTCCCAATGAGAGGACGATAAATACGCCCAGTATGCCACTCCAGGGCATACTGCCATAGCGAGTAGGGTAGCTCATTCATTTCCTTGGGCTGAGGGATAGGATAGTGGGGGGAGAGCCCGATCCCCTGCTCGTAGCAGGCGATGAGATCTTCGTCTCTAGATGCTCCTAGCATCATCCCCGTGACAGCATTAGGCGTGACTGGTCGCACATGCTTGAGCTCTTCGTAGCGTTCTCCAGTAAAGTAGTTACGAAGCGGAAGCGAGTCTTGCGGAGTAACCTCATAAAGCCCCGAGAAGGAGCCTATCAACCAAGAGCCATCAGCACGCTGGACGAAAGCATTGATCCCCATCGGACTCACTGGTGGCTGTACTTCCCAACGCTTGGGCTTATCTCCTAAGATCCCCATAGTGAAGAACCCTTGACTAGTCGATAGTAGCCAATGACCAGTCTTCTGATCGTATCGAATAGCCCGTAGGCGGTCGAACCATGGATTCTCCGAGTAGAGCGAAGTACCCGGTAGTGGACGAGCCTTCGTAAAGACAAGAGGGAGCATTAAGGGGGGGCGGAGCATCCACCCTGTAGTGGATACGAAGCACACAGCCCAGAAAGTCCAGCGTCCCAATAGGCGATGCCAGCGGTCCTGCTTAGCTAGACCCTGAGCAAGCTGTCGTCTCTCCTCGGGAGATGCCGTCTCTTTACTCTTCCCCTTCAACCTCTTGAGACGAGTATGAAAGAGTGTATAGCTAAGCCCCGTTAGCGATAGAAGCAGAAGGATAATCCCAATACCATCAACGATCAAGCGCCCTACTAAACCAAAGTACTCTCCGCTATGTAGCGCCCAGACGAGCTGAAAGAGAAGGAGCTTCCCCGTATATCCATCTGGAGCAGGGAGTGTGATCTCTCGCCAGTGAGGGGCGCGTAGAGAGCGAACAAATAGCTGAGAACGGCTCAACAGAAGGAGACTATCACCATGAAGCTGTAGGTCAGTTAAGCGACCATGGATACCTTCAGGTAGAGCTACTTCTTGCCAGTGACTGGAATGAGTAGGCCTTTGGTAAAGGCGAAACTGAGAGATCGCCCATAGCGTCTCGGTAGAATCCGACACAAGTGCCATCATCCGACGCTCATCTCCTCCAGATGCTAGCCCTGCTAGCTCAGGAGAGGGAGATTGAGTTAAGGTAGAATCGGTGCGCCATAGACCTGCTGTACCATAGAGGTAGACCCCTTGGCTCGTCTTGACAGCCCCACGCAAGGCTCCATTGTTCCAATTCGTGTAAGCATAGTTCTTCGGTAGGAGCCAGCGAGGGACATCAATCTGCCGAAGAAGATCACGATGATTTAGTAGGATACCTGAGAGGGATGCAAAAAGAAGAAGCACACAGAGAGGAATCCCCAAGTACTTATGTAGCTTCTTTGCAGTGATCTTATACCTCCCCATAGATTAGCTAGCGGAGCTCAGTTGACGGAGCTTGTTTCGTGCAGGATTAGCGTACATCGTAAGCAAGCATTCCTGCAGGAAGGATGCATCTGGGGTAAGCCCTCCGGGCAATTGGACCAGGGCAATACGCTCTTGAATATAACGAAGTGCTTTCTTCTTCTCTTCGCTGGTATAGCTATCTACAGGAGCAGTGCCTTCACCATCCAAGAGATCAAGTGCTACATAGTTAATAGGGTAGAGACGATAGTTACGATGGATCTCTGCATCAAGGATCTTGGCTAGCTGTTCTACAGGATCTTTACCTGCGTCAGCAGTGAGTGGATGTAGAGCGAGAAGTTCATTGAGGGGACGTCCCATATGGAAGGAGACTCGCCCCTTCCAGCCGAAGAGACCAGTCTTCATATTTATCCCATCATCCGCTTTACTCTTCTTAAAGCCCTCGACATCTCTCTTGAGCTGCATCTCTTGAGCCTTGAGATAGTCACAGGGATCAAACTCATAGCTGCAGGTGACGGGAATGATATTTAGTTCTCTTAGGGATTGCTCTAGATCCCTTGTCTCTCCACCTAGAGCAAGCATCTTCAATAGAGCGGGCTGGGTATGATCAGATGAATCCTTGGCTCTCCCTTCACGCTGGGCAATCCAGACGCTCAGTCCATCCCTAATCGCATCATGCATATATTCAGAGAGTAGGCGAGCAGCTAGAAGAACCTCACGCCCCTGAAGGTTACGTCGGACGAGGAAGCTCCCATTAAGCTTGACTAAAGTTTCAATCCAGGGATAGAGCATCAAGTTATCTCCGATAGCTATACGTGGGAGACCAGCTCCAGCATCAGCTAACAATACATTCAGGAAGGCTGAATCTAGGATGATGTCACGATGATTGGAAATATAAGTGTAGGCTCCCTCCTTCGCGATGTGATCTACCCCTGTCAGCTCTATTGATTGGCAGAAATGAGCCATAATATGCTTCACCCAATGGTAGCTGGCTTTTCGCTTAAAGTCTTCTACGCTGTGACACTGCTGGAGGCTCTCTCGGAGCTCATCCCAGGTAGGCTTGAGTCCTAGCCCCTCGTACACTTGACGAAGCTCTGGAATAGACATCAATGCGGCTACAGCTCCTGGGATCTCCTCAGGGGTCAGAGGACGGATGTCCTTATATTTATTATTGTCCATGGAGCTAAACTATTCTCTTGAGTTGATCCTGTATGATGTCAGTCAGAAGCTGAGACATCGTGAGTCCAGCTGCTGCTACTTGCTGAGGGATAAAGCTCGTAGGGGTCATTCCGGGCGTTGTATTGACTTCAAGTAGGGTAGGCACACCATCCGCCTCGATAATGAAGTCTACACGGATAATCCCCCGTGCATCTATATGGCGGTAGATCTCTCGAGTGAGACGCTGAATGAGTGCGGTTAGCTCTGGACAAATACGAGCAGGGGTAATCTCTTCGACAGCTCCGTGATATTTTGCCTCGAAGTCAAAGAAGCTATTCTTAGGGACTACTTCTGTAACGGGTAAGGATTTGACTTCATCCCCGATGCTATAGCATCCGCAGGTTACTTCCGTCCCCGCAATGAATCGCTCCAGCAACACCTCGTCACATTCCTCAAAAGCTACTGATATGGCTTGTGCCAAATCTTCGACCTGATCTACACGGCTCGTCGCTACACTAGATCCACCTGCATTAGGCTTGACGAAGAGCGGAAGTCCTAGCTCTTCGACTAGAGCCTCCTCTGAAGGACGAATCCCGCCACACTGTAGACGCACAGCACTAGCAACGCGTATCCCAGGGAAGGTAGAGAGATAGCGATTACAGTGATACTTACTAAAGGTTAGAGCTTCGGTTAGCACTCCTCCTGTATTGTAAGGGACACCTACAAGATCTAGATACCCTTGAATCAATCCATTTTCTCCAGGAGTACCATGAATTGTGATCAAAGCATACTCAAACCGAATAACCTCACCATCTAGCATGAAGCTGAAGTTACACTTATCTATAGGGAGAGCTGGCTTCCCTTCGATCTGAACATGCCAACCTGAATCATCTATGACAACCAAATAGGGAGAGAAGAGACTGCGATCAATCCAAGAGAGAATCCCCGCTGCACTACGGAGTGATACAGCATGCTCTCCAGAGAATCCGCCCGCAAGGACGGCAATAGGATGACTCATATGTATGTTATTTATTACTTATCGGTAGTTTTCTGTCTGAACAAAGATACGCCGTAACCAGAGAAATGACAAAGAAAGTGTACCTTTGGAACGTTCAAGCACCAGCTAGCCTTAATACCAGAGTCTAGACTAGCATCACTAGTCTATCCGACTCTTCAGCTTTCGGGCGAAGCTCGGTATGACTCAGCATACATACACATAGACTATGACATCGACTTGGCAAGAGCATTTTCAGTTGCATACGACGACGGCCAATGAGGCTATCCGTTCAGCTGTAAAGTCGGGCGACCACCTCGTTTTTGGACATGCCGTAGCAGCCCCTCAGGCGCT
Organism: uncultured Porphyromonas sp.; assembly: GCA_905372565.1. GTDB lineage: Bacteria > Bacteroidota > Bacteroidia > Bacteroidales > Porphyromonadaceae > Porphyromonas. Next base: position 125,418 of record CAJPPK010000002.1, on the reverse strand, counting down.
CTCTCAGGCTCTCTATGAGGAGCGAGAGCACTTCGTTGACCTGAAGATCTTCCACATGCTCTACTTTGGTGAGCCGTGGCACCTTCGTCCTGAGATGGCAAAACACGCAAGGTTTCATCTTAATTTCATGGACAAGAATAGCCGTGCGGCGGCTAAGTACTTGCCTATTGATTTCCTACCTTGTCACTTTCATGAGGTACCCGAGCTTTTTCGCTCAGGTCTTTATCCCGTAGATGTCGCATTCATCTCTGTCAGCAAGCCCAATGAAGAGGGATATTGCTCCTTTGGGGTGTCTTGCGACTACACTAAGGTCGCTGCAGAGTCTGCGCACATAGTAGTAGCTGAGGTCAATAAGCGGATGCCATTCATCGGAGGTGATAATCTAATACACGTTAGCCAACTCGATCATATCATCCTAGTTGATCGTCCCCTTGTCGAGATACCATTGCCTCCGATCGGAGATGTTGAACGTCGTATCGGCGAACTCTGTGCTCAGCTTATCCAAGATGGGGATACTCTTCAGATTGGTATAGGAGCAATCCCTGATGCCGTCCTACAGTGTCTCCATGAAAGAAAAGATTTAGGACTGCATACCGAGATGTTTACCGATGGAGTCATGCACATGATCAAGTCTGGGAACATAACTGGCAAGAAGAAAACGCTTCACTTGGGGAAGGTCGCAAGTTCGATTATCATGGGCTCCAAAGAGCTCTACGACTTCGTTCATCAGAATGATCTTATCGAGATGTATCCCGTGGATCATATGAATGACCCTTATGTGATCGGCCTAAATGAGAACTTTGTTTCGATTAACTCTTGCCTAGAGATCGATCTCTACGGACAAGTAGCATCCGAATCTATCGGGCTTGAGCAGTTTAGTGGTACGGGTGGGCAAGTTGATTACCTACGTGGTGTGCGTCGATGCAAGAACGGACGCTCGATCCTTGCATTCTCTTCCACCGCTAAACAAGGGACACGCTCACGAATTGTTCCCATCTTGGAGCCTGGAGCTACCGTGACATCTAGTCGTAACGAAGTAGATTACATCGCCACAGAATATGGGGTAGTTCGCCTTAAGGGGCTCCCGATACGAGAGCGAGCTCTAGCTCTCGTGAGTATCGCCCATCCCGATTTTCGCCCTCAGTTACTGCAAGCCGTCCATGAACGCTTTCCCGACTTAGCTTAATCCTATCGCTACATCCTTTATATAAGGTAAGTAGAGTAGCAGAAACCTATTCTTTTCCTGATAGCCCGAAGTCTCTTGCCCAGCAAGAGGCTTCGGGCTATTTCATTCGAGATTATCCATGCGTATCAGTTTCCTTGTGCTCCATGGCGGTCAGATTGATCTCTCAATTGAATCCAGGCAAATGATACTCGCCTTGAAGCATAGTCTTCTCAAGAGAGAAGGTGTACCTATGCTTTTAGAAAGCTTAACCTTTGCTCCAATAGAGGTATATCTATGCTGGAGGGAGCATGCATAATGCCTAAGTGAAACTAATGGTATCAGGAGGTCGATCTCCCCGTTGTTCCTTTCCGTAGCCTCATCTATGCTGATACTAAGAGAAGTCTTTGAGTATTCGAATACTCAAATTTGGTGTTGGAAAAGCATTGCTAATTTCAAATTGTTAACTATTTTAAATTCAAAATCCGAATACCTGGACTGATTGACACCCATGCTTCGCCCTGGTGAATCAGATTGATGAATTCCAATAAACTCACTAGCCAATCTCTCCTATGATAATTATAAACAACTAGAAACCAATATATTACACTGTTAATCCGTAAGTGTTAATTGAGAGAATACATCTATATCCAGCTATACTTCCCTGCATAAGTGTATATATGATGGTATTTACGCGAAGTATTTCAGATAGATACAATCGAAACATAAAGTAGTAGTTCAGTCTGGGATTAGCCCATAGAACGCTAATCCCACGGTGAACATTTATCCCAAGAAGATTAGAATATCAAATTTCAAATCTATATATTTGTGATATAAAATTTGAGGATTCAAAAATCTAGACACCCAATACAAGCTCCTAAAATGATGACCTATGACTGATTTTATAGACCTCCCAGCCATCACCAGACGCCTAAAGGAGGTTGTCGAACGAAGTGGATTAAGTTCGAAAGAGTTTGCTGAGCGCACGGACATTGCACCAGCGACGCTTTCGCAAAACATCAATGAACGATCGCCCATCAACGTAGCATCCATTAATAAGATCCTAGCGACATTTCCAGAGCTGGTTGATCCCTATTGGTTTGTATTTGGCGAATCGGGCAAAGAGACCTCTTTCTCGGGCATAGAAACCTCCCCACAGCTGTCTAATAATGCAGATGCGCTCCAGACGATCTTACGTAAACAAGTAGAAGAAATCTCCCAACTTAAAGCAGAGCTAGAGCAGCAGCGCAAGAAGGAAATTGCACACATCACGGTCTTCTACACAGACAATAGCTTCTCGACGTTCGACGAAAAAAAGTAGTAGGGTATAGGTTTATCACCGGAATGATAGATCTATCCTTATCTTTGTAGTGATGTTATGCAATCACAACAAATGAGTAAGTACGCCCTACGTTTCTTGCTCCTGTCGACAGAGGACTTAGGAGCAGGGAATTATCTTCTTCGTCTACGACTACCTGAAGAGGCTGGCCTCTTCCCTGAGATGTATCCTGGGCAGTTTGTCCAAGTGGCTGTCCCAGGAGGGATGGTTCTGCTACGTCGCCCCATCTCCATCTGTAATGCGATACCAGCAGACAGAGAACTCTGGCTTTTGATAGGTCGAGTCGGAAAAGGGACGAGCATTCTCACGACTTTGCCTGATGGTATAGAGTTAGATCTCCTCCTTCCGCTAGGGAATACCTTTACTTGCGCAAGTACAACGCATCCTTTACTCGTGGGAGGAGGTGTTGGTATTGCTCCTATGTACTACCTCGCTAGTGCCTTCGTTAAGCAGGGAATTCGACCAACCATACTGATAGGAGGTCGGACAGCCCAGCACTTAGTCCTGCGCCACGCCTTAGAAGCTCTGGGAGAAGTCTACGTAACGACGGATAATGGAGAGGCTGGACTGCAGGGGCGAGTAACAGACCATCCGATACTCCGGGAGGGGGGCTTTGATCGAATCTATACCTGCGGTCCCAAGGTAATGATGCTAGCTGTTGCGAAGATTGCCGAGGAGCGAGGGATCGACTGCGAAGTCTCATTAGAGAATATGATGGCTTGCGGGATAGGAGCGTGTCTATGCTGTGTCGAAGATCTCATCGACAAGGGAAATACCTGCGTTTGCACAGAAGGACCAGTATTCAACTCCAAACTCATCAAGAAAGGATAGTGCCTTATGCTACAGACTCAAGTAAATATTGGTCGAGACCTCGTCATCAAGAACCCCGTGATGACTGCTTCAGGGACCTTTGGATATGGTACGGAGTATGCTGATTTTATTGACCTGAATCGTCTTGGTGGAATCCTCGTAAAGGGAACTACATTGCATCCGCGAGAAGGTAACCCATATCCCCGCATGGCAGAGACTCCCTCGGGCATGTTGAATGCCGTAGGGCTACAGAATAAAGGTGTCGACTACTTCTGTGATCATATCTATCCGACTATACGAGGCTACGACACTGCGATGATCGTCAATGTGAGTGGATCGCAGCTGGAGGACTACATCGAGACCGCGGAGAAGATCAATGCTCTAGATGATATACCCGCCATTGAGCTGAATATCTCTTGTCCTAATGTAAAGGAGGGAGGAATGGCTTTTGGTGTTACATGCGCTGGGGCAGCGTCCGTAGTGCGTGCAGTACGTCAGGTCTATAACAAGACCCTTATTGTTAAGCTTTCTCCCAATGTCACAGATATTACGGAGATCGCTCGTGCTGTAGAAGCCGAAGGTGCTGATAGCATTTCGATGATCAACACCTTGCTTGGAATGGCTATTGACGCCGAACGCCGTCGCCCCGTCCTTTCAACCATTACAGGAGGGCTATCTGGTCCCGCTGTCAAACCAATAGCTCTTCGAATGGTATGGCAGACAGCACAAGTGGTTAAGATTCCCATCATTGGAATGGGAGGAATTGCATCAGCTACCGATGCCATAGAGTTTCTCTTAGCAGGTGCTACAGCAGTTGAAGTCGGAACCTACAACTTTGTAGACCCTACAGCTACAATTAAGATCATAGAAGGAATCGAAGATTATATGCGGCAGCATGGCTTCTCAGACATCCATCAGGTCATTGGCGCTTTGAATCACTAGCCGTCCGAGGTTACAAGGGTTATGTTTATAAACGCAAGGTTTATACTTAAGTAAGAATGGAAACAATCAAACAGATATTTCGCATAGGTCATGGTCCTAGCAGTAGTCATACGATGGGTCCTCGCCGAGCGGCAGAACAGTTTCTTAATCGTTGCCCTCAGGCAGCACGCTACGACGTCACCCTATATGGAAGCCTAGCTGCAACAGGGAAAGGACACATGACAGATGTGGCCATCCTAGAGACCCTAACACCGGTAGCTCCGACAGAGATCATTTGGAAACCAGATATTGTACTTCCTTTCCACCCTAACGGAATGAAGTTCGAAGGATATGACAAGGATGGAAAGCTCTTGGATTCCTACACGGTATTCAGCATTGGTGGAGGGACGCTTGCCAATGAAGAGTTCAATGAACAAAAGTCCGTTTCGATCTATCCTGAGCGTCATATCATTGACATCATGCATCGTCTACACGAAGAAGATGCGACTTACTGGGAATACGTGGAGCACTATGAGGGCGTAGAGATATGGGACTACTTGGCTGAGATCTGGCAGGTAATGCAAGAAGCTATTCATGCAGGGCTTCAGGCCGAAGGTGTTCTCCCTGGTGGTCTCGGATTGCGACGAAAGGCTTCATTATATAAGATCAAGGCAGAAGGATATGGCTCTGCTAGTATCAAGAACCGAGGGCTCGTCTATGCTTATGCCTTAGCCGTTAGTGAGCACAATGCCTCTGGCGGGCGTGTTGTCACCGCTCCTACTTGTGGAAGTTGTGGTATCGTACCAGCTGTACTCTACCACCTCAAGACCAGCCGAGACTTTCCTGAAAAAAGCATTCTCCGTGCTCTAGCTACGGCTGGACTTTTTGCAAATGTAGTTCGTACGAATGCTTCTATCTCGGGGGCGGAAGTTGGCTGTCAGGGTGAGGTTGGTGTTGCTTGCGCCATGGGGGCTGCAGCCGCAAGCCAGCTCTTTGGCGGATCTAATCTTCAGATTGAGTACTCTGCAGAGATGGCACTTGAGCATCACCTTGGTCTGACTTGCGATCCCGTCTGTGGACTCGTTCAGATCCCCTGTATCGAGCGTAATGCTTTCGCTGCTGCTCGTGCACTAGATGCCAATACATATGGCACCTTCAGCGATGGACGACATCGTGTCAGCTTTGATCAAGTAGTTGAAGTCATGCGCAAGACTGGGCACGACCTTCCTAGCCTATATAGAGAAACCTCTACGGGCGGTCTGGCAACGGCATACGCTTCTCCGCGTAAACCTCCACGTCCGTGGTAGCTAACCTAAACCTTTAGGTAACACCCCACTTTCCCAATTTCTATGGACATGAAGACTCATTGCCACACGTCATACTGCTTGGGTCTAATTATTGTTCTGTTCGCTACCCTCTTCCGTCTAGAGGCACAGAATCCGACCTCTCCACCTCCAGCGATAATCGATACGCTTGTTGAGGTGGAGATTGAGGAAATTTATGTCTTCGCTAGGCATCATCAGAAGGTTCGCCCATTAACCCCTGAAGAGCGAAAACAGCTCTGGCGTCGCATTCGTGATGTCAAAAAGGTATATCCCTATGCGAAATACGTGGCTGCAACTATCATTGAGACCTATGAATATATGCAGACACTCCCAGAGAAGGAGCAGGAGTCCCATCTCAAACGTGTAGAGAAAGAGCTTAAGAAGGAGATGGAACCCAAGATGCGCGACCTTACTCTCAATCAAGGACGCTTGCTCATCAAGTTGATAAACCGGCAGTGTGGCATGACGGGATACCAACTGATTCAGTCCTTCCTGGGTGGTTTCAGAGCTTGGACTTGGCAGATTTTTGCTCGTATTATGGGGGCTAATCTTAAGTCAATATATAATCCTCTTGAGGATCCTGACGATGCTCTCACTGAGCGAATCATTAGACTTCATGAGCTACAGCGCCTCTAAGCCAGGCAAAGATTGATGAAACAGATCTACGCAAGTATTCTACTCTCATTGGCTATAAGTCCATTCGCAGCAGGAAGAATTACCTCTCCCATACGGGTAGCCTGCATCGGGAATAGCATCACCTATGGCTATGGTCTAAAGGATCGTGACCGAGAAGCCTATCCTGTCGTATTACAAAGATTACTAGGCAACAGGTACAATGTCCAGAATTTTGGCAAATCTGGAGCTACCCTACTAACTAATGGACACCGCCCTTATGTCAAGCAAGAAGAATACAAGCAGGCTCTAGATTTTAGGCCTGACATTGCTGTTATTCACCTTGGTGTCAATGATACAGACCCTAGAAACTGGCCTAACTATCGAGATGAGTTTGTCCCTAACTACCGTGATTTAATTGATACGCTCCGCTCTCGTAATCCTAAGGTACGTATCCTCATTGCCCGTACGACTCCCATAGGAGTAGAGCATCCACGCTTTGAATCAGGGACGAGAGATTGGCAGAAGCAAATACAGCAAGCTATTGAACAGGTGGCTCGGGGAGCTAATGTGGAACTGATAGACTTTCATTCTCCACTTTACTCATTTCCTCACTACTTCCCAGATGCAATTCACCCAACCGCTGAAGGAGCCAAGATCCTAGCAAGAACTACCTATGAAGCTATCACGGGAGATTTCGGAGGTTTGCAATTACCTTCAGTTTATTCCTCAGGTATGGTCCTACAACGTGGTCGCCCACTAGTAGTCGAAGGGATAGCTAATGCAAGTGAAGAAATCACACTACGCTTCAGAGACTGGAAAGGAAAGACTAAGGCAAGCTCTTTAGGCCGTTGGTCACTAACCCTCCCGACTCAGACGGCTGGAGGTCCTTATGTCTTCGAAGTACGTAGCTCCAAGAAGCAAATCAAGCTAGATAGCGTTTATGTCGGAGAAGTTTGGCTTTGCTCAGGACAGTCCAATATGGCATTCACGCTCAACCAAAGTACGGATAAGGAACATCGACCTATACAAGAAGATTCACAGCTGCGCATCTACAATATGCAGCCTGCACACGAAACCTCTGCAACAGCCTGGCCCGTCAGTTTCCTTGACTCACTAAATCGCTTACAATATTTCCGTCCTAGCACTTGGGAAGGTGTAACTTCTCAGCAGTATAATATCTCTGCTATAGCTTATCACTTTGGGCGAGAGATACGAGATAGTCTTAAGATTCCTGTCGGCATCATTATTAATGCCATTGGAGGTTCTCCTACTGAGGCTTGGATTGACCGAAACACGTTGGAGACGAAGCTTCCTGCGATCCTTCGACACTGGAGGAGCAATGACTTCATCATGCCCTGGGTTAGAGAGCGTGCTGCTCAGAATGTACAGAGCCAAGACACACCTCTGACTCGCCACCCCTACGCCCCTACCTATCTCTACGATGTAGGTATTCGCCCTTTAGAGGGGCTAGCTATCCGTGGAGTTCTTTGGTACCAAGGAGAATCAAATGCTCATAACATGGAAGCCCACGAGAGACTCTTCCCTCTCCTCATTGAGAGTTGGCGCTCCACGTTTGCCTCTCCCCTACCTTTCTACTACGTGCAGCTCTCTTCGATGAATCGTCCTTCGTGGTCTCACTTCCGAAATAGTCAACGACGCTTAGCTAGACCGAAAGAAGGCATTGAAATGGTCGTATCCTTAGATCATGGATTGAAAGATGATGTTCATCCTACAATCAAATATCCTATTGGTCATCGCTTGGCTCTTTTGGCTCTTAGCAATCTTTATGGCTATACATCCATAGAAGCTCGTAGTCCTGAGTGTAGAGATTTAAAATACTATCCTAGATCTATTCTGCTATCGTTCTCTGGGACGTCATTCCTTAAGACCTCTAATGGGGATACACTTCGAGGGTTTGAGGTAGTTACTCTCGACGGAAAGTCTCATTCACTTACAGGCGAAATCAAGGGGAAGAATGTCCTCCTTAGTCTACCTGCATCACTAGTAGGTCAAGAGCTATATCAGCTTCGCTATGCTTGGCATCCTTATACAGATGCCAATCTGACGGGAGCTACAGGGCTACCCGTAGGTACTTTCTCCATCAATATCCCTCCTAGGTCCTATGATTCCAAGTAAGCTCCGTCACATCCTTTTCTTTCTAGCACTCTTCCTTACTGCAGGGAGCATTGTATCTTGTTCTTCTTCGCTACCCGAGCTAACGATTAGTCTAGATTCCCTCTCGAAGGGGGATACTATTGCCTACGTAACCTACGTGGGACGTGGAGGGCAAAGAACAGATACCCTCCTCCATTTTTCTAAGTCTATCATGCTAACACCTGATACATCTCTCTTTCAGAAGCTCTCTTTTGTGCATGCCGGAGGAGAGAAAGTTTATTCCTATGTGTGGGATGGGAAGGCTTGGATTATTCAGAAGAATATTTCCGTAGCACCTCAAGAGCTGACGCAGGTCTACCCATTCTCAGGAAAAGATGTACAAGGTAGAGAACGTAACTTATCCGAGCTCTACACTCATCATCCAGTTGAGTTAGTCTTTGCTTCCCCAGAGACCATGAAGACTATCACACGTGAGAAACAGCGACAGCTCCGTCGTCAAGCCAATCTTGACAGCATAACCTTCGTTTTTCTTTATCCATCCCCCTCCGATAGTACCGTCCGTAGACTTATGAAACAAGATAGTCTACAAGGAATAGCCTTCTCCGATAGTCTTGGATTGGTGACAGAGCTTCGTCAGAGCTATGGTATTTCTCAGAATGCTCAGGTCATTCATTTACGCATTGACACACTCGGGCAAATTAAGCGCTAGCTCCTATTCTATACGACCTCTCCTAATACCACCTTCACTATGCTAGTCAAAACCTATGCAGCGGCTCTCCAAAGTATTCAAGCGCTAACAGTGACCATCGAGGTAAGCTGTACTAGAGGATCCTACTTTCAACTTGTGGGATTACCTGACACAGCTATCAAGGAAAGCCAAGATCGCATCATTGCTGCTATCGAGAGTTGTGGGTATCGCTTCCCTGGGAAGCGTATTGTTATCAATATGAGCCCTGCAGATCTTCGGAAAGAAGGCACAGCCTATGATCTTCCCTTAGCTATTGGACTCCTTGCGGCAGATGAGCAGATACCTGCTGATAGGCTTTCTCAATACATGATTATGGGAGAGCTATCTCTGGATGGGACACTACGCCCAATCAAGGGCGCTCTTCCGATAGCTATCCAGGCTAGGAGTGAAGGCTATAAAGGATTTATTCTTCCAGCAGAAAATGCTAGGGAAGCAGCTGTCGTTAATAACCTAGAGGTATATGGAGCACGCACACTACTCGAAGTCATTGAGCTAATCTCCGGTAGAGAAACTCTCCCAAAAACAGAAGTAGATACTAGAGGTGAATTCTATCAAGGCCTAGAGGATTACCCCTTCGATTTCTCTGAAGTTAAAGGGCAGGAGTCTGTCAAACGAGCACTGGAGGTTGCAGCTGCAGGTGGACACAACCTATTGATGATCGGAGCACCAGGTAGTGGTAAATCCATGATGGCTAAGCGACTCTCGAGCATTCTCCCTCCATTCACCCTAGGAGAGTCACTTGAGACGACTAAGATCTACTCCGTTGCAGGGAAACTGGCCAGGGATGTGACCCTCCTAACTTCACGCCCTTTCCGTGCACCTCATCATTCTATCTCACCGGTAGCTCTCGTTGGCGGAGGAGCGAGTCCACAGCCTGGTGAAATTAGCTTAGCTCATAATGGTGTACTATTCCTCGATGAACTCCCAGAGTTCAATCGTGCTGTACTAGAGGTAATGCGTCAGCCGTTAGAGGAGCGAATGGTTACAGTCGCACGTGCTCGCTATACGGTAGACTATCCTGCGAGCTTCATGCTCGTAGCTGCAATGAATCCCTGCCCTTGTGGCTACTATAATCACCCTACCCGAAGCTGTGAATGTACTCCTCAGCAAGTACAGCGCTACTTAGGTAAAGTATCAGGTCCCCTACTCGACCGTATTGACCTTCAGGTAGAGATAGCACCGGTCAACTTCGAGAAGCTAGCCGATGCTCGTCCAGCCGAGTCTAGTGCTAGCATTCGAGAGCGTGTACTGAAAGCTCGAGAGATTCAGATACATCGGTTTGCTGACTATCCTGAAGTTCACTGCAATGCCCAGATGACACCTAAGATGATGCAGCTCTTCGCTCATCCTGATAGTGCTGGTCTGGAAAAGCTTCGTCTAGCTATGGAGCGCCTTGATCTCTCCGCTCGGGCCTATGATCGCATCCTCAAGGTCGCTCGTACCATTGCAGACCTCGCTGGCTCAACTGACATCCAACAAGCCCATATCGCTGAAGCCATCCATTATCGCAGCCTTGATAGAGGTTCGTGGGGACAGCAAGGGCATTAGTTTTTACCCTATTCCCTCTCTTATGATCTATGCTACACTAGAGCAGTCTGCTCGCTACGAAGCTCTGCATCCACTCTTCAAGCCTGCCTTTGAGTATCTGAAGACACATGACCTTCATTCACTCGAGCCTCAGACGATCACTATCCAAGGTGAAGAAATCTATGCTTCGCTCATGGAGTTTTCCTCTCATCCCCAAGATGAACAACCCTTAGAGGCTCATGATAGACATATCGATATTCAGCTTCTTCTCTCTGGAAGAGAGCGTATCGGTTGGCGATCACGATCCATCTGTCATGATATCTCTATACCTTATGATGCAGAGAAGGACATTCTGTTCTTCAGAGAGCGCCCTACGAGCTTCGTTGATCTCCTTCCTGGCGACTTCGTGATACTCTATCCTGAAGATGCACATGCTCCCATGATCGGAGATGGAAGTGAGATCCGTAAGATCATCGTCAAGATCAAACTCTGATCTTGCTTAGATAATCATTAACTTAGCTAAGTCTTTCAAACCCGAACAACGTAGCATATATGAAAAAGATCCTATCCCTCTCGCTAGGAATGCTTGCCCTAGCGAGCTTCGTCAGCTTGCCTAGCCAAGCACAACGCAAGCAGCAAGCAAAGAAGCGGACAATGGTCTCATCCCCTACTCGTCAGCCTAAGTCTGGTAACTATCTCCTCCAAGGGACAGCACCTGCTGATGCCAATGGGAAGTGGGTCTTCCTCTATGCCGATGGACAGAAGGTCGACAGTGCGCTCATCCAAAGCGGAAAGTTCTACATAGAGCGTCCTGTGGCTGGCGAAGCACTCTCTACAGTCCTTGCGATCCCTCGTGCTTATGCCCTCCCCTTCGTAGCTGAAGAGGGGACTATCCTAGCCGATCTCACAGCTGTAGCTGGGAAAGGAACTCCACTCAATGATGCCTACGCTCAGATGATGGGGAAAGTCACCCAGGCAACAGAGGGCGTCCGTGAGAAGATCCAGGCTATTCGCTCCGATAAGTCACTAAGTAGCGAGCAGAAGAAGGCTCAGCAGGAAGCCATTCTTCAGGATGTTTCTAGCAAGCTATCCGTCATTGCCAAGGAAGCTCTGCAGGCTCATCCCAACGATGCCATCGGTCTCCAAGCTCTCCAAGATCTACTATCCATGGAGGATGTGACGCTGTCTTCAGCAGAGAATTACCTCACTCAGGTCGGAGAGAAGCTACGTACGGCTCCTTCGATCACTAAGATCATCGAGCTTCTGCGTCGCCAGGATGCTACCAAGGCTGGAGCTATGTTTACCGACTTTGCTGGCGTTGATAGCGAGAACAAGCCCGTTCGTCTGAGTGACTACGTAGGTAAGGGACACTATGTACTCGTCGACTTCTGGGCATCTTGGTGTGGTCCATGCCGTCGTGAGATCACTCACCTGAAGAAGGTACGTGACACCTACACGAGCAAGGGGCTCGTTATCCTCGGCGCAGTCGTATGGGATGAAATGGCCGACCACCTCCAAGCAATCAAGGACCTTCAGGTTACTTGGCCACAAATCTTGAATAAGAATGAGCCTACCGAGCTCTATGGTATCTCAGGGATTCCCCAAGTCATGCTCTTCGACCCTACGGGGAAGATCATCCAGCGTGACCTGCGTGGTGAAGCTATCGACCAACTCCTCGACAGCATCCTAAAGACGACGGACGGTAAGCTCTAGTCTGCCACTTTAGGCTTAACACTATCCTGCGGGCGACATCTAGCATCGGGCTAGGTGTTGCCCGTGTTACTTTCTCGTGACAGGGAGATTGGTGTATCTCGAAAGCACCATTCTGTCCCTTGACTTAAGGCAAGTGGAGAACAAGAGGCTAAGTTCCCTTTCGCATTCTTTCTCCTTTCCTATAGGAAGGCTAAACGTTCTCTATGCTTAACTCTAAGCGTAGAGCTAGTTCACCTAAGCGTGAACCGAAGTTTACCTAGAGGTGAACGAGAGTTTTCCCTAAGGTAAACTGAGATATAGCTCCTCGCCCCCGGTGACTTAGTCTAGTAGATAGCCCTCCTCATAGCTATCGAAGGGATCTTCACTCTCTACACCATACTCGGCAAAGATCGCTCTTATCATCGCCTGCTGTATGGGGGTAATTATCTTTCGACCGCTGTAAAGATTATAGTAGTTCGCTCGACAGAGATGGAACTCCTGACGTATGCGCTCTCGAAAGCGAGGGAGATCACGACGAGAGAGCAGACTTGCTCCCCGAGAGAAGCCACGAGCGTAGCGGATAAGCTCATCGCTTAGATAGTGCTCGCAAGCCTTCCCTATCGGCAAACGTGGATCAAGGAAAGAGCTAGCTATAAAGGATGGAGAGACCTCGAAGGCTATTCTTCGGAGACAAGTCTTGCCTAGCGGACAGTCAGCGTGGAAGCAAAAGTTGATACTTCTAGTCAAATACTCAGGGTAAAAAGGACGGTTACTCATGGTGGAATACATATATAAAGAATAAATCGTAGCCCTAAGGGCTTCGGATGCTAAGTTACGAAAGTCTTAACAAGGGACAGCAACGTGAAGTAGCTATACCTCGAGCTAGATGATCAGAATAGGATGGATGGTCAGAAAGACTTGTGGTTAGCGGGGCTTATCGTACCTTTGCGTGTGGTTAGCTACCCTCTTGCTTTATCGAATTATGCCTATCCGAAGAATTGTACTCTCCTTCCTCATCACGAGCAGTATATCTCTAGCCCTCGGGGCACAAGAGACTTCTGCCAAAGATGCCTTTATACGCTCCCTCCCTACCCTAGATAGTCTGACCAAGAGTGGGCAGTTAGATTTCTTTGTCCCTACTCCTCTGATGACGCCTTCGCTAATCTCTGCTCTAGAGGAGGCTCCCTCGCTCTCGGCACAGCTATTAGATTACTACCGCTCAGGAGGCAAGGATTATAGTCGCACCTTGGGCTCACAGCTCTTACCCTCATTGCTCTCTGGGCATAAACGAAGAGGTTACCAGCTCCGAGAGTCGCGTCTACGTATCCATATCCCAGAGGTACTGGAGCTCACCCCCAGCTCTCTGCCGTGGGATAGTACGGCGCAGCTAGCTCCTTCGGCAGATATCGCTCCGAACTTAGCTAACTATGGCACATCCTATCAGCTGGCCTCGTCTCTAGGAGTGCTACCTCACCGCTCACTATCACCACAGCGACCGCAGACGCTCGCTCTAGCTCTGCCAACAGGAGGAGCTATCGAACGTGCCCTCGAGCAGTATACGCGCGAGACCAAGCTACGGCACATTGCTCTCCCTGCCGAACACGAATACTCCAGCCTACTTAAGCAACGGCATTGGATTCCTTCGCTAGAGAGTGCGATACAGTTCTCACAGAATAAGGTGTCAGATAACTGGTACAAGGGAGGAGCATCTAACCTCAATGTCTATATGCGCAATTACTTCGGGCTGCAATACGTCACGGAGCGTGTGCTATGGAATAATGAGATCGAGAGTCGCCTAAGCGTCTACAACGCTGACCGAGATAGTCTCCATCGCTATCGTATAGCAGATGACCTCTTCCTCATACGCTCAAACTACGGTTTGAAAGCCTGGAATAAGGTCTATTATACACTCGATGCCGAGCTTCGCACCCAGCTCTTCAAGAGCTACCGTGAGAATAAGACAAGCCTACAGTCAGACCTCTTCGCTCCCTACACGATCAATCTGGGGCTTGGGATGAAGTTCGATTATGCGATGAAGTCACAGAGAGTCTATGGGCGAGCCTTCACTTTCTCCGTGAACGTCGCACCTCTGTCCTACACCTATCGTGCTACCAGCCATGCGTCCATCGACCTCGCCCGCCATGGACTTGCACCAGACAAGCTCTGGTATCAGCGCATTGGTTCGACAGTCCGAGCTAATTGGCAGTGGAAGGTGAATCTTAACCTGACTTGGACATCACGCGTTTACTTCAATACGTCCTATGAGAGTATCGAAGCAGAATGGGAGAATACGCTGGATATGGCATTGACCCGCTACTTCTCGACCCGCTTCAATCTCAACCTACGCTATGACGATGCAGTAGGCCCGGCATCTGGATGGAACAAGCACCTACAGTATAACGAACTCTTAAGCTTTGGCTTCAGCTATCGTCTCTAGTACCTCTAGCAGAACTCACCTTTATATAGATAGGGGGACAGGATCTAATCCTGTCCCCCTATCTATATTCACTACTTCTAGGTAGCCAAGACTGCTCAATTATATCATAAGTGTGCAAGGAAAGAAAGAAACTGCTATCTTTGCTTACGGTTTTGGTATTCGTCTGATACTCTCCAACACAATCGACAATTCCGTTTAGAGCAAATGATAGCTAAGAACTTAATCTCTCTATTTGAAGATAGCTTCAAGAAGCACTGGAGCAGCACCGCTCTGAGTAATTACGAAGGAGAGAGCTATACCTATGGTCAGGTAGCTACAGAGGTAGCACGCTGGCACGACTTCTTTGTCTCCCAAGGTCTCCAGCACGGAGATAAGGTCGCTCTCATGGCTAAAGACTCTGCTGAGTGGGCGATCTTCTTCGTAGCTGTCATCACCTATGGCTGTGTGATCGTCCCAGTACTGCAAGACTTCCCACCTCAAGATGCCATGCAGATCATTACGCACTCTGAAGCGAAACTGCTAGCTATCAACTCAAATCTATGGGAGGCTATGACTCCTGAGGGTCTGCCATTCATTGCTACAGTACTTGAGGTACAGACATCCCATATTCTGTATGCTAAAGCTGGGTGCGAAACAGTGGAAGCAGAGCTACAAGCTACACGAGCCGCCTTCCTAGAGAAGTATCCTCAAGGCTTTACGCCCGATGATATCAACTACTATCACACGCCAAACGAGGAAATGATCGTCCTCAACTATACCTCGGGGACTACCGGTTTCAGTAAAGGGGTTATGCTCTCTGCCAATAACTTCGCAGGGAATCTCGTCTTCTGTCTGGAGCGCAACATTATTCGGGCAGGGGAGACTTTGCTTTGCTTCCTACCGATGGCGCACGTCTATAGCTGTATGATCAATCTCTTCCTAGCTCTAGTCTCCGGTACGCATGTCGTTGTCCTAGGCAAGGTACCCTCACCTAAGATCTTGGGAGCAGCCTTCCGTAAGGTACGTCCTACTGTGGTTATCTCTGTTCCCCTAGTTCTCGAGAAGATCTATCAGAACGTACTACAGCCTGTCCTTAAGAGCCGAAAGGTAAGACTTATGCTCGCGCTACCGATCGTGCGTAACATCGTCTACCGCAAGATTAGAGAACAGCTCACAGAGGGCATGGGTGGAGCTTTCCGCCAAGTGATCGTAGGTGGAGCAGCACTTAACCCAGAAGTTGGAGAGTTCCTCAAGCGAATCGGCTTCCCTATCACGGTAGGCTATGGTATGACGGAGTGTGCTCCCCTGATCTCTTACGTTGATGCCAAGGACTGGCGTCTTCGCTCCTGTGGTCAGGTGCTTCATCCTTATATGGAAGCACGCATTGCTCCACTAGACGAAGAGACGCAGCGAGCACATGGTGAAGCCACCATCGGTGAAATCCAAGTAAGGGGAGAGAATGTATGTATGGGTTACTATAAGAATCCAGAGCAGACAGCAGCTCTCTTCACCGAAGATGGGTGGCTACGCACGGGGGATCTCGGGACAATGGATAGCGATCACTTCCTCTATATCAGAGGTCGCTCCAAGGCAATGCTCCTCGGTGGTAATGGACAAAATATCTACCCCGAAGAGATCGAAGCTAAGATCGGTATGCTTCGCTTTGTCCAAGAGAGCCTAGTCCTGATGCGTGAGGGACGACTAGAAGCCTTAATCGTACCCAACACACAACTCATCAAAGAGGAAGGGCTAACCCTTGAACAAGGCTGGCAGATCATCCAAGATCAGCGAGCTTCACTCAATGAGCAAGTCGGTAGCTACGAGAAGATACAGCGCTTTGAGCTCCGCTTAGAGCCCTTTGAGAAGACTCCGAAGCAAAGCATCCGTCGCTACCTTTATAAATAGACCGACCCATCCTCGCTCACTCTGCACCTCAGCTAGAGAGTCCCTTGAAACTCTGTGACTGAACACATAAAGCATAGCGCCTCGCCCACTTCTCGTGGACGAGGCGCTATGCTTTGTTAAGAACTTACTCGACTAGAGACCTTGGATAAAAGCAACTAGCTTTTCAGCATGCTGGCGAGCTTCTTCTGCTACATTAGGATTCGTCAGAGCAAGCTGACCATACAGAGGAGCTGCCTTGACGTAGTCCATTTGAGTATAAGCTGCGGAACACTTAAGTGGAGCGACAAGAGCCGAACCGAACTCTGTACCCTCGTAGGTCTCAGCACCCGAGCCTGTGGTGAAGGAATGGATGAACTTCTTCCCCTTAAGCTTATCTCCGCCCGTGCCATAGGCAAAGCCATACTGGAAGACTTTATCCATATAGCACTTAAGAGCTGCTGGCATATTGAACCAGAAAATGGGGTACTGGAAGACGATGACATCTGCTTCCACAAGAGCCTGCTGTTCGGCTGCTACATCGATCTTATTAAGGTCAGGATAGAGCTCTTCTAGATAGCGTACTGTGAAGCCTGGAGCTTTCTTGAAAACCTCAAGGATAGCCTTCCCGGCAGTGCTCTGCTCCTGATAGGTGTGGGAATAGATAACGAGAACCTTCATTCTAAGTATAAGTTTCCTGCTAGCGACGACATTGTGCTAGGATTCATGTCTATCTAACAGTAGAGCGATGAGAATTGTTCAGAAAGAGGATCCCCCTCCCTTCCCTAGCCTACTGTAGGCACATGGGAAGAGAGGGGGATCCTTCTGCTTGTCTTGAGAACAGCCTACATGATCTGGCTAGAACTCTGCATTACGAGGAGTACGAGGGAAGGGGATCACATCACGTATGTTTGCCATACCAGTAACGAAGAGCATCAGACGCTCAAAGCCCAGTCCAAATCCTGAGTGAGGTGCCGTACCATAACGACGTGTATCGAGGTACCACCAAATATCCTTCTCGGGAACTCCTACCTCGTTAGCACGCTGGAGGAGCTTATCGTAGTCTGCTTCACGTTCGGATCCACCGATGATCTCTCCGATCTTGGGGAAGAGGACATCCATACCACGCACCGTCTTCCCGTCATCATTGAGCTTCATGTAGAAGCTCTTGATCTCCTTAGGATAGTCTGTGACGATGACAGGACGCTTGAAGTGCTCCTCTACCAAGTAGCGTTCATGTTCGCTGGCGAGGTCTGCTCCCCAGAATACGGGGAACTCAAACTTATGTCCGTTACGTACAGCTTCCTCTAGGATCTCGATACCCTCGGTATAGGTCATGCGCTTGAAGGACTGAGCGAGAACAAAACGAAGACGCTCAATGAGCTCCTTGTCAAAGTGCTCTGCGAGGAAGGTCAAGTCATCCATGCAGTGATTGAGAGCCCACTGGACACAATACTTGATAAATTCCTCCGCGAGATCCATGTTCTCCTGGATCTCTAGGAACGCAACCTCAGGCTCGATCATCCAGAACTCGGCTAGGTGACGAGGGGTATTTGAGTTCTCTGCACGGAAGGTTGGTCCGAAGGTATAGATACCTCCAAGGGCCATCGCTGCAAGCTCTCCCTCCAGCTGGCCAGATACGGTCAGGGACGTGTGGCGGGCAAAGAAATCCTCCTTATAGTCAATCGCTCCATCTTCGGTACGAGGAAGGTTATCGAGGTCCAGTGTCGTCACCTGGAACATCTGTCCTGCTCCCTCTGCATCACTTGCCGTAATGAGCGGTGTATGGACATAGAAGAAGCCTCGCTCGTGGAAGAAGGTATGGATAGCCATCGACATATGGTGACGCATGCGATAGATCGCTCCAAACGTATTCGTACGAGGGCGTAGGTGTGCGATCTCACGCAGGAACTCTAGCGAATGTCCCTTCTTCTGTAGGGGATAGGTAGCTGGATCAGCCGTGCCGAGGACTTCGATCTGAGAAGCCTGAATCTCGACCGACTGTCCTTGTCCCTGCGAAGCGACAAGCTCGCCGATGACGCTGAGACTTGCCCCAGTCGTGATCTTAGCTAGCAGGTCTGCATCGAAGAGATTTAGATCTACGACGATCTGGAGGTTGTGTATCGTCGAGCCATCATTCAGTGCGATGAAGCTGATGGCCTTGTTACCACGTCGGGTACGTACCCAGCCCTTAACATTGACCTGCTGACCTACGAGGTCAGCGTGCTTGAGAAGCTCGATGATTCTTGTTCTTTTCATTGGATAAGTCTATGGTATATAGCTGTTATTCAAAAGATCCCATGCGGAGGTTATTCACCTCCTGCTCGGTGAGATAGCGCCAGCGTCCACGAGGTAGATTCTTCTTCGTGAGTCCAGCGAAGTACACACGATCTAGCTTGTGGACATGATAGCCTAGGTGCTCAAAGATACGGCGGACGATACGGTTACGTCCGGAGTGGATCTCGATACCGACCTGGGTCAGATCCTCCTCATTGACATAGCTGACCGCATCGGCATGGATCTCTCCATCCTCGAGCTCAATCCCCTCAGCGATACGCTGCATATCTTCGATAGCTACGGGCTTATCGAGCCAGACATGATAGATCTTCTTCTTCATGAAGGACGGGTGCGTGAGCTTGCTGGATAGCTCTCCATCGTTGGTGATGAGGATGACTCCCGTCGTATTGCGGTCAAGGCGTCCTACGGGATAGATACGCTCTTCACAAGCTCCCTTCACCATGTCCATCACGGTGCGGCGACACTCGGGGTCATCAGATGTCGTCACACAGTTCTTCGGCTTATTGAGCAGGATATACACCTTGCTCTGAGTGGATACACGCTGTCCCTTATAGACGACTTCGTCGAGGCGGGTGACACGAGAGCCCAGCTCAGTGACAACGACTCCATTGACCGTCACCTCGCCTGCTGCGATCAGAGCATCTGCTTCACGACGAGAGCAGACTCCTGCGTTAGCGAGGAACTTGTTCAGACGTAGATCCTGGCTTGGATCTACGACCTCTTCATACTTGACTGGCTCAGGTAGAGGATAGTCCTTTGACTTCTTTGGCTTCCCCTTACCCTTCTTAGCACCCTTGATCGGACGCTTAGGCTTCCCATCGGGATATGTCGCTCCAGGAGCATTGGGGTCTGCCCCACGTCGTGGTCGCTCGGTGCGGTTATAGTTGTAGCTATAGCGCCCGTCTGCTCGTTCGCTCTGATAGCGTTCGTCATAGTTCGAGCGCTCAGGGGAAGTCTGTGAGTGGCGCTGATAAGAGGGATAAGGAGACTGCCCATAAGAAGGATTATCGACCCGTGTAGCGTGTGATGAAGGGCGACTAGGGCGTGACGCTTGGTCTTCTTCTGAGACGATGAAGACACGACGGCGTCGGGTACTTAGTGGCTGTGCAGTGGTGTGCTCTCCATCGGTAGACGCAGCAGGGACACGGCGTGTCCGCACGGACGTGCGAGGGCGAGCCTCAGAGGAAGAGGCTTCTTGGTTTGGTCGAGGAGTAAGCTCCTTGTCTTCTGCCATGCTTGAGATAGTTAAATTCATATTACAGGAGAGAGGGCAACCCTCTCGGCTCCCCTCGGGCGGTGCTTGTGTTATCTATAAGACACCCCCGACTAGATCATCTCCCATTTTTATCTAACAGCAAAGATACTCATTATATGTGAGATACTCTAGGGCTAAATCCTCGGCAATAGAAAGTGACCAGACTCCTTGGGGTTCATCTCTTAGGTTAGCCTTGGTCTAGGAAGCTGCGAAACTTCTACTCCTCAAGTAGCCTCATTGGGGAATTCTTCTCTGGGGCATCAGTAGTAACACTAAAGAGGCAACAGTAGTGCCCCTCAATAGGCAACAGTAGTGCCACCTGAGGGGCAACAGTAGTGCCTACTAGTTGGATTAATTCCCCCCTCTTTTTCCCTCCCCTCAGTCACCCTACGAGAGGGTCTTGAGCGAGGTCTGAAAGACACGAGATCTGGGTGATGAACTATAAGGGAAGACTTTCTGCTTCCTTCGTCGTATCTTTGCAGTAAGATGAAGCATATACGTAACTTTTGCATAATTGCCCATATCGACCACGGGAAAAGTACTCTGGCCGACCGTCTCCTTGAGACGACCCAAACCGTATCAGGCAAGGATCTCCAAGAGCAGGTCTTGGACAATATGGATCTAGAGCGTGAGCGTGGTATCACGATCAAAAGCCACGCTATCCAGATGAACTATCAGCTGGATGGACAGCCCTACACCCTCAACCTCATCGACACTCCGGGACACGTAGACTTCTCCTATGAGGTCTCTCGCTCCATCGCAGCCTGCGAAGGAGCTCTCCTGATCGTAGATGCTGCCCAAGGAATCCAAGCTCAGACGATCTCCAACCTCTATATGGCCCTCGAGCATGATCTAGAGATCATCCCGATCATCAACAAGGTGGATCTGCCAAGTGCCATGCCAGAGGAAGTCGAAGATCAGATCATCGAGCTCCTCGGATGTAAGCGTGAAGAGATCATTCGCGCTAGCGGGAAGACGGGGCTAGGAGTAGATGAGATCTTACGTGCTATCGTCGAGCGTATCCCTGCTCCCCAGGGAGATCCCGAGGCTCCGCTACAGTGCTTGATCTTCGACTCAGTCTTTAATCCCTTCCGTGGTATCATCGCTTACTTCAAGGTCGTCAACGGAACCATCCGCAAGGGGGATCATGTGAAGTTCATTGCCACAGGGAAGGAGTACGATGCGGATGAAGTCGGCGTCCTCCGCTTGGACATGGATCCGCGCAAGGAGATCTCTACGGGAGATGTAGGCTACATCATCTCGGGGATTAAGACCAGCAAAGAGGTCAAGGTCGGTGATACGATCACCCATGTCGTAGGTGGAGCAACAGAGGCTATCGCAGGGTTTGAGGAAGTCAAGCCTATGGTCTTCGCTGGACTCTACCCTATCGAGAGTGAGGACTTTGAGAACCTACGTGCTTCGCTAGAGAAGCTACAGCTCAATGACGCTTCCCTCACCTTCCAGCCCGAGAGCTCCATTGCGCTAGGCTTCGGATTCCGATGCGGATTCTTAGGACTTCTTCACATGGAGATCATCCAGGAGCGTCTAGATCGTGAGTTCGGGATGAACGTCATCACCACCGTGCCTAACGTATCCTACAAGGTCTACGACAAGAAGGGTGAATGTAAGGAAGTACATAACCCCTCTGGGCTACCAGACATCACGACGATTGACCATATCGAGGAGCCCTATATCAGAGCTTCGGTGATCACCAACACGACCTACATCGGGCCGATCATGACGCTCTGTCTCGGCAAGCGTGGACAGCTCATCAAGCAGGAGTACATCTCGGGAGACCGTATTGAGATCTTCTTTGACCTCCCTCTCGGGGAAATCGTCATCGACTTCTACGATAAGCTCAAGAGCGTATCGAAGGGCTATGCCTCCTTTGACTACCACCTCAGCGACTTCCGTCCCTCGAAGCTCGTCAAGCTGGATATCCTCCTCAATGGTGATCCCGTGGATGCCCTCTCGACTCTCACGCACGTAGATAATAGTGTTGCCTTCGGACGTCGGATGTGCGAGAAGCTCAAGGAGCTTATCCCACGCCAGCAGTTTGATATCGCTATCCAAGCAGCAATCGGAGCTAAGGTCATCGCTCGTGAGACGATCAAAGCCGTACGTAAGGATGTGACGGCCAAGTGCTACGGAGGTGACGTCTCCCGTAAGCGCAAGCTACTAGAGAAGCAGAAGGAAGGGAAGAAGCGCATGAAGCAGATCGGGACAGTCGAAGTGCCCCAGAAGGCTTTCCTCGCAGTACTTAAACTCGACTAATCCCTATGGCTACGACAAGCTCCTCCGCCAGCAAACAGCGGGGGAAGAAACCTGCACCCATTGTCCCGATGGAGCTAGATGGACGTATCCCTCCTCAGGCTCCTGATTTCGAGGAAGCCGTCTTAGGCGCCATCCTTCTTGAAAAGGATGCCTATGCTCGTGTCAGTGAGAAGCTCCGCCCAGAGACCTTCTACGTCAAGGCTCATGAACAGATCTATTCGGCGATGGTGACCCTAGCCATGGCACAGCAGCCTATCGACATGCTCACCGTGACGGAGGAGCTTCGCCGCATGGGGGTACTAGAGGAAGTGGGAGATGCTGCCTATATCGCAGGGCTCACCACCAAGGTCATGTCTACGGGGAGCTTAGAGGCGCATGCTGAAGTCCTTTATAGCAAGGCACTCAGTCGTCGCCTCATCGGGATGGCTTCCTCAACTCTGAAGGGAGCCTATGATGATATCGTCGATATCCAGGAGCAGATCCAGCAGGCTGAGGGAGCTCTCTTTGAGATAGCTCAACAAAACTCCACCCGAGACTTTGTCCCGATCAATCCCCTCGTAAAAGGTGCGATCAATGAAATGCAGATCGCAGCCAACCGTGAGGAAGGGATCAGTGGACTTACCTCAGGCTTCAAGGACATCGATGAACTGACCTCGGGCTGGCAGAACTCCGACCTCATCATCATCGCCGCTCGTCCAGCTATGGGTAAGACAGCTTTTGTCGTCTCCATGGCTAAGAACATGGCGGTAGATCATGGCATCCCTGTGGCTCTCTTTAACCTTGAAATGAGCGCCGTACAGCTTGTCAAGCGCTTCCTCTCCAATGTCTGTGAGATCGATGGACAAAAGATCAAAAGCGGGCGACTAGATGACGGAGAGTGGACACGCCTACATAACCGCATCGGTATGCTGGAAGGGGCTCCACTCTATATCAATGACACGCCCTCTCTCTCCGTCTTTGAGCTACGAACTAAGGCTCGACGCCTAGTGCGAGAGCACCAAGTGAAGATGATCATCATCGACTACCTACAGCTGATGAATGCAAGTGGGATGAGCTTCGGTAACCGAGAGCAGGAGGTCAGTACGATCTCTCGCTCGCTGAAGATGCTAGCCAAGGAACTTAATATCCCGATCATCGCCCTCTCACAGCTTAATCGTGGTGTCGAGAACCGCCTACAAGGTGGTGACGCTAATAGCAAGCGTCCCCAACTTTCCGATCTCCGTGAATCAGGAGCTATCGAGCAGGATGCCGACATCGTTTGCTTCATTCACCGCCCTGAGTATTATAAGATCTATACGGACCCGGAGACAGGAGAAGATCTGCGTGGTGTCGGTGAGTTCATCATAGCCAAGCATCGTAATGGTCCTGTAGATACGGTACGCTTAACCTTCACCGCTGACTATGCTCGCTTCGCAGAGCGAGGAGAGCTACGCAAGGCTCGCCGTACACGTTCAGGCGAAGGTGCACGCTTTGGGGCTGCCTCTACTCAAGCATCTCCTTCCTCTCCTGCGGAGATGGATGTCGATCCACTGACCTCCCCTCTCCCAAGTACAGAGGTACCATTCTGATCCCTGTTACCCAACCTTTAGCTAAATATGCTTTCATCACACCCGGATTATCGACTACGTGTGGAGCGTCTTCAGGAGCTCCTGCGTAGTGCATCCATCGAGGCACTTATTGTGACCTCCAATGTTAATCTTCTGTATCTCTGTGGCTCCATCTTCTCTGGCTTACTCTTCATACCTGCAGAGGGAGAGGCACAGTGCTTCATCCGTCGCCCACAGAGCTATCCAGAGTCTCCTACCGTTCACTCCATTCGCAAGATCGAGCAGCTCAGCGACCATATAGACACCCTAACTCTAGGATCTGTAGCCCTTGAGCTAGATGAGCAAAGCTACACTGACATCCAGCGTCAACAGAAGCTCTTCCCTAATGCTACCTTCCACAACGGGACAGCTCTCCTCCGACAGGCCCGCATGCGTAAGACTCCGCTAGAAATCGAGCAAACACGAGAATGCGCACGTCGTCATGTCGAGGTCTATGAGCTAATCCCTCAAGTCTACCGTCCAGGGATGACAGATCGGGACTTCCAGATCGAGATCGAGCGACTGATGCGTCAGCATGGATCGGTCGGGCTCTTTCGCTGTTTTGGATCAGCGATGGAGATCTTCATGGGTAGCCTTTTAGCAGGAGATAATGCTGGTACAGCCTCACCCTATGACTTTGCTCTGGGAGGAGCAGGTGTTCCCGCCCTACCCCTTGGCTCCAATGGCACCCCTCTTAAGGAAGGAATGGCTGTCATGGTCGATATGGCAGGGAACTATGGTGTCTACTACTCCGACCTTACACGCACCTACTCTATCGGACAGCTCCCCGAAGAAGCCTATCGCCTACACAACTTAAGCCTCCAGCTTCATCGAGAGGTGATGCAGCAGGCTAAGCCTGGATCTTCCTGCGCTGAGCTCTGGAATGAATGCCTGCGCCGTGTCGAAGTTGCAGGTGCCAAGGACTATTTCATGGGGACAGAACTACAAGCTCAGTTCGTAGGGCATGGATTAGGGCTTCAGATCAACGAACTCCCCGTCTTAACTGGCCGAAGTAAAGACACCCTAGAGGAAGGCATGATCATTGCCTTTGAGCCTAAGTTTGTCCTCCCCGGCGTTGGAGCTGTCGGCATTGAGAATACCTACCTTGTTACCTCTTCGGGAGTGGAGTGTTTAACCCCTGCTCCAGAAGCAATCATTGATCTGAATCAAGTACCCAGATGACACGCCGTGCACTCTATGCAGGATCATTCGATCCCTTTACTCGCGGACATGCAGACATCGTTACTCGGGGACTAGCTCTCTTTGATGAAGTGATCGTCGCCATTGGGACCAACGAAGCCAAGCGTAACCTCTTCTCTGCGGAAGAGCGCTTAGCACAGATCTCCGCCTTCTATGCCAAGGAACCTCGAGTACGAGTCGTCACCTATACGGGGCTGACGGTGACCCTAGCACAAGAGCTCGACGTCACCGTACTGCTTCGTGGCGTACGAAGCAGTACGGATATGGAGTATGAGCGCACTTTGGCCGATCTTAATCGCCATATGGCAGATATGGAGACCGTACTCCTACCTGCTTCTCAGCGCTTCACCCATATTAGCTCCACAGTCGTGCGCGAACTACTCCATTATGGAGGCGATGTCTCTGCCTTCCTTCCCGTGGGGTTCTCCTTAGAGATCGCTCGCTAACAGACGTTGCCACCCATTCTTTACGCTTAGCCACATCATCCCATGTCCGACTGGAAGAATCGCCTCGGTGTACTCTACAGCACCAATCCAGACTTCGCTTATACGACAGATGAAGTCGAGGAAGCAACTACTCTCCCTCCAGATAAGCAACGCCTCCGCCTCTCCCTCTCCAAAAAGCAGCGGGGAGGAAAGGAGGTCTCTCTGATCACGGGCTTTGTCGGTACGAAAGAAGACCTTGAAGCCCTAGGGAAACTCCTTCGCCAGCGCTGTGGTGTCGGGGGATCAGCCAAGGATGGAGAGATCTTAGTGCAAGGAGACCAGCGAGAGAAGCTACGTAAGATCCTTCTAGAGTTAGGCTACCGTCAGACGAAATAGCTGAACTTATCTCCCTCTCCAAAAGGGCATCGTGTGGCACACCGATTTACAATATACGTAATCCCTCCATTGCGATATACCTAATCGAAGAGTCACAATATACCTAACCTAAGGGTTAGAATATACGTAACTGAGCGAGGAGGCATAGCTACATCACACCGACAAGCTACCATTACTCTCAGGAGGACACTCTTCGCATACCACAGAAGACGGATTAAGAGCCTTTCGACCAGCTAGGATATCATCTTTCTCGAGATATACCTAGGACTGCACGCTCTAGTCCGTTTTATATTTATCTTTGCCCCATATATTATCCGCTGAAGCTCTTTAGATTATTCTTAATGAAGGTACCCTATTCGGGATAGACTTCAGCTCTTCTTGGAGTAGCTCTCCACGCTATACATTTATGCAAGACTTAGACATTCAAGGTGCCCGCGTACACAACCTCAAGAATGTAGATGTACATATTCCTCGCTATTCTCTCACCGTCTTTACTGGACTAAGTGGGAGCGGTAAGTCCTCCCTAGCCTTCGATACAATCTATGCAGAGGGTCAGCGCCGATATATCGAGACCTTCAGCTCTTATGCCCGAGGCTTTCTCGGTGGTGGGATGGAGCGCCCCGATGTAGAGCAAATCGATGGGCTTGGTCCTGTCATATCCATTGAGCAGAAGACTACGAACCGTAACCCTCGCTCCACAGTAGGCACCGTGACAGAGATCTACGACTTCTTCCGCCTGCTCTATGCTCGTGCTGGAGAAGCCATCTCTTACCAAACGGGTAAGCCTATGGTGCGCTATACCGAAGAGCAACTCTTGGATCTCCTCCTAGAGCGCTATGAGGGGAAGCGTGTTCTCCTCCTGGCTCCCGTCGTAAAGCAACGTAAGGGACACTACAAAGAGCTCTTTGAGCAACTTCGGAAGAAGAGCTATCTCACCGTGCGTGTTGATGGGGAGCTTCGAGAGATCACCTATGGGATGAAGCTCGACCGCTACAAGCTACATAGTGTCGAGGTACAGACCGACAAGCTAACGATCACGGAGAAGAACCGAGATCGTCTACGCTCTAGTCTACAGCTGACACTCAAGGAGGGAGACGGAGTGCTGATGGTACTAGATCTTGCGACCCAAGCGACCGCTTACTTCAGTCGTCACTTGATGGATCCGGAGACCGGACTATCATATAATGAGCCTGCTCCTCACAACTTCTCCTTTAACTCTCCCAATGGCTGCTGCACGCGCTGTAAAGGATTAGGAGAAGTCCGCGTCATCGATACCGAGAGCATCATGCCTGATAAGAGTAAGAGCATCTATTCAGGTGGGATCCTCCCTCTAGGTAAGTACAAGCGTACGCTACTCTTTGCACAGCTAGACGCCCTCTGCCAGAAATATGAAGTCACGCTAAAGACCCCCCTGGCAGATCTGCCCGAAGACCTACTTACAGAGATCCTTCAGGGCAGTGACGAAGAGCTATACATCCATGATGAGCGCTTCCCTGATCTAAAAGGTATTCCCCTCAGCTATGATGGTCTAGGAAGTATTCTCTTAGCCCAGCAGGATGAAGAGGACTCTAAGGAATCGGAGAAGTGGTTGGCGCAGTTTACCCGAGCAGATCTCTGTCCGGAGTGTGAGGGTGGACGTCTCAATAAGGAAGCCTTGCACTACTTCATAGCTGGTAAGAATATCGGAGAGGTAGCCTCCATGGAGCTTAGTCATCTAGCATCTTGGCTGGATGGTATTGAGGAGCAGATGAACCCACAGCAACGGGTCATCGCTACCGAGGTGCTCAAGGAGATTCGGACTCGCCTATCCTTCCTCCTCGATGTTGGCCTAGGCTACCTGTCGATGAATCGTACTGCATCCACCCTATCAGGTGGAGAGAGCCAACGCATTCGTCTAGCTACACAGATCGGTACCCAGCTCGTAGAGGTGCTCTATATCCTTGATGAGCCCAGCATCGGTCTGCATCAGCGAGACAATATCCGCCTCATCCATTCACTCCAGAAGCTACGTGACCTCGGCAATACGATCATCGTCGTAGAGCACGATAAGGATATGATGCTCGAGGCCGACCACATCATCGATATGGGTCCTAAGGCTGGACGCCTAGGTGGTGAAGTCGTCTTTGCCGGTACGCCCAAGGAGATGCTTCAAGCGAAAACCCTCACCGCACAGTATATCAGCGGAGAGAAGCAAATTGAGCTACGTGAGCGCAGACCTATTACTCAAGAGAAGCTACTCACCCTGCGGGGTGCCCGAGGGAATAACCTCCGTAGCGTCGATGTCTCCTTTCCTCTAGGGACACTCATCTGCGTAGCTGGCGTCTCGGGTAGTGGCAAGAGCACCTTGATCAATGAGACACTCTACCCGATCCTTAGCCAGCATCTCTACTCTTCACTTAAGGAGCCTCTACCATACGATAGCATTGAGGGCTTAGAGCTCGTCGATAAAGTCGTCGCCGTAGACCAATCTCCTATCGGACGTACCCCTCGCAGTAATCCAGCGACCTACACGGGTGTCTTCACGGATATTCGTAACCTATTCGTAGGTCTACCCGAAAGTAAGATGCGTGGCTACAAGCCTGGTCGCTTCTCATTCAATGTATCGGGTGGACGCTGTGATACCTGTTCGGGTAATGGTTACAAAACCATCGAGATGAACTTCCTTCCCGATGTCTATGCCCCCTGTGAGGTCTGTCGTGGTAAGCGATACAATCGGGAGACACTGGAGGTGCGCTTCAAGGGCAAGAGCATTGCTGATGTCCTAGACATGACGATCAACATGGCAGTGGAGTTCTTCGCTAACGTCCCCCCCATCCTTAAGAAGCTACAGGTACTGCAAGATGTCGGCCTAGGCTACATTAAGCTGGGACAATCCTCTACCACCCTGTCTGGAGGGGAAAGCCAACGTATTAAGCTCGCTACGGAACTTGCTAAGAGAGATACCGGTCAGACCATCTATATCCTAGACGAACCGACTACAGGGCTTCACTTCGAAGACATACGAGTGCTCCTAGGTATCCTTAACCGTCTAGTCGATCGGGGGAATACGGTCATCATCATCGAGCATAACCTAGACATCATCCGCTCCGCAGACTATCTTATCGAGATCGGACCTGAGGGCGGACGTGATGGAGGGCAACTCATCTATCAAGGGGCACCCGAAGGTCTAATCTCTCATCAAGATAGCCCTACTGCTCCATTCCTAGCCCAAGAACTCCAGCAAGCACAAGCTACCTCCCTAGCCAAGCAAGCGAATAAGAAACGAAGCAAAAGCTAACACACAAGCAAACTACTTAACCCATACTAACACCACACTTATGAAACTAGGGAACCGCCTATCGAACAAGATCTGCCCCGATAACATGACCATCGAAGAGTGGCAGGTCGCTCTTCGTAGAGAGAATGCTCGTGAGAGTAATTTCTCCGTCGAACATCTAGACAAGAACCGCATCTGGGGCGACTATCTTGTCTGTAGCGATACGGGGCGGTACAAGGTCGCCTTCCGTGGCGTACAGAGTGATCGTAACTTCTGCTCTTGTCTAGACTTCCGAACCAATGGGTTAGGTACCTGTAAGCACCTCGAAGCGGTCTCTCTCTTCCTCCAAGAGCACGTCCCAGGCTATCCTTGGGCTGGACTGAGCTATGCTGCCGAATACTCATCCATGTTCGTTAGCTACAAGGGAGGTCGTAGCATCCGGATCCGCATTGGTGATGCTTATCGCAACGAATACGAGCGTCTGAAGGAGAAATACTTTACCGAAGATGGCGTCCTACCCGAAGCTAACTTCCACCTCCTAGACCAGATTAGTCAAGAGGCGGTAAACATCTCCCCCTCCTTCCGTTGCTACGACGATGTCCAAGAGTTCGTCACGGAGCAACTAAATCTCAAGCAATGGCAGAATGAACTTCGCTCTGCCTACCCTGAACAGGCAATCCCTTGGGACAAAAAGGCACTCTCCCCTGCCTACAAGGAGGTGGAATCCCTACTCTATGAGCTATGCTTCAATGGCTATGGGTTCATCATCGGAGTCAAACACCCCTTCTATATCCACCTCATCGCTCGCCTTACCGAGGAGATCTACCAAGGTGAGGAGGTACGAGATAAGGGCTATATCATCGTTAACTCTGATACAGATGTCCTGGTCTGGCAGTCTATCCTCTTCCAGTATAGTGAGTATATCCACCTGCCCGTACAGGTACTCTCCCAGCAACAGTTCCTCAAGCATCAGACGACCCTAGGAGAAAAGGCCACCTTCGTCTACATTAACGACGCCGACTGCCTAAAGGAATGGAAGAACCCCCTTTCCCTTGCTATCAAGCGCCTAGAGATCAAACATCTCTACCTCCACGTTGAGGCCTTGAAGTCCTTTACTCCCGTCCAGCTATCCTCGATCCTTCAGCACATCAACCCCTTCATCATCGGTCCGTTCTACAAGTTCATTCACACGTACCGCCCGATGTTCCCCCTCCAAGAGTATCGAGATCTGCTCCCACCAGAGATGCGTCTCTTCACGCACTTTGTTACCCGTGTCTTACTTAAGGCTCATATCCTTCCCTCGGCAGATAATACTGCTCCCCAGCTACCTATCGAAGAATTGCTGACACCGACAGACCGAGTGAATAAGTTCCTCTCGCTCTTGGGTGATATCCTAGCAGACTCCGAAGCCTCAGAGCTTCTCAGAGAGCGTATCAAAGCACTCCTTGATCCTCGCTAAAGGTTAATTCTTCTTCTCTCCAAGCTCCCTCTCAGCGGGACACTGTGGCTAGCTTCACCTAAGCTCCAGCAGTGTCCCGCTCTTCTTCTCTTAGGCCATCCGTTCTCCTAGACGAAGCCTATCCTCCTTTCACGATACGGTGATTTGACTCGGGATACCATACCTTGCATCTCGGAGAGGTATATGATACCCGCACGAAAGGTATATCTCTTCCGAATCAGAGGTATATCTTCTCTCTAGAGAAGCTATTTACTCATCTCGAGGATGATTTAGCTCGGGCTGGAATACTCGATCCCTGGGCTCTGTCAGAGCCATAGGCAGTCCCCTCAGAAAGACGTATCTTTGTACATACTTAATCATTCAGATATATCCACCTATGAAGTTCGTCGTAACCAGTACTGATCTGCTCCAGCAACTGCAAGCCGTAGCTAAGGTCATTTCGAGCAAGAGCATCGCTGCCGTCCCCGTCTTGGAGAACATTCTCTTTGAGCTTCAAGGCAACCAGCTTACCTTAACCGCCGCAGACCAAAGCAACCGACAGACCTGCTTCGTCGAAGTAAATAACAGTCAGGGAGAAGATGGCGCCTTCGCCGTAAGGAGCCAAATCATCATAGATTCACTTAAGGAGCTCCCCGACCAACCTATCGAAGTAGAGGTAGATATCGAAGCTGGTAAGGCCTCGGTAACCTATAGTAACGGACACTTCAGCTTCTTGACTACCTCGGCAGAGATCTACCCAGAAGGCGTATCGCTAGAGGATAGTCAGACCAAGGTCGTAGAGCTACCCGCTCAATCACTGCTTCGTGCTCTAGAGCGCACGGTATTTGCTGCGAGTGATGACGAGCGTCGTCCAGTCATGACAGGTGTACTCCTAGACTTCTTCCCTGAGCAACTTGTCACCGTAGCTACTGATGGGCGAATCCTAGTACGCTACACTGATCACAATATCAAGAGTGCTGAGGCAGCACGCATCGTCCTTCCTTCGCGTATGGCTTACCTCCTTACTCGTGGTCTCTTAGCTAAGGAGACGGGTACGGTGAAGATCTCCTTCGATGGGCGCAATGCTCACTTCCAGATGACACGAGGAGCGCTGACGGTACGCCTACTCGAAGGAACGTATCCGAACTATAATTCCGTCATCCCTCCTAGCTCTGTGCACAACATTCTCCTAGAGAAAGATCAGCTTTTCTTTGCAGCTAAGCGCGTCTCACTCTTTGCGAATAAGGCAAGTAGCTTGATCGTTTTCCACTTCGCAGACGGAGCTCTTCGCATCACGGCACAGGACCTTGATCTGTCTATCGCAGCCGAAGAAACGATCCCATGCTCAGGCCAGGAAGCAGGGACACAGGTACGCATTGGATTTGACTTTAACTTCCTCCAGCGCTTACTGCAGAGCTTTACTTCAGAGCAGGTCCAATTCGGACTCACTGACCAAACTCGTGCTGGAGTCATCACCCCTCTAGCTATGGACGAAGGGATAGAGATCTGCACGCTGATCATCCCTATGAAGCTCCTGGGAGAGTAAGCTCCGATAGTTCTTCCCCTTGCTATCTTCCCTATGAAGCTACATCTCACACGCCCTCTCGTCGTCTTCGATCTGGAGACGACAGGGGTGCAAATCACCCGTGACAGGATCGTAGAGATCTCCATCCTCAAGGTACATCCTGACGGACTCCAGGAGACACGGACACGACGCATTAACCCAGGGATGCCGATCCCCCCCGAATCGACAGCGGTACACGGCATATCCGACGAAGATGTCGCAGATTGCCCGCTCTTCGCTCAGGTCGCCAAGAGTCTCTATGCCTGGATCGAGGGCTGTGACATCGCTGGATTCAATTCCAATCGCTTTGATGTCCCGATGCTCGTGGAGGAGTTTCTCCGAGCGGGTATACCGGTGGACTTCAGTGATCGGCACTTCATCGACGTCCAGACGATCTATCATAAGCTTGAGCGACGCACGCTCGAGGCCGCTTATCGATTCTACTGTAATAAGACGCTAGAGAATGCTCACTCGGCAGAGGCTGATACCTTAGCGACATTTGAAGTACTAGAGGCTCAGATAGAACGCTATCCCGAGGAGCTACAAAATGATGTCGCTCAGCTAGCAGAGTTCTCCTCCTACGGGAAGCGAGTAGACTTTGCTGGTAGCTTAATCTATAACGAAGCTGGTGAGATCGTAATCAATTTCGGGAAACACAAGGGGCAATCTGCCCTATACATCCTAAGTAAGGACTCAGGCTACTATCGCTGGGTAATGGATGCGCAGTTCCCTCTGGAGACAAAGCTCTGGTTCTCTCGCCTATATCAGCAGACGCGTACAAAGTAAAACTATGGGAGTACTACAAGGGAAGCATATCGTCCTAGGCATATCGGGGAGTATCGCCGCCTACAAGGCAGCTGTCCTCACTCGCCTCTTCATTAGAGAGGGAGCGGAGGTACAGATCGTGATCACCCCTGCAGGTAAGGAGTTCATCACCCCAATCACGCTGTCGGCTCTAAGTTCTCGTCCCGTAATCAGTGAGTTCTTCAGTGGTCGGGATGGCACATGGAATAGTCACGTAGACATTGGGCTCTGGGCTGATGCGATGGTGATCGCCCCTGCGACAGCTGCGACCATAGGTAAGATGGCTCATGGCATCGCAGATAACATGCTTCTGACGACCTATCTGTCGATGAAAGCACCTGTCTTCGTTGCCCCAGCTATGGATCTAGATATGCTTGCGCACCCAACGACGACAGAGAACCTAGACCTCTTAGCTCGTCGTGGTAACTTCATCATCGAGCCTCAGTCAGGATTTCTAGCCAGCCACCTCGTCGGTAAGGGACGTATGGAAGAGCCTGAGCGTATCATCGCAGCCCTCGAGGACTTCTTCTCCTCAGAGCTAGATTATCAAGGAAAGCGTATCGTCCTCACAGCTGGACCTACCCATGAAGCTATCGATCCTGTACGCTTCATCGGGAATCACTCTACAGGTCGTATGGGTATCGCGCTAGCCAATGAGTTCCATCGACGTGGTGCTGAGGTACACTTAGTCTTAGGTCCATCTAACTTACATCCTACGCAGGGAGTACAAGTCCATAACGTCACGACAGCAGAAGAGATGCTAGATGCCACCGAAGCCCTCATAGATGATGCAGACATCGCTATCTTCGCAGCAGCCGTCGCAGACTACCGACCGAGCGTACGCTATACAGATAAGATCAAGAGAGAAGGGCAAGAGTTCCTAGAGCTAGAGCTCATCCGAAACCCTGACATAGCCGCCTTGCTCGGGGCACGTAAGCGAGTCGATCAGTTCTTTGTGGGTTTTGCCCTAGAGAGCACTGCTGGACTAGAGGAAGCTCAACGAAAGATGGAGAAGAAGCACTTTGATGCCATCGTCCTCAATAGCCTACAAGATCCTGGAGCTGGCTTTGCCCACGAGACAAACAAGGTAACTCTCTTCGATAGAGAGGGCACAATCGAAGCCTACGAGCTTAAGAGCAAAGAAGCTGTGGCTCGCGATATCGCCAACTTCATTCTCCAACGAATTCCAGACTAACAAGCTACCTCAATCAGTATGCTTGGAGGTTATCGTACCTACTGCTGTGGGCTTCTCCTTCTTGGGCTCTTTTCTTATACAAGTCAGGCTCAGGAATTACGAGTTGAGGTGGAAGTACGTACCGACGAACTAGGGACTGCTTTCGATCGGTCCTTAGTGTCTTCACTAGAGATCCAGCTACGAGAGCTACTTAATAAGACCTCCTTCACTCCTCTAAGCTACACGGAGCAAGAGCGCATCGAAGCTCGATTTAATCTCCATATTCATGGATTGAATGAGCAAGGTGAATGGAAAGGCGATCTCATCATTAACGCTCGTCGTCCTGTCTATCATAGTGATTATAAGACGACGACCTTTCTTTGGAAAGATCCTCAGCTAAGCTTTAGTTATCGTCCTGGTGAGCCTTTGATCTTCCAAGGTCGAGACACCGATCACCCTCTTGTACTACTTCTCTCCTACTATGTGTATCTTATCTTGGTGAATGACCTAGATAGCTTCTCTCCTCATGGGGGTGATCAACTCATAGATCAACTACATGAGTTAGCCGATGTCGGTAGAGCTCATGCTGACTGGCTAGGCTGGGAAGCACTGGGGAAAGGTAGCGAGCGTCTTGCACTCCTGGCAAACTATACTCAAGCAGAGGGAGGCTCCTCCCGCCAGGCTTGGTATCAGTACCACCGTCTTGGATTAGATCAGCTAGCAGATGCTCCTCAGGAGGCTCGAGCCCAGATCATGGATGCTATCACCTCTTGGAGCAGAAAGGACGCTCATAAGCATGGACAACCTTGGTATACCATGCTACGAGAGACTAAACTCAGTGAAATGATTTCTCTTTTCAAGGGTACATCATCCGAAGAGAAAGCTCATCTTCATAGTTTGCTTCAGGAGCTATTCCCTGGAACACATGCCCCATTGCAGTCACTCCAGTAATATATATCTCAATCTTTTAATATATATCTCAATCTTTCCTCACAGATGCTTCAGCGACTTAGTATCCGAAACTTCGTTCTCATTGATGAGCTTGTCATCGAATTCAGTCCTCGCTTCTCTGTCATTACAGGAGAAACAGGTGCTGGTAAGAGTATCATCTTAGGTGCCATCGGTCTATTGATGGGCTGGCGTGCAGATAGCAACACATTGAGACCTGGGGCTGATAAATGTATCATCGAAGCACACTTTACGCAGCTAGACGAAGCCGTTAGTGTCATGCTAGAGGAAGAGGACATCGATCCAGACCAAGAAGAGTGTATTATCCGCCGAGAGATCACATCAAAGGGGAAAAGCCGAGCATTCGTAAATGACACCCCAGCCTCGCTCCAGCTGCTGAAACGACTAAGCGAGTACCTCATCGACATTCACTCTCAGCATAAGAACCTCCTGCTAGGGGATGCACAATTTCAGCTCTCTGTCTTGGATCTGTATGCGGGAAACAAAAAGCTCATCCAGAACTATCAAGCCTCCTTCGAAGCCTATCGAAATGCTGAACGTGACTATCGCCAAGCACAAGAACAAGCCGAT
Organism: uncultured Porphyromonas sp.; assembly: GCA_905372565.1. Lineage (GTDB taxonomy): Bacteria > Bacteroidota > Bacteroidia > Bacteroidales > Porphyromonadaceae > Porphyromonas. Next base: position 89,658 of record CAJPPK010000002.1, on the reverse strand, counting down.
CAGCTCCGCAAAGAGCAAGACTATCTGCAGTTCCAATTCGACCAACTTGAAGAAGCAGGACTTGAAGAAGGAGAGCTTGAATCCCTTGAAGAAGAAGAGCTACAGCTCTCCCATGCGCAAGAGGTACGAGAAGAACTCCAGCAAGCGAGCTCTGCCCTCGAAGATGACGAACGTGGAGCTCTACAAAGTGTCTGCTATGCACTACGTGCCATCGAGGGAATACGCTCCTACCATGGAAATGCCGAGGAATGGATCGAACGTATGCAAAGTCTACGTATCGAGCTCCAAGATCTCACCTCGACACTCAGTGACGAAGCTGAGCACATTAGCTTTAGTCCTAAGCGACTCGCTCGGATCGAAGCACGACTAGACCTCTTGCGAGGTCTGCTACATAAGCATGGTTTCTCTAGCTGTAGCGAACTAATTACTCTGAGAGAAGAGTTATCGGATCGTCTCCTTCGTCTCAACTCTATGGATGACGAGCTTGAGCACCTAGCTCTGGAGAAGGAGAAGGCGATGCAACAGGTATTGGATCAGGGAGAACAACTACGTAAGACACGGCAAGTAGCAGCTACAAGCATTGAGACTGAGCTTATCAAGGCTCTTCAAGAGCTAGGGATGCCTCATGTGCGATTCATAATCAAGTTTGAAGCTCTAGGAAACCCTTCACACACGGGGCTAGATCATGTCACGTTCCTCTTTTCTGCCAATAAGGAGATCTCGCCTGAACCTGTCGCTGACATTGCTTCTGGAGGAGAGATCTCTCGACTTATGCTTTCCTTGAAAGCATTGATTGCTGACCGACGTAGTCTACCCACGATCATCTTTGATGAGATCGATACGGGAGTCTCGGGAGAGACTGCTGAACGCATCGCTTCAATTCTTCGACGCATAGGTCAGAGTATGCAAGTCATGGCAGTGACTCATCTGCCTCAGATCGCAGCGGCAGGGGAAGATCACTTCTACATCTATAAGGAGCACGATAGTGATAGCACTCGTAGCCATATCCGTCGTCTCACTGTATCTGAGCGCATCGATGAGATCGCTCGTATGCAGAGTGGATCAAACCTCACTGAGGTGACGCGAGCGGCAGCACAGTCACTCTTAGAGACAGCTCGACGATGAGAGAGAATCATATGATAGATCACTCGTATGACTATGACGTAGTCATCATTGGGGCAGGTCTCACGGGACTAGCTACTGCCTATGCTCTTCGAGATTCAGGACTTCGAGTTGCATTAGTCGAGAGAGAAGCTCGCCTAGGAGGTGTCATCCACACAGAACAAGAGGCTGGATTTACCTTTGAGCAAGGTCCTAATACAGGACTTATCAGCACCCCAGAGGTCGCTAAGCTCCTCGCTCATTTTCCTCAGCTGACACAGATCGCTTCTTCTAAAGCTAAGCGACGTTTAATCCTAAAAACACAGCAAGGTACACAGCGTTTCTTCCCTCTCCCTTATAGCTTAGCCTCTGCAATCTCCACTCCACTCTTTACTCTTCGTGATAAGCTACGCCTACTAGGAGAACCCCTACGAAAGCGAGGCTCTCATCCTGAAGAAACAATCGCATCTCTGGTGAAGCGTCGTATGGGTCGAAGTTTCTTAGACTATGCTATCGATCCCTTCATCGGTGGAATTTATGCAGGAGATCCAGATAAGTTAGTGACTAAGTATGCACTACCTAAGCTCTATCTGCTGGAACAGGAACATGGGAGCTTCATCCGCGGTGCTATCGCCAAAGCAAGAACTCCGAAAGATACCGATACTCAAAGTGTAACAAAGGAGATCTTCTCGACACGAGGTGGACTTTCTTCGCTGATCCATACGCTAGCCCAAGATCTAACACAAGATCAGCTCTACCTATCCGCTCATCAAGCCGAAATCACACCTCTGCAGACAGAGGGCTTTCAGATCAACTTTGTACAGCATGGGATCAAGCAGAAACTCTTTACACATCAGGTCGTGACGACTGTGCCTGCTCCTGCTCTACCATCGCTCCTACCCTCTCTCTCCATAGATGAGGATCTAGCTCCTATTCTTTCCCTTCGCTATGCCCCCATAGTGCAAGTTGTCTGGGGAGTAGATCAAGAGATCCCTCAGTTTCATGCCTTTGGTGGGCTTATCCCCTCCCACGAAGATCCCTATGTCTTGGGTATTCTACATCCCTCAGCTTGCTTCCCCGATAGAGCGCCACAGGGATCATCACTCCTCTCTATCTTCTTAGGCGGTATGCGTTCTCCCGAACTCATCGACTGGTCTGATGAGGATATTCTTTCTCTTGTCAAGGAGCGGCTCCAGCGTATTTTGGGACTCTCTGTAGCTCCCACTATACATCGTATCTATCGGCATAGACATGCTATTCCGCAGTACGAAGCCTCTTCAGGAGCTCGGTTTGCTCGCATCAAAGAGCTGGAGGAAACCTTCCCTGGCTTATATCTTGGAGGTGCTATCTCCGAAGGAATCGGTATCCCTGATCGTATCAAGCAGGCGTACCGCCTAGCTCGTACGATAGCGACCAAACGATGATACAACAGGATTATTCACAGCGTACAGAGAAGATCCTCCGAGTCACTGCACTAGGGAGCCTAGCTAATGCCTTCCTCATCATCATCAAGCTCCTTGTCGGGATTTGGGGACATAGTAGTGCATTGATCGCAGAGGCTATCAATTCCCTCTCCGACTTTACGACAGATCTCATTGCACTCATCTTCATCCGTATTTCTGGCAAACCCCAGGATGAGGACCATCATTATGGCCATGGCAAGTTCGAGACCCTAGCCTCTGTCGTCATGGCTCTAGTCATGGTGAGCATCGGCACTGTGCTCGGCTATCGAAGTCTTGAGAAAGTGCTAGCTAATCTACGAGGCGAACTAGAACTAGCCTCTCCTAGCTACCTAGCACTCTTAGTTTCCCTCTTAGCCCTACTTATCAAGCTACTGCTTCATCAGTACACACAGCACTGGGCAACCCAACTAAAGAGCTCAGCACTCCGAGCTAAAGTTCTCGATCATCGGAGCGACACACTGACGCTTCTGGCCGTCATCATCGGGCTTTCTGGCACCTTTCTCCTCGGGGAGCGAGGGCTCTTCCTTGAGCCCCTCACAGCCTTCATCGTTAGCTTCTTCATCCTACGGATGGGCTGGATCATCCTACTCCCAGCATTCAATGAACTTACTGAAAAGAGACTGCCACCCGAAGTAGAAGCTGAAATCGAAGCTCAAGTCCTAAACACTCCTTGCGTCCAAGGCATCCATCAGCTACGTACACGAAGTATCGGTCGATGCTACGCTATCGAGCTATGTATCCTAGTGGATGGAGCGATCTCTGTGACTTCTGGACACGATATTACCCTTGCCATTGAGCAGACGTTGAGAGAACGATACGGAGATCATACCTATATCACTATTCACGTAGAGCCTACACTCTAGCGAAAAATTGGTATAACATCAAACGATCATGCACATCGAAGCTATGCACATCGGGCTACAAGCTATGCGCTTCTATGCCTATCATGGCGTCCTCCCTCAGGAACGACAGGTCGGGAATTACTTTACTGTCGAGATTGAAGTCTGGGCGGATGTCTCCAAGAGCTTAACCACAGATGCACTTGAGGATACCCTAAGCTATACCGACCTCTATACAGTCATTCAGGAGGAGATGGCTCTACCATCGAAGCTCTTGGAGCATGTCGTCGGACGAATCGCGAGACGTCTCTTCGCCTCCTTTGCCCAAATAGATCGTATGATCATCAGTCTGAAGAAAGATAATCCTCCTTTCCCTGGCGAGCTACGCTCCTCTTCCTTTACCCTCGAGGCTTCTCGTCACAAGTAAGCCGACAAAGACAAGACAGCACATCGCACAAAGAGCTTACTGATCCATAAGATTGGTAAGCTCTTTTGATCTCCCCAATGATCAATGTTCCTCATCTAGAGAGAAGATCAAGGGAGATAAGTCACTTCGTCATCGTATCTTTGTTCGCCCTTCTACAGCTGGGTATTCTCTATCTCTTCCCTATATAGTATGTCTCCTTTACAGCGACTACAAGCTCACTATACTGATCGCAAGGCTACCCTACTAGAGCTTCTTAGCCTAGGTACACCGATTATTTTAGGACAACTCGGTATCGTCACCGTCATCTTCGCAGATACGATGATGGTAGGACGTTATAGTACAGATGCTCTTGCTTCAGCCTCCTTCGTCAATAATATCTATGCTCTCTTCTTTGTCTTAGGACTAGGCTTTACCTATGGGCTAACTCCACTAGTTGCCAAAGCCTACACAAAGAAAGACAAGCTAAGGCTCGGTCTATTACTTCGCCACAGCACCTCTCTCAATCTATGCTGTACTCTCATACTCATGATTCCCCTCTTGGGGATCTATCTTGGCATCGAGCACTTTCGCTTGCCGACACACCTTCTACCCCAAGTTCGTCCATACTTTCTGCTACAGTTACTCTCGTTCTTAGTCTTCATGGGAACAGGAGCTTTAAAGCAATTCTTCGATGGGATCGGTAAGACCAGTATCCCTATGTGGGTGATCCTCTCCTCCAACATACTGAATATTGTCGGCAATTATCTTCTTATCTTCGGCAAGTTAGGGCTACCCGAGCTTGGTCTCTTTGGTGCTGGACTAGCTACTCTTTTCTCACGCATCTATATGCTCTTAGCCTTTGTCTTCGTACTGATAGGCCAACGAGAGCTACGAGATATAGGAAGGGTGGTTCTACGCTGTCGCACTCGATTCATCTACTTCAGGCGACTCTTTTTACTGGGTCTCCCCATTGGGATACAGACGGGTGTCGAAGCTGGTGCTTGGTCGATAGCGATCCTCTTTGTCACACCTTTGGGTGAGGTTCCATTGGGTGTACACCAGATCCTATGTACGCTTACCAACCTTGGCTTCATGGTCTACTATGGTATCGGGGCTGCCACGACCATTCTCGTCAGCCGAGCTAAAGAAGAGAAAGATCCTCAGGCTGTACACCGCATCGTAGGCGTAGGGCTTACTTTGGCTGAGGCTGTAGCTTTAGTCGTGATGTGTGGTCTCATCATCTTCCGCCATCACATCGGTATCCTATTCAATAGCGATCCTGATATTCTCGCGATGACTGCCTTAGCTATTCTACCGATGGCTCTCTATCAGCCTGCCGATGCACTGCAAGTCATCTATAGCAATGCCCTTCGTGGCCTTGAAGACGTTCGAAGAATGGCACTCTATGCCTGCTGTATCCATCTGCTCTTTGCCCCATGTCTATGCTATATCTTAGGTTTCTGTATCGGTCTAGAGGATGAAGGACTTCAGCTCACGGCTATATGGAGTACCTTCCCGCTAAGTCTACTAATACTTGGTCTACTCCTGTATCAGCGCTTCCGAAAAATCGCTTACTAAAAAGGAGTTCACATCAAAAGTAAAGCCCTCAACCTTCGATCGGAGGTTGAGGGCTTCTTATTGCACATAGCTCATTGTATTTATAGGGAAGAAGCAGTTAGTTTATAATGATAGCTCCATTTCGATTCTATCAAAACTTCCTTTTGATAGGATCGAACGAAAGATTCGATACTAATGATTAAGTGCTTCCAATACTATTAAACCAGAATGGGCATATATGGATGCAGAATGATCCAAGCAAATCAGCCCCTGACTGCGTGAGCAACCAGGGGCTGACCTAATAAAAGACCAAGTGTGACTAGCGATACTCAGCCCAGCTCTTGATCTGTAGATCTTCCAAGGGGAGGGTACAGAATGCCGTGATGAAGGCTGATGCTAAACGAGCATTCGTTAGCAAGGGGATATTCAGGTCAATAGCTGCTCTTCGGAGACGATAGCCATTAGTCAGTTCTCCTGCAGAGAGATTCTTATTGATATTCACTACCATATCGATCTTCTTCTGCTGGAGTAGCTCGAGAGCCTGTGGATGCTTACCTTCGTCCGTAGGCCAGTAAACGAGCGTCGAAGGAATACCATTCTCTGCGAGCATATCATGTGTGCCCTGTGTCGCATAGAGCTGGAAGCCTCGTGCATGCAGGAGCATAGCTGCATCGAGCATATCGACCTTCTGCTTATACCCTCCGGTAGAAAGGAGTACAGAGCGCTCTGGGATACGATACCCTACCGATAGCATGGACTTCAGCACTGCTTCATTCGTATCATCACCGAGACAACCGACCTCACCCGTGCTCGTCATATCTACACCTAATACAGGGTCAGCCTTCTGTAGGCGAGCAAAAGAGAACTGGGAAGCCTTAATGCCAACATAGTCTAGATCGAAGGCACTCTTATTAGGCTTCTCGACCTGCTGTCCTAGCATGATCTTCGTGGCGAGCTCAATGAAGTTAATCTTCAGTACCTTGCTCACGAAGGGGAAGCTACGTGAAGCACGCAGGTTACATTCGATGACCTTGATCTCATTACCCTTAGCCAAGAACTGGATATTGAAAGGCCCCGAGATATGGAGAGCCTCTGCTATCTGACGACTAATACGCTTGATCCGGCGGACGGTCTCGACATAGAGCTTCTGACCAGGGAACTGAATCGTAGCATCCCCTGAGTGCACCCCAGCGAACTCAATATGTTCACTGATCGCATAGGCCACGATCTCCCCTCGCTGTGCTACGGCATCAATCTCGACTTCCTTAGCATGCTCGATAAACTGGCTAACGACTACGGGATGCTCCTTCGAGACATCGGCAGCAAGCTCAAGGAAGCGATAGAGCTCTTCCTGATTCGAACAGACATTCATAGCTGCCCCAGAGAGTACGTAGCTGGGACGCACTAGCACAGGGAAGCCCACCTCTGCGATGAAGTCATCGATATCCTCTAGGCTCGTAAGCTCTTGCCAACGGGGCTGGTCAATCTTCAGCTCATCCAGCATTGCTGAGAACTTATGACGATCCTCTGCTCGGTCAATATCCTCAGCCTGCGTACCCAGGATCGGGATATGCTGTGTATGGAGCTTGAGTGCAAGGTTATTCGGTATCTGTCCTCCCGTAGAGAGAATGACACCACGAGGAGTTTCGAGATCTAGGATGTCAAGGACTCGCTCAAACGTCAGCTCATCGAAGTAAAGACGATCCGTAATATCGTAGTCTGTGCTGACCGTTTCAGGATTATAGTTAATCATGATGGAGCGATAGCCCTCCTTGCGAATAGTCTGTAGTGCATTGACTCCACACCAGTCAAACTCTACCGAACTACCGATGCGATAAGCTCCTGATCCCAACACGACGACAGAGCGACCATCATGCTCGTAGGCTATATCATTGGTCGTACCGCTATAGGTCAGGTATAGATAGTTGGTTTCGGCTGGATACTCGGCTGCTAGCGTATCGATCTGCTTGACTACGGGGAGTATACCAAGCTTCTTACGCTGGGCTCGTACCTCTAGGCTTTCCTTATCCTTGGCCTTCTGCCCCGATCGCTCTAAGACGAAGCGAGCGATCTGGAAGTCTGAGAAGCCCTGACGCTTAGCCTTGAGGAGCAGATCATACTCTAACGCATCAATGCTGGAGATGTCCTTCAGGCGATGAGCTGTACGGACGATAAGCTGTAGCTTCTCTAGGAACCAGCGATCAATCTTCGTCAAGTCGTGAATCTGATCGACCGTATAGCCAGACTCTAATGCTTGACTAATAGCGAAAATACGCGTATCCGTCGGTGCACACAGAGCTCCCTCTAGACTATCTTCTGGTAGAGGCTTATTGCTGTTCCCGACGAAGCCGTGCATTCCTTGGCCGATCATACGTAAACCCTTCTGTATAGCCTCTTCGAAGGTACGTCCGATAGCCATCACTTCTCCCACTGACTTCATGCTACTGCCCAGCTCACGAGAGACTCCATGGAACTTCCCAAGGTCCCAACGTGGGAGCTTACAGACGACATAGTCTAGAGCGGGCTCAAAGAATGCAGGAGTCGTCTTCGTGACTGAGTTCTTTAGCTCAAAGAGACCGTAGCCTAAACCAAGCTTTGCAGCTACGAAAGCGAGTGGATAGCCCGTCGCCTTCGATGCCAGAGCTGATGAGCGAGATAAGCGGGCATTGACCTCGATCACTCGATAATCTTCACTATCGGGATCGAGCGCATACTGTACATTACACTCCCCTACGATACCGATATGCCGGACGATACGGATGGCTATCTCACGGAGCTTGTGATATTCGCTATTCGTTAAGGTCTGAGAGGGAGCGATGACGATACTCTCTCCAGTATGGATGCCGAGTGGGTCAAAGTTCTCCATATTACAGACCGTAATACAGTTATCGAAGCGGTCACGGACGACCTCGTATTCGACTTCTTTCCACCCCTTGAGGCTTTTCTCGACAAGGACTTGTGGAGAGAAAGAGAAAGCCTTACTACACAGCTCGTCCAGCTCCTGCTCATTATCACAGAAGCCACTACCCAGACCTCCTAAAGCGTAAGCCGCACGGATGATCACGGGATAACCAAGCTGAGCTGCGGCCTTTCGAGCATCTTCTACGGTCTCTACAGCATGACTCTGGATCGTCTTGACATCGATCTCATCGAGTTTGCGAGCGAATAGATCACGATCCTCCGTGTTCATGATTGCCTCAACGGGCGTCCCGAGCACCTCTACCCCATACTTCGCTAAGACTCCGCTCTGATGAAGGGCGACACCACAGTTCAGTGCCGTCTGTCCTCCAAAGGCAAGCAAGATACCCTGTGGGCGCTCCTTCTCAATGACTTTCTCAATAAAGAAGGGAGTCACAGGTAAGAAATAGATCTCATCAGCTATACCTTCCGAAGTCTGTACTGTGGCGATATTAGGATTAACCAAGACCGTATGTATCCCCTCTTCGCGCATAGCTTTGAGTGCCTGCGAACCAGAGTAGTCGAATTCACCAGCTTCACCAATCTTTAGTGCTCCTGATCCTAAGAGGAGTACCTTCTGTAGCTTATTCTTGTCGATCATTGTTTATCGTAGTTTAGGAGGAAGAGATTAGAGAAGACGAAGGAATTCATCAAAGATGAAGAGCGTATCTGTCGGACCACTGCAGGCCTCGGGGTGGAACTGCGCAGAGAAGAAGGGCAACGTCTCATGACAGATCCCCTCGTTTGTCCCATCATTTAGGTTAACATACTTCTCTCGCCAGCCAGCACCGAGCGTCGAAGCATCTACAGCATAGCCGTGGTTTTGGCTCGTGATGAAGCAGCGGGTCGTCCCCACTTCACGGACGGGCTGGTTATGGCTTCGGTGTCCATACTTCATCTTGGTGACGCGAGCCCCTGCTGCTACCGCCAGGAGTTGATTACCCATACAGATCCCACAGATAGGCTTTTTCTTCTCAAAGGCCTTGCGAATATGATCTACGGTAACCGAACATTTGTTCGGGTCACCTGGTCCGTTCGAGAGGAAGAGGCCATCGAAGTCAATCTGATTAAAGTCGTAGTCCCAAGGCACTCGATAAAGCGTGATCTCAGGTCGGATGAGGTTACGTACGATGTTATTCTTTGCCCCACAGTCCACAAGCACGACCTTCTTCGGACCATGACCATAGATGACGACTTCACTAGGCGAAGCCTCTGCTACCAGATTACGTGCGTTGGGATCATCAAAGGCGATGTCTTCCCCACCCTCGAGGACAATCTTCCCCTTCATCGAGCCTTTCTCTCGAAGCGTCTTAGCTAGCTCACGAGTATCGACACCCGTCAGACCGAAAACCTTCTCTCGTCGTAGCCATTCACCTAAGGATTCTTCAGCATTCCAGTGGCTGTGCTCCTCGGAATAGTCAGAGACGATGATGCCTAAGGGATGTACTTCATCGCTCTCACGGAAGAGTGCGATGCCATTTTCATCGTGTTTAGGCGAAGGGACACCATAGTTCCCCACGAGAGGGTAAGTCATCACGAGTAGCTGACCTCGGTAACTGGGATCGGTAAAGCTCTCTGTATAGCCTGTCATGGCTGTACTAAAGACAACTTCGCCCGCCACTGGGGCTTCATAACCAAAGGAATAGCCCTCGAAACGACTGCCATCATCGAGGATCAGGGTAGCTTTCTTGTAGTCTTGCATAGTGTGTATCGTTAAGCATGCTTGGATTGAGCGCTCGGAAGGGTCTATCATAAAGAGAAAAGCCGTCTACCAAGCAGAGCTTGACATACGGCTTTCCTTTTTATTTCGTGTCGCACTGCGGGGTGCGAAGACCTCTGTATCATCAGATTAGTTGAAGTAAATGGAGCACCAAGGCTCCCTAGCTTTACGCACAAAGATAGGTAAAAAGTCCTAACTACTACGTCCACTCGATGCGACTAGGATAATAATTGGTTGTGTAGATCCGTATCATTTTCTTAACAAAGTTCTTAGAATTCGGAAAGAGAGGATAAGCCCGGCTCCCATTACTCACCCTGTTCTCTGCCCCAAGATACTGACAAACACCACCGAAGTAGGATGTTCTCCAAGTCGCAGCTACTCCCTCAGCGAGCGATCTATTGATCTTCTCCCCCGCAAGTAAACTCCTTCGTAAGCCTATACTGTAGTAGCCTAAAAAGAAAAGGTCAAGGGTTCTTCATAGCGAGGTATAGCTTCTCCTCAGCAAAGCATAACCTTTATGAGAGCGAACCTTTGCCTTCCCTCTGGAGACCCCTGTCCTCAGATAAGAAGAAGCCCCGTCTTCGGCCATTCAAAGACACGAAGACGAGGCTTCTGAAGCGTATCCTCACTTCGAGAAGGTGAGCTAGATCAGCGATTAGATCGTGACGAAGTCAGAGAGAGTTCGTTGATAAGTCGAGGACAGCGTCCTACTTCGTCGATGATCAGGAGAACGTAACGGATGTCACAGATGATGCTTCGTTGGTAGTTAGGCAGGTACTGGATGTCACCACCGACGCCTTCCCAGTTACGGTCGAAGTTGATCCCGATGAGATCTCCATACTTATTGAAGACGGGACTACCCGAGTTCCCCCCCGTAGTATGTGTCGTAGCTAGGAAGTTCACAGGCATCTGGTAGGAGCCGTCAGGCTTACGCATCGCCCAACGCTTATCTTTGCCGTAAAGTTCCTTGTGATAAATCTCCTTAAGGCGAGGCAAAACTTGGTATTCCCATGAGGTCGAGTCTTCCTTCTCTAGCACTCCTCGGAGCGTCGTCGGGACTTGATACTCGACACCATCTACGGGAGAGTATCCTCCGACCTGCCCAAAGGTGAAGCGGATCGTACTATTGGCATCAGGCCATAGGGCCTCCTCGCCATGCTGAGCTAGGACTCCTGCGACATAGGTACGACGTCCATCATCGACAGGCTGGTCAAATTCATGGAGAGCTTGCTGTAGCTCCTTCTTCTTCGTACGTACCGAGGTCGCTAGGCGTGCCATCAGATCCGTACGGAGTAGCTCTTCCTGCTCCTTAGACGAAAGGGACTGGAAGCGAGCGAAGCCCTCTGCCGTAGTAAAGGCCGAGCTCCGGTAGAGCGCATCTACATAAGCGTTCACAGAGCCATACTCTCGAATGCCATCGGCGATAGCTAGTGGCCATTCGTTCTCTGGGATTTGCTTGGTGTACTCAGCGAGCTCTGCCTTGGCGATCTTAGCATCCAGCTCAGGCGAATAGTCGCCATTATTGAATGCTCGGAAGGTCTCCTCGACCCGAGTCAGCGGTATGTCGATCCCTGGAGCATGGGTAGCTTCGACCGCTTGCCACAGCCCTTCATCTAGATACCAATACTGTCTACGGAGCGCTTGACGAGCCGAGACGGAGCGATCGATCTGCTCAATAGCCTTACCGTACAGGCTATACTCCTTCTTTCCTTGAGCCTTTGCCCAATCAAGGAGCGAATTCATCTCCGCCTGCTTGGTAGCTACGAACTGATTCTTCTCTATCCCAAAGTTGGCACCGATAGCTCGCTTGTAGGCATTCTGACTACGTGCGTACTTCGAGGCGTACATGATCCCGATCTTTTTGTCAGCGAGCATATCCTGGAGCATCACCTCTTGGCGGATCTGACGCATACGAATGCGGATGTCATTATCAATGGTCTTCCATTCCTTGACCTCTGATGGGAGGAAGAAATGATTAGTTCGTCCAGGGAATCCCATGATCATGGCGAAGTCACCCTTCTCCACTCCGTCGGTAGAGATATTGAACCAACGCTTGGGACGTAGAGGGACATTGCTCGTAGAGTATGGCGCAGGATTACCCTCGGCATCGGCATAGATACGGAAGATCGAGAAGTCGCCTGTGTGGCGAGGGTACTTCCAGTTATCCGTATCAGCACCAAATCGACCAATAGAGCTAGGTGGAGCCCCCACAAAGCGGATGTCTGAGTAGACCTTCTTAGTGAAAAGAAGATATTTGTTCCCGTTGTAGAAGGGTTTAATCTCTAGCACCGTGCCTGGAGAGAGCTTCGTACTCATCTTCCGAGTAAGCCCCTTGAGGAAGGATGGAGAGAGGTACTCCATCCCTGTAGGCTTCTTCAGCTTCTTGAGCTCTGCGAGGACGAAGGGCGTAACGTCCTCGATCTTGTCAATGAAGGTCACCACGACGCCCTTAGCAGGTAGCTCTTCAGCGAAAGATTGTGCCCAGTAGCCATCCTCAAGGTAGTTGTGCTCGACACTACTGAGCTTCTGAATCGCATCAAAGCCACAGTGATGGTTCGTCAACACCAGCCCTTGCGACGAAATAATCTCGCCTGTACAGCCTCCATCGAAGCTGACTACAGCATCTTTGAGGGAGGATCCATTAGGATTGTACAGGTCATACTCCTTCATAGCCAGACCTCTTCGGACGAGCTCTGGGTACTTCTTGGACAATTGCTCTAGGAGCCACATCCCCTCATCAGCACGTACCGTAGCACATACCCCAAGGAAGAGACAAGCTCCCAGTAAGGATTTACGTAGGTTCATAGTTTATCGTTAGAGTTAGCAATGAGACAAAAACAACATTAGCCCCTGCTCTGGGAGCCGAAGCTAATCGTATAAGGGGGACGGAAAAGATAGCTTAAGGTCAAGGAGCGACCTTGCTCCTGGCTCACAAGATGTAGCTTTTGAGCAGAGGTGTCTATGTCCTCAACCTGATAGCTTAGCAAAGAGCCACTCGCTGGATGAGCAATCTTATAACTTGCTTCCTTGGCTGTCCAAAGAAGCGTACGAAGCTCTTCCCCCGTATAAGTACTATGAGGCAGAAGGCGCTGCCACTCTTCTGTGCTGATATAGCGGGATTCCACTCGGCATAGTTGCTCCCGATACTGCTCGACATCTACCCCTGGAGCTTGCTCCTTGGGTGTTATTAACACAGCGACACAGCCTATGCAGTGGCTTATACTAATGGATAGTTCAGGATAAGCTGGGAGGTAGGGTGCCCCGTCTAGATAATGCTCACGGCGAGGTGGGGTCTCCACCTGGAGAAGACGACAGAGGAGATGATCGATAGCTCTTTGCTCCGCTACACAACGCTTCACCCCAACGACTGGGTCGAAGAATGCTAGGCCTAAGGATTGATTGGGGCTAGGAGAGAAGAGCTCGATCGTCATATCAGTGAACCGGGATCTCCTGAGGTGGAGGGATCACCTGCACCTCAGTAATACGGAACTTCTCTAATGCTGTGACCTTGAAGCTCCAGCCTCCCGTGGTCACGAGATCCCCCTTGCGAGGTAAGTCCCGCTTAAGCTCAAGGACTAGTCCACCCAAGGTATCGACTTCGTCTTCAGCCTTGCCAAAGATACCAGGTTCAAGCTCTAAGGCTCGTAAGACGTCCGTCAGAGGAGTCCCCCCCTCAAAGAGATAGCTACCATCTACGAGTCGCTTGTAGGGGAGTTCTTCCTCATCATACTCATCGGTGATCTCACCGACGATCTCCTCGAGGAGATCCTCCATCGTGACGATTCCACTAGTTCCCCCATACTCATCGACCACCACCGCTATATGGCGCTTCGTGCTACGGAACTCTTCCAGCAGGTCATCTAAGGGCTTATTCTCTGGAATGAAGAGCGCTTCACGAATCAGCATCGTCCAGTCAAAGTCTGCAGGCTTATCCTTATGAGGGATAAGATCCTTTAGATAAAGGATCCCTCGAATATTATCTTCTGAGTCTTCATAGACGGGAATACGGGAATAGCCTGACTCCAATGCGAACTGAAGCATTCGATGGAAGTCCCATGCGACATCGATGTCTACCATATCGACACGAGGCACCATGATCTCAGAAGCTGTCTTGTTATGGAAACTAATGATATCCTCGAAGAGCTCCTTTTGCTCTGGCTCATGCCCCTCAAGCAAATCTACCGCCTGAGAAAGGTCATCGACAGAGAGACCATACCGCTTCGGTTGCATACGCCTAGTCAAGATACTCGTCGAACTGAGCAGAAAGGAAGACAAAGGATAAAAGAGTCGTGTCAGTAGGCGCATCTTCCCCGAAGAGAAGCGACTGAATGCTAATGGATGTGCCTGAGCATAAACTTTCGGGATGATCTCACCAAAGAGCAGTAACAGCAACGTCAAGATCACCGTCTGGATAATGAAGCCTAATATAGGACTTGCTGAGAAGTCAAAGATCCGTCCGAAAGCGTATCCCGTCAGGATGACGATAGCGACATTAACCAGATTGTTACCGATAAGTATCGTAGCCAGCAGACGCTCCGAGTCTTTGAGTAGCTCTAAGAGTGTGGCATCTGCAGGGTGCTCTTCCTCCTTGATCGACTCAATATCCGATGGAGATAAGGAGAAGAAAGCGACCTCTGAAGAGGACATATAGCCCGAGATAATCAGGAGAAAGGCTGAAAGTAGGAGGGCGATCCAGGCAGAGGCAGGGATCGTCGCATAGATAATCTGACTAAGGACTTCCAAAGATATAGGAGTTTAATGTTTAGCGTACGCCTTCGTAATAGCGTGCTGAGTGGAGAGCTTGCTGAAGATCTCGTCGAAGGCGCTGTACAGTCGTCTCCAACAGCAGGATCTCTGCACGGAGTGACTCTCTATCGCTTGATGTAATCGTAGACCAACGCTGGCGTAAGGACTGAAGTTGTTCCTCTTGTCCCTCAAGCGACGCACGTAGTTCTTCTGCTCTACGAAAAGCCTTCATCCCTTCTGTGGTCATAAAGTCAGCCCAATGACGATAGACTCGGTTGCCCTGAAGGAGGAAGTAGAATTCCCCTTTCTTAGCCTTTTGGACATCAGTCACTCTATTTGTTGCTCCATGAGCTTGGGTGCTATCTGCGTAGAGGACACCCTGTAGGGAGGCACGACGAAAACGTTCGTCTTCAGTTAGCTCCATAGCCTCGCCCTCTTCCTCTACTTTTGTAGCGAGGAAAGCTGGACGTCCTGTGAAGCGATAGATATGCACGGAGTCTGTAGGAGCAAAGCGATCACTGACTAAAACTCCCCACCCTTCGCTCTCATGATAAGCCAGGAGATAATCATTGCTAGGTGAATTGTAAGGCATTCCTAAGAGTGTTGGCTCGAAGAAGCTATTCCCCAGCTCGGTTAGGCGGGTCATATAGAGATCATAGCCCCCGAGACCTTGGTCAGAGAGACGACCAAAGAGGAGCGTCGTCCCATCCTCCAAGAGAAAAGGAGAGGTCACTGATCGATCCTCCCCTAAAGCGGAGAGATTCATTGGGCGTAGCTCCCAGCTCCCCAACCCTGCATCTCCCAGTGAAGAGAGCCACTGTAGCCCAGTCTGCGAGGCACGCAGATAGTTCTTCTTCAAGGCATCTTGGTAGGAAGTAGCCTTCATCAGACTATCCCCTGAAAGGTAGTGCTCCTCAGCGAGGATCTTACCTCCCCCTTGAGGAAGCGCAGTGAAAAACGATCGTTTATCTACGATCGCACTATCTACGACATGAAGTAGTTCCGCTCGAGAGTACATCCGTTCAGCACGAGCAAGCTGGCTAATCAACACTTGGGCTCGCTCGGGAAGAGGCTCACGACGGCGTTGCATCGCAGCTTGATACTTCGCTAGCGTCGAAGCGGCCACCTCAAAGCGATAGGAGCGATAGGCTTGCTCAGCCTCATGCAGTAGGGATTCCACCGAGACCGCAAGAGTCTTGGGTTTCACTAGATGTACTGCTCCAGCTGTAAGGCAACCTGCGAGGAGGAGCAGTAGTGAGAACTGACTTCGTAACGTCATAGAGTCGATAAAAGAAAGAGTGACGGTATTAGAAGACAAACTGGGCACGAAGCTGAAGCGTATTTAGCTTCAGCCCATCAAGGGCATGAGGTCCAACAGCGATCAGTGCACCTCCAGCATTAGCCTTACTATCCATCCCCGTGTAAGTGTAGCTTAGTCCAAGCATCATCAGCTGGTTGGGATACCAATTCACAGCTGTCAATGCCTCGAGAGCACTCCCTGCATCTTGAGCATTAAGGTAACCAAAGCGAGCCATCAGCTCTAAGTTTCCACCCGAAGCGATCTCAGGATTCACATTCTTAAAGGTGGCCGATCCTGACTGATAGACACGCTGCTTACCTTGAAGCATTACGCTCCCAGTCAGGTACCCGCCAAGGAATGTCTCTGTGCCCTTATAGGAAGGGAAAGAACTCCCCCCACCCAGAGCCTTCTTGGAGTCAACGTTGTAGTTAGCTACGAGAAACTCTCCCTGGGTAAAGAACCTATCATCTCGGTAAGCGACTTCTCCCCCCAAGAGATCGTAGCGATACACTCCATTGATCACACCACTGACGAAGCGACGTCCATCTATCGTCGATCCAGGATGTCCCCCCACTGCTACTAAGCCTGTCTCCGTATGTACCTGCTCGGGAGCGCGTGTCGTCAGAGAAGCTCCGAGGTGCAGCGTTCGCTCCTCGGTATTGATCGGACGATAGACAGCTCGAAGAGAGAGGCCATAACCTTCGCCCTGATGATTCGGTTGGGGCGACTGTCGAGGGATCCCACCGGCATAGATTCCTCCCGAGAACCAATAGTTCTTCTCTGAATGGGTAGCTGTGATCCCCCAGTGACGCTCAGGTCGACCTAGGAAATCCAAGGCTATAGGCGAATTTAGGGAAGTGTGTCGAGTAGCGGTACTGATACCTATACTGAAAGGATCCAGCCTGTAGCCGAGACTAAGATTTGTCTTCTCACTGAAATCGTAACAGATGAAAGCATCCGTAAAGGCAACTCGCTGACCAGCAAAGTTGACGTCTATTCGCCCTTTCCAATTCTTATAGCCCGAGACAAAGCCTAGGCGAGCCTGCGTAATATCCGTCCCTGCCGACATCCGGAAGGGCTCTGGCGTAGACAGACCTGTAGGCTTGTAGTTAAAATCCTCCTTATGTAAAGGCGCATAGGCTGCAGCCTCCAGAGTCAAACGACCATCGATGCCGAAAGTCAACCCATCAGGTTGACCTGTGCGAATAGCCAGCCCTGTCTGAGCAGACACCTGCAGTGCACTTAACATTCCTAAAGCTACAGCACCGAGAAGGGTGAGTGAGCGTTTAGATCGAGTAAGGTGGATAGGTAGTACCATAGGACTTGATGACGGGAGATAATAATGCTAGTGTATATTTATATTTACAAAGATAGGAAAAACACCTCGTCCCCCTGAGTTTCCAGGGATAGCTCTCTCCGAGTAGCTAGTAAACCCATTTTACTCCAAGTCTAACCACCTGAATTAAGCCCTTGCTCCCCTCCCCTAGCAAAGGCTTATCGTTAGCTAGACAAAGACAGACCTTTACTCCAGCAAAGCATAACCTTTATGAGACGAGAGGTACACCTTCCCTCAGTGCTAGCCCTACTGAGCATAGAGCTAACCTGTCTGAAAGGGCTTGCCTAGAGGAGCATAGAAATGAAGCCACGGAGAGAATCCCCTCCGTGGCTTCATGCGCTTGATGAGCTTATGGCACCTCCTATTACTTCAGTGCACCCAGCTCTTTACCGACCTTGATAAAGGCAGCGATGGCCTTATCTAAGTGGTGACGTTCATGAGCAGCAGAGAGTTGGACACGGATACGTGCCTGTCCCTTAGGTACGACAGGATAGTAGAAGCCCGTGACGTAGATCCCTTCTTCGAGCAGACGAGCAGCATACTCTTGAGACAGCTTGGCATCGTAGAGCATCACGGCACAGATAGCAGACTGAGTAGGCTTAATATCAAAGCCGGCAGCCAACATCTTGTCTCGGAAATACTCGACATTCTGCATCAGCTTCGTATGCAGGGCGTTACTTTCTTCAAGCATCTTGAAGACTTCAAGCCCCGCCCCTACGACTGCGGGAGGGATAGAGTTACTGAAGAGATAGGGGCGTGAGCGCTGTCTAAGCATATCGATCACTTCCTTGGGACCCGTGGTAAACCCACCGATAGCTCCACCAAAGGCCTTGCCTAACGTACCCGTATGGATATCGATTCGTCCATAGCAGTTGAATTGCTCTGCTACCCCTCGTCCTGTGGCGCCGACGACTCCTGCGGAGTGACATTCGTCCACCATCACGAGAGCATCATACTTCTCAGCGAGATCACAGATCTTATCCATAGGAGCGACATTGCCATCCATGGAGAAAACCCCATCGGTGACGATGATGCGGAAGCGAGCTGACTGAGCTTCCTTTAGTACTCGCTCGAGATCCTCCATATTGGCGTTCTCATAGCGGTAGCGCTGTGCCTTACAGAGGCGTACTCCATCGATGATCGAAGCATGGTTGAGCGCATCACTAATGATCGCATCCTCTGGGCCAAAGAGAGGCTCAAAGACACCGCCATTAGCGTCGAAGCAGGCAGCATAAAGTATCGTATCCTCCGTATGGAAGTAGCGGGAGATAGCTTGCTCTAGCTCCTTGTGTAGGTCTTGCGTACCACAGATGAAGCGAACAGAGCTCATGCCGAAGCCATGGGTATCCATAGCCGACTTTGCCGCTGCGACCAAACGTGGGTGATCCGATAGCCCTAGGTAGTTATTAGCACAGAAGTTCACGACCTCTTGCCCAGAGCTGATCTTGATATCAGCAGTCTGTGGGGTGACGATGATCCGCTCTTTCTTGTAGAGACCTGCCTCCTCGATAGCCTTAAGCTCATCGGCAAGGTAGGTTTTCATATTCTTGAACATACTTTTCGTTCGTCTTAATGTATCAGTTAGTTCATGTATGCTTGATTAATTACCCTACCCTTTGCGACGGATGGTCTCGATCATATCCCGAGTCATAGCAGGTAAGTCATACTCAGGCTTCCAGTCCCACTCGCTACGAGCACAGCTATCATCTAGCGAATTAGGCCAAGAGTCGGCGATACCCTGACGCAGTGGATCGAGATCGTAAGTCATCTGGAAGTTAGGGATCACCTCACGGATAGAAGCTGCTATACCCTCTGGGTCAAAGCTCATCGAGGTCACATTAAAGGAATTGCGATGTATCAGGCGAGCAGGGTCAGCCTCCATCAGTTCCATGCAAGCACGTAGAGCATCAGGCATGTACATCATATCCATGTAAGTCCCTGGGCGGAGAGGGCATGAGAAACGTCCTTCACGAACGGCAGCATAGTAGATATCTACCGCATAGTCCGTAGTACCACCTCCTGGAGGTGCCACATTCGAGATCAAACCAGGGAAGCGTACAGAGCGCGTATCTACCCCAAATCGCTTGTGATAGTAGTCGCTGAGGAGCTCTCCTGAGACCTTCGTCACGCCATACATCGTCTTAGGGCGCTGGATCGTGTCTTGTGGAGTCTGGTCATGTGGAGTCTCTGGTCCAAAAGAGCCGATGGAGCTGGGCGTAAAGACGGCACAGCCTTCCTCTCTAGCTACTTCTAGGACATTGAAGAGACCACCGACACCGATCTGCCAGGCGAGCTGTGGCTTGGCCTCTGCTACAGCGCTGAGGAGTGCAGCGAGATTGTAGATCGTGTCGATCCTATACTGACGGACGACCTCAGCGATCTGCTGAGGATTAGTGATGTCAACTACCGCCGAGGGGCCCGTCTCTAGGAGCTCCCCTTTAGGTGGGGCGGCAGGAATGTAACCAGCTACGACGGTGGGATAGTGCTTACGGAGTGTCAGTGCTAGCTCCGTACCTATCTGCCCCGTAGAGCCGATAATCAGGATGTTTTTCATACCTCTGTTAAAGATAGTTTTGTCGTGCGATATGCCACGCCGAGCAGGGTAGTTTAGCGACGCTGCAGGTGCGAGGAAAACCTAAGAAGTGCGTACAAATGCCCTTAACTATGCAGTAAATATATGCTATTCTCTCTCTTGCTCCAAGAAAGCCCCAGCCTAGCCCTAGCAACCTCCTTGGACACAATCAGCTAGGCTAGCATCTAACCCTCTATATCGGCCATTCTAGCTACCAAATACTTCCTTTAAAATCATAGAAAGGCCGGCTGTCTATCTCACCTTCATCTTACCCCCCTACTTGATAAGCTATGTCTCTCACAGAGCAAGGCTATACCTTCACTCACCCCAAGGTATACCTTTGTCGTAGTAAAGGCATACCTTCATTTTTTGATTGACCGATCTCCTAAACTGCCCTACCCATACTCCCAGGAGCTAACCCTCAGATTAGGTCTCACGAAGCCTAGTCTTCAGCTGGAGGGATGCCAAGCTATGCTAGGTCTAAGGCAGCTAGTCAGCTTAGCATCGTCCCTCACGTTAGCCGAGGATCAGAGAAGACGGCGTACCTTTGCAGAGACGATCAACATCAGCTCTCCCTATGATTACTCTGCAGACTCATACACATCCCTCGGGTATACGTATCGTACTAGTTCCTCAGCCGACTGCACAAGTCAGCTATCTGGGTATAGGTATCCTCACAGGAAGCCAAGACGAACCTCGGCTCTACCATGGTCTAGCCCACAGCATAGAGCATATGCTCTTCAAGGGAACGAGTACCCGATCAGCCTCAGAGATCATCCAGCAGGTCGAAGCCGTCGGGGGTGAGCTGAACGCATTCACGACGAAGGAGGATACGACACTCTATGCCATCACGCCAAGTGCTTACGCTCCGGATGCACTCGAGCTACTACTTGACTTGGTAAGCAAAAGCATCTTCCCCGAAAACGAGTGGCTTAAGGAACAAGAGGTCATCATTGAGGAGATCTATTCCTACGAGGATAGCCCTGCAGAGCTCATCTTTGACGAGTTTGAGGATCAAGTCTTTCGAGGCTCTCCGCTAGGGCATGCGATCCTGGGCACAGAGGGCTCTGTACGGAGGATCAAATCTCGGCATCAGCAGGAGTTCTTCCGTCGGTATTACAAGCCTGAGCGTATGGTGCTCTTCGTCCAAGGATCGCTCACGATGGAGGAGCTCATTAGTTCTGTGGAGCAAGTCTTTCCAAGCCCACAGGATCCACGAGCTCCCGAACTTCCTCTTAGCTTAGCGCAGCCTTTAGCTTTAGTCGGGAAGAGACAAGTCCGACGTCAGGAGAACGCACAGAGTCACGTCCTCATCGGATGCGAAGCCTTTCATCGAGATGCTCCCGAGCGTTTTGCCCTAAGTCTACTGACCAATATCCTCGGAGGCATCGCTATGAATAGCCTGTTAAACCTTCGTCTAAGAGAAGAAGCGGGGCTGGTCTATCAGGTAGAGGCCAACTATACACCCTATACAAGTACGGGGATCTTCTCGATCTACTTTGGCTCCTCTGCTGAAAAGGAAAAGCAAGCTCTTGATCTCGTACTTGATATTCTCAGAGAAGTCGCCAATCATCCGATGGATCAGCAGGCGTTCGACAAGGCTATTCATCAGCTTCGAGGACAGCTCCTCGTAGCTTCGGAGAACAAGGAACAGCAGTTCCTCTCCCTAGGTAAGAGCTTCCTGCACAGGAACACCTACGAAACCAATGAAAGCCTACTCGAACGCCTTGCCAAACTCACACCTCGGGATCTTCAGCAGGTAGCGCAAGCGCTCTTTTGCCCAGAGCGTCTACATACCTTGATCTATCGTTAGCACAAGGAGAGTTCGACTAAGCCTCTTCCTAGAGATAGCATTCGCCCCGCCTGAGGACTAGCCTAAGGCGGGGCGAAGTATCATACAAGAGGATGAAAGATAGGGGGCTACTTACGATAGCGCTTAGTAAGGTCACCAAAGAAGTCAATGCGTCGGTCTCGCAAGAAGGGCCACCAGCGACGCACCGATTCGCTTCGTGTGAGATTGACCTCGATGACTCGCACCTCTTCCTCCTGCCCAAACTCAGTCAGAAGCTCACCTTGAGGGCCAGCGACGAAGCTCCTTCCCCAGAAACGAATACCATTCGTCTGTCCTGAAGGATCCTCTTCATAGCCTACACGATTGACCGTCACGACGGGCAAGCCGTTAGCCACAGCATGACCACGCTGTACCAGCTGCCAAGCATCACTCTGGCGTTGCTGCTCACTTGGTTCATCACTGCTTTCGAAACCGATAGCCGTCGGATAGATGAGGACTTCGGCTCCAGCCAGCGCCATCATACGTGCAGCCTCTGGATACCATTGGTCCCAGCAGACGAGCACACCTAATGTCCCAACCGATGTCTCGATGGGCTCGAAGCCAAGGTCACCCGGAGTGAAGTAGAACTTCTCGTAATAAGCGGGATCATCAGGGATATGCATCTTGCGATACTTACCTGCGATCGTACCATCCTTCTCTAGAACGACAGAGGTGTTATGATACAGCCCAGCTGTACGACGCTCGAAGAGGGAGAGAACGAGGACGATTCCTAGCTCCTTAGCTAGAGCTCCGAACTCCTCTGTACTTGGCCCTGGGATAGGCTCGGCTTGATCGAAGATCTGGACATCCTCGGTCTGGCAGAAGTAAAGACCATTATGTAGCTCTTGAAGGACGATCAGCTCTGCGCCTTGTGCCGCAGCTTTACGGATCGCAACCTTTAGGCGAGCCTTGTTATCGGTATGATCTGCAGTGTTGGCTTGCTGTATAAGCCCAACACGAAGGATACGCTTATTCATCATCACTCCACTTATTCTTATTGACAAAACCTCGGGGGAACTGCATCGTAGCACAGTGTAGGCTACCATGCTGGTAAATCAACGCACGACTATCGACACCAACGACCGCATGATTAGGTAATGCCTGGCGAAGACGCTCTAAGGCAACTTCGTCGGTAGGCACATCATAGGTTGGGACGAGGAGGGCACCATTGACGAAGAGGAAATTAGCATAGGTGGCAGGGAGGCGCTGTCCCTCTTCGTCGTAAATAGCAGGAGGCAAAGGAAGCTCCACGAGCTTATAAGGCTCACCCTCTAAGGTGCGGTAAGCCTCCAGCTCCTCACGCATACGGCGAAGAGGATGGTAATGATCATCATGGGTATCCTCACAGCCTACGTAAGCAATAGTCTCGGGAGAGAGGAAGCGAGCCAGCGTATCGATGTGGCCATCGGTATCATCCCCCTCGAGCTCTCCATTTTCAAGAGCTAGCAGACGCTTTCCTCCGAGGATCTCCATCAGATGCTCACGTAGAACGCTATCATCGATACCTGCATTACGGTTAGGCTCGACAAGGACACTCTCTGTCGTCAGGAGCGTACCTGCTCCATCAGACTCGATTCCCCCACCCTCAAAGACGAGGGAGAGCGCATTGACATAAGCGACATCATGAGAGAAAGCACGTGCAAGGTATAGCGCTCTTGTGACGATATTGTCCCGGTCTGCAGCAAACTTCATCCCCCATCCATTGAAGGTAAAGTCTACGATCAGCTTACGATCGGTACCATCTTCTTCTTTCAGCTGGAGTGAGAGTGGCGCATAGTCACGACACCAAGTATCATTACAATCCATCTCTTGGATGAAGAGCTTGTGCTTATACGTCTTACTGCCGAGTAATTGTCGGATACGCTCTGTATCCTTCGTTAGGATCAATAGATCCTCCCACTCGAGGATCGCTTCGGCGATACCACGATAGCACGCCTCAATCTCAGGCAAGCGAGCAGCCCAGTCCATCTCAGCATCAGGCCAAGAGAGGAG
This sequence comes from uncultured Porphyromonas sp., assembly GCA_905372565.1. Lineage (GTDB taxonomy): Bacteria > Bacteroidota > Bacteroidia > Bacteroidales > Porphyromonadaceae > Porphyromonas. The sequence continues at coordinate 65,837 of CAJPPK010000002.1, read as the reverse complement.
AATGAGGTCTTGCTCTGCCCACTCAGGTATCAAAGTGACTTCTGGAGTCATAGTCATTATTACTTAATTCTTCTAGTTCTTCGTTTGTAATTGGGTAATCTGTTCACACAGCTCTTCCCATTGCTCAGGGACAGCGGTATCAGCACTTCGATCAACACCTGTGAGCACAGCCTCTCTCAGCTCTGTAGCAGAGAGCGTAGACTGAGGAGCATCGGGGTGAAAGATGATTCTCCCCCCTAACCTTGCTAGCTCTTCACCCCTGACATCATAGCCTGGACGAGGATAAACATGTAGCGACGTCGAGGCTATAAGCCGTGGATAATCATACCAACGCTCCAGCAAGGCTAAATTATCACTTCCGATAAAGAGTGAGAAGGTCGTATTGGGGTGAAGTAAACGTAGCGCTTGGAGAGTGCGAACAGTATAATGAGGAAGAGGTAAGATAGCCTCCAGCGTCACAAGTCTCAAGCGTGGCTCTCCCTCTATGGCACTACGTATGTAATCAGCACGAAAGGAGAATGGGAGCTGAGAGGCAGGTAATTTCAATGGATTCACCGGACTAAGCACCAGCCAAACCTCGTCGCAGGGCAAGTGATCGAGTGCGTATCGGGCTAGTTGCAGGTGGGCTCGATGAAGTGGATTAAAGGATCCAAAATAGAGACAAACTTCCCGAGGCGATTTACTCTTCGTCACGTAGGCTAGAGAGCTTAGATATTGACGGGCAAACCCAGTGTGCGCTGAGCCAGCTCGATCTCTTCGGGCTCTCCCGTATGCTTGCCATCCACATCACTGAGCTTGACGCAGGGGTGCCAACGATCCTTCGCCGTCATCTTACACTTCCATAGCTTCATCACGATATTCATAGGACGCACGCCATTACCCACGTCACAGGAGAAGTTAGTACCGATGCCGAAGCTTGCTCCGATACGTCCCTTACAATAGTTAGCTATCTCGATAGCCCGCTCAGGGTCTAGGCTATCAGAGAAGATGATATACTTAATCGTCGGATCGACACGGAGCTCCTTGTAGCGAGCGATCACCTTGTCCGTAAAGAGTAGAGGGTCTCCACTGTCATGTCTCAGGCTCGTGAAGAGCATAGCATGCTTCTTACTGAAGTTATTCATGAAGACATCCGTCGTATAGGTATCGGTAAGGACCGTCCCCAAGTCACCATCGTAGACATTGATCCAGTCCTCCATTGCCATATAGTTAGCCATCTTGTACCCAAACATAGCACCATGGAACTGGATCCATTCGTGCGGATGTGTCCCAGAGACACGTAGTCCGTACTTGTAAGCAAAGTAGACATTGCTTGTACCGAAGAAGTTCTCTCCCGAATGCTCCTTTAGTAGCTCCGTCACTCGCTCTTCTAAGTGAGCGCTAAAGCGTCGGCGCATACCGAACATCGAGAAGGTAATCCCGTGCTCACGTAGTAGCTTCGCTTTTCGAATGATCGTCTCTTCCGCATAGGACATATCGGGTTCGGCTCCCGTCATGCGGAAGTAAAGCTCGCTAATCAGAGCCAATAGGGGCGTTTCCCATAGGGTGACGCGGTAGAGAAGGCCTTCGGCTGTGATCGAAAGGCGTCCTTCTTCGTCTTGCTTGACCTGTACCTCCTCGGGATCAAAGCGGAACCCTCGCACGAAGTCAATGTACGTGGGAGGGAGGTAAGGCAACTCTCGTGCGAGGAAGAGTGCTTCATCCTTCGTCAAGGCAAGGTTTGCCATAGCTCTGATTTCGTCCTTCAGAGCTTCAGCAAAGCCCTGAGGATAGATCGTTTTGGCTCGGTCTATAAAGCGAAACTGTCCGTAGGCACGAGGGTAAAGCTTCGAATAAGCGTAACTCGTCGTAAACTTATAGAGGTCGGTGTCTAAGACGCTCTGGATGATTGGTGTCATTGTCAGCTGATCACTTAGGTGAGGAAGGCTCCCTGTACTATGAACTACCTAGAGAGCATTCTAGGGCAAAGATAACCTAAACCTAGGACTCTCGGACTAGAAGGCAAAGATATCGAAGCCTTTAATCCACTCCTCCTGCTTAGAATGGTATAGCTCTTCCAACAAAAAGGTACACCTACGCCCCAGAAAAGGTATACCTTATCCCATTAGAAAGATAAGCCTTCTCCCACTGGCACCTAGGAAAAGCGAAAAAGGAATAGGGGTATTCGGTGAGCTACCGAATACCCCTATTGATGAGAACGTATGAGGAGTAGGCGTTATTTAAACTTCGCTAAGCTGTCAAAGCCTTCTCCATAAACTCCCTTGACCGCTCCTTGGGAGACGAATGCCTTGGGGTCAATCTCCTCGATGATACGAGATATAGCCACCGACTGCTGCTTACGCACGACCACAAGAAGCACCTTCTGAGGCTGACCAGTATATCCCCCCTTTGCTTCGAGCATTGTACAGCCACGGCGAAGACGCTTAGTGATCGCATCATTGATCTCTTGAGGCTTGGAGGAGAAGATAAGGAACTGCATCGATTGACGGTTCCCGCTCGTGTACCAGTCCATCGTCATCGCAAGCAATACTACCTCGATAAAAGACATCACTAGCTTATCGAAGGCCACAAGCGCATCGATCTTGATGTCGGCAAAGTAGACATTGGCGAAGTAAGAGAAGAGAACCACGGTACCATCGACAGCGATGAAGATACGACCGAAAGACATATTTCGGTATCGACTAATCAATGCGACGATGACATCCGTACCTCCCGAGCTCCCATTGACAGAGAACACAAGCCCTAAGCCTAGCCCACACATCATCGAACCTAAGATAAGCGCTAGGAGAGGCTGATCCTTCAATACCATCAAGTGCCATAGCTCTTCGACTCGAGGGTCAGGGATAGCTGTACGTGTAGCCAGAGGAATCACGATCGCCAAGAGGCCAATGCCAATGAGCGTCTTGATGAAGAAGTTCTTATCAAGGAAGAGAAAGGCGACGACCAGTAGACTAATATTGATGATATTGTACGGGATGTCGACCTTAATCCCTGTGACGATGGTAATGATGTTACAGATCCCCATCAATCCCCCCGTAGTGACGCGCTGAGGATAGATTAGGAAGCTGAAGCCAACCGTATAGAGAATGATCCCAATAAATACGATCAGCAGATCCTTCCAGAAGTACTTCGAGAGAGCCTGCTTAGAAAGCTCTTCGCCGAGATCTTTAAACTTCTGCCCGATGAAGGTCACAAGATTGAATTTCTGTGCCATGGCTGTTGTTAGGAATGTATTGAGTTTAGTACTATCAGCTATAGGACTATATTGATGATACGACCAGGGACGACGATCACCTTCTTAGGGGTCTTACCCTCAAGCCACTTTTGTGCTTCCTCTGCGTTCAGTACGGCTTCTTGAATTTCAGCAGGAGTAGCCGTAGTCGGGAACTCAAGTGTGAAGCGAGTCTTACCATTGAAGCTAACAGGATACTTGACACGATCCTCGACGAGATAGGCTTCATTGCACTCTGGCCAGGTAGCCATAACGACAGAAGACTCTTCTCCTAAGGCATGCCAAAGCTCTTCTGATATATGAGGAGCAAAGGGTGCTAGCAGGATAAGCAGAGGCTGCAAAATCTCACGTGAAGACGTCTTGAATCCCTGAAGCTCATTGATGCAGATCATAAAGGCTGCTACAGAGGTATTAAAGGAGAATTGCTCAATATCCGCCGTGATCTTCTTAATGAGCTTATGTAGGCTCTTAAGCTCTTCCTTCGTAGCAGGAGTATTTGTCACACGAAGACCTTCTGAAGAATAGAAGAGCCCCCAGAACTTACGTAGGAAGCGATGTACTCCATCAATACCATTCGTATCCCAAGGCTTACTCTGCTCGAGAGGGCCTAGGAACATCTCATACAGACGGAGTGTGTCAGCACCATATCGCTCAACGATCATATCGGGATTGACGACATTGTACATCGACTTACTCATCTTCTCGACAGCCCAGCCACAGATATACTTACCATCCTCGAGAATGAAGTCAGCAGTAGCGTACTCTGGACGCCAAGCCTTAAAAGCTTCAAGATCTAACTGGTCATTGGAAACAATATTAACATCTACATGGATAGGCGTGGTATCATACTGCTCCTTTAGGCCTAGAGAAACGAAGGTATTGGTATCCTTGATTCGGTAGACAAAGTTAGAGCGCCCTTGGATCATACCCTGATTAACGAGCTTACGGAAAGGTTCATCTTCCACGATCAGCCCGAGGTCAAAGAGGAACTTATTCCAAAAGCGGCTATAGATGAGGTGGCCCGTAGCATGCTCAGCTCCTCCGACGTAAAGATCGACATGACGCCAGTAGGCATTCTTCTCAGGTGCAACAAGAGCGCTATCATTATGTGGATCCATATAGCGGAGATAGTAAGCCGAACTGCCAGCAAAGCCAGGCATCGTACTTAGTTCGTAAGGGAATCCTTCAGAAGTACACCAATTCTCTGCGCGCCCTAATGGAGGCTGTCCATCAGCTGTAGGGAGGAACTTATCTACCTCTGGTAGGCGTAGAGGAAGCTGATCGTCGCTAATCGTCTGAGGCATCCCTTCGGCATCATAGTAGATAGGGAATGGTTCGCCCCAATAGCGCTGACGGCTAAAAATAGCATCACGCAGACGATAGTTTATACGAACACGACCTAGGTTGGCCTCACGAACATACTCCTTCATTTTAGCGATAGCATCCTTGACACTCAATCCAGTTAGGAAGCCCGAGTTAATCAAGACACCAGCCTTGCTATCCTTGCTCTCCGTCCATTCTGTAGGATCAGTAGCTTCCTCTCCTTCGGGGACTACGACCTGTATGATCGGGAGACTAAAGTGGCGAGCAAAGGCAAAGTCACGACTGTCATGTGCGGGGACGGCCATCACGGCACCCGTGCCATAGCCAGCTAAGACATAGTCACTAATCCAAACTGGGACAGGTTCACCTGTCAGAGGATTCTTTGCATAGGAGCCAGAGAATACTCCAGACACACGCTTATCAGACATTCTATCACGCTCTGTACGTCGACGTGTAGCAGCGAGGTACTCTTCGACAGCCTGAGCCTGCTTTGGAGTAGTCACTCGAGCGACATAATCACTTTCTGGGGCAAGTACCATAAAGGTCACTCCGTAGATCGTATCAGCCCTAGTGGTGAAGACAGTCAGTGACTCTTCACGCTCCTTACCGGCTTCATCAAGTAGAGGGAAGCGGACCTCGGCCCCCTCACTCTTTCCGATCCAGTTTCGCTGAGACTCCTTGAGCGAATCACTCCACTCTAGCGTCTCTAGGCTATCAATGAGACGACCAGCATAGGCCGATACTCGTAGACACCACTGGAGCATCTTCTTCTGCTCCACAGAATGCCCTCCTCGGACACTTACACCATCGCTAACCTCATCATTTGCTAGCACTGTACCTAGTGCAGCACACCAATTCACCATGGTTTCTCCAAGGTAAGCTAGGCGGTAGTTCATCAGCACCTCGGACTGCTTCTTGCTACTCCAGCTTTTCCACTCCTCTGCTGAGAAAGAGAGTTCCTCGCTTTGAGCTACGTTTAAATCACTTGTCCCATGCTCTTCGAAGTAAGCGACAAGCTCAGCAATGGGCTTAGCCTTCCCTGCTGCATGATTATAGTAGGAATGGAAGAGGCGAATGAAGACCCACTGTGTCCACTTGTAGTACTCTGGATCAGAGGTGCGGAGTTCTCGAGACCAATCGAAGCTGAAACCGATACGTTCAAGCTGTTCACGATAGCGACGAATATTCTCCTCGGTCGTTATCTCTGGATGCTGACCTGTCTGGATAGCATATTGCTCCGCTGGCAAACCAAATGCATCATAACCCATCGGATGGAGGACATTGAAGCCACGAAGGCGCTTATAGCGAGCAAAGATATCTGAAGCGATATAGCCTAGAGGGTGCCCGACATGGAGTCCTGCCCCTGAGGGATAAGGGAACATGTCTAGGACATAATAAGGCGGACGTGTAGCATCTTCGGTGACACGATAAACGTCTTGCTCACGCCAGTACTGCTGCCAGCGCTCTTCGATAGCTTTAAAGTTATATTCCATCTAGGTGATTATTGATCATATTACTTGGTAAAACCTGACACGCAAAGGTAAGAGAAATCCCTCGCCTAACGTTTCATCGCTCGATCCATCTCACGTCGGTCATCACGTTCACGGATAGATGCACGCTTATCATAGACCTTCTTCCCTCGGGCTGGAGCGATGACGACTTTAGCTAGTCCTCGCTCATTGATGAAGATCTTGGTCGGCACAATGGTCACTCCGGGGCTCTGTACATACCCCTCTAGCTTACGTAACTCGTTACGATTAAGCAGGAGTTTGCGATCGCGCCGAGCTGCATGATTATTATATGAGCCATAGAAGTACTCACTAATATTTGCCCCCTTTAGCCACAGCTCTCCATTATGGAAATAACAGAAGGCATCGACAAGGCTTGCTTTACCTAGGCGAAGGGACTTAATCTCCGTGCCTACTAGGATGATACCAGCAGTATAGAGATCAAGCAACTCATAGTCAAAACGTGCGCGTCGATTCTGGATGGAGACCGAGCGCTGTATCTTTTCTTTCATTATGTGCTAGTCGTTTATTGAGGAGCTTTATGCCAAAGGAGAAGAGCTAGCAGGACAAAGACCACATTAGGAATCCATGCTGCTATCCAAGGTGCTAGCCTTCCGACTGTGGCCGCTTGGGAGATGAAGGTTGAAGACAGAATATAGGCCAAGCAGAGGCCAAAGCCAATTACGAGGTTTACGCCCAAGCCATTCTTCATCTTCTTAGCCGAGAGGACCGCTCCTATAAAAGTCAATATAAAGGCAGAGAAGATCGCAGCATAGCGAGTATGTAGCTCGATCTGGAAGAGACGAGTATTGCTAGCTCCTCGTTCCTTCTGACGCTCGATGTAGCGATCAAGCTGGTCATTGCGCATCTTGGCGACCTCCTTCTCATTGACGAGGAAGTCCGAAGGGCGTATACGTAGATTCGTATCCAGCCCGTAGCCAACGGTATCAGTCGCCCGAAGCCCCTTGAAGGTACGGATATGGAAGTCCGTCATCTTCCACTGATCCAGCGTATCATAGACGGCTTCGTAAGCCGTCAGTCGGGAGACTAGCTGGCGTCCTTTGAACTGATCCACGGCCAGACCTGTAGCTCGCTTGGAGGTATTATCATAGTCCTGAACATAGAGGTAGGTGTCCTTGGCGATAGCGATCTGGATGTTCGATGCCGAAGCGATCTCTCGGCTCTTGATATAGCGGTTCTCAAAGTCCAGACGCACTCGGTTGCCCACGGGGATCACGAAGCCATTCAGCACATACGTCGCCAGGGCAATGATGAGAGCGGAGACCATGTAGGGGCGGAGAAGACGGCGAAAGCTCATCCCACTTGCCAGCATGGCGATGATCTCCGTATTGGCGGCGAGATTGGAGGTAAAGAAAATTACCGAGATGAAGACGAAGAGAGGGCTGAAAAGATTCGCATAGTAGGCGATGAAGTTGATGTAGTAGTGGAAGATCACCTGATAGAGTGTCACCTCGGGTTTAAGGAAGTCCGTCACCTTATCATTGAGATCGAAGACTACGGCAATAGCCAGGAGCAGACCGATCGCAAAAAGGAAGGTCGTCAGAAAGGTACGTATGATATACCGATCAACCCTCCCCAGCCAAGGGCGATAGGGCTTCTTGCCCGCAGGCGAAGAAGTGTCAAGGCTCTCTCCCTGACCTCCTGCTTCTAGGAGCGTCTCTCCCTCCTCGACGGAGATAGGAGATGCTTCGTGCTCTGGTAGCATCAGCTTTTGGGATAAAAGGGGCCAGCTAGAGGCGATTATTCATCTGACGAACCATCTTCTCCTTCCAAGGGAGGAAGTCCCCCGCAAGGATATGCTCACGAGCTTCACGCACGAGGCGGAGGTAGAAGGCTAGATTATGAATCGAAGCGATCTGAAGCCCTAGGATCTCATCGGCCTTGATCAGGTGATGAAGGTAAGCCAGCGTGTACTGCTGATCCACGAAGGAGGTACCTTCGAGATCTATGGGGCTGAACTCCTGTGCCCACTTCGCATTGCGGATGTTGATCGTCCCGTAGCTCGTGAAGAGCTGGCCATTGCGGCCATTGCGTGTAGGCATGATGCAGTCAAACATATCGACCCCTCGGGCGATATTCTCCAGCAGGTTGATCGGCGTACCGACGCCCATCAGGTAGCGAGGCTTATCCTTGGGCAGGATACTATTCGTCAGCTCCACCATCTCGTACATCTTCTCCGTGGGCTCTCCGACAGCAAGGCCTCCGATGGCATTCCCCTCGGCACCTAGAGAAGCGACGAACTCGGCTGCTCGGGTGCGTAGCTCGGGATAGACACAGCCCTGCACGATCGGGAAGAGACTCTGATGATAGCCGTAGTGTGGCTCAGTCTCGGCGACACGCTGGACGCACCGGCGAAGCCAGCCCTCGGTCAGCGCTAGGGACTTCTTCGCATAGTGGAAGTCGGCGTCTCCTGGGCAGCACTCATCGAAAGCCATGATGATGTCCGCCCCGATGATTCGCTCGATGTCCATCACCCGCTCGGGCGTAAAGAGGTGCTTCGATCCGTCGATATGCGAGCGGAAGGTGACCCCCTCCTCGGTGATCTTACGACGATGCGCCAAGCTAAAGACTTGATACCCGCCACTGTCCGTCAGGATGGAGCCATCCCAGCTATTGAACTTGTGCAGTCCTCCTGCCTTGTATAGCGTATCGAGCCCTGGACGTAGATAGAGGTGGTAAGTGTTCCCCAGGATAATCTGTGCGCGGATGTCATCACGAAGCTCGAGCATGTGGACGGCCTTGACGGAGCCGACTGTGCCCACCGGCATGAATATAGGGGTTAGGATCTCACCATGATCCGTCTGAATACGACCAGCTCGCGCAGAAGACTGCGAGCAAGTTTGTTGGATATCGAACTTAAGCATGCTCTATCTGAAGCGTATCATCTAATAAATATGGGTACACAAAGATACAGCTTCCAAGGCAGATAGCCCACGGAGCGACTCGATTCGGGCCGGTGGGGATGGGAGCTGGCATTCCCCCGCACGCTACGCCGACCTCACTCGCCTCCAGTCAACCCTCCCAACACGAGCCGTATATCCGCCTCTCCCTTCGGCTACAAGGGCGACGCAGGGCTTCTCCGCCAAGGCCCTGCCTAGCCATAGACGAGAGCGCATGCCGACGCAAGGAAATCTCCCTGCGGAAGCCAAGAAATTTCTGTGCGCACGGAAATAAATTTTCGTGCGCACAGAAATTTCTCTCCATGCGCATAGAAATTTTTCGCCCTGCGCACAGCATCTTCACGCCCTCCCGAGAGCGTCTTCTCTCCAAGCGCATAAAGCAAGCTCCTCACCCTCGTCCTGAAGAGGAGCGAAGGTGAGGAGCTGTAGCTAACGACCGCCTAGGATCGTGCTATAAGGTGCACCTCATGAAGTGCACATCCGCTTAGCGAAATCGCCTAGAGCCCAGGCCAAATAGAAAGGAAAGCAGGCGAAGTGGGCGTCTCGGCTTCAAACTTTGCTTCGAGGTCATCAGGGAAGTTATGGAAAAGATCAAGACCCGTCTTGCCCTCCAGCTCGTCAATGGACAGCACCACCGCACTGGGGCGCGTGCTGGCTGTATACTCCCGATGCTCGACGTAGAAAGCCAAGCCGTGGTAAGTCGCCCTCTTCTTCACCACCAGAGCCATCCAGTAGTGCTTAGGTACGACGACCATGTTACGCATCTTGTTCGCCTCGACTTCGTGGTCGCGGATCGTCCCGCCCTTGGCCACGTAGATCACGTCACGCAGAGAAGCATTGCGCCCCCAAGACTGCACAAGAGCCTCAAGCTGCTGCCAGAACTTCTGATTAAGCCCCCCGAGCTGAGGACTCATATTCGAGTAGTAGAAGGTCTGCTGATTCGCTTCGAGGCTGAAGACACGGTCTTCGGAGGCGACCATATGCCCACGGTCATAACCGCTTCCTCGGAAGAGGTTCTCGGTGGAGAACTTCGCAGGGATCTGAGGATCCCACGCCCAAGCATCACTTCGCTTGACCTTCTTCTGAGACGTGACATCATCGAAAGAGAAGCAGACGAAGCGAGGGTGACGCTTCTGCGTATCATACTCCAGCGAATAGTTCACGATACCGTTCGCCCGATGCGTGATGAAGTAGTTATGAGCGCCCCCTGCCAGAGCAGGAGCTTCAAGCAGATTCACATCCCCCAGGATATACTCCCCCGTCGGGTCTTGCGAGGGCTGTGGGCCTGGATTGGGCTGAGGAGAGCCCGTCCCTGCCTGAGCGATCGTCAGTGTATCTGAGACCCCTTCGGAGGTCACGACCAGCTTGGCGGAGCGAGAAGCTCCTAGGTTTTCCTTGACCGTGACCGCAATGCGGACATGTTCCGTAGCCTCGCCATGACTTCTCTCCAGTGAGATCCAGGAGGTGCCTTCGGGGAGAACGGTTAGCTTCCAGGCAGAGTGGGCATGCAGACGTACGAAAAAGTTCGTTTCGACAGCGGGAACCGCCTTGATGCGCTCGGAGGAGGAGCCAGGCAGGCTTAGACGAACTTGGTCAGAGGGACGAACGGGGCGATCCCCCTTCTCCGTCGTACAGGAGAAGAGAGCCCCAGCCAAGAGGATGCAGGAGAAGAAGTCCTTGATCATTTTACTAGACTTATCCATACAGCTTAGCGCTTAGCGAAGTACTGCGTCAAGAGGTCTGCGATCTTACTCTCCTTCGTGATAGTCGTCACGCTCTCCCACTGCCCAGCGTCATAGGTGGCAGAGGGTGCCGTGACCGAAGCCTTGCGGTGAAGGAGGACATCCTTCCCCGCACCGATCTTACCATCCGCAGCTAGCCAGATATTAGGGAAGCTACCGAGGACGTCAATGACTGCGCCGTTCTTCTTCAGCGCTATCGGATCATTCCCGTTGAAGTCGATCACCTTACTGATGTTCTCATCAGCATACCCCTGATTCACCGTAGCACCGTCTCTACGGAAGATCACGGTAGCTCCGGCAGCGAGCTTCCCCGTAAGCGTATAGGTGCGACGCTCTACTGCCTTCCCTGAGTTGTTATCCTTGGCGAAGACACTTAGCTCGATCGAGTAAGCAGATAGATCGACCTCGGCTCCCGTAGGATTGTAGATCGCCAAGTACTTGTCTAGACCTATTCCCTCCAGATAAGCAGAGATGAAGAGATCTGCTCCTGCTGGTGCAGGCGTAGGGACTGGGTTGGGTACGGGGTTAGGCACAGGATTGGGGGCAGGCGCTGGCGTAGGAGTGCCCGTACAACGAGCACCCGTCAAGCCAGCGAGGTCAGCCACCGTACGAGGCCAGAGATTGTAATGCTTGACTGTCTTATCCTTGTTCGTACTACGCTGGATAATCCCAATGACACGCCCATTCTTATCTGAGACAGGCTCACCCTTAAACTTGCTATAGCCAGAGATCGCTACAGCCAAAGCATCAACTCCCGCTGGAAGAGCAGTCACACAGTCTGTCATCTTTAGGAAGTCATTCTGAGGCTTAGCTCCGGTCTGATTATTGAGCTTAGCATAAGGCTTATCGAACTGGACTCCATCGACAGCAACAAGGACATTGTCATACTTCCCAGCGAAGACATCAGCGAGCGTGACCTGCTTAGGCACGATCGTCGAGCGCTCTCCCGTAGGCGTGATCGCTGGAGGAGTAGCGAAGTTAAGCTGGAGCGAACCATCATTGTAGCGTTCGACCTTACCGCCCTTCGCATTGATGGAGAGCACCGTCCCAGATGTCCACGCTGTATTCACCACCTGAGGTAGGCGGATACCGATACCCGAGTCACCAGCCTGCACGACGAGGTTCTTATTGCTTACGAAGTTATTCCCCGCAGCATCCGTGATGACTACTGCCTTGAAGACCTCATCCGCTGTGATAGTCACAGAGGCACCCGTATCGTACTTGGCGATGAAGTTCTTCAGATCCGTCCCATCTATAGTAGCATCACCAGGGGAGGGCTGATTGGGGTTCTCAGGTTGGGAGGGTTTATCTCCTGGATTAATGATAGAGCTTCCGTCGGACTGCTGCTGTATCGTATAGAAGATCGTCTGTCCTCCTGCTCGGAAGGCAAACTGTCCTTGGCGAGTCGCCCCCGTACTATTCTTCAGCACACGTATGGTGACCTCGTGATCTCCTGCACTACCAGACTCGGGAGTAATGCTGAGCCAGTCAAGAGCCGTCGTAGCTGTCCAAGGACGATTAGAGGAGATGCGTAGCTTAGCAGTACCTTCTGCACTACCGATGATCGTCGTACCATCCGCCGTCTTGTCTACCTGCGTGACAGAGACTGCAGGACGATCATAGGCATCATCATTATCCTTACAAGCACCAAGTGCTAGGGTCAGCGTAAGACAGGAGGCTGTGAGGAGTGTCCAGCGTGTGAACTTATTCGTTTTCATCAGTCAGGATTATTTGTCGTGATGTATTTGTCTTATGAGGCTTAGAAGCGAGGAGAAGTGAACTGCACGTCCTCCTGGCGAAGGAGAGTGAGCTGGGCTTCATTCTGGAAGTAGTTCAGGAGAGCAGTGATCGTCCCAGATCCCTGAGGTAGTTTAACGCCTGCAAACTTGGCATAGCTACTCGTACGCAGGATGAGTTGTCCTCCTGCCTTATCGACGATCGTACGATTGACATTTCTATTGGTCTCCTTGCCAATAGGGTCTGCATAGGTCTGCCCTAGCTCGGATGTAGCAAACTGGACATCGTCTAGCTGAATGAGCATCCCTGCATACTTCTTATTGATAGTGCCCATAGTAAGTCGGACGGGCTTAGCTTCACCTCGGCCTTCCTTAAAAAGGTGCTGAGGCACAAGAAGCTCGGGGACAAATCCCGTCTCATAGCGCTCCTCCTTCGTCGGCCAACCGATGTTGATCTGTTTGCCATAACTGCCGAGCTTCAACCCTTGGCAGAAGAGGCGAACACGTGTACCCTGAGGATAGAGACTAGAGAGATTACCCATCCCGAACTTGAGCTCTATTCCTCCTGTCTCATCGGCTATGTAGGCTGACTTATATAGGTTGCCTTCGCTATCATCTGAGATGATAACGCCAGAGACGACAATAGGATTATCAACGACTACCCCACCTGACTGGTAGAGCGCCTTGAGTTGGCTAATCGTGTGGGTCGGGAGAGGGAGACGATCACGCTGAGTCTGCACCGCATCAAAGCGAGGATCATCGACCTGATTATAGGAGACACAACTCACGGCACTCCCCGCAAGGAGTACAGCTAGAGAAGCAGTGTATAGAAGATGATGTGACATGGCTATCTGCGGAATTAGAACTGAAGTGTGGTATTAAAGAAGAAGGTCGTCCCATAGACATAGGAGAGCTTAGTATCGAAAGGACGATAAAGCTGCTGCGTACCATCACTTCCTCGGAGAGTACGTATACGTAGTTGCTCGTAACCACCATTAGGCAGGCGACGATTATTGAGCAGGTTACTTACCGAGAGATTGAAGCGAAGGAAGGTGCCATAGGACAGACGCCAAGAGTAGCTAGCAAAGACATCGACCGTGAAGCCATCCTGTAGTCTCTCTGGCAAGATATAGCTATAGTCTAGCGAGGAGCGTCCACGATCCGTACGAGGTACGGGAGACATAGATACGTAGTTTCTCCCAAAATAGTTAGCGTTTACTCCAAAATTTGCATACCATGGCGAGTAGTAGGTCAAACCTACCGTCGCAGCGGTCTGTGGCGTCCCACTTAGGTTCAATCCCTTCCAATAGATCTGATCCTTATCGATCACCTCGTTGGAGTTATCAATACTCTGCACATAGGTGGGATTATTGGCGTATTGGTATTGCCCTAGAGCAAGAGCTGCGTTGGCAGTCAATGTAGGACTTAGCTTGGCTTCGACACCTGCTTCTAGGCCGAGATGGCGAGTAGCAATACCGGTAATCATATAGTTGGAGAAGGAGGCACGACTATCATCATAGAAGTTCATCGCTCTCATCTTGTCCGAGGCATGGCTGTAGAAGGCGGTGATACGACCACGAAGCCAAGGGAGACGTACGAGGTAAGACGCTTCAGCCGAGAGAATCTTCTCGCTCTTCGGATCATCGACATAGCTATTACGTGTACGAGGAGAGATAAAGATATTCTGGAACGTAGGAGCCTGCTCTACATAAGCGATGTTTGCCTGGAGGTAATGATGTCCGTTAAGCTTGTAAGTCAAGCCTACCTTCGCAGCAATATCATTGAATTTGATATAATCGGACAATCCAAAGGAGTTCTCGGGGAACAATCCTCGCTGCTGCTTCCCATCACGCTGGATGGCTGTGTGCGTATAAGCCAGACCTGAATAAGCATCAAGCTTACGGAAGTGATAGATCGCATTGAGCCAAGTCTGATAGCGAGTTGTACGAGAATCATAGTCATAGCTGAAGCGATCCCCCTTTTGTACGATCCTATCTGGATGGCGTAGATCTACTTGACTCTTTCTTGAATCACCACCAAAGTCACGCTCTGCGAACTTGTCAATATCATGGACGAAGTCAGCTCCTAGGAGATCTCCCACAGTAGCATAATTCTTCGTCAGATTATGTCGGAAGTTCACTCCTCCTGCTAGCTCTAGCCAGTTCTTCGGAATCCAACTTCCAGAAGTAGCCCAGGCGAACTCACGCTGATCAGTATGACGATCTTCTATCATATAGAGAGCCTTGCGACCCTCTGCTAGCACACGACCAGAGGCATCACGTACGGTGGTCAGATTTCCTCGGTTCGCCTCATAGAGACGATCCCAGTTGATATATCGTATATTGGGCTCGGTCTTCCATAGCTCTGTATAGCGATCTGCCGAAGCTTGATCTTGACCATTGGGATCCGCCATACGTGTAAAGTAGGAAGGAAGATAGCGGTAGTAGTCAGCTCTAGGATCTGGAGCATTATACCAGTTGAGTGCAGAATAGGTGTTCTGCCCAAATCGATAGCTGAAGGTGGTATTGATGTAGAGCTGCTTCGCTACATTATTATAGTAGTGTGAGAGCTGGATGATCGGCTCATGATTTTTGCGCTCTCGTGCATTACGCCATTTCCCACCTTGTCGTCCGATGTTGGGATTATAGAAGTTGGAGCCGACGAGATCATACACTTCTTGAGTAGAAGCACTCGCTACCCCACGTCGAGTAGGGGCTCCCAAGGCGATAAGGGATATGCTATTCATCGGGTCAAACTTCTTCTCAATCCCCAAGAAATAACTCCACGCATCGTAATGCTGACCTCGGACATAGGAGTACTGACCACTCCCGATGCGACGCATGACACTAGCGGCAAACGACCAACCATCCTTACGCTCCCCTGAGGTATAGGTATAAGCAAAGCGATTGCTATAGGTGCGATTGCTATTCGAGTAGGTTAAGCGATGCTGAGCCCCATAGAGAGAAGGGCGTGTCGTGACATTATTCGTTATACCGACACTTCCAAAGCCTGAAGAGATCGGCTCGAAGGTCTGCGAAGTCTGCTGCAGGCGAGTCACATCATTGAGTCCACCCCAGAGAGCCCATGCCGAATAACCTGAATTCAGATCATTCATCCCGACACCATTCAGCATCTGCTCTCCATAGGGCGAGTCATAGCCACGATTACGAAAACGTGCCGTGCTAAAGATATAGCTTGAAGCACTAAGGAAGGGATCACGAGAGGAAGTCAAGAGTGTGACACGATCCTGCACTCCTGCAGTCTCTGAATCGCCTTCATCCGAGACGATGAGATCATCATAGCGACTAGCGAGCCCTTCGCGTAAGGCAACGAGCTGAAGCGTAGGAATAGTGATAGAACCTTCTTCTCTCTTCACGACCTCGATCTGCTTCGTCTCATATCCCTGGGCTGAAAAGGTCAGCGTATAAGTTCCTTTAGGCAATGCCGAGAGAATATACCGAGCATCCTGACCCAAGAGAATCTTCTTCGACACTGGTCCATAGATACTCACTTGGACTTGTGTCACGGGCTTGCCACTGCGACTATCGACGACAAGTGCCTCGTTCGTAGCTTGTGCTAGTGCCACAGGAGAGCAGGTTAGCACACATGCTAGTACTGTAATTAGTTTATTCATGCGAACGCATTTTGACTGTTAAGCCACCTGCATCGCTAAGACATTCAATCTTAGGCTCCTTGAAAACAAAAGTCCTAGACTTCTCACTCAAGGAAGAGATAGAAGAGAAGGCTAGGCAGGAGCGCTACAGCGAGCAAGTTTTGTTACTTTTGCACTACTAAGTTAAACAATTTGAGTAGACGATCTTCTCAAGTAGCACGAACGGATATGTTAAGAAAGACTTTCCCCCTTCTCCTCTCGCTCCTTCTGATAGCCTCACAGCTGAGTGCTCAAACCAAGAAACAGGTACGTCTCACGATAGCCTTCTATAACCTAGAGAACCTCTTCGACACCATCGATGGTCCCAATAACGATGCTGACTTCCTCCCCGATGGTAAGAATCAGTGGACACCTGAAAAGTACAAGCAGAAGCTACACAACATGGCCTATGCTATCAGTCAAATAGGATCTAAGCATGGTCCAGATCTACTCGGCATCTGCGAAATAGAGAATCGTGGTGTCCTCGAAGATCTTCTGAAGGAACCAGAACTAGCAAACTCCGGCTATCAGATCGTTCACTTTGATTCTCCTGATAAGCGTGGCATCGACTGTGCATTCTTCTACCGGCCTAGCTACTATGAATTCACTGGAGCCACTCCTCATCCAGTCAAGCTCAAGGGAGAAGAGTATATCAAGACACGTGATGTACTCGAAGTCAATGGTAAGCTCCTTGGAGAGCCTCTATCCGTCCTAGTAGCCCACTGGCCTTCTCGTGTCGGAGGAGAGCAAGTATCTCTAAAGCGTCGTCTTCAGGCTGCACAGGTAATGAGATCTGTCACAGACTCCCTGCTGGCTACAGACCCTAATCACAAGGTCATCCTGATGGGTGACTTCAATGATGACCCTACCTCTCCTAGCGTCATCGAAGGACTGAATAGCAAGACCAAGCCTGAGAATCTACTACCCTCCGATCTGTATAATCCGATGGCAGCCCTCTATGCTTCTGGTCGTGGTACGCTAGCCTATCGTGACGTTTGGAATCTCTTCGACAACATCCTTGTATCAAGTAATCTATTGACAGCTCCATCAAGCTCACTGCATCTGATGCAAGACAAGAAAAGTGGGTTCTATGGTCATATCTTCGATGCTGATTTCTTAATTCAGAAGACTGGGAACTATAAGGGCTATCCCTTCCGCACCTTCTCTACTGGTCGCTTCCAAGGCGGCTATAGCGACCACTTCCCCGTCTACATCTATCTAACCAAGGAAATCGACTAGGGATTCTACCCTATCTTATATGAATAGCCAAGGCGCTTGAGACAGTCTCAAGCGCCTTAGTTATTCTATGAGGGTCCCCCCTTAACTCATTCTTAGAAATAAAGTATAACCTTTACTTGAATGAAGCTATAGCTTACTATGCTCATAGCTATAGCTTAATTCCAAGGAGACTACAGAGTATTCTGAATAAACTTATCCCCTCTAGACTAAAAGAAGAAGTGCTTGTGAATGATTTCACAAGCACTTCTTTCTCTTTTGAGCCTCTTGTCGGATTCGAACCAACGACCCCGAGATTACAAATCACGTGCTCTGGCCAACTGAGCTAAAGAGGCAGGTGGGTAAGCGATCTACATCGCACCGCTACAACCTAATACCCTTGCTGCGATCAAGCCCTGGGGGAGTCAAAGGGAGCTGGTCGTATAGGACTTACCCGCCACAAAAGTAGTATAAATATTCGAATATGCAAAAGGGCGCCTCGGTTTTCTTCCCAGAGACGCCCTTGATATATCAGCTTAGATATCTAGATCAGCTAGTTAGTCCTCAACTTCGACTTCATCCCAATCGAACTCAAGATCGCCGTCCTCCTCTGTCCAATCCTCTTCATAGTCTTCGTCTTCATCGAACTCTGGGAGGTCATCGTCATCTTCAAAGGCTAGACTAGATACATCTATCGACTGCTGAATGATCGACTCCGCACAGTGCTTCGTCTCACGATTAAGCTCCTGCCACAGCAAATCTTTCAGTTCTACCAATCCTTGATGGGCTGCAGAAGAAATAAAGGTCACAGGGAGATTTTCGGGTAACTCACGGGCTAATTCATCACGTATCCAGCCCTGAATCTCTTCATCGATCAAGTCACACTTAGTGATGCAAAGCACCTTTCGTTTCTCAGCTAGCTCCTTATTGTACTTCACCAGCTCTCCAAGCAGAAGTTTATACTCCGACGCAATACCTTCGGTATCTGCTGGGATCATAAAAAGAAGCAGAGCATTGCGCTCAATATGACGCAGGAAGCGAAGCCCAAGACCACGTCCCTCAGCTGCACCTTCGATAATCCCAGGAATATCTGCTACCACGAAAGAGCGATCATCACGATAGCGTACCATACCTAGGTTTGGCTCCAGCGTGGTGAAGGGATAATTAGCGATCTTAGGCTTAGCCGCCGTAATGACAGATAGGAGAGTAGACTTCCCAGCATTAGGCAGACCGACTAGTCCCACATCAGCAAGCATCTTCAGCTGAAGGATCACCGTACGCTCTTGTGCTGGCTCCCCAGGCTGAGCGTATCGTGGAGCTTGGTTGGTCGAGGTCTTAAAGAAGGTATTCCCCTTCCCTCCTCGACCTCCCTTGATCAGGAGTTCCTGCTGACCATTACGATTTAGGTCCATAATGAACTCCCCTGTAAGGGCATCATAGACCACCGTACCTACGGGGACTTCGATGACCTGATCTTGTCCGTCCTGCCCAGTAGATCGATTCTTGCTTCCGTTGCCACCACTAGTCGCTATGACATGACGCTGGTAGCGCAGATGGAGAAGCGTCCAGTAGTTTTCATTTGCACGGATATAAATATCTCCTCCTCGTCCGCCATCACCACCATCAGGACCTCCCTTAGGGATATACTTCTCACGACGGAAGTGCGTCGATCCTCGACCGCCCTTACCGGAGCGACAGTAGATCTTAACGTAATCGACAAAGTTTGATTCTGCCATTCTTCTAATTCTTCTGTATCCATAAGTCGAAGGCAAGGCATGTACCTGAAGAGCGACTTCAGCTACGATGTCTTGCCTTTCTTTGTTTATAGGTGGTGAGCGACTTAGACCTGTGGACTAAGTGCTAGCCGACTAGCTCGTCTCAGAGAGACTTACGCTAGTTTCTCTAGGACGTCAGCAATACGAGCGGTGATATCCGCTATAGCTCCCGTTCCTTCGATAGCATGATGTACGCCCTTAGCGGCATAGTGTGCCGCGATAGGAGCAGTCTGTGCATGATAGACTCCTAGGCGCTTCTGAATAGTCTCCAGATTATCATCACTACGACCGCTGACCTGACCACGCTTGAGTAGTCGGTCGATCAGTTCTTCCTCTGGCACCTGCAGATCGAGGACGGCATGTACTGCTGATCCATGCTTGGCATAGAGCGCATCGAGTGCCTCCGCTTGAGCCACCGTGCGAGGGAAGCCATCCAGGATCAGTCCCTTCTTAGGCTTACGCTCCTGGAGTACCTTTTCGATCATGTCGATGATGAGGCTATCGGGCACCAATTGACCAGCATCCATATAGCTCTTAGCAGCCTTACCTAGCTCGCTTTCAGCCTTGATCTCTGCACGTAGCAGATCGCCTGTCGAGATGTGGTCAAAGCCATACTTCTCGATGAGGACTTCACTCTGTGTCCCCTTCCCAGAGCCTGGAGCTCCGAAGATGATCAGATTTAGCATGTCTATGTATTAGTCTTTGAGTTGATAAATATCCTTGAACATACGTCCGTAGTCATCATAGTCAAGCCCATGACCTAAGATGAACTTACTCTCGATCTCTAGGGCGACATAGTCTGTCTTCACATCACACTTCAGTGCTTCTGGCTTAGTGAGCATGGTAGCGATATGCACTTCCTTAGCTCCCAGATCATAGAAATGACGCTGAAGATTGTACATCGTGAAGCCCGTGTCGATCAGATCTTCGACGATGACGACAACACGATCCTTTAAGGACTGTGTCACGGGCATGACCTCGTTCAGCTTACCCGTGCTCTCCGTGCCTTCATAGCTAGTATAGCGCGCAAAGGCCACTTCGAAGTCAGCGTCGATAGCGTACATAAGCTCAGCGGCAAACATAAACGACCCGTTCATGATGCAGACAAAAAGAGGATCTTTCCCCTCAAAATCAGCACGCAGACGCTCTCCGAGCTTCTTTACTGCAGCACTAATCGTCTTGGCATCGATATAGGGAACGAAGGTGCGCCCCTTGAGTACTATTTCTCCCATTGATTCCACTTAAATGGTTTACTAACAAGTCGCAAAGATACAATAATTATTCGCTCCCTATACCGCCAATAATCATCTCTCATGAGATCGGCAAACAAAAGGAATAAGGGAGAGAATGACTTATGTCTTCGACATCAAATACGACATTACAAGGTCGAAGTTGCTTAGACAGCTCGTCCTCAATCACAATAGTAGCCCAAATTCGTTACTAACAGAATGAGGAATTCGTTACTAATGAAACAAAGCTAGCATTACTAATGGAATAAAGTTTCATTCATAATGAAAGAATAGGATCATTAGCTCTTAACTCTACCATCTATGTACCATCTCCTTTTCCCACCTTCAAATGGCTCGATAGATAAATCCCACCATCCCTATACAAGACTCCCGATCAAGATCCTTGTAGCATCTTGATCGGGAGTATGAAGGACTCATTTCACATCACCTATAAGGAAGGAGGCAATGACCTCTTATGGTCAGCGAACTCAAGAGGAACCTATTTATTCATTCTAGCAGTCTCCAATTGACCGAAGTAGTTAAACCTAATGTAGGATAGAGCTGTGCACGTGCAGAGGACAAAAGGAGTTCATTACCCACTCTCGATGGAAGCGAATGGGAGGCTAACGCATAAACAGGGCGATGACAACGCTCTGCAAATCGTACCGCATGCATCGTACCGCTTGTTCGCCCACACTCGACGACAAGCAAGGCCTTAGCAAGGCCTGCCAAGATACGATTACGCTGTATTAAACGATAAGGCTCAAGTGATGCCCCCAAGGGATGCTCTGAGATAACTAAGCCACCGTGAGCTAACAAGCGTTCTTGTAGAGGACGATGAGCTAGGGGATAGACTTGATTCAATCCCGTAGCCACAACGGCAATAGTCCTCCCTCCTGCATCCAATGCTCCTCGATGAGCTCCCTCATCACACCCTACCGCTAGCCCACTGATGATTACAACACCTCTCTGAGCTTCTTCTTTAGCTATCTGGTAAGCATCCTGATACCCTTGTGCCGTTGGATATCTTGTTCCCACGATCTCTAGGCGATGAGGGGCATCTAAGAGAGAAACATTACCTCTCAGATAAAGAACCAGTGGACGTGCTTGATGAAGATCCTGCAGAGCAGAGGGATAAGCAGGAGAGAAGAATGGGAGCACCATAATCCCTGCACGCCGACAAGCCTCCAGCTCAGACTGGGCTTCCCTCCAATACCGAGCAATCTCCGATTGATATGTAGCCTTTCTCGATGGGAGACCTAAGTCTAGTTCAGGAACTATGGGAGAGAATAGCCCCAACAACTCGTGTAATGGGATGCCCGCATGACGCAGAGCCAATAGACTCAGGAGCTCATCTTTATCTACCATGGCGCTCTATCGCCTCATATATGACCTAAGCGAGAGATTCCCTAGGTGCTACGGGCTATTCCTTTTCCTCGGTAAGCTCCTCTGAGGGCTCTATATCCTCCTCACTGGGGAAAGAGAAGAAAGAGAAATTCACGGAGCCATACTCACGATGACTCACGAACTCTGGAAGCATGGAGAAGTCATACGTCCCGGGATGCTCGACGACAAGAAGTCCATCTGGCTTCAGTAAGCCCGCATCTAAAATCATCCGAGGGAGCTGTCCCAATTCCTTGATCTTATAGGGAGGATCAGCGAATATGAAGTCAAAGCTTGGTAGCGCACCTTTGCCTGCAGTCGCTAGATAGCGGAAGACATCTGCTTGAAGAACCTTCAAGCGCTTCTCCTCTCCCAGCGTCTTAGCGACAGAACGGATGAAGAGCACATGCTCGCGTCGCTGCTCCACAGCGATGACACTCCGACAGCCTCGTGAAACCAGCTCCGCAGCAATGCTCCCCGTACCACTGAATAGGTCAAGGACGATCGTATCCTCAAGATCTAGATAATGCTGTAGGACATTGAAGAGGTTCTCTTTAGCAAAGTCCGTGGTGGGGCGAGCATTGAAGCTCTTCGGGACATCGAATCGACGGCGCTTATACAGCCCTCCTATAATTCTCATAGTAGCGTATGGATCATTTAGGGGAAATAGATGCTAGTACAGCATCTACGAGTTAGCAAGGGGAATAGGTGAAGACTTCGACAGTCTGTACGTATGGAGCGAGAAGTTCCTTCAGGTGAGCATAAGCCTGTTCCTCTCTGACGACTTCCATAGCAAAGTCTGGTGCTGACATCCCAAGAGCAACTCGGTCAATAGCTCCATCCAGTCCTAGATGTTGCCATTGAGCAAAAAGATAGAAGAGCACCTCCTCTCCTAATGATTTCTCATCGGAAGGGACACGAAGAGATACTTGACGATAGCTAAAGACTTCTCCTCGACGATGTGCTAGGAGCGTCAATTGATTCCCTTCAAGAAGCACTAGTAACTCACTTGCGAGAAAGCCACGACTATGCTCCAGACGCAAGCTAAGTGCTGGGAAGCAGGCCGGGATCAGCTCAACGACGAGGAGCGTACGACGAAAGAGTTGTACTAAGGTGGAGTCAGTCCGTGTCACAAGGCTCTTCGTCTCCTCGGGTAATGGTGTACTGAGATAGTATACTGAGGCATCCCCCACAGGCCGCGGCTTGACATCATCCAACCCTTCAAAGAGCCAAAGTCCTTCCTGTCCAGCAGTCACCAGCTCTGTAGGCACTAAGACTGCCGATTCAGGGTGGTAATAGCAGTAGATCTGATGATAAGGGTAAGCCAAGAAGTCATAGGTATAGAAAAGCTCAAGGAACTTTTCTTCCACCTTCTTCTCTGATGAAAGGGAGAAAGGAAGAAAGCCACAGGCTACGATCTCTCCCGCTGGCGGGAGCATACGCACACAAAAAGCAAGTCCACCCGATAGATACCGGATGGACAAGCTTTGTGAGGGAGCAGTCTCTGCAGAGAGTCGCTCCAAAGAGAGTTGATCGATCATTACTCCCAGTTACCGTTCGTCTTCACCTCCGTGAGAGAACCGACACGGAGCCCAGCGAAGGCATTAGCCTTAGCATTAGCAGCCTCTACCTTTTCACGTACACGGCGAGGATTGCCTAGAGGATTGAGATAGCTCTCGTATGAAGCTGAAGCCTGGAAGACGGGCACATCAATCTTCGTGTCTCCGACCTCCTGCTCGATCGTACCTGCTACGACCTGAATAGAGGAGTCAGGGTTGTTAGCGATCACAAAGAGCTTAGCGAGATCCGTACCATCCTTCAGGAGAGAATCCTTAGCTGATACCCAGATCGTATCACGGCGGATCAAGCCACGGCGAGCTGCATCCTCCTCTGAGAGTCCCTGCTCACGCATAGCACTGGTATAGTCACCTTCTGCCTTGATATAGAAGATACGACCATTAGAAACGAAGTCGATGAGTTCTTCTTTGCTAGCATACTTGTCATAGACACTCTTGTAAGCATCTTCCAGGGTAGCGATCTTCTTGAGTTGCTTCTGTAGGCCTTCCTCAATGCTTTGCTGCTTCTTGTCGAAGTTCACGGGAGACCACACACTCATCACGGTGGTGTAAGCCAGGAATACCACGGCTACAGCGACTAGTGCGAGGATAACTTTTTTCATCGTAATCTAATATGTAGTTAGTTGTTCATTCTATCGTATCTCGCAAGTTCCAGCTATCTAATACCTATGCGTACGAAAAGCAGTAACTTCACATGGACAAAGATAGAAATTATTATCACATGCCGTATACTCCCCTAGCATATCAGCTAGCCACGCTCCCCACCGAAGACTTTACTGACGACCAGCAGACTGCTCTAGAGACTCTTCAGCATTACCTCGCAGAGTCCTCACCCTATGCCCTCTTTCTCCTCACGGGCTATGCAGGTACAGGGAAAACCTTCCTCCTACGATCTATCACAGAGGCTGCCCTACATGCCGGGATACGCATTGAGCTAATGGCCTCTACGGGTAGAGCGGCCAAAGTACTCTCCACAGCTACTGGACTCCAAGCACACACCATTCACCACACCATATATAGAGCCTCGACTGCCATGCAGGAGGAGGGAGGGAGCTTTCAGATAGCCACAAGTAGATCTACCACCCCGACACTCTTCATCGTCGACGAAGCCTCCATGATCTCAGGCGATGGAGAGCAAGTGACGCCCTTTGGATCGGGAAACCTTCTTGATGATCTCTTGAGCTATGTCTGGTCTGGAGAGACGAGCAAGCTAATCCTCGTCGGGGATACCGCCCAGCTCCCACCCGTAGGCACTTCACTCAGTGATGCTCTCAACCCCGAAGTCTTGTCCTCTCGCTATGGTATGCAGGTCTATAGCGCTACCCTCCGTCAAGTCGTGAGACAGAAGCAGGGAGGGATCCTACATAACGCTACTGCACTACGAGATCTCCTAACTACCTACGAGGATGAAGCCCCCGAGACCCCTCTACCCATTCATTTAGAGACTCTAGATTGGAAGGGTATCACAGCGGTAGAGCCTGGGGAATTCATCGATACCCTTGACCAAGCCTACCGCAAGTATGGGCACGAAGAGTGTCTCGTCATCTGCCCATCGAATAAAAATGCCCTAGCATGCAACGAAGCCATCCGCTCCTCCATCTTCTACTACGAAGATGAGCCTCTCGTGCGAGGTGAGCGACTCATCGTAGCTCGTAACAATTACCACTACACCAAGCGCCGTGATCACTCCGACTTCATCGCCAATGGAGAAATGGTCGAGATACAGCGCATCCATCGGTACTATCAAGAGTATGACCTCAGCTTTGCCGATGCTACGATCTACCTACCCGACCGAGAGGAGGAGTTAGATGTAAGGCTACTCCTCACAGGGCTTAATGATATGCAGGCTCAGCGAACACCTGCACAGCAAGCGCAGCTCTTCGAGCAGATCACAGCCGACTATGCCCACATTTCTTCCGTAGTTGATCGACGAAAGGCGATACGTAAAGACCCCTTCTGGGGTGCCCTCGAAGTCAAGTATGGCTATGCTGTGACAGCACATAAGGCACAAGGCGGACAATGGAAATGTGTGTTCGTTGATCTCAGCCTAGCTGGCTACCTGCCGACAGATCGCAATATGGCTCGCTGGATCTACACGGCTATCACCCGTGCTACGAAGCGAGTATACCTAATTGGCTATCCTCCTTCTCTAGTAGACTAGGGATAGAAGACTGCGCTTCACGAAGGTCAGCCACGAAGCCTAACACTTCACCTAGGCAAAGCATTCCACAAGGCATATTCATCGGATCGTACCCGAGAGGCATCAATATTACCTTTAAAGAGGCACTACTGTTGCCCCTCGGGTGGCACTACTGTTGCCTCTCAAGGGGCAACAGTAGTGCCTACTAGTTGGTAAACATCATAGTACAAATGAGGAGGCAAATCTTAAGCTCGACACCTCCACTCATATTCCTAGCATTAATCGCTATATTTGCTCCACGAGATCTTGCCCCTCCCCATACGAGTGAAGCGCAATAGTCACTTCAGCAGAAACCTCTTCCCAACCTAGGAGAACCTCTTTTTGCTACTCTTAAGCGGAAACACTCCGACCCATCGTAGAATATGGTAGGGACAGCTTAATCCAACAAATCTCAACTCCAGCCTCCGAGTATCCCTAGTCTCATGCACCTCCTTGTCCTAGATCATCATGATTCCTTTGTCCATAACATCCTTCAGCTCCTTCGTGAGTCAGGAGGGGTGACCTTTGATCGCATTCAGACAGAAGCTTTAGACCTACACCAGCTGAATCGGTATGATGGAGTTATACTCTCCCCGGGTCCCTGCACCCCAGTAGACTACCCAAACACCCAGCAATTAATAACTAGCTCTATCACATCAGACCTACCGATCTTAGGTATTTGCTTAGGACATCAAGCCATCGCAGAGCATTTCGGTGCAAAGCTACATCAGCTACCCGCTCCACTCCATGGTCATGCGTCCCGACTCACACGTATAGATAGCACGGATTCGGTGGTAGGCTGGGCTCACGAAGGGAGCCTTATCGGACGTTACCACAGTTGGGCTGTTGCCGCCTCGACACTCCCAGAGTGTCTCCTCGCGACCTCCTTTAGTGAAGAACCTGGGGAGGGATCCGTCTTAATGTCTCTCCGCCATCGGGAGCTACCGATCTGGGGACTACAGTTTCACCCCGAGAGTATGATCACCGAGCGAGGGAAAGACTATATCTCAGGCTTCCTTGCCCATATTGCTCATTAATCTTTTTGCCTTCTACTCCCATGTATTTTCGTGATCTCGTCGGACATGACTCCATCAAAGCTCGTCTCATAGACACTGCTCAGCGAGGTATAATCCCTCACGCTCAGCTCTTCCTTGGCAGGGATGGCGAAGGGGCTCTTGCTCTGGCCTATGCCTATGCCCGCTATCTCAACTGCTCTCAGCCAGGAGAAACAGATGCCTGCGGTAGATGCCCCTCCTGTCAGCGCTTCGATGCCGTAGGTGATCCAGACCTCTCCTTTCTCTTCCCGATCATCAACAATGGAGGGAAGAACCTCTGTGAGGATCACCTCTCCGAGTGGCGCACGTTCCTCCAGCAAGGAGCATACACTCGCTACGAAGAGTGGCTACGCCTTCTTGCTGGAGAGGGGAAAAAAGCCTCGATCTTCACGAGAGAGGGAGAGAGTCTCCAGCGCACCCTCAGCTATCAGACCTCGGGGAAGGGCTATCGGATCCTCTTGATCTGGCTCCCCGAGAAGATGCAGGAAGCTCTAGGCAACAAACTACTCAAGCTGGTGGAAGAGCCCCCAGAGCGCACCCTCATCTTCATGGTCTCCATGGACGAGCAGAGCGTACTCACCACCCTGCGTAGCCGGATGCAGATCACCCGTCTTCGCCCTCTCCCTGCAGAGGAGATCGAGCGAGCTCTACTCGCTCTCCCCTCTCCTCCACCAGATGCGGATGCGGTCTATGCCGCTCACATGTGTCAAGGGAACTACCGAGACGCTCTCGATCTCTTCCGAGGAGATGAGACAGAGCTGGGGATAGAGCTCGAATACCTTCGTCGTATCCTACGTGCTACGGTCAATGCCCAGCCTACCGAAATGCGAGGGCTAGCCGATGAGCTAGCTGGACTGACTCGGGACGAGCAGGCCAGACTGATCGACTACCTTGCACGCATGTTCCGTGAGTTCTACCTCTACAATCTGAATCTCCCTCAGATCAACTATCTAGCCAAGCCCGAAGAGAGTATCGCCAGCTACCTCCGTAACTGTATCACGGGGAAGAATGTGCGCCAGGTACAAGAAGAGCTCGATCTAGCGCAGCGACATCTAGCACAAAACGTCAATGCTAAGATGGTCTTCTTCGATCTACTCCTACGTCTCACCTCCACCCTCACACCGAGCTATCGGCAGGTTGGGATCCGTTAGCGGGTTTCCTAGAGCTAACCTTTCCTTGCGCTGGACTTTCCCTCCACTCATGAGCTAGCTAGACCTCACTCGCTCTTCCTTTCCCCATATTTACTCTGCCTCACCGACACTGCTCTCGTCGGTGAGGCTCTTCTTTATCCGAAAAGAATATTCTAGGAGCGAAGCCCGACATCTTGCAGTCCAAACTCCTATGGAGAATCAGTAGTAACACCCAAGAGGCATCAGTAGTGCCCCTCAAGAGGCAATACTGTTGCCTCTCGATAGGCAACAGTAGTACCTACTAGTTGGAACTAAGAGAGAGGGGAATCCACCCCCACTCCGCCCCCTTCTAGATCCACTTGAACGACAGGAAGGGAGTAAACTAGGAAGATCTTTTTCTTGACGATTTGCAGTTTTAGGAAAGAATACTTACCTTTGCATTGCAATTACGCGAAGGGCGACTCCTTAAGTCCCCGATAAGAGCAAGGCGGCTGTGGTGTAATTGGTAGCCACGTCAGACTTAGGATCTGATGCCGCGAGGCGTGGGGGTTCGAGTCCCTTCAGCCGCACAAGCCTTGAGAGGCAACCTTCGGACAGAGGGTTGCCTCTTCTCTTTTAGCCCTTACAATACCCCAGAAAGCCCCCTCCCAAGACTAACTAGCACGCTCACTATAGGCATTTGCTCAAATGCCACACATCCGCTACCTTTGCGAGCGTTAAAGAACTAAGGACAAAGGGGTGCTCGCCCTAGGCGAGCTGAGATGATACCCTCAATACCTGACCCAGGCAATGCTGGCGTAGGAATTGTTCATCGACTCAATCTACTCCCTCACCCTTCAGCTCTGCATTACATCTATTATGTATTAATGTAAGATGAAGCGAAAAACTAACCTCTACGCCACAGCGACTCTCTCGCTAGTGACGTGCCTCCCCACCCTTGCCCAGCGCCAAGATACGACCCGTATCCATCAGCTCGAGCAAGTAGAAGTCACGGCTACTCGTGCCTCGGCAAAGACCCCGATGACCTTCACAAACATCTCGAAGAAACAACTCCAGAAGGCTAACCTCGGCCTAGACATCCCCTATCTCCTCCTGCAGACTCCCTCCGTCGTAGCTACCAGCGAACCAGGCATCGGGATCGGCTACACCTATCTCCGTGTCCGTGGTGTCGATGCCGCTGGGATTAACACGATGACCAATGGCGTCCCCCTCAATGACTCCGAGAGTCAAGGCGTCTTCTGGGCCAACATGCCCAACTTCTCCTCCAGCATTCAGGATGCTCAGCTCCAGCGTGGTGTCGGCACGTCTTCGAATGGCTCGGCAGCCTTTGGAGCTAGCCTAAATCTTCGCACAGATCACTTCTCCCCCACCCCTACAGCTTCGATCAATCTCCTAGGAGGAGCCTACAACACCTTCCGCCGAGAAGTGCATGCCGCCACCGGTCGAATTGCTGGGCACTGGGCACTCGAAGCCCGTGTGGGGAAGATGACGACAGATGGTTATGTAGATCGTAGTGGATCGCATGGCACCTCCTTCTTCCTGCAGGGAGGTTACCTGGGTGATCGAACGATCGTCAAGCTACTCGCCTTTGGTGGGAAGCAACGCACAGGTATCGCTTGGAATGGGCTAGAACCTTGGCAAGAAGCACTCTATGGACGTACCTATAACTCCGCAGGTCACATCAACCCAGGGAGTACTAAATCAGATGCTCGCTACCGCTACAATACGGATAACTACGAACAGAACCACTACCAGGCTCAGCTCACACACTACCTAACCTCCGGCTGGGTGCTCAACCTCACAGGGCACTATACGCAGGGCTATGGCTTCACTGATGAGTATCGTACAGGACGCAAGCTCAAGGAGTATGGACTAAAGCACTTCATCCTCCGAGACGCAGACGGGAACCCTATCCTCGACGAGAATGGGAAGGAACAGACGATCAAGAAGATCAGCCTCCTACGCACCAAGTACCTCGACAATGACTTCTACGGAGGGATCGCTTCCGCAGAGTACAAGGCTAATGGCTTTGAGTTCACCACGGGGCTTGCTGGCAACCATTATGTCGGGCTCCATTATGGAGAGCGTGAGCCCATCACCCCTTATCCCTACCAAGTAGAGCCCCATGAGCGCTACTATGAAGACACAGCCCACAAGACTGACTTCTCTGGATTTACCAAGGCTACCTACGAACTCCTATCAGGGCTAAACCTCTTCGCGGACCTCCAACTCCGCTTCATCGATTATCGTATCACGGGGACGGTAGATCACTTTAAGGGAGGACTCCCCCTACAGATGGATCTAAAGAAGACCTTCACGTTCTTCAATCCTAAGGCAGGAGTCTTCTACCAGTTCGCACCCCAGCATCACCTCTATGGATCTATCGCGGTAGCACATCGAGAGCCAAACCGCAAGCACTACACCGAGGTGAGTGCAGCTGAGTATCCACGAGCAGAGCGACTCACAGACTACGAACTAGGGTACGGATTCCGCAGCAGCACTTTCACTGTCGGAGTGAACTTCTACTATATGGACTACAAGGATCAACTTGTACTCAATGGGAAGAAGAGTGACGTCGGTGGAGACCTTAGCGAAAATGTAGCCAAGAGCTATCGTACGGGGATGGAAGTCAATGCTTCGTGGCGTATTCTCCCTTCACTACGCTGGGACCTAGCCTTCGGGACGAGCAAGAATCGTATCAAGTCCTATACACTCTATGCTTGGAGTGAGAAGGCGCAGGATAATGTAGCCACGGTCTACAAGGATACCCCGATCGCCTACTCCCCCTCGATGACGCTAAGCAATATGCTCTCATTTACCCAAGGAAACTTCGAGGCCACATTGAGCTCTCAGTATGTCGGACAGCAATACCTAGACAACACGGGGAGCAAGCAGCGTAGCCTGCCTAGCTACCATATAGCCAGTCTCCGTCTAGGCTATGACATCCCCATCCGCTTCGCCAAGCGCTGGAATATAAGCCTGCAGGTCAACAACCTCTTCAACGCAAAGTACTCCTCCGGAGGCTGGGCTAGCTACAGCTTCGACAAACATGGTATTGAGAAGAGCTACATTGGCGTCTATCCTCAAGCGGGCATCCACGCATTCGTAGCTACGGCTCTCACGCTTTAGTTCTCTATCCCTACTCTTCTTCCTATGGATCTCCTCCACTTCATCACCTCACACCCACTCGAGCTAACGACCGTAGTGATCTCCCTACTCTGGCTTTGGCTGGAGTACAAAGCAAGCATTTGGCTCTGGCCTGTCGGCATCCTACTTCCACTACTTTGGATACCGATCTGCTGGCAAAGCAAGCTCTACGGGATGCTCGCTATCAATGTCTACTATCTCATCACTAGCATCATCGGTTGGATAGCTTGGCTACGTAAGCGAGGAGATGACGTGGAGGAGCTTCCGATCACAAATATCTCTAAAGGAGGAATTCTACTCTCCCTCAGCCTAGGAGCCGTGGGCTACATCCTACTTCTTCTCCTTAAGCCCTACATCCCCGAGTGGCAGCTCCCCTGGGCAGATGCTCTTACCACCATAGCTTCCGTCATAGGGATGATCTGGATGGCCAAGAAGTGGAGACAGCACTGGCTCTGCTGGATCATCGCCAATGCAGCAGGCTTCATCGCCCTCTATAGTGCAGGTGACTACCTCTCCTCTTTCGTCTATGCGGTCAATTTCGTGACGGCATTCTTCGGCTTCCATAAATGGTCTCGTCTCATGCATGAAACCTCCCAAGACTAAATAACCGATGAAACACTACCCTCTCTATACTCCAGATAACCTACCCAAGACGCTAGTCCTGGCCAATGGAGCTTTCCCACAAGCTCCCATGCCCCTTAGTCTACTCCAGCGCTGGAGTCAAGGATCAGAAGGCTATAGCCTAACCTGCTGTGACGGGGCGGTAAATAAACTTCGCAGCTACACCTCGATCCTACCAGATGCGGTAATTGGAGATCTGGACTCTGTTTCCTCTGGTCTGAAAGACCTACTCAAGGGACGCATTCATCACTTCCCCGATCAAGAAACCAATGATCTAACGAAGACCTTCAATTACCTACATAGCCAGCTAGGACGTCAAGATATCACTCTCCTGGGAGCTAGTGGTGGTCGAGAAGATCACTTCCTGGCGAATATAGCTTTACTACCTAACTATGCGAATCTGGTGAATGAGCTTGTCATGCTCACAGACGAAGGCTACTTCCTCCTCCTTACTGAACCTAGCAAGATAGAGGTACTGATTGGACAGCAAGTCTCCATCTTTAATTTCCAGCAGAGCCCCATCAGTCTTCGGGGTGTCCATTGGCCCTTAGAGAAGCACACCCTCCCTCACCTGTCGAATGGAACTCTCAACTGTGCTACCTCCTCCAGCATCGAAGTAGAAACCGAAACTCCCCTACTCCTCTACCTAGCTAACGTCTAGACTGAATAGTCTCCTCCAGATAGCCTGCCTCCTCCCTGGGGGCAGGCTATTTATGTTTGTAGCCTCCCTAATTAAGCCTTGACCTAAGATATACCTTACCGCAAAAAGTCGTATCTTTGTCCAAGCGCTATGTACCTAACGTACACCTAGTGCTTCTACAGATATTACGTATGATCAAGAGACTTTGCACAGCCTCCTTAGCTCTATTTATGCTCTCCTCCTGTGGTGAGTACTACCAAGTACAGAAGTCCACTGACGTAGGTGAGCGCTATTCGTTTGCGAAGAAGAGTTATAATGAGAAGAAGTATGGGCGTGTCATCAGCTTGCTCGAAGACATTGTTCCTCAGCTCGTAGGTACGACAGAAGGGCCTCAAAGCACCTATCTGCTAGCAGACTCCTATTTCGAGCGAGGAGACGACGCTGAGGCATCCCGCTACTTCCAGAACTATTATACCAGCTATCCTAAGGGCTCGATGGCAGAGGAAGCACGCTTCAAAGCTGGCTATAGCCTCTTCCGCTCCTCTCCTGATGCTCGTCTTGATCAGACTGCAACTATTGGCGCTATTAAGGAGCTACAGAGCTATCTTGACTTCTTCCCCGAGGGCAAGCATACCAAGGAGGTAGAGCAGATGCTCTTTGAGCTTCAAGATAAACTGGCCTATAAAGAGTTTCTCGCAGCTCGTCTCTATTTCAATCTCGGGCTGTACCTTGGGAATAATTACGAGTCGTGTATTATCACCGCTCAGAATGCCCTTAAGGACTATCCTTACACCAAGCATAAAGAGGAGATCACTTTCCTCATCCTACGAGCTAAGGCAGAGCAAGCAGACCTAAGTGTCCCCGAGCGCCTTCAGGAACGCCTGCGTGAAGTCATCGACGCCTACTATGCGTACTTAAATGATTTCCCACAGGGAGAGTATCTAAAGCAA
Organism: uncultured Porphyromonas sp.; assembly: GCA_905372565.1. Classification (GTDB taxonomy): domain Bacteria; phylum Bacteroidota; class Bacteroidia; order Bacteroidales; family Porphyromonadaceae; genus Porphyromonas. The sequence goes on along the minus strand of CAJPPK010000002.1, from coordinate 32,822 downwards.
GCTCAACGCATCTTCGAGCGAATGAATGCCAAGCTCGTCAAGTCCTAGACTCCTATCATCCATCGTATACAAAGAGATTTAAACATATGCCTAAGTACAAAAAGAATGTACCGACCAACACGATCAGTCGTGACATGGTCAGCCTCAGCAAGGACACGGAGAATATCTATGAGACCGTGATGATCATCGCCAAGCGAGCTAATCAGATCGCACAGGAGACTAAGCAGGAGCTCGAAGCTAAGCTTCAGGAGTTCGCTGTCTATACCGATGATCAGCAGGAGACGACGGAGAATCCCGAGCAGATCGAGATCTCTCGCTACTACGAGCGACTACCTAAGCCCACTCTCGTAGCGGCTAAGGAGTACGAAGACGGCGAGCTGTACTACAACATCGCTGGACGTAGCAAGAAGTAACCCATAGATATCCCCGATACGCTATGTGGCAACGCATACAGACGCTCTGGCTACTCCTTGTAGGAGTACTCATGAGCGTCTTCGCCTTCCTAGACCTAGCTGTCTTTACGCTCCCAACAGGGCAATACTACCTCTTAGACAACTGGAGTATTCATAGTGCTTCCGATGGGGCTACTATCATGCCAGCTTGGGCTACGGGAGCACTAAGTATCCTAATAGCTGTGAGTGCTCTTGGGCTCATCTTCCTCTACAAGCGCAGGATGCTTCAGATGCGCCTCACGATACTTACTCTACTCGTGGTCATCGGTCAGCTCTGCTACATCGCTTGGATCAGCTGGCAGTTCACTTCAGAGACAGGGGCGAGTTTCGCAGTGCGCTTCCCTCTTGCCCTCCCTCTGATATGCCTTCCCCTGCTCTACTTGGCAGCCCGTCGCATGATCTACGACGAGACGCTCATCCGCGCCTCCAATCGTCTCCGATAACCCTCTACACACAAGGAGCGAAGCCCCGATCACCTCTCATAAGAAGAGTCTCGGACTTCGCTCCTTACTATTTAGCCACTTTACACCTTTCATCTTCTAATCTCCCCGCAGACTATGCTCTTCGACTCCCTTCAGGCTATTTCTCCGATTGATGGTCGCTACCGTAGCCAGACCGAAGCTCTCGCCTCTTACTTCTCTGAGGAAGCACTCATTCGCTATCGAGTACGTGTCGAGATCCTCTACTTCATCGCCCTCTGCGAAGAACTACCACACCTTCGTCGGATCCTTAGCTCCGAGCGCATCGAGCAGCTCCATGACATCTACCTCAGCCTATCTACCGAGGATGCCCAGCGCATTAAGGAGATCGAGCGGACTACCAACCATGATGTCAAGGCGGTCGAATACTTCATCAAGGAGCGCTTCGATGCCCTAGGACTAGCCGACGAGAAGGAGTTTATTCACTTCGGTCTGACCTCACAGGACATCAATAACACCTCCTTCCCGCTGATGATCCGTGAGGCCGTAGAGCATATTTATCTTCCTGAGCTAGGCGGACTGATCGACCAACTGCAATTCTACGCCAATGAATGGGCGGAAGTCGCTATGCTAGCCCACACCCATGGACAGCCAGCCTCTCCCACTCGCCTCGGCAAAGAGATCGAAGTCTATGTCTACCGACTACAAGAACAACTCAAGGCGCTAGAACAGATCCCCCACACGGCTAAGTTTGGTGGCGCGACGGGCAACTTTAATGCGCATGCCATTGCCTATCCACAGCACGACTGGAAGAAGTTCGCAGCCTCCTTCGTGCGCAGTCTAGGACTGGAGCGCGAGAGTTTCACCACCCAGATCTCCAACTATGACCAGCTTGCAGCGCTCTTCGACGTACTGCAGCGCATCAATGTCATCCTCATCGACCTCGCACGCGACTTCTGGATGTATATCTCGATGGACTACTTCAAACAGCAGATCCGTGCTGGAGAAGTAGGCTCCTCCGCTATGCCTCACAAGGTTAACCCCATTGACTTTGAGAATGCAGAGGGGAATCTTGGTATCGCCAATGCGATCTTCGGCTTCCTCGCCCGCAAGCTCCCCATCTCTCGCCTACAGCGTGACCTCACGGACTCTACTGTCCTTCGCAATGTAGGCACTCCTCTTGCACACTGCATGATCGCCCTCAAGAGCCTACGTAAGGGGCTTGGCAAGGTACTTCTCAACAAGGAGGCGCTCTATCAAGATCTAGAAAATAACTGGGCTGTCGTGGCTGAAGCTCTTCAGACGATCCTCCGTCGCGAAGGCTATCCCAAGCCCTATGAAGCGCTTAAGGAACTGACCCGCACCAATACGCACATCACCGAGAAGTCCATCTATGACTTCATCGAGGGTCTAGCGATCAGCGACAGCCTCAAGGAAGAGATGCATCGTATCTCTCCGCACAATTACACAGGACTCTAGGCCATCTTTAGCCTAGTCTACTAGGAAAGATTATACCCTGCGAGAGCACCCCTTACCCTAACTCCCATGGAGTCTAGGGTAAGGGGGGGATCTCACTCTCTATCTAGCCATCGCTTCCCTTAAGGGAGGACTCAAGATTACGTATATTCTGACTACCAGGTTAGGTATATTGTAACTCGTCGACTAGGTATATTATGAACCTATGATTAGGTATATTCTGACCATTCGCCCGCTAATAGGAAGGGCTGAGACTGACGACTACTAGCCAATTGAGAGCACGATTAAACAGTCCAATCGTCTCCAGCTAGAAGGCTTACTTGAGCCCCATACCATCTAGTCCTTTAAGCCCAAGGACTGTATAGGCTTCTCCATCTATTCCTCTTCGACATAGCCCCTCTGACACACCCTGCGACTCTGCACCGACGAAGAGTCCATAGCCATCTTATCCTCTCTTAAGATGGGATACCTCTGTTAATCAGGGAAAATAAGCGCTATATGCTCTTTTTTTCGTAACTTAGAGCCTTGATAAGAGGACTAGACACGAGAACTAGTCTCAATATTACACCTCATAGATTTAGAATGCTAGATCGCGAAGACAGAATCATAGACATCAACATCGAGGATGAGATGAAGACGGCTTACATCGACTACTCGATGTCGGTCATCGTCTCCCGTGCTCTCCCCGATGTTCGTGATGGCTTCAAGCCCGTCCATCGTCGTGTGCTCTATGCCATGAACGAAGATGGTAACACCTATGACAAGCCTACACGTAAGTGCGCCAGCGCCGTAGGGCAGGTGATGAAGTACTATCACCCGCACGGTGACTCATCTATTTATGGCACGCTCGTACGCTTAGCTCAGCCATGGAACCTACGTTACCCCCTCGTACAGGGACAGGGTAACTTCGGATCCATCGACGGCGACTCCCCCGCAGCCATGCGTTATACGGAGTCCCGCCTCAATCGCTTGGCTAGCGAGATGCTTCGAGATATAGAGAAAGATACGGTAGACTTTCAGAACAACTTCGATGACTCCACCGTAGAGCCGACCGTCTTACCAGCACGCTTCCCGAACCTACTCGTTAATGGTTCGGCGGGGATCGCTGTAGGTATGGCGACCAATATGGCTCCACACAACCTATCCGAGTCCATTGATGCTTGTGTTGCCTACATTGACCACCAGGGGGATATTGATGCATCAGGCCTGATGAACTATATCAAGGCTCCTGACTTCCCCACCGGAGGCTTCATCTATGGCTATGCAGGTGTACGTGAAGCCTTCGAGACGGGACGTGGTCGTGTCGTCATCCGTAGTCGCTGCGAGATCGAAGAGCATAACAACCACGAACGCATCATCGTCACAGAGATCCCCTATCAGGTCAATAAGAGTGAGCTCGTCAAGGGCATAGCCGACCTGATCAATGACAAGAAGATCGATGGGATCTCAGGTATATCAGACGAATCTAACCGCAAGGGGATCCGTATCGTCATCGACGTCAAGCGTGATGCTAACTCAGGTGTAGTGCTTAATAAGCTCTACAAGATGACCGCTCTACAGAGCTCCTTCAGCATCAATAATATTGCTCTAGTAAAGGGACGTCCTCGTCTCTTGAATTTGAAGGATCTCATCGAGCTCTTCATTGAGCATCGCCACGATGTGGTCTATCGCCGTACGCAGTTTGAGCTTCGTAAGGCTGAGGAGCGTGTACATATCCTCGAAGGCTTAATCATCGCCGTAGACAACATCGATGAAGTCATCCGCATCATCCGTGCCGCAAGCGAACCACAGGAGGCTATAGACCACTTGATGGCACGCTTCTCCCTCACACTGATCCAAGCCCGTGCTATCGTAGACATGCGTCTGCGTGCACTTACTGGACTAGAGCGTGAGAAGCTGAAGGAGGAATACGCTGCACTGATGAAGGAGATCGGACGTCTCAAGGCTCTTCTCGAGGATAAGGAGCTACGCGCCAAACTTATCCGTGAGGAACTCCTAGAGATCAAGGAGAAGTATGGCGACGAGCGTCGCAGTGAAATCATCTACGCGGCTGAAGAATTCAATCCTGAAGACTTCTATGCTGATGATGATATGGTCATCACGATCTCACACCATGGCTATATCAAGCGTACTCCACTTGCAGACTTCCGCTCCCAGGCTCGTGGTGGTGTCGGTGCTAAGGGCAGTGACACGCGTGATGAGGACTTCATCGAGTACATCTACTCAGCTTCGATGCATGAGACGATGCTTCTCTTCACACAGCTTGGACGTTGCTATTGGCTTAAGGTTTACGAGATCCCTGAAGGGGCAAAGAACGCTAAGGGACGTGCACTTCAGAACCTCTTGAACATCGAACCAGGTGACCGAGTCAATGCCTTCATTCGTGTAAAGAACCTCACTCGCGACGAAGACTTCGTGAACTCCCACTACCTGCTCTTCTGTACCAAGCGTGGGACGATCAAGAAGACGCTCCTTGAAGCCTATTCACGCCCCCGAGCTAACGGGGTCATCGCTATCAACCTCGTCGAGGGCGACCAGCTCGTCGGAGTCAGTCTCACCGACGGGAATAGCGAAGTACTCATCGCCAATCGTAATGGACGGGCCGTTCGCTTCCATGAATCTACGGTACGTGCCATGGGACGTAATGCTACTGGGGTTCGTGGTATGACCCTTGATTCTGATGGACGAGATGAAGTCATCGGCATGATCGCAGTACCTAAGGAAACAGAAGAGACCATCCTCGTCATCAGCGAGCAAGGCTATGGTAAGCGATCCGTCATCGATGATTATCGCATCACCAACCGTGGTACCAAGGGTGTCAAGACCCTAAACATCACGGATAAGACCGGTGAGCTCGTAGCGATCCGCCCCGTGACGGATGAGCATGATCTCATGATCATCAATAAGAGTGGTATCACCATCCGTGTCCATGCTCGAGATATCTCAGTCCAAGGGCGTGCAACACAAGGTGTACGTATCATTGACCTCAAGAAGCGAGGCGATGAGATCGCCTCCGTCTGTCAGGTCCTCTCCGAAGAAGAGGAAGAGGGACCAGTAGTAGATGGCGAAGGACTCGATACAACCTCTCATCTAGGGGATGTAGATACACCTGATGGGGAGATTACCTCCAATGAACAGCAACCCGACAGCCTCTTCGAAAAGCTCATCGATCGAGCTCTAGAGGATGCAGACAATCAATAACCCTCACACTAACAGCACACGAAGATGAAGAAACTTATTTGTGCCCTAGCTACTGGGCTCCTCGTTTCTGCAGGAGCCTTCGCTCAGATCGCTAATGTCAAGAGCGCAGAGAAGATCGCTAACTCCGAGAAGCCTGACTTCGCTGAAGCTCGTCGCCTCATAGGAGAAGCTCTCCAGAACGAAGAAAGCAAGAACGATCCCTACACTTGGTACGTCGCTGGACTCATCGAAAGTAAGGCCCACACCGCTGAGTTCGCTCGCCTAGCAGTAGATCAGAATGGGGATCGTACCCAGCTCTACACGACGCTGGAGGCTGCCGTACCTGCTTGGCTCAAACTCTATGCTATCGAAAGCCAGCCCAACGAGAAGGGTAAGGTGAACCTCAAGTACACGAAGAAGGCCAAGGAGTCACTCCATAACGACCACATCCAGCTCTTCTACGGCGGTGTATGGTTCCTGCAAAACCAGAAGTACGATGAGGCGATCGAGGCACTTGACAAGTTCCTCACGGTAAAGAAGTCTGAGCTATTCGCTGATGACAAGGACGTCGCTGCCATCGACTCTAATGCGATGAACTCGGCTTACTATGCCATCGGTTCGGCTAGCCAGCAGAAGCAGTACGACAAGGTCATCGATCTCTATAACCGATTTGGATCTTTCGCTGTCGAGCCTCAGAACGTAGCCCAGTGGGTCATCGCTGCTCACTTTGCCAAGGGTGACTCTCTCGGAGCAGTACCTGTGCTCACTTCTTCTGTCAAGGCTTACCCTGAAGATCCTTACTTCCTAGCTAATCTGGTCACGATCCTTAAGAATAATGGCCGTGCAGATGAAGCTATCAAGCTCCTTGACGAACGTATCTCCTCCAATGCCAAGGATGCTACGGCTCTCCTCGTGAAGGGCTCTATCATCGAAGAGGCTGATCTTAAGGAAGCTCTAGGCTGGTATCTCAAGGCTGCTAAGGCAGACCCAGCAAATATGAATGCCTTCATCTACCTCGGTGGTGGTCTCTACAATGCAGCGGCTAAGATCTATGAGAACGCTGAGCTCACTCAGGCTCAGGCTCAGATAGCTGAGAACTTGCTCAAGTCAGCCATCCCTGTCCTTGAGATCGCTTACAAGTCTCGTCCTGACAATGTCAAGGGCATGCTCGGCAGCATCTACTACCAGCAGAAGATGAATGACAAGCATGACGCCCTCAAGGCTGGTACGCTTGAAGTTGGTTCGCCTGCCCTCCCCGAAGGTCTCGAAGCACTTATCGCATCCATTGACCTGACGAAGAAAGCTGCACCTGCGGTCCAAAAGGAAGAGCCAGCATCTACTCCTACCAAGAAGGCTCCAGCTAAGCGTCGTCGCTAAGCCATCCTTCAGCTAGCTCGATCACATCATCTCGGCTAGCGACCTTCCACTTTTCAAGCTCCTCGATAAGCTCTTCGGAGTCTTATCGAGGGGCTTTTCTTTTGGCATACTTGGAGGTCGAAAACCTCACCGTAAAGCCTAATTCGAAGAGACTTCTACGAAACTCAAAGAGAAGGCTTATAATCAGAAATCCATAGTGTATAGCTAGGTCAATCAAGTAGCTGGATCCATCGCAAGAAAAACTAACTCTTCTTCGATCAAGGTCTACCTCAGCTAACGCAAAGGCTAGTCTTTCTCCCCAACAAGGTATACCTTTCGTCATACGAAGCTATACCTTACCTAAGAGAACGCACCAGATGCCTTTCCCGAAAGACTTTCCTCTGGTAATTAGCTTAAGGAAGGAATATGCCCCTTATGCTTATCTTTGTAATGAATCAACCATTTCATCTAACTCATCAAAATGAAGCAATTCCTCAAAAAGGGTCTCATCTTGGCTAGCGTTGTCTTGACCTTCGTCGCCCAAGCGAAGGCTGATAAGGGCATGTGGCTACTCAATGAGCTCACGAAAGAAAACATCGCTCAGATGAAGGAGCTAGGCTTCCGTCTCCCCATTGACTCGCTGTATAGCCTGAGCAAGCCTAGCGTAGCTAACTCTGTGGTTATCTTCGGACGTGGCTGTACCGGTGTTACGGTCTCCGATAAGGGACTCGTCTTCACCAATCACCACTGTGGTTTCGATGCCATTCAGTCACAGAGCACGGTCGATCACGACTACCTACGTGACGGATTCGTATCGCAGAGCTTCAAGGAAGAGCTACCTATCCCAGGGCTCACCATTAGCTATCTCTCGGCGATCCGTGATGTGACCCAAGAGATCCTAGCACAGGTCAAGAAGCCTAAGGATGAACTTGATCGTCTAAACCAGATCCGTAAGATCTGCGAAGGTATGGAGAAGGCTGAGTCTGCACGTCTCAAGAACGAGCACAAGCAGGTCACTATCCGTCCTTACTACGCCAATAACAAGTACTACCTCATTACCTACGATGTCTTCAGCGATATTCGTCTCGTCTTCGCACCTCCAGGATCCGTAGGAAAATTCGGTGGCGATACGGACAACTGGATGTGGCCTCGCCACACGGGCGACTTCTCTGTCTTCCGTGTCTATGCAAGCAAGGACAATCAGCCAGCTAACTATAGTCAGGATAACGTACCCTACGTCCCCAAGTATCATGCGACGGTCTCCACTGAAGGCTATAAGCAGGGGGATTATTCGATGACCATTGGCTTCCCTGGATCTACGTTCCGCTACATCCCATCCTTTGCTATCGAGAATCGCATGGAGGATCAGAATGCTCCCCGCATCGAAGTTCGTGGCATCAAGCAGGAGATCTGGAAGGAAGCTATGGAAGCTGATCAAGCGACCCGCATCAAGTATGCCTCCAAGTATGCCCGTAGCTCAAACTACTGGAAGAACTCCATCGGTATGAATCGTGGCATCCTTAAGCTCGATGTACTTGGTCGTAAGCGTGCAGAAGAAGCAGCGTTCGATGCTTGGGCAAATAAGGGTGGTAAGGCGACCAAGATGTATCAGGGCATCCTTACCGAGATGAAGAATGCCTATAAGAAGCTCGGTGGTGTCGAACGTGAAGCCACTTACCTCCGCGAGTCTCTACTGAATGGGACGGAAATCACGGGCATGGCTCTAACGCTGACCGCCCCAACGGTCAAGAAGGTATTAGCCGATAGTGGTCGTGGCATGTCTTTCCTTGATGCACTATTCAAGGACTATGATGCTTCCCTTGATGAGCGTGTATTCGTAGCTATGCTGGACATCGCTCGTAAGCGTATCCAAGCCGAGCACCTCGCCCCCATTATGGCGATCATCGATGCGCAAGCCAAGGGAGACACCAAGGCCTTTGCCCGTCAGCTCTTCTCTCAGAGTATCGTCGTACAGAAGGATAAGCTCATGGCTCTCCTTAAGGAAGGCAAGCTCAACGAAGCACTGACCAATGATCCCGCAGTGAAGTTCGCTCAAGCTGTTCGTGAGGTGGCTCAGAAGTTCTCTGACGAGATTCGTCCTCTCACAGAGCCTATCCAGCGTGGCAACCGTCTCTACTTCGCAGGACGCCAGCTCATGAACCCATCGAAGCCCATGCCTAGTGATGCCAACTCCACGATGCGCATGAGCTATGGTACGATCAAGGGCTATAGTCCAGCAGATGGTATCGAATATGACTACTTCACGACCACTCGTGGAATCCTAGAGAAGCATAAAGTAGGAGACTCTGAATTCGAAGTCTTCCCTTCCTTCCTCTCCGAAGTAAAGAAGGGCGACTGGGGACGATGGGCAGACAAGGATGGCTCGCTACATGTAGCCTTCATTGCTTCAAATGATATCACAGGAGGTAACTCGGGTAGCCCTATGTTTGACAAGAATGGTCGCGTCTTTGGACTAGCCTTCGATGGTAACTGGGAAGCTATGAGCGGTGACATTGAGTTCGAGCCCGAGCTTCAGCGTACCATTGGTGTAGATATTCGCTACGTCCTATATACCATTGATAAGTGGGGCAAGTGTCCTCGTCTGATCGAAGAGCTAAGCCTTCGTTAGGATAGACTCACCCCTAAGCATGAAGATGGCTACGAAAGCACAGTGCTTTCGTAGCCATCTTCGCTTATAAGCTCATTGCTAGTCAATGCTAAACTAGAGGCTAGGTATCAAATCATACAAAGCTAGACTCTCCGTTCGATAACAGAAAATTCAGTTTTTCCTCCAGAGATCCTCCTTTACTCTTGCTCTTCCCCTACCCAGAGTCTAGAATTTAGGCTACCTTTGTAAAGGATATATAAATATGGAGGTATAAGCTCTCACATCAGACTATTCCTCTCTCATACATAAGCAAGCTATGCCAGATACAAAACAGGCGATCAGTCAAGATAGAAAGAGAACCAATATTCTTCACGATCACGAGCTCTCTCTCATCGCCTACCTAGTAGAACGCCTACCTAAGTGGATGACCTCAAACATGCTTACCAGCATCGGTCTTATGGGGAATATCCTTGTTGGCCTTCTTATGTTCATCGCATCGATCTATGGCCCTATCTGGCTACTTCTTACCCCTCTAGCCTTTTTCATCAACTGGTTTGGAGACTCTCTTGATGGACGTTTAGCGTACTATCGCGGGACTCCCCGTAAGTGGTTCGGATTCTGTCTAGACATCGTAGTAGACTGGCTAGGCATTATCGCTATCGGACTAGGTTATTATAGCTACGTAGCTCCAGGATGGAAGCTCATTGGTTTCATCTTTGTCGTCCTCTATGGTGCAGAAATGATCATCTCTCAGCTACGCTATAAGGTCACAGATAAGTATTCTATTGACTCGGGGCTTCTAGGCCCAACAGAGGTACGTATCATCCTAGCCTTACTCTTTTGCTCCGAGTTCTTCATCACAAATAGCATTCACTGGATTGGTCTTGCGGTCTCTATCGTCTTATTGATAGCTTTCTTGACAGACTTCTGTCAGCTACTCCAGCTCGCAGATCAGCGAGATATTGAGCTAAGAGAAGTCAAGGAATCTTCTTCCAAAGCCTAAGTTCAGCCTCTTGCTATCCCGTTTCAAACGTCTACTGCTAACATTCACTCTGGCTCAGTTCTCCGCCGGAGCAGGATCCATTGTAGACTATGGACTACTCCTTCTTGGGAAAGAAGTCTTTGGTTGGCCACTCTTCTGGGCTATCACTTGTGGTGGAGTCGTCGGAGCTGTGGTCAACTTCTCGTTAAATCGCTACTTCACCTTCCGAGATAAAGAGCGGAGCTATCACAGCGATTTAAAAGGCCAGCTCTTCAAGTTTACCCTTACTGTCTTAGGAAGTATTTTGCTCAAATACCTTGGCACCTATAGTCTGGAGCAATTCGTGGGTATTGACTATAAAATAGGTAAGCTCATCAGTGACCTTTTCGTCTCTGTACTCTTCAACTATACCCTCCAGCGTTTTTGGGTATTCCGACAAGCTAAGACGCCCAGATCCTGATTTTACACCGTACATCTCATGTCTCGCATCTCTATTCTTCGAGCCTGTCTCTTGGCATCATTCCTTATGGGATGCAGTCGCTCGGAGACTTCTGCACAGTCTCCCTCATCCCTTCTTATTTTTCGTGGCATTTCTGAGCAAGATCAGTCCCGCTGGGTCGATAGCGTCTATCAATCTCTTGACCAACGAGGACGGGTTAGCCAGCTTATTATGCCGATCATCTATCCTCGACCAGAAGATCAATCAGCACTCTTAAAGCGCTTAAAAGTGGAGCGTTGGGGAGGGGTTCTATTTCAGAAAGGATACCTTGCTGATCAGCGAGCTTTAACTATTGCTCTCCAAGAGGCCAGCTCTGTCCCCCTACTGATCGCACTAGATGGAGAGTGGGGGCTTTATATGCGACTAAAGGATGCCCCTCGTTATCCTCGCAACAAAGGACTTGGCGACAAACAAGATCTTAAGCTCATCCAAGCCTACGGAGCAGAAGTTGCTCGCCAATGTCAGCTGATGGGTATTCATGTCAACTTCGCTCCAGTAGTAGACGTCAATAGTAATCCTAAGAACCCCGTCATCGGTTCTCGTAGCTTCGGTGACACACCTCAGCGGGTGATTGATTGTGCTCTAGCGTATGGTCGAGGTCTAGAGCAGGGCGGAGTACTCTCTGTCGCCAAGCATTTCCCGGGACATGGAGATACCTCTGAAGACTCCCATAAGACACTCCCCCTAGTATCGGCTAGTCGTGAACGTATGCAACGCTTGGAATTAGCCCCCTTCCGAAGCTACTTTCAGGCTGGACTCGGCGGAGTCATGACAGCTCACCTACGTGTCCCAGCCTATGACCCTAGTGGCAAGCCTGCTTCGCTCAGCGCACCGATAACAACCGATCTTCTTCGGAGAGAACTTCAATTCTCAGGATTGGTCTTCACCGATGCTTTGGAAATGAAAGGTGCACAAGTTCCACCGGGAAGTTCACTTGCTGTAGAAGCACTCAAAGCGGGAAATGACATTCTACTTGGGCCACACTCTCCCCAGCAAGCAGTCGAAGAGATCCTCTCGGCTCTCAAGCGAGGAGAAGTCACTGCCGAGCAGATCGAGATGCACTGCAAGCGTATTCTCCGCTTTAAGTATGCCTTAATTATTAAGAAGACGGCTCATGAGACCTCTGCCAATGAAGTAAAATCATTGATCTGGACACCAGAAGAAGCCTCTCTCCGTGATCGCTTGTGGAAAGCTAGCGGAACAACAGCTCCCTCATCTACAGATCCGACTGCAGGGACTCCATCACTGCGCCTACAGCAACCAATAAAGAAATAGAACTATCTGAAGTGAACGCTTTTCGCCATCCGATATACTCTCTTTTGATAGGTATAATATTCCTCGCTAGCTCTGTGGGGGTCACTTCCGCCAAGACTTCTCAAGCTAACGTAGCATCTCTATCCTCAGATAGTTTACTTGAGCCTAGCACTATTCCACAGTATGCTCTTGATCGAGTGGATAGCCTAGCTAAGGGAGGAATTGCTCAAGGAGCCTTCCCAGGATGTCAAATTTTCGCTCTCTATAAGGGCGAGGTGATCTATGACAAAGCCTTTGGACTTCTTATGCCTAGTCGCGAGGGGCACCGTCAAATGGTGGAAACAGGTAGTCTCTATGACTTAGCCTCTATCACGAAAGCAGCTGCAACTACTCCAGCTATGATGCTTCTCGTTGCAGATAAGAAGGTACGCCTCGATGCCCCTCTTTTGACTTACCTGCCTGAGACTCGTGAGAGCCTCCTTGGGATGGTCACTATTCGTCAGCTCCTTCTACATCAATCAGGTTTACCTGCAGGAATCAACTTTTATACTGATCTCATCGATGACTCCAGCTACGAGGGAACCCTAATACGCTCTAAATCTTTTGCAGGAGGAGTTCGTCTCGTAGGACGAGCTTGGGGAAATCCGAACTTCCAGTTCAAAGGAGACTTCATTGCCGATAAGCCATCGAAGACCCACACGCTACCCTTTGGTCATCGTCGCTATCTATCTCCTAGCTTCAAGCAGGTTCTACTAAATCGACTCTTCTCGGCACATGTCTCTTCGGATAAGAGCTACCGCTATAGTGACCTCAACTTCCTCCTCCTTCAGGAGGTCATCGAGCGAGTATCTGGAGAAGCTCTTGATACCTTCGTCGAAGAGCGACTCTATAAGCCCATTGGAGCTCGGCTCTATTTCAATCCTCTTGATAAGGGGATCAAGATCGATCGCGTTGCACCTGCTCAGCAAGATCTCTTCTTACGAGGTGAAATCTTGAGAGGACGAGTCGATGACGAAGCGGCCGCTTGCCTAGGAGGAGTAGCTGGTAATGCTGGCTTATTTGGCTCAGCCGAAGAGCTAGCCAAAGTGTGCCAATTGCTACTACAGCATGGATCTTGGGGGAAGAAACAGATTATCCCCAGTGAGACTGTCCGCCTATTCCTAGAGACCACTGGCATCAATGGTTTTCGCTCACTGGGCTTCGATAAGCCTCGCTACTCTGGAGGCCCTACCGGAGAATATGCTTCATCATCGACCTTTGGACATCAAGGATTCACGGGGACTTGTTTCTGGGTTGATCCAACCTATGAGCTGGTCTTTATCTTCCTCTCCAACCGCACTTATCCAACAAGACAAAATACCCTCATCAATCAAGAGCGCCTGCGTCAGCGTCTACAAGACCTCATCTATGAAGCTATCGGAGTAAAAACTCCTCGCTGATCAAGGTTCCTGCTTCACACTCCCCGCTATGAATCAAGAAACGAACTACTCTCCTACTATCATCGGAGTCGCTGGTGGCTCTGCCTCGGGCAAGTCTACTCTTGTACGTAGACTTCAAGAAGCCTTTGCCGATGAGTCCGTCACGACTCTTTGTCATGACTTCTACTACAAAGCGCATGATGAGCTGAGCCTAGAGGAGCGCTCTCAGCTTAACTACGACCATCCTCACTCCTTCGACACAGATATGATGATCGAGCATATCCGCCAGCTAAAACAAGGGAGTGCCATCCAGCGTCCAGTCTATTCATTCACAGATCACAATCGTCTCCCTCAGACCGTCCTCGTGCATCCTGCCAAGGTGATCATCCTAGATGGGATTCTGATCCTAGAGCATAAAGAGCTTCGGGAGCTTATGGATGTGAAGGTCTTCGTTGACACGGATGATGACGTTCGTTTAGCACGTCGTCTAGTGCGAGATGTCCAGGAGCGTGGGCGTGATATGAATTCTGTACTCAAGCAGTACTTTGCTACAGTAAAGCCGATGCACCGTGACTTCGTGGAGCCCTCTAAGCGCTATGCCGATATCATTATTCCAGAAGGAGGGATGAATCCCGTTGCCCTCTCACTGCTAGTAGAGAATATCCACTCGCTACTTCGATAAATGAGAGTTTGGGGGATATTGCCCCCTCCACTCTTTCCGAACGAATCTTTTACCACGACTGTCAGGATCTAGCTCTCGAGACGACTAGGTTAACGAAAGTCTCGAGAGCTGATCTTTTCTCCTAAGGTCTGTTCTCTAAGTATCACGCTTAGTAGCTATGAATCTCCATGGACAGAAAAACCTTGCGCATCTTCGCCTTACTTGCCTGCCTAGGTCTAGGCATCTTTACGCTCTGCGGAAGCCCTCATAAACAAGCTAACCCTCCCAAGAATACCTCCACGATGAAAGAAATCTATCTTGCCGGTGGATGCTTCTGGGGCACCGAGCACTTCTTCAAGCAAGTGCGTGGTGTCGTCAGCACCCAAGCAGGCTATGCAAATGGTCACACAGACTCTCCGACCTACCAAGACGTATGCTCTCATACTACTGGTTTCGCAGAGGCTGTACGTATTACTTATGCGCCTGAGCAAATCGATCTGTCCCTTCTACTCAGCCTTTACTTCAGGACAATCAATCCCACCAGCCTCAATAAACAGGGCGGAGATATCGGAGATCAGTATCGTACGGGTATCTACTATACCGATAGCGCTGATCGCCCTGTCATCGAAGCAGCGCTTCGTGAGCTTCAAACGAAGTACTCCGCTCCTATCGTCGTCGAATGTGAGCCATTAAAGAACTTCTTCGATGCTGAAGAGTATCACCAAGACTATCTGGATAAGAATCCAAGTGGTTATTGCCATATCCGACCAGAGCTTTTCCGCCTAGCCAAGGAGGCAAACCCTTACCGGAAACCATCAGATGACACCCTCCGAAAGAGGCTCACTGCTACACAATACGCAGTGACCCAACATTCGGCTACAGAGATGGCTTTCGATAATGACTACTGGGATGAGAAGCGTGAAGGGATCTATGTAGACATCACGACAGGCGAACCTCTCTTCATCTCTACGGACAAGTTTGATTCAGGCTGTGGCTGGCCTAGCTTCTCTCGTCCCATTGATGACTCACTCCTCGTCGAAAAGCAGGATGGTAGTCATGGTATGCAGCGTATCGAGGTACGTAGCAAAACGGGTGACGCTCACCTAGGGCACGTCTTCAATGATGGTCCACAGGCACTAGGAGGCTTACGCTACTGCATCAATAGTGCCTCACTACGCTTTATCCCTAAGGACAAGATGAAGGATGCAGGCTATGGCAAATACCTTCCTCTCCTCAAGCGAAAAACCCATTAAGTTCACGCTTCGTATAACTCTTCGCGAGCTTTAATATACCGCAAAGGAACACGGCTACCGCCCTACCTTCGTCACATCAATACGGAGGTAGGGCGGTTTTCTTTTATCTATTCTAGACCTACCATATATCCCTACAGAGTCGGCTAGCCATGATAAACGTTTACCTCCTCATAGCCCAATCATACGTGTAGAAGTCTATTTCCACCTGGCTTCATTGGATCTGGTTATAAGGGATCAATTGAAATAGGACGGGAGACTCTAAGGTTTACTCCAAACACTTGGGTTCTACTGAAACCAAGGCGCATTCCCTAGCAATCTTTCGAAATCCTTATAAGCACACGCTAAAAAGCAACGTTGCTTTCGACTCATTCCAACGTTGAAACACTACAATTGCAACGTTACAATCGCCTGACTCATTCCTATCACCCCCCAAGGATATGTGGGATAAGACACTCCGGACTGATCAGGACCAAGTCTCTCTATCTCACCAATGGCTCTGTCTTTGCATTCCCATGGCTCGGAGCATCCATTAAGCTACTATTCCTTCTCTCAAATTATATGCTAGAAAACCACAGAAAGTCATACCTTTGTCCAACACCAACAATATCTACTCACCAATAGCATGAGCTACTATGAAGAATAAGAAAAGCCCAACCAAGTGTTTTAAACAGGTCTTAACAATCTCTGTATTTATCATTCTTGCTATTTCTTTCTTTTACACCACCAAGATAGAAGGCAAGACTATACTTGAATTTATAGACAACATAGTTAACAATTGGCCACTCTATTGTCAAACTTTTTTTCTAGCTGGTACTTTCGGATACTCAATCGTATCCTTTCGAGAAAAGAGTGATGCGGAAAGAAATGAAAGTCGTAGAAACACGATCAAAACGAATTTCTTTAACATGATGAACTATCACTATCGGATGTTAGATGATTTGGAAGTAAAACCTCTTAGGAAAAACCAAAGGAGCTGTTTAGAAGACAGGCAACCTGACAGCTACGAAGGCCGGATGGCATTCACCGTATATAAGCAGCAACTCTGTCTACTTCTCCAAGCAGTCAAACAGGCTGAGGAAGATCTTAATGATCGTAGCCGAGCAAAAGCTGCCTACTTAATATTTACCTACGGTCTTGATAAAAGATGGCTGGAAGAAACAAAGAGAATCTTCAGGAAGAAAGGGCTGAATGAAAATCTTGTAGTTCAGATTCAAGAGGTTCTCTTAAAAGGGCAGGATACAGAAGGGCGTCCCTTCTCTGATTTTGATCTAGGCAGAACTAATCAAACATTTCTAGGAGCATACTTTAGGAACATGTATAATGCTATTAAGCTGATCGATCGAGAGGAAGATCCCATATTCAACGACAAAGAAAAAGAAGAACTAATCAGGATATATCGAGCTCAGTGGTCTAATCCAGAACTATATGTCATGTTCTTTCATTTTATTTCGGTCTTCGAGAAAGAATGGGAACCATTAGTCAATGAGTATCAACTCATACAAAACCTACCATCTAATGGTTATCTAGAAGGATACGACCTTCAGAAATTCTTCAAAGAAGTTACTCCCGAGTACGAAGAAGAGTAGGATAAACCGAGCTGTCTTAGTCATATAATGCCTACCCTAACTGAAGGTATTTCACTACCTTTGTAACCCAATAGCATGGAGAAGCTTACTGTCTAAGCTCTCTCGCTCTTGAGATCCACGCAACGAAATACCCTACATTATTATAGCCGAATGAAGTTTAGTCTCAGCGCTATCGTATGCGCTACTGCTCTCACGACTGCCTTCTTCTCCGCTTGTGGAGCAGGGAAGCAAGTGCACGGGAAGAGTACTTTCGCCCAAGCACCTAACACAGATCGCTACGTCGTCATCCTATCCTTAGATGGCTTCCGCGCCGACTACCAAGAGCGTGCGAATACTCCGAACCTTGATCAAATGGATAAGGAAGGCCTCTCTGGACGCTTTCGTCCCTCCTACCCGACGCTGACCTTCCCCAACCACTATTCGATGGCTACGGGGCTCTATCCCAACAATCATGGTCTCGTAGGTAATGAGTTCTGGGACGAGCGTGGAGCACACTATCGCCTAGGAGATCGGAAGGCCGTGGCTGACCCTGCATTCTATAAGGGCGAGCCTCTATGGAACGTAGTGAGACGTCACGGGATGAAGTCAGCGAGTTTCTTCTGGGTCGGTAGTGAGACTGCTATCGGTGGACACCATCCAGATCGATGGAAAACCTTCAACGATAAGGTACCCTATACCGACCGAGCTGACTCCGTGATTAGTTGGCTTCAGCTCCCACAAGGAGAGCGCCCCAACCTCGTCATGTGGTACATCGAGGAGCCCGACCACACAGGTCACCACGAAGGCCCTGAGTCACCTAAAACTATCCGTATGGTCGAAAAGATGGACTCCGTCATCGGCTACTTCCGTGGGAAACTTGCCCAGCTTCCCATAGCTAAGCAAGTAGACTTTATCTTGGTAGCAGACCATGGTATGCAATCCTTCGATCGCAGTAAGGCAGTTAATCTCTCCGATTATTTACCATTGGACAGCTTCGATCATGTAGCTACCGGACCTTTCACTCACCTCTATCCCAAGGCTGGGTATGCTGAGACTGCTTACAAGATCCTAAAGCAAGTCCCACACATCCAAGTGTATCGTAAGGGAGAAGTCCCTGAGCGCCTACACTTCGGATCAAGCCCTCGTATCGGAGAGCTCGTCTTGGTGGCAGACCTTGGCACACAGATCTTCTTCCGCCCTCAAGGCATTCCTAAGGACTTTATGCATGCTGGCCATGGGTTTGACAACAAGCATCCCGAGATGTATGCCATCTTCAAGGCTGTCGGCCCAGACTTCCGAGCAGGTCATCATATCACAGAGCCTATCCCTAACATCACGCTTTATCCACTCGTCTGTCAGCTCCTCGGTCTACAGCCTGGAGCCAACGATGCTGATCATCGCCTCGCTAAATCTCTCCAGAAAAAGTAAGCGCCGATGATCATCGCACAGAAGAAGCGCAAGGAGAATATCGCCGAATACCTGCTCTATATGTGGCAGGTCGAAGATCTCATTCGTGCTGTAGGTGTCACGATAGAAGGTGTAGAGACTCACTTACTCTCACGCTACCAAGTAGACGAAGCCACGAAGGCAGAGATACGCACTTGGTACAGTGAGCTCATCGATATGATGCGCTCGGAGGGGAAGACCGAGAGTGGTCACCTAGACATCAACCGTATCATCCTAATGCAACTCGAAGAGCTTCATCGAGCTCTCCTTGGTCCGAAGCAAGACATTGTCTATTCGGGTATGCATTTACAGATCCTTCCCGCCTTGATTCAGCTACGAAGTAAAGGGGATCACTCCAACGAGAGCGAACTAGAGACCTGCTTCTCTGCTCTCTATGGCTATATCACCCTAGGACTTCAAGGCAAGGAGATCAGCGATGAGACGAAAAAGTCGATGCAGCAGATCAGTGCCATGCTCGCACTCCTTGCCCACCGCTACAAGCTAGAGCAAGAAGGAGACACCACGACCAAGGCCTAGCCTCCCTACATACTATCCTCCGATATCCCTATGAACGAATATAAGACAGAGATTGACCAACGGCGCACCTTCGCCATCATCAGTCACCCAGATGCTGGGAAGACGACCCTAACAGAAAAACTCCTCCTCTTCGGTGGAGCTATCCATGTCGCTGGAGCCGTCAAGAGTAATAAGATCAAGAAGACCGCTACCAGTGACTGGATGGAGATCGAGAAACAACGTGGTATCTCCGTAGCGACCTCAGTCATGGGCTTCGACTACGCCGGGCACAAGATCAATATTCTCGACACACCAGGTCACCAAGACTTCGCTGAAGACACCTTCCGCACGCTCACAGCAGTAGACAGCGTCATCATCGTCATCGATAGCGCTAAGGGCGTAGAGATGCAGACCCGCCGACTGATGGAGGTCTGTCGCATGCGTAAGACTCCAGTCATGGTCTTCATCAACAAGATGGACCGTGAGGGGCAAGATCCCTTTGATCTCCTTGATGAGATCGAGAAGGA
The DNA here is from genome assembly GCA_905372565.1 of uncultured Porphyromonas sp. Lineage (GTDB taxonomy): Bacteria > Bacteroidota > Bacteroidia > Bacteroidales > Porphyromonadaceae > Porphyromonas. The sequence continues at coordinate 13,210 of CAJPPK010000002.1, read as the reverse complement.
GCTACAGATACGCGTCCGTCCTCTCTCCTGGCCTATCGATATAGGACAGCGCTTCCGTGGCGTCTATAATATTCATGAGGGAGCACTCAATCTCTTCACACCCGACAAGCAGCGTATCACAGAGTCAGTGACCATCACCGACCTAGCTTCTCCGGAGCTAGAGGAGCATATCACGCCAGAGCAAGCCGAGAAGCTCCGCATGGATCTAGAGCTAGTCGATGGTGTCTATCCGGCTTTCGATCGAGAAGAATACTTGGCAGGAGATCTTGCTCCCGTCTTCTTCGGTTCAGCACTTAATAACTTCGGGGTACAAGAGCTACTCAACTGCTTCATCGAGATCGCCCCTTCGCCTCGTCCTATTCAGGCTGAAGAGCGAGAAGTCTCACCTTACGAACCTGCCTTCACGGGCTTTGTCTTCAAGATCCATGCGAATATGGATCCTAACCATCGTAGCTGTATTGCCTTCATCAAGATTTGCTCAGGACGCTTCGAGCGTAATGCGAGCTACAAGCATGTACGTCTCGGCAAAAGCCTCAAGTTCAGTAGCCCAACAGCCTTTATGGCTCAGCGAAAGGAAACTGTAGAAGAAGCCTTCGCAGGCGACATCATTGGGCTACCCGACACTGGCAACTTCCGAATCGGTGATACACTCACAGCAGGTGAAGATTTACACTTCAAAGGACTACCCAGCTTCTCCCCCGAGCTCTTTAAGTACATTGAGAACCAAGATCCCATGAAGACCAAACAACTTGCTAAGGGGATCGACCAGCTCATGGGAGAGGGCGTCGCCCAGCTCTTCACCAATCAATTCAATGGTCGCAAGATCATCGGAACCGTTGGACAGCTCCAGTTCGAGGTCATCCAATATCGCCTGCTTCATGAATATGGAGCTGCATGTCGCTGGGAACCGATCAATCTCTACAAGGCATGCTGGATCGAAAGCGATGATCCACAAGAACTAGAGAACTTCAAGAAGCGCAAGGCTCAGTTCATGGCGAAGGATCTCGCTGGCAGAGATGTCTATCTCGCTGACTCGGGCTATGTGCTGACGATGGCTCAGCAGGACTTCCCTAAGATACGCTTCCACTTCACTAGCGAGTTCAGCAAGTAGAAGAGCTAGCTACCACAGGATCGTTTGCGATCAGGCTATTCCGATAACCCAGTTTAACCTAGGGCTTAGCTCAGACAAACGTCTATGTCCTCCCGAGCTAAGGTCTAGGTTATTTAGAGCTTGAATAGGTATTTGCCTTGAGGCAGATCTAGTACCTTTCACCAATTCCTCCTATCTTTGTGTACTACTTACGGCTAGTTCGTACGCTCTCCTAAATGCTCAGGGAATGAGGACTAGGCCGTCGAGTAGATCAGGTTGCATTGACATATGATAAATAGAACCCTTATACGCACTCGTGTGCTCCAGGTCGCCTATGCTCACCTACACCGTGGCGAGCTGAAGCTCACGACAGCCGAGCAAGACCTTCTGCTCAGCCTCCATCGTACGTATGATCTTTACCTCTATCTCCTGCAGTTGATCCCTTCGCTGACAGAGTTCCATCAGGAGGTTCTTGAGATCCGCAAGAATAAGCATCTAGCTACACGCGAAGAGCGTTCACCTAACATGCGTCTTGCAGAGAACAAGCTCGCAGCTCAGCTCCGTGCCTCAGAGAAGCTCTCTACATGGTATGAGGGATTTAATCTCCGCTGGGAAGAGGACGAGCGTCTACTACGCCACCTCCTTCGTTTGATAGAGACCTCTTCCATCTACCAAGACTATCTCAAGCTCCCCAGTCCAGTGTCCTTTGACGACGATCAGAACTTCTGGACAAGCGTCTTCCATGAGCTATTTGCCACAGACGAGATGCTCGCCGAGACTCTCGAGCAGCAGTCCATCTATTGGCAAGATGATCTAAAGGGAATTGAGAAAGCTGAGGTCGAAGAACGTCCTAAGACCGAAGAAGAACCTCTATTAGAAGCTCTAGAAGAAGCTCGCAGAGAAGGTCGATACCAGAGCCTTCCCCTTGAGAATGGTCCCGTAGAGATCGTCAAGGAGTTCGTCGAGAAAACCCTACGCCGTACCAGCGAAACAGAATCTGTAGATACGGTTATTCTCCCAGCCTTCAAGGATGAAGAGGACGAACGCTTCGCTCGTCTGCTCTTCCGCCAGACTCTACTGAAGTATACAGACCAGCTTAAGGTCATCGAGTCTGTCTTGAGCTCAGCTTGGAGTACCGAGCGCTTAGCGGATATGGATGCTTTGATCCTTAATCTAGCACTGACGGAATTCCTCTACTTCCCCACTATCCCCACGCTCATCACGATCAATGAGTACATTGAGCTAGCTAAGCGCTTCTCGACATCCCATAGTGCCTCCTTCATCAACGGTATTCTTGACACTCTTGCGAAGAAGCTTCGTGAGGAAGGCAAGATCCTCAAGAACTAACTATCCCCTACTTCTATCACCCTCTAAATAGACTTACATATAATGGAAATCCTCTTCCTCCAAGCCGCCCAAGCCCAAGGCTTCAACTATTCTTCTATTCTGATGATCGTAGCGATCTTTGTCATCTTTTGGCTCTTCATGATCCGCCCACAGCAGAAGCGTCAGAAAGAGCTACAGCAGAAGCGTGATGCCCTGACGACAAATGATCGTATCGTCACCTCCGGCGGTCTATATGGCACCATCAAGGATATTAAGGAAACCGAGTTTGTCGTCGAGATCGCTGATGGCGTCCGTGTCCGCGTAGATAAGGGATCAGTCTTCCCTGCTGGAGACGCTTCCATCGCGAAGTAGTCTTACACCGAATAGACTTGAGGAGAGTGACTACTTCGTCTCTAGGCGAAGCAGTCACTCTCTTTTCTTCTTCATCACTCATCCACCTCCTACAGCCGTAGGTCTTAGGCTCTCTACTCATGCGATTAGACCTCAAGAATGTGCTTCCTAGTAAGCCGAAGGAAAGTCCGAGTCTCACTCAGCCACGGCGTAAGCGTCGCTTAAGTCGAGACATCATTACCTTCTCTATCTTCGTCTTCCTCTCTGCGACCTTTTGGCTCGTACAGAGCTTTCAGAGGCGCTTCACCTATACGCTACGGATCCCTGTGACCTATGACTCGATCCCTCCCGAAGTGGGCCTAGAGAGTAAGCTTCCTGAGTTTATTGAGGTTACCCTCGAGGATGAAGGTACACGCCTCCTAGAGTATAGTACACGGGGTGTCGAACCACTAGAGATACGTCTACAGCGTGATCAGCAGCTCATCGCAGGATTTAATATTTCAGCCCCTACCCTCGCCAATGAAGTACGACAGCGTCTATCTGCCACAGCACGCATCATGACGATCAGCCCTAGCCTCATCCAAGTGAGTGCCTATCGCCGTCTACGTAAGGTCGTCCCTATCAAGCTCGGAAGTCTTCCCAAAATCGAGACAGGCTATGCGGTGGGAAGTATTGAGCTTACACCTACAGAGATCGCCATCTTCGGGTCACGTGAAGCCTTAGCAGATATCACAGCGATTGGAACCCAACCTTTCGAAGAAGAGAAGCTAACAAGTACTACCACAACCAAAGTTCGCCTTAGCTTACCCGAGGGAGTTTATGCTTCGACGAATATTGTACAAGTTCATATTCCTATCGAACAGCTCACCGAGCACTCCTTCACTCTACCTATTGAGGTCACAGGGCTACCCGATGGCTTTACGCTCCAGCCACTACCTAGCACAGCGACTGTACTTATCACCCTTCCTCGCTCTCGATACAGAGAGCTCCGTGCCGAAGACCTGGGATTATCCATCGCTTATCCATCTTTTATCGTAGGATCAGAGGATCAATCGGCTGGTCCTCCACGCCATCTTCCTGTTGAGCTTACTCGAAAGCCGGACTGGATCCAGCACTATCGTATCACACCCGACAAGGTGCAGTATGTCATCGAGGAAAAGAAGTAGCGAGTACACTGACCCACAGATCTGGACCCTTGGGCTCACAGGGCTCATCGGCAGTGGGAAAAGTTACGTAGCCCAAATGCTAGCCGATCGAGGTCTACCAGTCTACGATTGTGATCGTCGAGCCAAAGAGCTGTATAATGAGGATCCTATCTTGAAAGCACGGATGGTAGATCTTTTTGGAGAAAGCATCTATGATTCGAAAACAGGGCTTCTGGATAAGCAACGCTTAGCTGGCATTATCTTCTCTGATAAGGGAAAGCTAGCTGAGGTCAATGCATTAGTTCACCCCGCTATTCGTCACGACTTTTCCTCTTGGCGTAGCGAACAAATGGAGCAAGGATCTAAAGCATGCATTATTGAGAGTGCGATCCTCTTACAAGCCTCCCTTGTCAGCTATGTAGACTACATCGTCGTCGTCACTGCAAGCGAAGCTCTTCGTCTCCAAAGAGCCTGTATGCGAGACAAGGTCGATGAAGCAGTCATCCGAGAGCGTATGCGCCATCAGCTCTCTCAAGACGAGCTCATTCGTCAGGCAGACTTTGTCGTTCACAACGAGCCTAACCAAGCACTCCAACCTCAGCTTGACACGCTGCTACTCCAGCTTAGCTACACTCCTAAAGGAAGATAATCTCGATTATCACTATTTTTGCACCATCATTTGTGGGTAAAGGCTCCCACATTAGTTATCATTTAATAGATATGTTGAAGACCATCCTCTCTATCTCAGGTAAGCCTGGGCTCTATCGCCTGCTCTCATCGGGCAATAATGTACTGATCGTAGAATCTCTCGAAACGAAGAAGCGTCTACCTATCCTGCCTAAGGATCGTGTCGTCTCCCTAGGAGATATTTCTATGTTCACTGATAGCGAAGACATCGCTCTCTCTGAGGTACTCACCAAGCTTCATGCTAAGCAAGCTGGTGTTCCCGTGGAAGTATCTATCCTTAAGGATAACGAGGCTCTCCGTGCATCATTTGGGGAGGTTCTACCTAACTTTGATCGTGAGCGTGTCTATACCTCCGACATCAAGAAGCTCTATAGTTGGTACAATCTCCTCATTGGAGCAGGTATTACAGACTTCTCTGACCAAGAGGAAGAAGCCTAGGTCTCCTCTGATAAGCACAAAAATCCCCCTTCTAAGCTCAGGCTTAGAAGGGGAATTTTCTTTTATGCATCCCTAACATCCCAGTACAACAGAGATAATCAAAGCATATCTTCATGTTCGTATGAAATGGAGACGTCCTACCTTTACTCCTACCTTACACTACCGTTTCTTCCTAGAAAAGAGTATCTTTGCTTATCCATCAATGACAAACCTAGTATTACAGATAAGACTATGGCACAAGAAGAACTATTAGCACAAGTACGTGCTAAAGCACAAGCGTGGCTCACTCCAGGCTATGACGCAGAGACTCGTAGCGAAGTACAGCGTCTCCTCGACAGCGAAGACACCACCGAACTGATTGAATCCTTCTACAAAGATCTTGAATTCGGAACAGGTGGACTACGTGGCATTATGGGCGTTGGTTCAAATCGTATGAACCGCTATACTGTAGGTGCCGCTACCCAAGGTCTAGCCAACTACCTCAAGCAGGAGTTTGCCTCTCTCCCTCAGATCCGTGTCGCTATCGGACATGACTGCCGTAATAATAGCGATGTCTTCGCTCGTATCGCTGCAGAGATCTTCTCAGCTAATGGCATTGAGGTATTCCTCTTTGAGAGCCTTCGTCCAACCCCAGAAGTCTCTTTCGCTATCCGTGAGCTCGGCTGTCAAAGTGGCGTGATGATCACAGCATCACACAACCCGAAGGAGTACAATGGATACAAGGCCTACTGGTCAGATGGAGCACAGATGCTCGCTCCACACGACCGGAATACCATCATCGAGGTCAATAAGATTACCAAGGTTGAGGATATTCACTTCGAAGCTCGTCCAGAGCTAATCAAGACTCTCGGAGCAGACTTCGATAAGAAGTTCATAGAGCGTGTCGCCTCTCTCTCTGCTCCTCAACGTGAATCCATCGCTCGCCATAAGGATCTTAAGATCGTCTATACTCCTATCCATGGTACGGGTGTACGCATCATTCCAGAAGCCCTTAGAGCTATCGGCTTCACCAATATCATCAATGTCCCCGAACAGGATGTCGTGAGTGGCAATTTCCCCACGGTCTACTCCCCTAACCCTGAAGAGCCCGCAGCTCTTGAGCTAGCGATCCGCAAGGCAGAAGAAACAGGCGCAGACTTCGTCATGGCCTCTGACCCCGATGCTGACCGTATCGGCGTAGCAGTTCGCAATGAAGAGGGGAAGATGGTACTTATCAATGGTAACGAGATCTGTACCCTACTCGTCTACTATGCGATCATGAGTCGCAAGGAGTCTGGTCGCCTACAGAGCCAAGACTACGTAGTCAAGACCATCGTTACGACTGAACTCATCCGTGCTATCGCTGAGAAGAACCATGTAACTCTCTTCGACTGCTACACCGGCTTCAAGTGGATCGCAGATGTCATCCGCAAGAATGAAGGCAAGCTCAATTACATCGGTGGTGGTGAAGAGAGCTACGGCTTCCTACGCGAAGACTTCATTCGTGACAAGAGCTCTGTATCTGCCTGCTGTATGTTCGCCGAACTAGCGGCTTGGGCTGCCGACAAGGGGTTATCCATCTACCAGCTTCTCCAGCAGATATTCCTAGAATATGGACTATATAAGGAGCAAGGGGTAAGCGTTATCCGTAAGGGCAAGAGCGGTGCAGAAGAGATAGAAGCTATGATGAAGAACTTCCGTGAGAATCCTCTGAAGACACTTGCAGGAAGCCCTGTCGTCGAAGTCCTCGACTACGCTAAGCTCCAAGGGATCTGGCTCGATAAGAACGAAGTCTTCTCTCTCGACATGCCTACGACGAGTAACGTCCTTCAGTACAAGACCGCTGATGGGACTAAGGTCTCCATTCGCCCCTCGGGGACGGAGCCCAAGATCAAGTTCTATATCGGAGTACGTGGTAAGGCTGCATCCAAGGAAGACTTGCCGTCAGCTGAGCAAGCCTGCCTAGAGAAGATTGCCGTCATCCGTAAGGAGCTCGGTATCTAATTTTGCCCTCCCTGTCACTTTATTCATCACCTACCACATGGCCTGCGCAGGCCATGTGGTAGGTCTTTCTTTATCTAGCTCTATGTACATCTATCTCTGTCCTTCTCCAGAACTCTATCCACTCTATCACCGCCCTCAGACGACAGTGATTATCGTGGACATCTTCCGTGCTTCGACGACTATGGTTACTGCTTTTGCCCATGGAGCCAAGGCCATTTATCCCGTTGCTTCGACTCAGGAAGCTGAGAGCGAAGGGAAGCGTCGTCATTGCCTCATCGCCGCAGAGCGTAATATCGTTCGCTGTCCCTTTGCTCAGCTGGGTAACGACCCTGCTGAATATACGGCTGACAAAGTCCAAGGACAGGAGATCGTCTTCACCACAACGAATGGTACCCGAGCACTCACGATCGCTCGTGAACAAGGAGCTGACACGATCCTCGTCGGTGCGCTGACCAATCTCCAGGCGACACTTCGTCACTGTGCTTCGCTAGGTCAAGATGTTGTTGTCCTAGCAGCTGGCTGGAAAGGGCAGGCTTCGATGGAAGATATGCTTTATGCAGGTGCCCTAGCCAACGAAGCCGAGCGATTGGACCTGGGCTCCTCGGCGGGTGACATGGCGATGATGGCTCATGATCTTTGGAAAAGTCACTGTCTCACCCTAGAAGAGCGCCTACAATACATCCAGAAGAGCGAGCATTACCAGCGTCTAGAGAAGGCTGGGTTTGCATCGGCTGTACCCTACTGCTTGACGATAGATAGCTTTGATCTGGTCCTTCAGCTAGATGGAGACCATCTTGTCAGCCATCGTCATTAGATTTGGCGAGCTCCATCTTTGCTCGCAAACGCTCATCCTAAATAGCCCCAGCAATCAACCGATTGTTGGGGCTATCTCTTTCTCCATCTTGAAGAGCTACCCGGATATCTTGATTTATACTCTCCTAATCCAATGAACAGAATACACTTCCCTCTCTTGTAGCAGAAGTATCCCATCCTTATGGGACAATTGTCCCAACGCTCTGGGACAGTCGTCCCACAAGGATGGGACGCTTGAGAATACCTAAGCAAACTGAAGGATAAAGCTAGCCACTAAGAGCATAAAAAATCCTCTCCCCCTTCCCCTTAAGTGGGGATAAGAGGGAGAGGAGAAGGGTAATGTGTCTAGGCTACAAACCTGATCCTAAATAGAGCTAGCGAGGCGTTAGGCCCTAACTCTCAGTGATCAGCCAATGATCGTGCGCTCACCAAGAAGATCAGAGAGACGACGCTTCTCAGTATTCAGACGAGAGATCTCCGCCATCAGCTCAATGATCTGAGCATGATCCCCTGCACGCTGCGCCTGCTTGATCTCAGCATGTAGCTGCTGAATGAGACGAACTAGGAGTGCCATCTTGTAGCTATTACAGGTGCGTAAAGCAAGGTTACCTAGGTAACGAGCCTCCTGGAGCTGATGCTCTTGAAGCTCTTCCCCCTCGCTAGTAGACAGCCCTTGCAAGCTAAGAGGAAGAGGCTCCTGCTCCGGTCGATACTCTAGGAGATCACTGCGACCAAGAAGATCGGTAGCGATGGTACGTAGCTGATCTTCAGGGTGATTAGCAAAGTGTGTCTCTGCTGCAATCTCTGCAGGAAGACAGACCTCAACCAGCTCCGTAATAAAGCGAGCAAAGAGAGGAGAATAGGTATCTTCAGCCCCGATCATAGCTAGCTCACGCAGGACAAAATCACGCAGGACAAAGTAAGAAGGCTCCTCAGGGAAGCGTTCTCCCTCATACTCTGCCGTGCCCATACCCTCAGGTATTAGGATCGTCTGATCGCCATAGAGAAGGAGTAGAAGTAGAAGTTCTTCCTCGAAGGGCTCTATGCTCTCCTCCTTGATGAGAGGATGAACGTACTCATCCGAAGGTCTTACAGCCTCGCTAGGAGCTTCACTTGGGAGTGGAGCTACTGGTGGAAGCGGAGTAGATGATGGTATAGAGGAAGTAAAGCCATGAGCTGTGACGCCCTGTTGTCTCAGTTTATTGACCTCCGACTGCAGGAGATGCTCTCCCATACGTAGTAGGCCAGCTGAACTCTGGATCATCACCGCCCGCTGGATCGTATCAGGAATAAGGGCAATACTACGCATGATGTCGGAGATCAGCTCCGCACGTCGTAGAGGATCACGCTCCATCTCCTCTTGGTAGAGGTTGATCTTAAAATGGATGAAGTCAGTCTCGTGGGCAGCAATGAATGCCTCAAATTCACTTGGACTATGACTACGAGCGAAGGAATCAGGGTCCTCTCCATCGGGGAGTAAGACGACCTTGATACTTAAGCCTTCTTCGAGAAGCAAGTCAATTCCTCGCAAGGCAGCCTTAATCCCTGCTGTATCGCCGTCATAAAGGACTGTGATATGTGATGTGAAGCGACGCAGTAGGCGGATCTGATCAATCGTCAACGCAGTACCCGAGGAGGAGACGACGTGCTCGATACCTGCCTGATGCATGGAGAGGACATCCGTATATCCTTCGACCAAAAAGCACTTCCCCGCCTTAGCAATAGCGCTCTTCGCCCAGTAGAGCCCATAGAGCTCACGGCTCTTCGAGTAGATCAGGCTCTCGGGAGAATTGATATACTTAGCCACTTTATCTCGCTTGGAGAGAATACGTCCACCAAAGGCAACATAGCGTCCACTCAGGTTACGCACAGGGAAGATCACTCGCCCTCGGAATCGGTCTATACCGACACCTGGACGATCCTCATAGACGGAGGAGAGACCTACAGCAGATAGACGATCCAAGGAGTAGCCCGCTCGTATAGCCTCCTCCGTAAAAGCCGTCTTACTATCCAGAGCATAGCCTAGGCCAAACTTCTCGATCGTCTCGGGGCGGATACCTCGCTCTTGGAAGTAAGTTAGCCCGACAGCTCTACCCTCTTCGCTCTCATGAAGCTGACGCTGGAAGTACTTCGCCGCATAGTCATTGACGACGAAGAGACTCTCCCGCTCGTTATTTCGCTGTCTCTCTTCGGCAGTTTCTTCTCGCTCGACGATCTCGATGTTATACTTCTTCGCTAAATAGCGGAGCGCTTCTCCATAGGAGAGTTGCTCGTGCTTCATGATGAAGTTCAGCGGTGTACCCCCTTCCCCACATGAGAAGCACTTACAGATGTTCTTAGACGGAGTGACGTAAAAGGAGGGATTCCGGTCACTATGGAAGGGGCAAAGACCAACATAGCTAATCCCCTGCCGACGTAAACTCACGAAGTCACTGACGACATCTAGGATCTGTGCCGTATCAAGAATGCGCTGTCGAGTCTGCTGATCAATCACGAGAGGAGGGATGAATCTATAGGAATACGCTGGAGATCTTCGGGCGTATCAATTCCAATGGTTTCGTGCTCGGAGAGCTTTACCTGAATGCGTAGCCCTGCCGAGAGCCAGCGTAGCTGCTCCAAGCTCTCTCCTTGCTCTAAGGGAGACGGAGGGAGCATGCTCAATTGCTCTAGGATGCTTGTTCGGAAGGCATAGAGTCCTATATGCTTAAGATACTGATGCTGGCTTGCCCAGGCTCCTTCTACACCACGTAGATAGGGGATCACCGAACGACTAAAGTAGAGAGCCTGACCAGAGGTAGCCCGTACGAGCTTCACCGCATTAGGGTTGGCCAGCTCTTCGTTAGTCGTTTCGGAACTAAAGGGCTGGGCTAAGGTAGCGATGTCGGTCTTCTCGTCCTCGACGAAAGCTGAAATCAGAAGACGTATCTGCTCGTCGGCGATGAAGGGTTCATCTCCCTGTAAGTTTACTAGTACGTCTGCTTCAGCACCGAGCAAGCGGTAGGCCTCTAGACAGCGCTCTGTCCCCGAGGCGAGATCTGCGGAGGTCATCACAGCACGATAGCCATACTGCTCGACGACTGAGCGGATACGCTCGTCATCCGTAGCGACCACCACATCTGAGCATACACTCAGCGCACGCTCTACCACACGGATGATCATCGGTCGTCCGGCGATGTCGACAAGAGGCTTACCAGGGAATCGAGTAGAAGCATAGCGTGCAGGGATAATTACGAGCACACGAGGGGAGGTAGTAGGAGAAGACATCACTTAAATTGATATAGGTAGGACTAAAGAGCCTGATAGGCTATGAGACGATCGTGCATATCCCGAGCGCCACGAAGATAGACCAAGACGGTATAATAGTTCGTCGTCTGGTAATGACTCCCCACCGTAGGAGCAGAGATCAAGGAGGTCCGTCCATGAGGTCTTAGCAGATATTGGTACTCTTGGTACCCGCTCTTCAGAGGAAGCGTCGTCCTATAGCCACCGATCGAGCTATCATACTTGAGTAATCGCTTAACCTCGGGGAGGTAACGGAAGGCTTCTCCAGCGAGGAAGACTTCTCCTTCATCAGTCCAAGGCATCATAAGTCGGAAGTCGACCGCATGATATTCCCCTTCTGTAGCGATATCCTCGGTATCCAAGCTACGTAGGCGCTGGATCCCTTGGCGGGCAGGATCAGGGCGGAAAAGTAGAGCTCCAGGCTGACGAAGAGGCAGGAGACGAAGAAGCGTACCTGAGTCTGTCTGCAGACAGGTCTCTACTCCTAGCCCCTGAGCTTCATCTGTCAAGTGCTCTAGCTTGAGGTACGTATTCCCGCCCTCAAAGCGAGCTCCTCGATCAGCCTCGTAGCGCACTTCGGTAAGGGAAGCATAGCTAGGGCTCGTAAGTATGACTGCGTTGTCTAAGCGAGCATTCTGTATCACCACAGGATGCAGATCTTGAGAACGGATACCTAACGAAGCACTCAAAAGGAGTCGAATATCGACCTGCTGGCTCGTAAGGGCATCCGAGCCAAGGAGTGAGGTCGCTAAAGCTGGCACTACTCCTAGCCCCACTTCCTCTGAGACAAAGAAAGGAACAAGCAATACGGAGGCTTCGGGCTCGTCTGGCGTATAGATCTCCAACTGATAGCTCCCCGACTCCTTAAGTTGCTTGGCTAGGTTGGGTAACTCTAGCGTATAGTGGTCATAGCTTCGGAGAACTCCCCGACTGGGTATAGGAGGATCCAGCCGACCATCAGCAAAGCTACTCAAATAGGTAATAGCAGGGCGTCTCGTTGGCTTTCCCTGCCGATCTAGTTGGCTGATGCGATAGTTCAGATTCGCCTGTGGTTGGTCTAGCAAATCAAAGGAGATCCGAAGTCCATCATCCGTCCCTAAGCGCAGATGGGGTAGCCTGGGACGATCTGCTGGATCATCTTTACCAGCCACCACACTGACAGCTCCAAGCTGATAGGCTAAGGATGAATACACAGGAGCAAGCCCCTGTGCCACACTACTCCCTAGAGAGGCTCCCCAGAGATAGACCGTCAACAGCCCCCAACCTAACCAGCGCTTCATCTCCTAGCAGTGATCAAGAGGACGGAAGTACCGGCTAGCGAGCGTACTCCTGCATCTTACAGAGGTACTTCCCTACGATGTCAAACTCTAGATTCACTACCGATCCAGCAGTGATGTACTTGAAGTTCGTATGCTCATGCGTATAGGGGATGATGGCTACGCCAAAGGATGTCTTCTCAGAGTTACACACGGTCAGGCTGACACCATTGACGGTGACGGAGCCCTTCTCTACCGTTATGTAGCCTTTCTCCGCCAAAGCCTTATCCGTAGCATGCTCGAAGCGATAGAGCCAACTACCATTCGCCTCCTCTACCGAGGTGCAGACAGCCGTCATATCCACATGTCCCTGGACGATATGTCCATCGAGGCGACCTCCGAGGAGCATGCTTCGCTCGAGGTTCACATGATCTCCGACTTGGAGTAGACCGAGGTTCGATCGATCCAGGGTCTCCTGAATGGCCGTGACGGTATAGGTCTTCTCGTCATGAGCTACGACCGTGAGGCAGACTCCATTATGCGCTACACTCTGATCGATCTTGAGTTCGTGAGCAAAAGGACAGGTGAGGGTCAGATGAAGGTTCTCTCCTTCACGGCGCAGGGCGACGACTTCGCCACAAGCTTCTACAATTCCTGAGAACATAGTTATAATGTAGTTACTAAATGATCTTAATTGCGGGGCTACCAAGGCCTAGGGAAAGCACCGATAGCAAAAGAAGGCGCCGAGCTTCGACACCTTCATCTTTCCGCCCTTGCAGGCTCTGTCGGGATGAGAAGACTCGAACTTCCGACCTCCACGTCCCGAACGTGGCGCGCTA
>CAJPPK010000001.1 GCA_905372565.1 uncultured Porphyromonas sp. | reverse complement strand
AACGTCTTATGGCGATACGATTTCAATACAACAAGACCTCGCTACAGCAGCAGGAAAAGGCTCTTAAGATGCGCCTTCGCACCCTCCCTACCATCAAGAGTAAGGAGAGTGCCCTACGTCAGCAGGTCAAGCAAACCAAGCGTGAAGTCGAAGAGCTAGAGGAAAAGCTAGAGCGTGAGCTACAAGGATACCAAGGAATGGTTAGCCTTTGGGATGAGTTCGATACTAGTCTCATTGCTGTAGACCGTGTGGATCTCTCAATGAAGAAGGTTGCTGGTGTTTTACTCCCCGTACTAGATGGTATCCACTATGAGGTACGTCCCTTCAGTATCTTTAATGCACCCTCTTGGTATGCTGAGGGGATAGAGCTTTTGAAGACTCTTGCCACGACAGGTATCGAAGCTGAATTTCTACGTTTGAAGATGGAATATCTGGAGCATGCTCGCAAGAAAACTACCCAAAAGGTAAATCTCTTCGAGAAGGTGCAGATCCCAGGATATCAAGATGCGATTCGCAAGATCAAGCGCTACCTTGAGGATGAGCAAAGTCTTTCAAAGGCCTCTCAAAAGATCATGCGTAGTAATATCGAGAAGCGTAAGAACAAGGAAGAAGAGGAGGCTGTCCTATGATCCAACCAATGAATAAGTATGCTTTCTTGGTCTTTCATCGAGACTATGAGAGCTTCCTTCTCCGACTACGTGAGCTAGGGGTTGTTCACATCACGGAGCGTCACGGCACCAAAGATGTGGCGCACCTCCAGCACTTACTCCAAGAGAGAGAGCATATCAAAGCTCTACTGCGCCAGCTCCGTCCTTTTGAGACAGCTGGACAAGTAGTATCCGAGATTCCCATCTCTGATGAGCAAGCAGGAAAGCTAGTTTGCCTTGCTATCGAGGAGGCATTACAGAGTTACACCCAGGCAGGGGAAGAGCTCCGTTCTCTCCAAGCTGAAGCTGAGGAGGCATCCCTTTGGGGAGCATTCTCGACCGCTTCATTGGAGCGACTGGAAAGCAGAGGCTATACCTTAAGCTTTTATAGCCTCCCGATAGCTCGCTTCACGGAGGACTTCGTGGCTAAACATGATGTCGTAGAGATCTCAGAGAAGGCAGGGCGGAAATACTTCGTTCTTCTTCACACGTTAGAAGAACATCCGCGACTCGATGAAGCTGAGGACATCTCACGTCCAGCTCGTAGCATCTCTGAGCTGACTCCCCTACTAGAGGAGGCACAGGAGAAACTTCAGCAACGTAAGCAAGCTCTCATCGAGCAAACACCGACTTTCATCGCTCAGCTAGAGGGATACGATCGCCTACTAGAGAACAGCTTTACCTTCGGTAAGGCACGTCTCCAAGCTGACCGCTTGGCAGATGAGCGTCTGCTATTCCTAGAAGGCTTTGTCCCGACGGAACAAGTAAAGACATTTGAAGAGGCTCTTGAAGCTGCTGGGGATTACTATACTCAAGTAGAGTTTGACCCAGAGAAAGAAAAGATACCGATCCAGCTGAAGAATAACTCCTTCACTCGATGCTTTGAGTTCATCACGGGGCTTTTCTCCTTACCTAACTACCAAGAGATCGACCAGACATTCCTTATCGCCCCCTTCTTCATGCTCTTCTTCGGCATGTGCTTTGGTGATGCGGGCTATGGTCTAGTCCTCTTCGGAGTGTCGACTTTCTTCCGACTACGGAGCAAGGATACTGACACCAGTCTCCTTGGCTTAGGACAGTGGCTGGGAGCTGGAGCCTTCGTTGTAGGTCTCCTGATGGGAGGGATATTTGGTATCGAGCTTCCCTGGGCTCATAACAAGGCCTACCTATTCAACCAGGATAACATGATGATGATTTCAGTCGTCATCGGGATTATCCAGGTACTCCTTGGTAAAAGCGTCGGGGCCTATAAGAAGGGTCGACAGCTTGGCTGGAAGCACTCCCTCTCGGGTTACGCCTGGGTACTGCTACTAGCTAGTCTCGGACTCCTGTACGCACTACCTATGGGTGGCATCGTGCTACCTGAGATAGTGAAGTATATCATCTATGGGATCGTTGGGATCTCTGTCTTGGTAGCCTTCCTCTATAATAAGCCAGGCAAGAATCCCTTCGTCAATCTGGGATCGGGCATTTGGACGACCTATGAGACAGCCTCTGGTCTGCTGGGGGACTCACTCTCCTATATCCGTCTCTTTGCTATCGGGCTCACGGGTGGTATCCTAGGAAGTGTCTTCAATCAGCTCGCTATGTCCTGTGTCCCCGAAGCAGGCAGTGATGCCTCCATCGTCAGTCACATCATCGGCTGGCTCATGGCACTGCTTGTCCTCATCTTCGGTCATGGGATCAACTTCGGTATCGCGATGATCGGTGCCTTCGTCCACCCTCTACGTCTGACGTTCGTGGAGTACTACAAGAACAGTGAATTCGAGGGTGGTGGTAAGCCCTATACCCCGTTCGCACGTAAATAAGCAAACTCAATAACCTCTATTAATACAAGTAACGATTATGAATGAGATGTTGTCTTTCCTCGGCATTGTGCTGATGGTAGGTCTGACTGGTATCGGCAGTAGCATTGGCGTCACCATCTGTGGTAATGCAGCCGTTGGCTCGATGAAGAAGAATCCAGATGCCCTCGGGCAGTACATCGGTCTATCTGCACTACCAAGCTCGCAGGGGCTGTATGGCTTCGTAGGTTTCTTCATGGCTAAGGGAGCCCTCGACAAGCTGATCGCTGCTGGGCCTATCTCCTCCTTTGCTGCATGGGCTATCCTCGGTGCAGGTATCATCCTCGGTGTAGTAGGTGCCTACTCTGCTATCCGTCAGGCACAGGTCTGTGCTAATGGTATCCAGGCTATCGGTAACGGGGAGAATGTCTTCAGCGCAACGATGGTCATGGCTGTCTTCCCTGAGCTTTACTCGATCCTCGCCCTGCTGGTAGCCATCCTAACGGTGAACTCGCTCTAAGCTCGAGGATCTACGAATCATATCCTACGAAAGCGCCTCACTCGGGTTGATCCGAGTGAGGCGCTTCACTTTAAATATCCTTAAGTCAGGGCTCGGAGAAAAACGGCTAAGCCTCTTCCGAGATAAGGCTCTTAGCCCAATCCATTCTAGCTCTAGCGATGAAGGTAGCGAGGACGCTGCTGGGAGAGGCGTAGGATCTGCTGGGCATCCTCCTTGTCAAACATATCGAAGCAATCGAGGATCTGATAGGCATTGTACCCGTCTAGGAGGTTGGGGACTAAGATTCGTAGCGCCTTCAGCTTCTCATCTTTCCACATAAAGAGCTGGATCAGGCGCTTCACTTGTGCGACCGTGAAGAGGCGCTGACTTACCCCTAGCTCGAGATAGCTCATCTGTTCATCAGGGAAGACCTGATCTCGGACGGTTCGATAGAAGCGTTCGAAGTCCTCCTGCATCTGACGCTCATAGCGTCCATAGATGTCTCGGTTGGGGTGGGTAAGCACTTCCCTGAGAATTCGTCTAGCCTCTCGCTCTCCATACATACCCGAGAAGCAGGCTAACAGCCCCTGTGCATTCTGAGGATCAATGAGGTGGGAGGCCAAATCAGCTAGGATCACGAGCCGATCTCGCTCCTCTCCGAAGAGCTCCAGAAGACGTATCCCCTGATAGACGCTGAAGTAGCTAAAGGGGATGACCTCTCGAAGCGCCTCGAGACGCTCCTCTTCGTAGCGCATACGACGGAGCGATAGACAGAATTCCTCAAAGGCTCGTTGCTCCCGCTCTTGGAAGACGACCCCACCAGGGTAAGAGGGATAGGAAGAAGGCCTCTGCGGATAGACTGGCGGATCCACGACTACAACGGGGCGTTCTGGTGCTGGAGGTGGCGTAAAGCTAGGATCTACCGCAGAGCCATTCGTACCAAAGGACACGAGATGCCCGTCCCTAAACTTCAGATAGAGCTGCATGTTCTCATAGGGATAGTAGTATTTCCAGAGCTCGACCCCACTCTCCTTGACCGTTCGATCACTAGGAGCTCCTAAGGCAGCCTGCACTTGCTGTGTGCTCATCCCTTGTTGCAGCTTGTTCAGGGCTGTCGTTCCGGCAGTAAAGACGCCACAAGCAGTTAGAGAGACTGTCCCCAGCACCAGCTGGAGTATATGTACGGAGGACGTACTTAGCTTGCTGATTATCATACGATGCGATGTTAGAGGTCAATCCATCAGAGGTATCCCCTGCGGATGCCTTGGGGGAATGCTTCCTTTGGTATGGCTAAAGTTACAATATCCTTGAATACTTCATCACACAAGAGCTTTCCCCTTCCTGAGCAAGGTAGACCTTTTCGAAGAGAAAGGCCTACCTCTCCGATCGGAAAGGATAAGCTTTAGCCTGGAAAAGCATAACCTCTGCTCCTCTGCCTACCGAGAGATCTCCGAAGCAAGACACGAAAGAATCACATCTATCAAGGGCTTTCGCAAGCCGTCAGCATACGTTTATCCCTGATTATATGTATCTTTGAAACTAAAACGTAGGCCTTTGGGCTACAATAGATGATCTGATGAAGAGTCGCCTGACTGAGCAAATCACTTATCTCCTACTACGTCATGACTATGTCGTAGTACCCCAATTGGGTGGCTTCCTATGCGAAGTCTCCCCTGCTGGGTATGACTCCCAGCGGCGCGTCGCTTTTCCCCCGCAGGCAGAGCTACACTTTAGCTCCGAGATGACCCATAGTGATGGTCTCTTAGAGGAGCGCTATGCTCTGCTACTAGGGACTTCGCTCCGTCGTGCACGCTTAGTGCTCGAGGAGGAGGTACGTCAGCTTCGCTCCGTCCTCGTACAGCATCGGAGCTACGAGCTAAGCAGTATCGGCACATTGACCCTCTCCGAAGAAGGAAAGCTTAGCTTCGAGCCTGCCAAACAAGCTCTCGCCACTGAGGCATACACCTACGGCTATATGCCAGTTGCCCTACCTGAGCTCGCATCCAGCTTGACCCAGCGGGCTGGTATCAGGGCACAAGATGAGCGCTACCTCTCCTTCCGGATCCCGAAGCGTACCCTCGGCTACGCAGCGAGCTTAGTCCTTCTGCTCCTTGCCCTACTTCCTTGGGGGAACCAAGTCAAGGAGTCGCAGGGCTACCAAGCGGGCTTTACGCCGACAGTCGAGGTAGCGGAGCAGCTCTTTGGGACGAAGGTAGTTGCCCAGGAGCCCGAGGTAACCTCTTCTGCAGACGAAGCTAAGCAGTCCACAGGGCTTAGCTGGAGCGAAGAAGCCGATGGTCGCTATCACATCATCCTTGCTACAGAGCGTCAGCCAGAGCGTATCACTTCACACTACGAACACCTACAGACCGAGCTCCCCGATGCGACCTTCATCGCCCTAGGGGCATCCAAGGGGCGGATGATCCGCCTAAGTGTGGCCTCATTCGCTACGTCCTCGGAGGCTTATAGCTACCTGAATGCCTTAGCTAAGGAGCACCCCGCTTGTCGTGGAGCTTGGGTCTATGCGAGCAAGTAATAGCTAGCCCAAGCCACTTGAGTAGCTTCTCTCCTGAAAAAATCGTCACCGCTATCAAAGCCGAGGCTCTACGCCTCGGCTTCTCTGCATGTGGCATAGCCCGCGCAGAGGCTGTCCCCTCGGAGGTGATGGCTAGCTATGATGCCTGGATCGACGCTGGTCATCAGGGGAGTATGGAGTACCTTGAGCGCAATCGAGAGCTTCGAGCTGACCCGAGAGTCCTACTTCCTGGGACACGTAGCCTGATCGCCGTAGCGATGAACTACTACCCTGCAGAGAAGCAAGCTGAGGATGCCCCTCAGTTCGCCTACTATGCCTACGGGAGAGACTACCACAAGGTCGTGAAGAAGCGCCTTGATAAGCTTCTCCTCTATATGCAGGAGGGACTAGAACTGACCGTCTCTGGGCGAGCATTTGCTGACTCTGCCCCCATCTTAGAGCGGTATTGGGCGGAGAAAGCTGGGCTCGGATGGCGAGGGAAGAATAGTCTTCTGATCATACCGAGAGCTGGTAGCTACTTCTTCCTCGGCTTTCTACTCGTCGATCTAGAGCTCCCTGCCGACGAACCGATGCGTAATCTCTGCGGGAAATGTACACGTTGCCAAACCGCTTGCCCTACGCAAGCCTTCGTTAAGCCTGGGGTATTGGACGCTCGGCGCTGTATCAGCTACCTCACCATCGAGCAGAAGGGAGAGATCCCACAGGACTTAGCTCCGAAGCTCGGCAAGCGTCTCTACGGCTGTGACGCATGTCAGCAGTGCTGTCCGTGGAACCGCTACGCTCGTCCGACGGAGATAGAGGACTTCTCGCCTCGTGAAAGTCTCCTCAGACTTAGCCCTGAGGCGCTAGAAGCGCTGACCGAAGAGGAGTACTTGGCTCTCTTCGCTGGCACAGCCGTCAAGCGGGCTGGACGAGAAGGTCTCCTCCGCTCTTGGCGAGGGATACGGGAGAACTTCTCATCTCCAGAGGATCCCGAGGGTTAGTTCACATACTCCTCACTCGAGCCATAAAGCCTCCTCCTATTGCCCTAACCTATCCCTCCGGGAAAAGACAGAAGACGACAAGGACAAAGGCTATACTTTAGTCAAAAAAAGGTCTACCTCATCCAGCACAGAGGTAGACCTTTCTTGGGATAAAGGCCAAGCCTTCCTTAGGGCATGCCCCAAGCCTTCGATACCGATCCACTAGGTAGGGCTACCTGCTCCCCTAGCCTCCTTCCGTCAGCTAGATAGGTCAGATGAAGCCAAGAGTGCACGAAGGGGAAAGAAACCTAGACGAAATAAGCGCCTTTCATCGAGTTAGACTACGCTAATTGCTAAAGAAAGGGTATTTTTGTACCTGTATGAATTCAAGTAGCGAGGCTATGTCTAGCCTATATACACAAGAGGTTTTGGAATTTGCGGCCGTGGGAGTCCGCCTAGCGGCACTCCTAGAGCAAGCGTCAGACCAATCTTCCTTCATCCAGCAGGCGGTGCTTCAGCTCCCCCAGCTATATCTTTCCACCCTTCGACTCCCAGATTACCTCTACGACTCCGAGACGGATTACCTAGAGGAGTATATCACCGAGGGAGCCTACGAAGCCGTTCGGGGGCGTATCTCCTCGCTCCTCGGTGAGGGAGATGCCTACCTCACCACCCAGTCCGACCAGATGCAGTACAGCGATACGCCTATTGCGGCCTTCGTATCCGAAGCCTTGGCTGATGTCTATCAGCAGGTAGGGAATCTGCTAGGTATCCTAAGGGATGAGAACGAGGAGGCCTTGCCTGCTGCTATCGGACGCTGTCGCTATCACTTCTCCGAGTATTGGGGCCGAGAACTCCTCGAGGCTCTCACGGCTCTGCATCAGCTCTACACGCAGCAAGAGACGACAGACGAAGAGGATCCAACTAACCTAGAGGATGAAAACAGCGATGAGCAAGTCTACTAAGACCGTCCGAACCCAACCCTCCTTCACGTATCCGGAGACGATCTCCTCGGAGCAACTGGAGGCACTGCCTATAGCTCGCTGTCCCGTACCCATCACCCTGGTCGAGACCAAGCTCGATGCTCGCAAGGCCGTCGCACGCCTTCGACGAGCTACACGTATCGGGATCGACACAGAGACTCGCCCGAGCTTCAATCCTAAAGTACGCTATGAAGTCTCCCTCCTACAGCTAGCTACAGAGGAGGAGGTATTCCTCTTTCGTCTGAACAAGATAGGGCTCACGAAGAGCCTCACCAGCTTACTCGAGGACGAACATATCTTCAAGGTCGGCCTAAGCCTCCGTGATGACCTCGCTGGCCTTAAGCGTCTGACCAAGTATACCCCAGCTTCTAACGTTGAGCTCCAGAAGCTCTGTGGCGCCTATGGCATCCGAGAGTTGGGGCTACAGAAGATCTATGCGATCCTCTTCGGAGAGCGTATGAGTAAGAAGCAGCGCATGAGCAACTGGGAGGCAGAGACACTCTCTCCCGAACAGCAGCACTATGCCGCACTTGATGCTTGGGCTTCGCTCCGCATCCTCAATAAGCTCCTTGAGCAACCATCACCCTCCCCCATCCTATTCGCTTTACTCTAGTCACCTATGCCTTATCCTACACTTCGCCTTCATCCTCGTAAGGAGGAGTCTATCCTACGCTTTCACCCCTGGGTCTTCTCGGGTGCTATCGCTTCTGACACCTCTTCTCGGCGGGATGGAGAGCTGGTACGTATCGAGGATAGCCGAGGTCGCTACCTAGGCACTGGGCATTTCGGTGGCGGTAGCATCGCCGTGCGTCTCCTGACGTTTGCAGGAGAGACGGAGCTGATCGACCGCTCTTTCTATGAGGATAGACTAATGGCGGCACTACAGCTTCGCCTAGCAGCTGAGCTCATTCGCCCCGAGGGAACAAGTGATTCACCTAACACAGCCTATCGACTAGTGCATGGTGAAGGGGATGGCCTACCTGGGCTGATCATTGACGTCTACGATGAGACCGCCGTCATGCAGGCTCATAGCTTGGGGATGCATGAGGCTAGAGAGATGATCGCAGAGGCTCTCCAAGCCGTCTATCAGCGTGCGGGACACCCAGTACGTCCCTTACAAGGCATCTACTATAAGTCAGAGACGACGCTACCGACCCGTGATATGCGCGAGTTGGCTATGGATGGCTTCCTCATAGGTCATACAGAGGCTCACCCAGTCTGGGAGAATGGCCTACGCTTCATCCCTGATTGGCTGAAAGGACAGAAGACCGGCTTCTTCATCGACCAGCGTGATAACCGTAGCCTCGTAGGTGCCTATGCTAAGGGAAAGACCGTCCTTAATGCCTTCTGCTACACGGGTGGCTTCTCTATTTATGCACTCGGAGCTGACGCTAAGCGTGTAGATTCTCTCGACAGCTCCTCTAAGGCCATGTACCTAACAGAGCAGCACGTGGCACTCAACTTTGGCGCTGATTGTCCTCAACATCGCTCCGTCACGCAGGATGCCTTTGAGTACCTAGAGCAGATGCCCGAGGGTGAATATGATATGATCATACTTGATCCTCCTGCTTTCGCTAAGCATCGCAAGGTGCTACGCAATGCTCTGATCGGCTATCGCAAGATCAACTCCATCGCTTTCAAGAAGGTCGCACCTGGAGGAATCGTATTTACATTCAGCTGTTCGCAAGCTGTTTCTAAGGAAGAGTTCCGTCTAGCGGTCTTTACCGCCGCAGCTGCTTCTGGACGTCGTGTACGTATCCTCCATCAGCTGACACAGCCCATCGACCATCCGATCAATATTTACCACCCCGAGGGCGAGTATCTCAAGGGGCTAGTGCTCTATGTCGAGTAACCCTTAGTCTAACCTATCTCATTCTCTATCTACTTATGCAGGTAAAGCATCTTATAGAGGAAAACTCTCTCCTCTGCCACTTCGTCGCCGAGATGCGTGACATACACGTCCAGAAGGACGCTATGCGCTTTCGCCGTAATGTAGAGCGTGTCGGCGAAATCATGTCTTACGAGCTCAGTAAGGCTCTACACTATACCTCTCGAGACGTACAGACTCCACTTGGCGTAGCTTCGTGTACACAGATCTCTGATCAGATAGTCATCGGCACGATCCTACGTGCTGGGCTCACGCTACACCAAGGGTTCTTGAACTATTTTGATAAGGCTGAGAATGCTTTCGTATCAGCCTATCGCAAGTACAAGGATCGTCTCAACTTCGACATCTTCATCGAATATATCGCCTCGCCCTCCCTTGAAGGGAAGACACTCCTTCTAGTAGACCCTATGCTCGCTACGGGAAGTTCTATGGAGCTTGCTTATCGAGCTCTACTTACCAAGGGTACACC
The DNA here is from genome assembly GCA_905372565.1 of uncultured Porphyromonas sp. Classification (GTDB taxonomy): domain Bacteria; phylum Bacteroidota; class Bacteroidia; order Bacteroidales; family Porphyromonadaceae; genus Porphyromonas. The sequence continues at coordinate 219,465 of CAJPPK010000001.1, read as the reverse complement.
CAAGGAAGTGCACCTCGTATCGATCATATCAAGCCAGCAGGCTGTCGATGCACTCTGCCAATCCTTCCCCGAGGATAATGTCACCCTCTGGGTAGCAGCTATTGATCCGATCCTAGATGAGCATGCTTATATTGTCCCAGGACTGGGCGATGCTGGAGATTTAGCCTATGGAGAGAAGCTCTAAGAGTCCAGATTACCTCCTTCGCTTCTGGCTCCTAGCTCTATGTATCACCATAGGGCTAGGGGGATTATACTTCCTCCCGGAGCAAATCTTAGGGTGGGATATCAACAAGGTAGACCTACTCGGTGATCTTCGTCGTGGACAAACCGATAGCTTGGCTATCTCAACGGATGATCCCCGAGCATTAAGTCAGCAAGCTCGTAGCCAAACGGCTGAAGTTCGTAAGCGTGAAGCGATCTATGAACAGCTGAAACAGGAGCAAGTCAAGTCGGGCTCCAGTACTTCTTCTATAGAGGAAGACAGCGATACGACTCGGCATACTCTAAAGAATATAGAGCTTAGTGAGGCCAATACCCTCTCTGACATGACCGCAGGGCATGACGGGCTACAGCACTTCTTCTCACAGCTTCGTCAGCGAAATGGACTTCATCGCCCCATACGTATAGCGGTACTAGGAGACTCATTCATCGAGGGGGATATCTTCACTGGAGCACTGCGCTCTGCTCTTCAGGCTCGCTATGGTGGCTCTGGTATCGGATGGATGCCTATCACGTCAGAGACCGCAGGATTTCGTCAGACGATACGCCATGAGTTCAAGGGATGGAAGGATCATAATCAGTTCCACTCTAAGGGGAAGTATCCATTGCCAGGGCATTACTATACGGGCTCCGAGGGAGACTGGGCTCGCTATACTCTGATCAAAGGAGCGACACCCTGTGCAGAGGCTACTATCTACTACCGCTCTTCCTCGACGACTACTCTCTCTGTGACTGTAAATGGCGGAGAGTCTAGCTCGGTTGAGCTTCCTCCATCGGATGGACTCACCGCCCATCAGCTTGCCTCGGGAAGCATTTCTTCTCTACGCTTTAGCCTAGCATCGGGGGCAGCAGGCTTTATCTGTTATGGAGTTAGTCTAGACGGAGCATCAGGTGTTAGCTTAGACAATTTCTCCCTACGAGGCAACTCAGGACTACTACTAGGTTCACTAGATACAGAGCTGACTCGCTCTTTCGCCCATGCTCGTCCTTATGACCTCATCATCCTACAGTATGGGCTCAATGCCATCGGTCCCAAACAGCTTGACTACTCTGGCTATGGAAAGCAGTTTGGACGATCACTCCATCATCTACGATCACTTCTTGGGCGTGCAGACTACCTCTTGCTTGGCGTCTCTGATAGAGGGACCAAGTCTGATGGGCAAGTCATCACTATGCCTGCCGTCCGTGCTATGGAGCAAGCTCAGCTACGTCTAGCTGCAGATCAGGGGATTGTCTTCTGGAGCACACGTGCAGCCGTCGGTCGCCTTGGAGGTATCGGGAAGCTCGCCGAACGAGGTTGGGCAGCTAAGGACTACACCCACCTCTCTCATCGAGGAGGCAAGGAGCTCGCTAAGCAGTTCCTTGATGCCTTCCTCCTCGAAGAAAAGTATTACGATGCGATCAAGTAAATTTCGCGCCTTGCTACTCATGCTCCTTCTCAGCTTTACTGGGAGGATCTATCTGCAAGCACAGCCACTAGCTCAGCCTAACTGGTATGCCCCTGTGGGATACTTCAGTGAATTAGCCCGAGACCTAAGTGAAGCCAAGGGCGAGGGAAAAACCATATCCATTCTCCAGCTAGGTGATAGCCACATCCAGGCAGGATACACCACGCAACCTCTTCGCCAGCTCCTCCAGCGTCAATATGGAGATGCTGGACGCGGATGGATCGGTTGGTATCGTCTCTATGGCTCCAATGCTCCACGCGACTATCAGGTCTCCTCGACAGGCTTTGGCTGGAGAAGAGAGCTTATTCTTAAGCCCGAAGGGCATATCCCCATGGGACTTGGGGGCTATGCACTAGAAGCCAATCGTCCTGATGGCTTCAGCATCCATGTCACCAGCTCTTCGGCCCCCTTCTCGAGCATGCTACTTATTCGCTCGGCATCATCCTCTCCTCTAGTAGCCTTTCCCACGGCACATCTGGGACTAGGGAGGTTCTCGACTGGAGCTTATGTAGCAGATACACTCTCTTGGTCAAGCTCTAGGACTGACGTCAGTCTATCCCCACAGCATGAAGAGGGAAACGAAGCGGTCTATGCTGGCTGTGTCCTACTCTCAGGCAAGGGAGGAGCACTCGTACATGACATAGGGATCAATGGTGCTGCCTATCGTCACTATGCTTTAGGAGACTATGTGGAGCAACTAACGCTACTTTCCCCAAGGCTCTTGATCCTTTCACTCGGAACTAATGATAGCTACAGCACGAGATTCCAGCTTGAAGACTTCCGTATGCAGTTCGAAGAGATGCTCTCTCTCCTGAAGCAATATCTTCCCCAGACAAAGATTCTCCTGACTACTCCACCTCCTAGCTTCTTCCGGTCAACAAGCGTACACTATGTCACGACAGGCAAGAAGCGACGTCGCCATCGTAAGAAAGTCGTCTCTACCGTCTATCGCTTCAATGACGGGGCGAGACAGCTCTCAGCTGAACTCATGCGACAAGCCAAGCTCCGTGGAGTAGCCGTCTTCGATCTCTTCTCTGCTATCGGAGGAGAAGAAGGCATCCGAAGCTGGATAGCAGATGGCTCTTTAGCTAATGACCGAGTTCACTACTCCCGAGAGGGCTATGAGCGCCAAGGCTCCATGATTGCCGAGGCTCTCCTCAAGGCACTACGTGCCCACTAATTCTATCCCTAGACAATGACCGATCTTCCCTTTATTGATACAATAGACTGGGGGCGTCTACCCGAAGTGCTCACCTTCGATCGCTCTCATCCGATGATCTTCTCCTCAGGGCTCTTTCTCTTCTGTGCCCTCTTCTTCCTCCCCATTTATATGCTCCTCAGGCGTACGACTACGCTACGGATCATCTATGTGGCACTCTTCTCGCTCTTCTTCTACTATGAGAGTAGCGGAGAGTATGTCCTCATACTCCTCTTTGCAGCTACGATGGACTACTTCATCGGTCGTGCCATGGGGCAAAGTGAAGATCCTCGTCTACGTAAGCGTCTCCTCATAACGAGCCTCGTGGTGAACCTGGGGATGCTATCCTACTTCAAGTATTTCTACTTCCTCCTTGATCTCGGCCAAGAGCTCCTAGCTCTCGCAGGCATTGCGACACCTCCAGCCATTCCTCTGGAAGCTCGAGATTACTTCATCCCTGCAGGGATCTCGTTCTACACCTTCCAGACACTGAGCTACACGGTAGATATTTATCGTGGGGAGATCCGTCCCCTTCGTCGCTGGATCGATTACCTCTTCTATCTATCCTTCTTTCCTCAGCTCGTCGCAGGACCGATCGTCCGTGCCAAGGATTTCATTCCACAGATCTATCGTCGACCTCAGCTCCTCAAAGCGGAGTATGGCGAAGCCCTAGCTCTCATCCTAAGTGGTCTAATCAAGAAGGCAATTATCGGTGACTTCATTGGCTCTCATTTAGTCGATCAAGTCTTCGCTGAGCCTGCACGCTTCACGGGACTTGAGAATCTCTTTGCGGTCTATGGCTATGCCATGCAGATCTACTGCGACTTCTCTGGGTATTCTGATATGGCTATCGGGATCGCTCTGCTCCTAGGCTTCCGCTTCAACATCAACTTTGACTCGCCTTACCAATCCACAAGCATCACCGAGTTCTGGCGCCGCTGGCACATCTCGCTATCTTCTTGGCTAAGAGACTACCTCTACATCCCGCTAGGTGGTAACCGAAAGGGGAAGTTCCGCACCTACATCAACCTCTTCCTAACCATGCTTCTTGGGGGGCTATGGCATGGTGCAGCCTTACGCTTCGTTCTCTGGGGCGCTATCCATGGGGTAGCCCTAGCCTTACACAAGCTCTACCTGACGATCTTCGATGCTCTAGGTTGGCGGAGGAAGAAACCCTGGGCGATACAGCGCATCCTAGGCGGACTGATCACCTTCCACCTCGTGTGCTTTGCATGGATCTTCTTCCGTGCAGATAGCATGGAGGTCGCACTCACTGTGATCACACAGATCAAGGAGCACTTCTCTCCCGAGGTCTTCCTCCAGTTTATCGTCGGTTATAAGGAGGTGTTGATCCTCCTTGTCCTAGGTTACCTGCTCCACTTCACCTCAAAGAAGCAGGAAGAGCGCTTCCGCTCTTGGATCACCGATCTTCCATTCCTTGGTCAAGCGCTTCTCTTCCTTGTCACGATATTCATCATGCTACAGCTCCGTAATGCGGATGCCCAGCCCTTCATCTACTTCAATTTCTAAGGGCTAATCTCCTTACCTAAGAGCTAAAAGAGAGCCACAAGAAGCTCTGTATATACCTAATGATCCGAGTGGATCATTAGGTATATTTTTTCATCTACAGAGCCTCCTTACCTAAAGAGTTCATTGAAGAAATATGCAAGGCTAAACCAATAAAATAGTCATCCCACCACGCTGGGACAGTTGTCCCAACGTGATGGGATAATTGTCCCAGCGCTATGGGACATTTGGGATCCACCTAAGAAATTAAGGGCAATAAGCGATACGCTCGGGAAGGGCAATCCTTGGGCTTCTACTTACTCACAAGGCTACGCCAATCAGCCACACCAAGCTCCTGAAGCCCCGTGATAAGGTAGGGACGCTCCAGATCCTGAGGCTTGAGCACTTGCCCTTCCCAAAGGATCAGATCAATATCAATGGGGATAATCTCGGGATGGAGACGACGCTGCTCTGCTGTCCGACCAGCCTTATGCTCTAGTGCCTTTAGGACTTGGGAAAACTCCTCCTTGGCAAGAGTGGTTGCTCCCAAGACCACGACATCCGTGAAGAGCGCATCTGAGAGACCAAAGCTAATAGGCAAGGAGCGTCGAGGCGTGGAGAACAGAAGATCTCTCATTCCAGGCAACCGACGAAGAGCTTCACAGCTCTTCGAGATATGATCTTCCGACGTATCATTGGAGCCTAAGGTGAGCAAGAAGCGGTGTGTAAGCATGGTTTAACCTATAGAATAGAATGAGGCACTAGGACGACATCGAGCTAGGGGAGCTCTATATGCTGGCAGTGGACAGAGGCTTCGTGGATCGAGCTGAATAGCTCCCGTAGGAAGCCCTCATCCAGTCCAAGTGCAGCCCCCTGAGCAAGGCGTGAATCAAGGAGACTACGGTAGCGCTCAGGCTGAACAATCGGGAGGTGGACCGCTGCCTTGACCTGCCCAATCTCTCGAGAGAGAGCCATCCTACGAGCAAGTAAAGTCAATAGCTCTCGATCTAGCTCATCAATCTGAGATCTAAGAGGGAGTAGTCGCTCCTCTTCACTCGTCGTCGAGGGATGGAGCTGAAGTCGATCGAGGAGTGAGAGAAGCTCCTTCGGGGTCAACTGCTGGGCGGCATCACTCCAAGCCATACTAGGAGTGGGGTGCGTCTCCACCATAAGCCCTGCGAAGTTCATCTCAAGGCCGACTTGGCAAAGGAGGGGCACTAATTCTCTACGCCCTGCCATATGACTAGGATCCACAAAAATCGTCAGATCGGGGTGACGCCTCTGAAGCTCAATAGGCAACTGCCACAAGGGGGCATTCCGATAGGCCCCTGGAGCATAAGTGCTAAATCCACGGTGGATAGCTCCGATACTCTTCACCCCTACTTGCTGTAGTCGAAGCAGTGCACCCTCCCAAAGGTCAATATCTGGATTCAGTGGATTCTTGACAAGGATACGCGCATCAGTACCAGCAAGTGCTTCCGCTAGCTCCGACACAGCAAATGGGCTTGCTGTCGTACGGGCACCGATCCAGAAGGTATCTAGTCCTGCTTTCAGAGCAACTTCGGCATGCTGTGGAGAAGCGATCTCCGTAGCGACCTGCATCCCTAGTTCTTCCTTCACTCGGACTAGCCAGGGAAGACCTTGCTCCCCCACCCCTTCGAAAGATCCAGGTCGTGTACGAGGCTTCCATAGACTGGCTCTAAAGAAGCAGATTCCCCCCTCCCTTAAGGCACGAGCCGTCTCCAAGGTTTGTTCTTCGGTCTCGGCACTGCATGGACCTGCGAAGACATAAAAGGGATAAGGCGAAGGATGATCTAGTATAAAAGATGAGAACGGTGAGCTACTCATAGGAAGTCAAGGGAGAAAGAGAGATAAAGCCCTAAGCCAACTCTTCTATCAAGCGAAGAAGTGAGCGGTAGAGCACAGAGTGCCAAGGGTGTGTCTGCTGAGAGAGGAGATCATTATGCCACAGCATGGTCAGCTCACCATGATAGCGGGCAGTGGTACGGATAAGCTCAGTGGCGACTTGCTCTGCCTCTGCCTGACTAAGCCCCATATATCGACTATCACTCAGCGTGAGATCTCGTAAGATGAGTGGGTGAAGTACTAGATCGGTCAAGAGGCGTGTATTGGGGTTGATAAAGCGCACAGGGCGACAGGTACCGAGGCGGAAACCAACGACATCAGCATACACCATCGTGAAGTCATGACGGAAGCCTGACACATATGCTTGAAGTAGGTCCTCCGGCTCACAGGAGGCCAATTTATTGTGTCGGAAGCCTTGAGGACGTTTACGAAAGATACGTTCGAAGAGTTGGCGCTCTCTTGCCACAAGGCTTGGATCATGTCCTGAAGCATAGCTACACTGCAAGCCTAAGCGAACACCAAAGCGCTCCCCTTCGGCTAGTACCCGACGCATGTAGTGCGAGAGTGGCTTATAGCTCGGTTTGTCTAAAGCATGACTCGAGGAGACACGTACAAAGAAGTAAATCAGCCCACGCTCCTCTCCTAGCAGATCACAGGTAGCTCGATCCCAGCGAAGGAATTTAGGGAAGGTATAGTAATCATCTTCCCTATCCTTGCTAAAACTTAGCCGGAAGGCCTGGATAGGGTTCATCCTCTCCTTAAGTACTGCACGTAGCCAGCTTCTCACTCCACGATAATTGTATGGGCGAGCTAGGTCATGGGTTAGATTGACACCGCTGAAGGTCTTAGGTCTCTCCTCTAGGCGTAGGCGATGCTTACTAACCACGTCCGTTGATACCAAAAGCTCTCGTAGTGCTTCCCCATACTCATCTACTATCGGGCGATGTAAGAATCCTGCTCGATAAGGTAATGAGTCCTTCCCAAGGAAGCGCCCGTAGCTATCTCGGATCGGGCGACGACTCATCTCTTCATACCTTGTCAACAGGAAATAGGCTGAAGCGATGAGGTCTGCATGGATGATCAGCTGAGATCCATCTTCACTCCATTCCTCCCGAGGTTCACCAAAGAGCAAGGGGATACCCCTCCATTGCTGAAGAGGAAGAGAGGGTAAAGCCTGCTCTGTACCGTAGACCGAGTAGTCAAAGAAGCTAGAAGGGATGATGACGATCGGATAGTTCTTCATCGACTCCGGATCGCTCGTATAGCCGATCGCTTCAAAGCGTCGAGGGTAGCGATCTCCCTCTACCGTATCCAACCAAAGTGGACCGATAAGAAAGTCAATCAAGTACTGGGTAATCTGCTTACTGAGCATGGTCGTCTGCGGTAGTAAAGTCAGGCGTCAGTGTTAAGACGGCTTGAATGGGATAGTGATCCGACTCAGGTATCGTCTGATCCACCTCACAGCTCACCGTATGGTAAGCCTTCCCATGGAGAATGTGGTCAATACGAACGATGAACGGACGAGTATGGAAGGTGAAGCCAAAGCCATTACCTCGATTGACAAAGGCATCCTCTAGACCTTCCGCTAGCTTACGACGCGTATACGAAAGTGGCGTATCATTGAAGTCTCCACAGATCAGTACACGAGGTGATCCGTACTTCTGCACAAGATCATGGATGATATTGGCTTGGATGTTATGCCGTAAGAAGGTAGGCTTGAACTTTGCCCCTAGAGCATCCGAGAGACGAAGAGCCTGCCCCTGACGAGCCAGCTCCATATAGTCCTTGGCATCTTTACTCTGGAGATGGAAGGACTCTAGATGCACGTTCACCACCAAAGTTTCCTGCCCTCGGATGCTAAGTTTATAGGCGACTGCACCATTGACCCACGATGGCAGTGGGATCTCTTGTGCCTCTTTGATGGGGTACTTAGATAGCAATGCTAGTGTACTTCCTCCACGATTGACTCGGTGGACTTCGATGTAGGGGTAGTCTTCCGATAGGTATGCACGTAGCGTCTTCGCTACGACGCCTGCCCAAGGATTCTGGTTCAGCATCGCCTCCTGCAGACAGACCAAATCCGCTCCACTACTTTTGATATACTGGAGGATCGCATTGGGAGATGTCTTGGAGTGAGGTTTAAAACCAAAAGCTGATACGTTATAGGAAAGGACACGGATACGCTCATGTTCGTTACCCAGATGTCTCTCGGTACGACTGATCGGGAAAAGGATGAGTAACTGGGGCACTGACACCAGCCACACAATACCTAGCGCTAGTAAGACTCGCTTCTCGCGGGCTAAAAGCCAGAAGAGTGTCACTCCCAACTGTAGAGCTAGGAGAATGGGAAAGAAAAGCCCTAGGAATGCTGGGACGATCCATCGGTAAGGTGGGATATAGCCTGCATAAGCCCCCAAGAGGTAGGTACCCGTCAAGAGAGCTGTAAGCAGGAGAAGGCCTCCCTTAATGACTCGAGAACTAATAGAAAAGAAGATCCGAGAGGTAATCATGCATATCGTGTAGCAAAAGCAAACTATACTCAGTGAGCAGACTTACGTAGCTGACGCAGTCGTGCTCGTTCCTCGGGCGTTAGACTAGCATATCCCGAGTGACGGAGCTTTGTCCGAAGCTCTTCATCCGTGCTACTGGAAGAAGGCGTCTGATAAAACCGCCGAAGGAGAGGATCTAAGAGATCTCTACCCTGTCTATAATTCCACCCATAGACCAGTCCAAAGACCAGCCCCCCTATATGTGCTAGTGTGCCTCCGAGGTTCGTACTCACTCCTGCAAATATAAGGAGCAGGAGGGCAAGGAGGAGGAAGCCTCTAGATACCTTACTCCGTAGCTGGCTCAAGCCTTGTGGCTGGACAAGGAGCGCCGTAAAGCATGCCACGAAAGCAGCCGAGCATCCTCTCAAGCTCCAAGGTAAGATCTCGACCCCATAGGCTGACAATAGATGATAGCCGAGCAGGTAAGTAAGCCCGCCGAGGACTGCTCCGCCGAGGTAAAGGCTAAGCATACGGTACGAGCCAAAGAACCGAAGCACTGGTGGCAAGAGCAGATAGATCAAGGCAAGATTAGCCAAGAGGTGAAGAAAGTGCTGATGCGGTAGGATATAGAGCACCAGACGCCAAGGAGAGCGTAGAAGTAAGGCTCCATCAGGATAGAAGCTCAGGAGTGAAGCCACATCCCACCAGCTTAAGGGCTGTATGATGCTACAGAGCAAACTAATTAGCTCCAGCAATAAATAGCTACAAGCCTGCAGGATGAGAAGACGACCGACCCAATCCGTACCCTGCCAGCGACGCAGGAGCAATGCCTTCAGATGCGAGAGCTGCTTCACGCTATCGGATGATCCCCTTCTTACGCCAGAGGAGGATCAGGATGATCCCTCCGAGCATGCCCCCTAGGTGTGCAAAGTGCGCCACACTACCCCAAGTGTTTGAGATACCTGCGAAGAGCTCAAAGAGCCCATAAAGTATGACGAAATACTTCATCTTCAAAGGCAGGATAAAGTAGATCCGCACGACACTATTGGGATAGAGCATCCCGCAGGCAAGCAGGATGCCGAAGACCGCACCCGAAGCCCCTACCGTCGTAAGCAAGTTCAGAAACTCCGGCACACCTACGATTCCTGTCGGTAGATTGATATAGGCATACCCCGTGATATCACGCAGATCCCACCACCAACTAAGCTCTTGCGTCAGCCCAGCAGTCACCCCGCAGAGCAGATAGAAGAGCAAAAAGCGCTTCCAACCCCATTGATATTCCACCGGAGCACCAAACATCCAGAGAGCAAACATATTGAAGAAGACATGCTCAAAGGAGGTCGTGCTGTGTAGAAACTGATACGTGATGAGCTGGTAAGGGCGGAAGAGCTCTGCATCAAAGTAGTGCAGACCGAATAGCTCACCTAGATCAAGCCCTCTTCTTAGGAAGACCAATGACGCTAACCAGAGTAGCAGGTTAATGACAATAAGATTGCGCGTAGCAGGTGGAGCCCAACGAGTCCACGCCGAAGGAGGTTGGCTGTAATACATAGGATCAATAGCTGTCAGCTGGAGGGAGACGAAGTAAAGAAGCCTTGAATGAATTCGCTTCTCTCACCAGCTATCCTTTTTTAGTAGAACAAAGATAGCTATTCTCGCCCTGCCTTACAGCCTCATCAAGGCTCTTAACTCAATAGTCCAATCACAGAAGAGATGAGTTCCTCCCTAGAGAGACCTTCTCTCTCGACACATAGCACTGCTAGTAAGCCAGCTATAGCTCAGCTGCTCCCAGCAATAGACCCATCACTTTCCCAGACAAGAAAGCCCCTATCCCACCCTTTCCCAAGGTCGTATTCAAGCTAGGCTACGAAGTCACCAAAAAGAAAATAAACACATAATAAACAATCACTTGATCCCAAACCAACCAAAGATCAACACCTGGTTCAAGAAAGGTAAACCTTCGTCTCTGCTAACGTCTACCTCAGCCTTAGAAAAGATAAACGTTTACTTCCCCGATCCTATAGCGAACACCCCTATTTCCCCCTTTCTGACGAAGTCTGGCTATACCCCGTCATCGCTATTCGACTAGTGAAAAGCTCCACATTCCTTTAGGTATGGGATGCCATCGGAAGATCTAGGTAGCTTACCAGATATTTAGATCACCATTATTAGGTAGATTTCGACAAATGCATTACCTTTGCCTTCAGAAAACAACCTCCATAGCTTTCTAGCCTTGGAGAGAAATATTTCTCGTCACCATCCCTTACGTAGCGATAGGCTACCCCTTATGGTAGGGACGCCGACGAGCTCTTAAACGGTAGAAGCCTAGCACCTCCTCATTCATTGAGGCTCGTGCTAGGCTTCATTTATTCTCGGCTTGATAGCTCGTAGGATCTGCTGTCTCTCCTACCGAAGCGTGAGGACTAAGACACAGCCCTTGATCAAAGGAGAGGAGCAAAGAGACGCATCACCGACTCAGCGAAGCGCTCTAGGCGACCTCGCTTAGACCACTCGGAGATCATCAGCTCGGTGCAGGCTTGCTTATCCTGATCGAAGAGCGTGTGTAACCTACGTGCCGTCCCCTCATCATATACGAAGCCCGAGATCTCAAAGTTATGCTCTAGGCTACGGAAGTCCATATTAGCCGATCCGATCGTCGAGACTCGGTCATCCACGATGAGTAGCTTGGAGTGCAGGAACCCTCTGTCATAGAAGAATACACGCACCCCTGCCTCCAGGAGTTGCTCAAGATAGGAGCATGCAGCATAGGTCGTCAAGCGAGAATCCGTACGTCGGGGAAGCATCAGCTCTACCTTGATGCCCGCCAAAGCAGCTGTGATGATGGCGTTATTGAGGTTCTCCGTGGGGAGGAAGTAGGGCGTCTGAATACAGATCGAGTTATCGGCACGGGAGATCATATAGATGATCGCCTGCTCGATGGTGCGCCACATGCTGATGGGTCCCCCTGGGACGAACTGGATCGAAGGGGAGTATTCGTTAGGTTCGATAGCCGGTGCTAGGTAGCGGTCTATATTGACGACACGGCGAGAGACTGCGTACCAGTCGATCAAGAAGGAGCTTTGCAAGCCCGCCACCGCAACTCCCGTTAGTCGAAAGTGGGTATCACGCCATTTTCCTAAATCGTTTCCGGTGAGATACCTCTGGGCAAAGTTCATCCCCCCTACGTAGCCAATGCGCCCATCGATGACGACGATCTTGCGGTGGTTACGATAATTTACCGTAGTAGATAGGAGCGGGAAGACGACACGCATGAAGGCGTACACCTGGACCCCTGCCTCTCGCAGGCGATTCCATACTCTCTTGCTTACATTATAGGAGCCCAAGTGATCATAAATCACACGTACCGAGACGCCTTCGCTAGCCTTTCGGATGAGAATGTCCGAGAGACGGTCAAGGACGGCATCAGGTGCGAAGATGTAAGCCTGCAGATGGATGTACTCTTCTGCCTTCTCTAGGTCACTAAAGAGCGCCTCGTACATGTCCCCCCCCCAGGCATAGATATCCATCGACTGTACTTGGAGCAAAGAACTTTGGGAGTTGGTCTCTAAAAGCTCTATCAGCTGTCTGTGCTGAGCATGGGATAGTCGCTTCTTCTGCAGATGTTTGGGAAGAGTAAGGACTTGTGGCTTCCGCATTACCCGCCGATTGAAGCGTCGATTAATGCTATGTAGGCGCCGTTGATCTTGACCAAAGACCACATAAAGCATGATCCCAAAGACCGGTATCAGCCCTACGATCATGATCCAAGCTGAAGCCTTGAGCGGATTACGGTTCTCGCTCAAGACCGTAGCCATTACCCCCAAGACTGTGAACAGGTAGGCAATAACAAGCCAAGTAGAGAAGTCCATAAACGAAAAGCCAAAAGTTAATTGACTACAAGAATTGTCCCTCTCGCTGTCAAGGATGCTCGGTAGCGACGTAAAGGATGCTGAGCAATCCCCTCGACAGGGACACCCGCTCCCGAGGTCACATCAAATCGACTTCCACAGCGTGGACACTTCAGCGCTAAACCCTCTTGTTCAAGGCGACTTAGCGGGTTCGTCTCCACTGGGCAAGCTAGATCAAAGGCATAGTAATCCGAGCTTGTCAGGGAGCGAAGGACAGCGATACCCATCGGGCTCAGCGACATGGAGGAGACTTCAGACTGAGGGATGAGTACCATCCCACCTGGAGCTAACAAAGATCGATAAGTTGTCTGCTGAGGAGAGAACTCATAGTACACCCGCCAATTAGGCACAGGACTCTCTACGACCTTACCACATGCAGTGAGTAAGGACATAGAGAGTCCTACGCCACAGGCACTCTTAGCGAGAAGTGCCTTGATATGCTTAATGCGATCTGTCACATCTTAGTTATTGTACGGGATCATCGTAAGCATATCAGCGAGCTTATCGATACCCTCCTGAAGCTTACCTCCGATCATCTTACGCATGAAGAAATTGAGATCTGCACGTAGCGTCAGACGCAGGCGAGTATCTCCATAGGTAGGCTCAAGGAGCTGGATCCACAGGGTAAGATCAATGGGTGACTGCTCTGTAGCTAGCTTGATCGTCCCCTCAGGCTCACGCTCGACGACTCGTAAGACAAGACGTCCAGCACCTGGGATCACGAAAGCACAGCTATCATTATCAATCGCCTCGATCGAGATCTTCTCACGTGCCTCCTCGGGTAGTCTATCTTGTACAGAGGCGAGACCACTGAGGTTAGCGAGCCGGTTATAAACATTCGTACGAGGTGCCGCTATCGTCTTGATCGAACTAGTGTAGTCACTCATATATATTGCTCTGTATGTTATGCGTGAAAGTAATTGATGAGAGAAAGGAAGGAAACTATTTCCCCATCCAGGCTGCTGGATCCCGACGCCACTCCTTTAGGAGAGCTTCGTCATCAGCCGATATATAGCCCGTAGCCAGAGCCTGCGAGATCACAGCGTCATAGTTGCTAAGCGTATGTAAGCGCACATCCGCCGAGGCAAAGGCTTCCTCTGCCTGAGGGAATCCGTGGGTATAGACAGCTACCATACCAAGGACGGTGCTCCCCGCACGACGAATAGCTTCGACAGCCTTTAGGCTACTCCCTCCCGTAGAGATAAGATCTTCGACGACGAGAACACGTGATCCTTCGGGCAATTCGCCTTCGATCTGATTACCCATCCCATGATTCTTTGCTACGGGACGAATATATACAAAAGGTAATCCAAGCAGATCTGCCACCAGAGCACCCTGAGCGATCGCTCCTGTAGCCACACCTGCGATGACATCAGGCGCCTCGAAGGACGAGCGGATAGCCTCTGCAAGCTCCGTCTTGATAAGCGTACGTACCTCGGGATAAGAGAGGGTGACACGATTATCACAGTAGATAGGAGACTTCCAGCCAGAAGCCCAGGTAAATGGATTCTCGGGCTGTAGCTTGACAGCCTTCACTTGGAGAAGTGCCTCAGCGACACGTTGCTGTGTAGTTAGGGTACTCATTGTATTTGAGGAGTTGAGATGATTCTAAGAGAAGCAAAGGGCTAGCTAGATAGTTAGGTCGAAGGTATCAGCGTCTGCCCAGACGGGGAACTTACGTCGGAGATCAGCTAAGAGGGCATAGTCCAGTGTTGCCACAAGGACTTCCATCCCTTCGGTCTGAGCCTCAGCAAGCGCCTGCCCTCGTGCATTGAGGATAGCCGAGTCACCGACATAGACTAGCCCTTGAGGATCTTCGCCTATTCGATTCACTCCGATGGCATAGGAGAGATTCTCCATTGCTCGTGCTCTAAGGAGGGTGCGGAAGACTTCTCTTCGTGGGCGAGGCCAGTTAGCTACAGCGATGAGGATATCATACTCGTTGGCCACATTACGACACCAGACCGGGAAGCGTAAATCATAGCAAATCACAGGAAGGATACGCCAGTCTCGGTAGGAGAAGATCTGTCGCTCTGTAGCAGGCGAAACAAAGTCTTTCTCTCCCCCTGGAGCAAAGAGATGACGCTTAGCTTGAAGCTGTACACGTCCATCAGGCTCGATGAGGAAGACAAGATTCTGTATCTGCTCCTCTACTCGACTGAGATAGCTCCCCATGATCGACACTTGATACTGCTCTGCAAGGCTCAAGAGGTGCTGATAGGTCATACCTCGCTCTTCATCAGCGAGCTTGGCGGCTTCTGATGAGAAGCCCGTAGTGATCGTCTCAGGGAAGATGAGTAGATTGACCTCCGAGGCATACTTCGCTACAAAGGACTCGATGAGCTCTAGATTAGCAGATACATTATTCCAATGTATCTCACACTGCACAGCACCTACTCTTAGTGGAGCGGGAGTAACCATAGGTAAGTCTAGGGAGTAAACTGATCGGGGTGCTTGGCTTGCTCAGCTCGATAGCGCTGGCGGATATAAGTTAGATCCTCTTCGGCATTGCCCGTAGGGTGGAATACCTCGAAGATACCTACTTCCTTCTTCTGATAGTCGATGACTGCGAGCTCTATCGGTAGTTCTGCCGCTTGAGCAATATGGTAGAAGCCACTCTTCCACTTCTCGCTACGGGAGCGTGTGCCTTCAGGAGTGATAGCGATATGCATCTGTCCTTCCTGCTGGAGTAGCTGTTGGATACGCTCGACAGTCTGGCTTCGCTCCTTTCGGTTGACGGGGATACCGCCAAGAGAACGAAAAAGGCTTCCGAGTGGGAAGAAAAACCACTCGCTCTTCATGAGGAAGCCTGAGCGAATGCCGACAACCCATGAAAAGAGAAGCCCGAGGATAAAGTCCATATTACTTGTGTGAGGAGCGACACAGATGACACTCCCCTTAGGATGATCCGCAGGCAACGGTAATACCTGCCATCCCATCCAGCTAAGAAGACGCTGGGCTATTTGTTTACGCAAGGTGATTCTTTATAGATGAATGTCACTTAGAGAGCTTCCACAAACTCATCCAATCGCTCAGAGAGTTTCGCAAGCTCTGCTGCCACATGGGCTCTTAGCGAGCGATAATAGGCATGCACTAGCTTGGGGTTATCCTTACCATCGGGGTGGTCGATGCGACGGAGTGTATCATCGGTAAATACCATGATGTCATCCATCAGCTCTTCGACTTCACGCTCCATAGCCTCACTACCGGAGACCGAGCGAATGATCAACGCCTCATCAAAGAGGCTCATCACTTCAGCAATGACTTCTTTCTTGAAATCTTTCTTACTTGCCATAGGGAGAAAGGCTCTCGTGCTGATCCGTCAGTCTCATCAATTAAGACTACCAAGTCGCACTACTAGCTCAAGACAAAGATAATAGAAATACTTAGCTCACTAGGCATCAAAAGCACCGCACAAAGGGCTTAAAGAGCCTATCGGTGGGATCAGATTAAACAGGGCAATCCATATACACCAAGTCTGACCATAGGATCACTCTTGACTGACATACACACATGCCTATATCTAGCTCTTTGGATTAGGTATATCACAACCATCCGGTTAGGTATATTGTGACTAGGTGATTGGGTATATTGCGACCTAACGATTACGTATATTGTAATCTTTGGGGTAATTATACTCGATGTGACTCTAGCCTAATTACCCTCTCAGTCCAGAGCGCTATACTTGAGGATGCTTATCGGGATCTTGCGGATGGAAAGTAGGTAGCTGAATATGCAGTACCACGGCTAGTACACGAAGAAGAAGTACAGATAGCGCCGAGAAAAACTGCACGATCTCAATAGGAAGCTGCGTATAATGACCTAGCAAGACATAGACCACCCCACCAAGCATACAAGCCGAAGCATAGAAATCTGTACGGAAGATCAGCGGCGTCTCTCGGATCAAAACATCACGCAGAAGCCCTCCGAAGGAACCGGTGATCGTCCCCATAATAACGGCGACCCACCATGGGAATCCTCCCGCATAGGACTTCGCTACCCCTACAACGACGAAGAGCCCTAGCCCTACGGCATCGAAGAAGAATAATGAGTGATTGAGGCGCACGACCTGGCGACGGAAGATAATCGTAAAGACTAAGCCAAGTGCCGTAATAATCAAGTAGGAAGGTTGCACTAGCCAGAAAGGCTTAATGTCCAACAGGATGTCACGGATCGTCCCACCACCGACAGCAGTCACAAAGCCGACGACATAGGCACCGAACCAGTCAAATCCCTTCCCCGCCGCCAGACGGATGCCACTGATAGCAAATGCTAGCGTACCAAGATAGTCACACCACGTGACGAAGCTCCCTAGGTCAATGATACTTGATAGATCCATCAGCTATGAGATCAATAGGATTCGCTCTCATTGGGGAAGGAGCGCTCCTTCACCGATGTGACATAGCTAGCTGTAGCATCCTTGATAGCCTCTCCTACTGCAGCAAAGCGACGAAGGAATTTAGGAGCAAAACGATCCTCCATCCCGAGCATATCCTGCAAGACGAGTACTTGACCATCGACATCTACACCAGCTCCGATACCGATAACCGGGATATGTAAAGTCTGTGCGACACGCTTAGCGACCTGTGCAGGCACCTTCTCTAGGACTACAGCACAGCAGCCGAGACGCTCAAGACCTTGCGCCTCCTCCAATAGCTTATCAGCAGCAGCACCTTCCTTGCCCTGCAGACCATAGCCTCCAAGCTGATGTACAGACTGCGGAGTGAGACCTAGATGACCTACTACGGGAATGCCTGCTTCGATAATAAGACGGATAGCAGGAAAGAGGCGCTCGCCACCTTCTAGCTTAACCGCATCAGCTCCCGTCTCCTTCATGATCTGGATAGCCGAAGAGACCGCCTGCTCAGCAGAGACCTGATAGCTACCGAAAGGCATATCTACCACAACGAAAGCATGCTGAACACCACGTACGACACAAGAGCCATGATAGATCATCTGCTCGAGCGTGATAGGGAGTGTCGTCGTATGACCCGCCATTACATTGGCAGCAGAATCACCCACAAGGATCATATCTACCCCAGCAGCATCCACAAGACGAGCCATCGTATAGTCATAGGCGGTAAGCATGGCGATGGGCTCACCTTGAGTCTTCATCGCGGCGAGACGAAGGGTCGTAACCTTCTTCGTCTGGAGTTGGTGTTGAGACACTATAAAAGCAAATAATAAGATGAGAAGAAACCATCTCCCCGAAGCCTCATCGGTATCGGGGAAATGGCTCTAATAAATGAATAACAGTGATTACTTGGCGAGTCTACTCCCACTCGATTGTGCTGGGTGGCTTGGAGGAGATATCATAGACTACGCGGTTCACCCCCTTGACCTTATTGATGATCTCATTAGAGACCTTACCCAAGAAGTCGTAAGGGAGATGTGCCCAGTCTGCACTCATAGCATCCGTACTGGTGACAGCACGCAGTGCGATTGTATAGTCATAGGTACGTTCGTCCCCCATGACCCCGACGGAGCGAATAGGTAGCAGGATAGCTCCTGCCTGCCAAACTTGATCATAGAGTCCCCATTCACGTAGCATCGACATATAGATGTCATCTGCATTCTGAAGGATCTCGATCTTATCCGCAGTGATCTCTCCTAGGATACGGATACCAAGACCTGGACCTGGGAAAGGTTGGCGCTTGATAAGATGCGCCTGCATGCCCATCTCTAGACCGACACGACGAACCTCATCCTTGAAGAGCAGGCGGAGTGGCTCAACAAGCTTCAGCTTCATACGTTCAGGAAGTCCACCTACATTATGATGGCTCTTAATGACTGTCCCGGTAATGCTTAATGATTCGATTACGTCAGGATAGATCGTACCTTGACCAAGCCACTTAATATCCTGGAGCTTCTTAGCCTCTTCGTCAAAGACTTCGATAAAGCCTCGTCCGATGATCTTGCGCTTCTCCTCGGGGTCAGTTACACCCTTCAAGGCATCAAGGAACTTGGCTCGCGCATTGACTCCGATGACATTCAGCCCTAGGTGCTCATAGTCTCGGAGGACATTTTCATATTCGTTCTTACGAAGCAGACCGTGATCGACGAAGATACAGGTGAGATTCTTACCGATAGCCTTATGTAGCAAGACAGCTGTCACAGAGGAATCTACTCCGCCGGATAGAGCTAAGATCACCTTATCGTCACCTAGCTGCGCCTTAAGCTCCTTGACTGTCGCTTCGACGAAGGAGGCTGGAGACCAATTACCTCGGATACCTGTCACATCCAAGAAGTTGCTTAGCAGCTGGAGACCTTCCTCGGAATGGAAGGCTTCGGGGTGGAACTGTACCCCCCAAGTCTTTTCCCCGTCAATGCGGAAAGCTGCCGCTTCTACATCCTCGGTGCTAGCTACGACACGGAAGCTCTTAGGAAGATCAGTGATCGTATCACCGTGCGACATCCAGACGATACCTCCAGGACGAATACCCTCCATGAGCTTATCGTGCTCATGCTTGATCGTCAGATGAGCACGGCCATACTCACGAAGGCCACAAGGCTCCACCTTACCTCCTGCTTGATAGACCAAGCTCTGGGCACCATAGCAGATACCCAGCAAAGGGAGCTTACCTCGGATTGCAGAAAGATCTATGCGAAAGGCTTCGCTATCATACACGGAGTAAGGACTACCTGAGAGGATGATCCCAGCCACACCCGTCAAATCTTCGGGGAGCTTATTATATGGGATGATCTCACAGTAAGTATTGAGCTCACGAAGACGTCGCCCAATGAGCTGAGTCGTCTGGGAACCAAAGTCAAGGATAAGGATCTTCTGCTGCATAGCTATATCGTAGATGTAAGCGGAAGTCAGCCCCTAGCGGACCAACATTGGTGCAAAGATACAAATTAACCTGTAGTGACGAGGGACAGCGCCCTTTCTCTTCCTCCGTCCACTTGAGCTCCATACCTGGCAGTGCGAATGACGCCTCCTCATCAAACGCATACCTTTGTCCGAATAGAGCTATACCTGCAGTCGTATAAAGGCTATGCTTTCCTTAACGAGAGACACATCCTACACCAAGGGAGTCCATCAGTGCGATCAAAGAAGCGCCACATCCTCCTCCCTAGTTAGCTTAACTCCCAATAGAAGGCTCCCCATCTTCACACTTTTTCGGTATGAAGATGGGGAGCCTTAAGATTAGTTGACTGGGAGCGGAGAGCTTTACTTTTTGCCCGTATGACCAAAGCCTCCTGCTCCTCGATCAGAATCTTCTAAAGAGGATACTTCCTCCCAAGTGGCGACTTCATGACGAGCGAATACCAGCTGAGCAATGCGTTCACCATCCTCGATTACAAAGGTTTCAGAGGAAAGGTTAACCAGCAGAACACGTAGCTCACCTCGATAGTCCGAGTCAATCGTGCCTGGGCTATTGAGCACGGTAATGCCATGCTTCAGAGCAAGACCACTGCGTGGACGCACCTGCCCCTCGTAGCCGAAGGGAATCTCCATAAAGAGCCCCGTGGGGATCAGGACACGCTCTAGGGGAGCTACGGAGATGGGTACTTCTAGATTAGCACGTAGATCTAGACCGGCAGCTCCTACTGTGGCATAAGCTGGGGCTGGATGCTTAGAGGTGTTGATTAGCTTGACAGTCATCATCTAGGTAGTTAGCTTGTCTGTAAGGTCAATAAAGAAGGCTACTCAGGATCCTTCCAATCTCCATACTCACGAATCAGATCGATCAGATGTTCGACCGCCTCAGCTTGAGGGACGCCTTTACGAATGCACTCTTGCCCCTTGTAGAGATCGATCTTACCTGGAGCAGCTCCGACGTAGCCATAGTCGGCATCAGCCATCTCCCCAGGCCCATTGACGATACAGCCCATGATACCGATCTTCAGCCCCTTGAGATGGGCTGTAGCAGCCTTGACCTCTGCGATGGTCGTCTGGAGATTATAGAGCGTACGTCCACACCCTGGGCAACTAATAAACTCCGTCTTGCTCATCCTCAGGCGAGTCGCCTGTAGAATACCGAGGCTCGTCTTCACGACGTCCTCCACTGACAAAGCAGGAGCTTCTAGGCAAAGCCCATTACCCCATCCATCTAGGAGGATGCTACCACAGTCAGCTGCAGCATAGAGACGGAAGAGCTCTAGATCTGTCGTATCATAGTTACGCTTAAGTAGGATCGGAGCCTGGATGCCTGCACGCTGTAGCTGGGTAAATCCCCAGCGCCATTCAGCGACAGGATTAACTCCTCGGCTGACAAGGAGGATAAGTGGATGAGTAGACTGCTGTAAGCTCTCTAGTTGAGCTGGATGCATATTGGTCGAGTCTAGCTCGAATACCTGTACACCATCGACCTTTACCCCACTAGCTAAGCATAGCTCTCCCTCGGGAGATACTAAGACATCTGGGCGGACGTCAAAGGACTCAACAGTCTCCTTAGCAGTGGCTGAAACAGCCACAATAGGTAGGTTAGCACCTCCGAATAGATTCCCGTACGGGGTAGAAGCACGACGAGCTCCTTCAGCCAAATGGCGATACTCCTTCCAGCTAGGCAAGCCCTCTGCGAGGAGAGGCTGTCCCTCACGCCGAGCGATGTAGTCTACTAGGGCACGTGCTACAGGAAGCTCACACTCGGGCTCTTCACTTAAAGAGACACGGATCGTATCTCCCAGCCCATCGGCAAGGAGCGAACCGATCCCAACAGCACTCTTGATACGACCATCCTCCCCTTCGCCAGCCTCCGTCACCCCTAGGTGTAGAGGATAAGCTGGATAGCCTCCCTCCTCTAGTCGCTGAACGAGCAATCGTACAGCCGCAGTCATCACCGTCGTATTGGAGGACTTCATCGAGATGACTAAGTGATGGAAGTCATGCTCCCGACATACATCCAGATACTCTAGACAGCTCTGCACCATCCCCTCGGGGGTATCGCCATAGCGCATCACCATGCGTTCGGAGAGCGAACCATGATTGACACCTATACGAATGGCACGACCTAGCTCCTTAGCCCGCTCGACAAATGCTCCGAAGCGCTGTCGGACTTGCTCATGCATGCTAGCGAAAACTTCTTCTGTCCACTCCGTGACACGCCCCTTGGTATCGACATAATTCCCCGGATTGACACGTACCTTCTCTACGAACTCTAATGCTGTATCAGCAGCCGTAGGATTAAAGTGAATATCTGCGACTAGCGGAATAGTGATACCACGCTTACGTAGCTCTTGGTGAATGACACCTAGATTCGTAGCTACTCGCTTATCTTGAGCCGTGTAGCGTAGGTACTCAGCTCCAGCAGCGACTATACGCTCTGCCTGTGCTACCGAGGCCTCGGTATCTAGTGTCGAGGCCGTGGCCATCGTCTGCACACGTACCGGGTGATTACCTCCAAGAGGTGTCACACCGATGGGGACTTGGATCGTGCTACGACGTACGTAGCGACATGGTTGGGAAGAAGGTGACTGTTCGGTCATATAGCGATCTTGGAAGATATAGAATAGCAAACCCAAGGAGTACGATCACGTTCGCCGTGCTCCTTGGGTTAATAACTAGCTAAGACTAATATTAGTTCGTCTTATGCACGAACTTCACTGAAGCAAGCTCTTGGTTCGCCTTGACGACTTTCTCCTTGAGTGATTCCTTGTAGGCCTCCAGCTTGGCATAAAGCTCTTCATCGCCTGTAGCAAGCATCTGAATAGCTAGCAATGCAGCATTCTCAGCGGCATTGATACCAACCGTAGCGACAGGGATACCTGGAGGCATCTGCACCATCGAATAGAGCGCATCAACTCCCTCAAGTGAAGCCTTGATAGGTACCCCGATCACGGGGACAGAGGTCATCGAAGCAATGACTCCACAGAGATGTGCAGCCATACCAGCAGCACCGATGATGACACGCACGCCACGCTCCTTAGCAGTCGAGGCAAACTGCTCGACTTCACGTGGTGTACGATGCGCCGACAGGGCAAGCATCTCAAAGGGAATACCAAAAGCGTCTAGGCGTGCTGCAGCCTTCTCCATGATGGGTAGATCTGAGGTACTACCCATGATGATACTTACACGAGGTGCTAGGCTCATCCTGCGATCAGAGCCTTATAGTCGTCAGCGCTGAGTAGACCATCGAGATCGTCTGCATTAGCAGGCTTTAGCTTGATGATCCAGCCTTCTCCGTAAGGATCGCTATTGACGAGCTCTGGGCTTTCTTCTAGGGCTGGATTCAGCTCCAGCACTTCACCTTCGAGAGGGAGGAGTAGGTCGGACACCGTCTTTACAGCTTCGATTGAGCCGAAGACCTCTTCTGCCCCAAGGCTTTCTCCTTCAGTAGCCACATCGACGTAGACGATCTCACCAAGTTCACCTTGGGCATAGTCCGTAATACCGATGTAGACGACATCGCCCTCAACGCGCGCCCACTCGTGATCCTTAGTGTAGCGAAGTTCCTGTGGAATGTTCATGTTCTTTCTAGGGTTTATGAGTTAGTTGATACGATATTGTTTGTCTTGTTTCTTGTTCTAAGGCAAAGATAAGCAACATCTAGGAGTCAACGAAACAAGTAGAAAATTTTCACACCGCCCCTTTTGACCAGCACATCCTCTAGGATCTATCAGCATCCCTAGTAGCCCTGGCATCATGTTTAACCCATGACATATAAGTTCCTACTTCTGAAAGATCTAGCTACCTCTCCATAATACATCTAGTGTACATCTACAGAGGGAATCGATGGGCATATAGCAGGCTACAAGATGGGCTTATTCTCTACTCTCTCGGCGAAGAAAGCCTTCATTAAAATTATAAGGAAGCCATCCTATCAGAGCATGATCGCATGTTCGATCTGGCGTACTCATACTCTATCGAAGCCCCCTATGGTTGGGTATATTGTAACCAACAGGTTAGGTATATCGCAACTACTAGGTTGGGTATATTGTGATCGTATGATTGGGTATATTGTGGCTACTCGCTCGCTCAGCACAGCTCACAGGATAGGTAAATGGGGTGCCTTCCTACCTACACCTAGGATCTGCGGAGCGACCTCAATATACATATCATCATAGCACTCGGCATCGATAAACTCCTGCAGTGTCTGCCCTCCTCCCTCGATCAAAAGGGACTGAATCCCCTCTTGATAAAGGCGCTCTAGGATCTCGTGAGGTAAGAGCTTCTTCCCAGCCAAAGCGAGGTAACGAACGCCTGCACAAGCAAGGTGCTCCTCTGTAGGTGTGGTATGCACACTATGGATCACCCACGTAGAGGACTTCCCATCCGTAAAGAGAGCCAGATCAAGAGGTAACTGAAGATCCCGATCCAAAACAATCCGGATAGGATGCCTCCCATACCACAGACGATTCGTCAGCTGTGGATTATCCAGAAGCGCTGTACGATACCCCACGAGGATCGCATCATGCTGCTGACGGACGGCATGCACCCGTCGGAGCTGTAGTGGAGAACTAAAATGGACGGGAGCCAGACTTCTGTCCATACGTAGTCTATCCATATATCCATCGATACTCTGCGCCCACTTAAGTGTGACCCAGGGACGACGCTTCAGCTGGGTAGTCAGAAAAGGTCGGTTGAGAGACCAGGCTTCATCACGAAGCAACCCTACCTCAACCTCCACACCTGCCTCACGAAGCAGAGCTAGTCCCCTCCCCGCTACCTGAGCAAAGGGATCCTCCATGGCTACTATGACCCGTGGGATTCTTTCTCTTAGGATAAGCTCGGCACAGGGTGGAGTCTTTCCATAGTGTGCGCATGGCTCTAAGGTTACGTAGAGCGTAGCATGAGGAAGTAGCTCTCGCTCCTTCACAGAGGCCACTGCCATCACTTCGGCATGAGGCTGACCACTACGATGATGATAGCCCTCACCGATGATATGCCCGTCATGAACGATCACGGCTCCCACTAGCGGATTAGGCGTAGTCTCTCCCAAAGCCAAGGAGGCAAGCTGAAGCGCTCGCCTCATATATCGTTCGTCATCTATCATGAGTATTACCTATATTTGTTTATTATGAATCACTTGACTATTCGGCAGTTTGAGCAAGAAGGACCTGCACAGCTAGCCGACCTCTATGATCCGTCCGAAGCCAAGGAGATCATACGTCGGCTCCTAGAGGAAGTATTAGGCTGTAATCGCACAGAGCTACTACTCCTAGACAAAGATAGACATTTGTCTGCCTCAGAGGCACAAAGGCTAACGGACTATATACTCAAGCTGAGCATGGGGCATCCACTGCAGTACATCCTCGGCTATGCAGACTTCGCAGACTATCGATTGGTGATTAGCGAAGGAGCCCTAATTCCTCGTCCTGAGACAGAGGAGCTGGTCAGTCTCATCCTAGCAGACTCAGCGAGTGCTAGGAGCCAACGGATTCTAGACATCGGCACCGGAAGTGGCTGCATCGCCTATGCCCTAACTGCTGGGCTAAAAGAAGCCCCAGAGACCATAGCTATTGAGGTCTCCAGCCAAGCAATACCTATCGCACAAGCCAACTTCTCAGAGCTCACCCGACTCACAGGACGCTCGGTGAAGCTCTGGAAGAAAGATCTCTTTGAGCTCGTCGAGGAGGTTACACCCCCGACCCCAGCCTTTGACCTAATCGTCAGCAATCCTCCCTACATAGCCCCCGAGGAGGCTGATAGTATGGCACCAGGGGTTCTCCTCTTCGAGCCCCACCTAGCCCTATTTGCTCCGGAAGAGTCCCCTATCGCTTACTATCAAGCTATATGTGAGCTCCTCTCCCAAGGGTATCTAGCTCCAGGGGGACACCTCTGGCTAGAGCTCAACCCGATCTATGCTGAAGCTACGAAGGAAACCTTCTATCTCCGACTTGGGCAAGAGAGCATCCACGCTGAGCTAATCGAGGATCTGTCAGGTAAGCTACGCTTCCTACACCTCATCTACCTCCCTAGCGATGCCGTCTAAGAAAAGCTATACACCCGATGAGGCCTATGCTCGGCTAGCTAACTACTGCGCCACCTCAGAGCACTCTGCTATGGAGGTACGACGTAAGCTACGGCTATGGGAGCTCCCCTCGGAGCTAAGCGAAGCCATCGTTGATCGCCTAGAGCAAGAGGGCTTCCTCGATCTAGAGCGCTTCGCCCATGCCTTCGTACGAGATAAGTACCGCTTCAATGGCTGGGGTCCTATACGCCTTAGAGCAGAGCTCCGCAAACATCAGCTCCCTACCCACCTCATTGATGAAGCCTTAGCATCACTCGAGGAAGAACTAGAGGAGGATGAAGATGACCAGCTAGAGCGACTGCTAACCAGCAAGCTACGTAGCCTACCGAGAGGGCTGGAGCGACGTAAGGCCTTTGACCGATTGATGCGCTTTGGTCTCTACCGAGGCTATCCCTTAGATGAGGTGCGAGAGGTGGCACTGGGGCTCCTCGACGAAGACGATGAAGCGTTTGATTAGAGACCACAGAGAGCATCTACTCGGTCTCATCTATCCTCGCCTATGTATCCTCTGTGGCATGCGTGTAGCTCCCTACGAAGCATGTGTATGTACTGAATGTGCTCTTGATCTAGCACACTATGAAGAGAAGCATATGCGAGCTAGCGAACGACTACTAGGGACACCTATCATCCAGTCTCTATCCTCCCCTTTCGCTTATCAGCACGATAGCCCTACCCATCGCCTTATCATCGCTCTGAAGTATCAGGGAGTACGTGAAGTAGCTGGATTTATCGTTCGCACAGCTCTATATGAAGAGGCCTTACACCCTAAGCCCGGTGAAATTGACCTCATCCTCCCCGTACCCATCTCAAGGAAGCATCTAGGCATCCGTGGATTTAATCAAGCAGGACTACTAGCCAAGGAACTAAGTGACTATTACCAGGCTCCCGTAGTAGAGGATCTCATCCTCCGCCACTCAAGTAGCACCTCACAAACTAAGCTATCTCGTGAAGATCGCAGAGAGAATGCACGGAATGCCTACTACCTCACACCGAAAGAAGACCGACTAATGAGGCTAGCTGGTAAGCGCATACTCCTCGTCGATGATGTCTTAACCACAGGAGCTACGCTCTTAGCCATCTGTGATCTACTAGAGCAGTGTGGTGTCACGACCGTCCATATCTTCGTCTCCGCCGTAGCCATTCGCTAGCTATTCTTTTAGTGAAGCATTCCCCCTCTAAATGTAAGCCAGTGCCTGTCTCAGGAGGATAATAGCTCCTTGATAAGACTAAAAAATATCCGGGCTACACTCGTCAAGAAGTGTAGCCCGGATATTATAATATTAGCAATCAGGGGAGAATCTCTACTGACTCTCTAGCTGACGATAGGCTTCTCCTAGGAGAGAGACTAGTGAGGAGGCGGTCAGGCTTCTCTCTGAGTAACGCCCCGCATACAGCTCTGCTGAGAGCCCCACCAGATGCAGTCCCAATATAGCTGCAGTAATGGGTTCATACTCTTGACCAAGCAGGCTTAGGATCACACCTGAGAGGACACTCTTAGCCCCTGGTGCTTGTAGACCAGTGTTACCCGTCGTATCAAAGAAGGCTGAGCGAGTAGGAGTACAGACCACCGAATAGGCATCACGCAGGATCACATAGATATTGCGGTTATGAGCCAATTCTAGAACCAATTCTAGGCGTTCACGATCTGTTCTAATAGAGCCAAAGATACGGTTCAGCTCTTCGGTCGTCACAAGCAGGATCGTACGCTCAGGCAGTTTCTCTAGTAGCTTGCGATCTTGCGCTATCAGCTCGACAGCATCTCCATCAAGAAGGAGCGCCCGAGGATTAGCTACAAGAATCTGCTCAAATAGGGCCTTCGCCTTTAGATCCGTCCCAAAGCCTTCTGAGACAGCCACCGCCCGATAGTCAGCAAGCGATAACAACAAGTCTCCTTCATTCTCTGCACTCAAGGCATACAGCTCTGGCTGAGCTAGCTGCAGAGCCTGTACATCTCGTGCTGAGACGGAGGCACAGACTTCCCAGGCTCCAGCACCTAGAGCAGCTCGCGTAGCTAAGAGTGTTCGCCCTAGAGCACCTTCTTCACGAGCAAACAGCAGGACTTTCTCTCGATGCTGATGAATACCAAAGCGATCTCTCGGAAACAGACTCTGAGAAAGAGGTACATCCTGTACATGGTAGTAAGGAGTATCCATATCCTGCTGTGCCTGAGGGCTAATCCCCAGCGTCAGACTAGACCATTCACCGACAAATGGAGCATTCTCACGGAAGAAGAATGCCAGCTTAGGCGCATCAAAAGCGATCGTCCGATGAGCTCGGATGACATGCTCAAGCGTATTGCCTGAGTTATCCTCTGCAAATAGGCCTGAGGGGATCTCAATACTTACAATCCTAGCCCGACTAGTATTGAGGGATTGGACAACTGAAGCATACCCACCTCCTATAGGAGTCTGAAGCTCTGCACCAAACAGACCATCGATAACAAGATCTCCAGCCTGAATACGTGGCATCGTGAACTCCGTGAAGATCTCCTCAAGATGTATCTGATCTCCCTCTTGTTCTAATTCCAGACGAAGTTGCTCACAGTCGCTTGACAGCACTCCTTTCCTATAGAAGAGATAGGTCTTCACTTGATAGCCTCGCTGAGCTAGTAGCGAGGCTATACGTAAAGCATAAGCTCCACAACGGCCTGCCCCTGCAAAGATAAAGATAGGCGTTCCCCCTAAAGTATAATAGCGCTGTAGCTCCCTTATGAAGGCTCGTCCTGCACGATCAATATGATCCACTGCGGTCAGATGATCATACCGCTCCGCCACATGATAGAGATCTGGGAGCTGCTTGCCTAGATAAATCTTCTGCATTGTATATGCCTGAGGCTAATCTAAACTCTTCGTAGGATGATTGAGAAGCTAATCCATCGTACCACGGACGATACCACGCTCCGAGGTACGGATAAAGTCAAGGATCAACTGACGCTCATAGCTATCTGGGATTTCCTCCTCGATCACCTTGAAAGCTTCAGAATTATTTAGTCCACGCTGATAGAGCGTGCGATAAATATCATTGATCCGGAAGATCTGCTCATTCGTGAAGCCTCGACGACGGAGCCCAACGATATTAATACCACAGTAGACGATAGGATCACGTCCGATGAGCGTGTAGGGAGGAATATCCTTATTGACACGAGAACCTCCCTGGAGCATCACATGCTTAGAGATGCGGACGAACTGATGAATCAAAGATCCACCACTCAGGATAGCATAGTCATCTATCTCTACTTCGCCAGCTACCTGGGTAGCATTACCCAGAATCACATGATCCCCGAGCTCACAGTCATGAGCGACATGGGAATAGGCCATGAGCAGGCAGTAGCTACCTACGACGGTCTTACCACGCGAGGAGGTTCCACGATTAACTGTAGCGCACTCGCGAACGGTCGTATGATCACCGATGATCGCCACACTATCTTCGCCTGCAAACTTGAGATCTTGAGGAATCCCCCCAATAACTGCTCCAGGATGAATATGGCAGTGCATACCGATGCGAGAGCCACTCTTGACTACCGCATGGCTCTCGATGATCGTCCCTTCTCCGATCTCTGTATTCTCTTCGATCACAGCAAAGGGATGTACGATCACTCCCTCTGCTAGCTTCGCTTCAGGATGTACACTAGCTAAAGGGCTTATAGAATTCATTGACATAAGTCGATAATAGGGAAGAGATAGTCTCCCCACTCCCTCGATTCTTCTTAATCAAGGTAAGGAGAAAGACTATCCCAATAAATAGGTTACTTATTCTTAATGATCTGCGCCATGAACTCAGCTTCACAGACCAGCTTTTCTCCAACGAAGGCCAGACCTCGCATATTTGCTACTCCACGACGGATCTCTGAGAGCAGACGAAGCTTAAAGACCAGCGTATCTCCAGGGACGACCTTCTGACGGAACTTCACATTATCGATCTTCATAAAATAGGTCGAGTAACGCTCTGGCTCCTCTATGCTATGTAGGACAAGTAGACCTCCTACCTGAGCCATTGCTTCAACTTGAAGCACACCAGGCATCACAGGCTCCGTAGGGAAATGTCCTTGGAAGAAGGGTTCATTTCCAGAGACACTCTTAACTCCAACAACATAATCAGATCCGATCTCAATGATCTTATCAACCATGAGGAAAGGATAACGATGAGGCAGACGCTGACGGATCTGGTTGACGTCTAGCAGTGGCTGAGCATTGGGGTCATAAAGGGGAGCTTGGGCTTCATTGAGCTTAATATCCTTACGAATCTTCGCTCCCATCTCATTGTTAATCTTATGACCAGGACAATAAGCTAGGATACGCCCACGAATAGGGCGTCCAATGAGAGCTAAGTCTCCTAAGACATCTAGCAGCTTATGTCGTGCAGGCTCATTAGGGAAGATGATCGGTGCATTATTAATATAACCGAGCTCTAACCCTTGCTTACGCTCGACATGCATCAAATCACAGATTCTATCTATCTGTTCCTGCTCCAATGGCTGATCATAGATAACAAGAGCATTATCAAGATCTCCTCCCTTGATTAGGTTGTTTTGGAGCAGTTGCTCAACCTCACGCACAAAAACAAAGGTTCGACATGAGGCTACTTCGCTGTCAAAAGTTTTCAGATCCTCTAGGCTAGCAAACTGATTGCTAAGCACAGGAGAATCAAAAGTGATATGGACATCTACTCCAAACTTCGAATCTGGAAGCAGGACAATCCGAGAACGTCCATCTTCTGAGACGACCTCCTGCCTACTCTTGACGATATAGTACTCGACTGGAAGTTCTTGCTCTTCGAGACCAACCTGATTGATTGCCTCTACATAAGCCTTGGCACTTCCGTCCAAAATTGGGAACTCTGGTGCGTTGACTTCAATGATACAATTATCTACTCCCTTTGCATAGAGTGCAGCCATTGCATGCTCGATCGTACTAACAGATACGTCTCCCTTAACAAGGACAGTTCCTCGCTCTGTTCCCTTCACAAACTCAGAGAGAGCTGGGATCTCTGGAGCACCTTCAAGATCTACACGACGGATCACACGTCCCGTACCTGCAGGAGCAGGTAGGAAGGAGATCTGAATATCTAGCCCCGTATGCAATCCCTTTCCTGAAAGAGAGAAGGACTGCTGAAGAGTCTTTTGCTTTTCCATATAGTTATTGTTTTGTTTGTTGTTTAAGTTCTGCGAGCTCTTTCTCTAGAGCTTGGAGACGACGATACATATCGGGAAGTTTAGGTTGAAGTACAAAACTTCTCATGGCATCTCTTAGAGGGATACCAGGTGATCCCATCAAGACCTTTCCTGATGGGACATTGCTAATGACCCCTGTCTGTCCTCCCATCTCGACATGATCCCCAATAGTAATATGTCCTCCGATACCGACCTGACCTCCGAAGCGACACCATGAGCCAATCGTCGAGGTACCAGCAAGACCTACTTGCGAAGCCATAACTGTATGCTCCCCAACGGTACAGTTGTGAGCTATCTGAACTAGATTATCCAGCTTCACACCTCGACGGATAATCGTATTTTCCATAACGGCTCGGTCGATGCAAGTATTTGCACCAATCTCAACGTCATCTTCTAGGATAACTCCTCCTAACTGAGGTATCTTATGATAACCGTCTTGCTGTGGTGCAAAACCAAATCCATCAGCACCAATGACACAGCCTGCATGCAGGATACAGCGAGCTCCGATCTGGACACCCTTGTATACTGTAACATGGGGATAGATGATCGTATGGTCTCCAAGGGCTGTATCATGCCCAACATAGGCAAAGGAATGGACTTGCACTCCTCTCCCCAGCTTTACACCTTTCTCTATAACGGCAAATGGACCGACATAGCAATCTTCTCCCAGTTCTACACCTTCTCCAAGACGAGCATCTGGTGATACCCCCACCAAGACAGGAGCCTGCTGAGATTCGACGAGCTGCATGAGCTGAGCCAAAGCTGCATAGGGATCAGGCACTCGGATCAACGTCGCTTCAATAGGCTGTCTAGGAGTGAAGTCTTGTGAAACTAGGAGGATAGAAGCCTTCGTAGTATAAGCATATGACTCATACTTAGGATTTGCTAGGAAAGCTAGATCTCCAGGTTGAGCAGACTCAATCTTACCAAAATTTGATACCTGAATCGCACTATCTCCATCAATCGTTCCCGATATGAGAGGAGCTATTTGGGCTGCACTAAACTGCATCGTATGACTACTATCAGATTAGACTTCTACGAGCTTACTCTTTATAAGGATGTCTGCCATCTGTCGACGGAGCCTCTCAGCTTCTGCAGCGGCCCCACTAGCGAAGGCCTCCGTATTATCTGCATAGATAATGCTACGAGAAGCATTCACAAGCAAACCGCACTGATCATTGAGACCATAGCGAGCGACCTCCTCTAGACTCCCATTCTGAGATCCAACACCTGGGACTAACAAGAAAGAATCTGGAACGATAGCTCGTACTCGCTCTAGCATATCTGCCTTTGTAGCACCGACGACATACATGAGCTGTTCGCTACCTGCCCAATCCTTACTGACACGAAGGACTTTCTCAAAAAGAGCCTCCCCGTCCGCATCAGTGGTAAGCTGGAAATCATAAGCACCCTCATTGGAGGTCAGTGCCAGTAGAATTACCCAGCGATCAGTGTACTTCAGGAAGGGCAAGACACTATCGCTCCCCATATAGGGAGCTACAGTCAGTGCATCCACCTTAAGATGTTCGAAGAAGCTTCGTGCATACATATCACTCGTATTTCCGATATCTCCTCGCTTAGCATCTGCGATGATGAACTGCTCAGGATAGTTTGTCCGAAGGTATTCTACTGTGCGTTCAAAGGATAGTAGCCCAAAAGACCCCATACTTTCATAGAAAGCTAGGTTTGGCTTGTAAGCTACACATAGATGAGCGGTAGCATCGATAATCCGCTTGTTGAAGGCAAAGATTGGATCATCCTCCTCAAGGAGAAACTGAGGTATCTTTCGGACATCTGTATCAAGTCCGATGCAGAGGAAAGACTTCTTCTGCTTGATCTGTTCGAATAGTTCTGCTTTCGTCATTACTTCGAGTGTGTTGGAATTGCCCATCCCATATAAGTAGGCAGAGGGCATGATCCGAGGTGCTAAAGAGCAGCCTCCTTCATTCGTTCGATATTCTCTGCGATGATTAGTTCATCAATGATCGGCTGAATTTCTCCAGCCATAATCGCAGCGAGGTTATAGAGTGTGAGGTTGATCCGGTGGTCAGTAACACGCCCTTGTGGATAGTTGTAGGTGCGGATCTTAGCAGAGCGATCTCCCGTAGAGACCATCGTCTTACGGCGAGCTGCAATAGCCTCATTATGCTTGGTCAGCTCAATATCGTAAAGCTTCGTTCGTAGCATCTGCATAGCCAGCTCACGGTTGGCTAGCTGAGTACGTGCCTGCTGACAGACTACCACAATACCTGTGGGCTTATGCGTAAGCTGAACCTTCGTTTCTACCTTATTGACATTCTGACCTCCAGCACCACCAGAGCGAGCTGTCTGCATCTCAATATCTGCTGGATTGAGGACAACGTCTACCTCCTCTGCTTCTGGGAGGACTGCTACCGAAGCAGCAGAGGTATGGACACGACCCTGCGTCTCCGTTTCAGGGACACGCTGTACTCGGTGCACCCCACTCTCATACTTGAGAATACCATAGACACCATCGCCAGTGACGGTGAAGATGATTTCCTTGTAGCCTCCAGCTGTGCCTTCGCTTACGCTGGTCACTTCTGTTGTCCAGCCACGACTTTCGCAGTAGCGTACATACATCTTATAGAGATCGCCGGCGAAGAGTGCAGCTTCATCTCCACCAGTACCACCTCGGATCTCCATGACGACATTCTTTGTGTCTTCGGGATCTGCTGGTATTAGGAGGAGCTTGATCTCCTCTTCGAGTGAGGGGATACGTTGCTCAGCCTCCTGCATCATCTCACGAGCCATCGCACGAAGCTCTGGATCACTCTCTAGCTCTAGAGTCTCGCGCCCTTCCTGGATATTCCCTAGGAGGTTACGATACTCCTTGCCCTTGTCCAAGATGCGCTCTAGGTCACGATACTCTTTACTGAGCTTCATGAAGCGCTTTTGATCAGCGATAATATCTGGGGCAGTGATGAGCGATGTGATTTCTTGGAAGCGTATTTCCAAGCTCTCGATACGACTAAGCAGGTCGTTCTCTGTGGCCATATATAGCGGGATAAAATTTATTCGTAGTGAAGCTCTCCATAGGGGGAGAGGATCGTGAGGTGATTCTTGTCTGCTTCTTCGACGCGACCGATCATGCGGGCGGGTACACCAAAGCTCTCTGAGATCTCGATGATACGAGCGGCATGCTCTGGGGAGACATAGAGCTCCATGCGATGCCCCATATTGAAAACCTTGTACATCTCAGACCAAGGTGTACCACTCTCCTGCTGGATGAGCTCAAATAGAGGAGGTGTGGGGAAGAGATTATCCTTGATGACATGCTTCTTGTCTACGAAGTGAAGCACCTTCGTCTGAGCTCCTCCCGAGCAATGCACCATCCCATGGATCTCCGGACGAAGCTCATCCAAGATCGCCTTAATGATCGGTGCATAGGTACGCGTAGGGGAAAGGATCAGACGACCTGCATCTAGAGGAGTGCCTTCGATAGGCTCTGTGAGAGCCTTCGAGCCACTATAGACGAGGTCATCTGGTGTCGCTGCATCATAGCTCTCTGGATAACGAGACGCTAATCCATGCTCTAGCACATCATGACGAGCGGAGGTTAAGCCATTGCTTCCCATACCGCCATTATACTGACTCTCATAAGTAGACTGGCCAAAGGATGCCAATCCGACGATGACATCCCCAGCACTGATACGAGCATTGTCGATGACATCACTACGCTTCATACGACACGTCACCGTACTGTCTACGATGATCGTACGAACGAGGTCTCCGACATCAGCCGTTTCACCACCGGTAGCATGTACTCCGATGCCTTGTTCTCGGAGCTCAGCGAGGAGCTCTTCCGTCCCATTGATAATCGCTGCGATGACCTCACCTGGGATAAGGTGCTTATTACGTCCAATGGTTGAAGAAACTAAGATACCATCGACCGCTCCGACACAGAGTAGGTCATCGATATTCATGATCAGCGCATCCTGAGCAATGCCCTTCCATACGGAGAGGTCTCCAGTCTCTTTCCAATAGATATAAGCAAGCGAAGACTTCGTCCCGGCACCATCGGCATGCATGATATTGCAGTATGCCTCGTCTCCTCCTAGTATGTCTGGGATGATCTTGCAGAAGGCTCGGGGATAAAGTCCCTTATCGACATTGCGGATAGCGTTGTGCACATCTTCCTTCGAAGCTGAGACACCGCGCTGCATATATCGCTCGTTCATAGGTCTAGTCGTATAGTGTCGTGAAGTCATTATCGTAGGCGAAGGACATCACCCTCCTCGGGGATATAGTCCTCGTCCTTATCATTGAGCTTGTAGAGACGCTCCAGACGGATACCGAAGCGCTGAGAAATATCGTGCATCGAGTCACCTATCCGCACGGTATAGGTACTGTAGCGAGAGGTAGCCTCCTTGTTCTTAGGCTCAAGGTAGACGACATCCCCTTCGTTCAAGGGGTAATCGAGAGGCGTATCATTATACTTGGCCAGCTTCTTCGCTGATATCCCCATATCCTCGGCAATGCGCTCATAGCTGTCATTCTGATCTGCGAGGACATAGAGGAGGCCATAGCTCAAGTAAGAGGGACGCATTGGGCTAGAATAAGACTTGCCTGAGGAGCCATACCTCGTCTGGGATCGAGAGGGCTGAGCACTACCATACCACGAGGGAAGCTCGCCTCGGTCAAAGCTATAGAGCTCATAGTCCTCGATGACCTTGATAAGCATATTCGCATAGCCCTTATTCGTAGCATAGCCACAGAGCTGTAACCCCTTCGCCCAACCTCGGTAATCGTCGTAGCGAAGAGCATAGAGTCGCTGGTAGCGACGTCCCTTTAGGAAGAGCGAGTGGTCTTGATAGGAAGCCTCTGCCGTAGGATAGCTACGAAAGCAGTCATTGGGATTGTCATCCCGTTTATAGGTACGCTTCCCCGTCCAGGTAGTATGGCACTTGATACCAAAGTGGTTATTGTGCTCTCTAGCTAAGGTACTTGTCCCACCAGCCGTCTCGATGAGCCCCTGAGCCAAGGTGATACTCGCCGGAATGGCATGCTTATCCATCTGGCGTCTAGCCTCGGCGCTATAGGTACGTACATAGTCCATATAGATAGGCTTTCTCAAGGTCTGGGCTTCCATAGCTTGAACAGTCAGGAGCGTTAGCCCCAATGAGCAAGCACTACATATATAAGAGGAATGATTCATTGATCGTATCTGTCGTTATCCAAGAGGGCGCACCTATACGGCTACGACCTAGCCACAAAGATACGAATTTCTATTAGGCTGACACGATAGCACCTTGGCTCCGAGAGCCTGATCCTCTCGGTATCCCCACATTATAATTAGGGATAACCAAGATCTATCTTCAGCTCTCCGGTGGCACCTCACCCTCTCTCAAGGGGCATCGCCAAAAACACGCAGAGCAATATGTGCACATGCCTCAGCATCTGCCAAAGCATGGTGATGCTGATCCAGTCGGTAGCCGACATATCTAGCTACCGTGTCCAAGCGGTGATTGTCCAGCTGGGGGAAGACCCGACGTGCCTGCCGACAAGTGCAGTAGAAAGCATTCGTATGGGGTGGCAGTCCGTAAGCCTCAAGCACGGCTCTCAGACAGCCTTCGTCAAAGCTACTATTGTGAGCCACAATAGGCATTCCCTCCAGACGTGGACGAATCTCCTCCCAGACCTCAGGGAAGGAGGCCTCCAAGGCCGTGTCTGCCATACCTAAGCCATGCACGGCGGTATTGAAACGACTATAATAGTTAGGTAATGGACGGATCAAACGATAATACTGATCTACGATCTGCCCATCTTGGACAAAGACCAGACCAATGCTACATACGCTACTCCGCTCGCGATTAGCGGTCTCGAAGTCTAGAGCTACAAAGGTATCCATGGGAAGCTATCTATTCAAGCTGTGGGGCACTTCCTTGTGCTCCACCTCAAAGGTTAAATTTACGCCCTTTCAGTAGATACCGCAAGCGCACCCCAACCCGATCTAGACAAGCTAAAACTCCATCGTCCGCCCTCCCCTAGCTCAAGCTATGCCTCTCACTCGAAGAAGCCTTGCCCGAGCAAACGAAGTTCCTGCTTCTCGATTCTTCTGGACATCGGCTAGGAGAAGGTCTAACTTAATATGCAGAGAGATAAACCTTTGCTTCGGTAAAGGCCTACCTTTTCTAGGGCTAAGGCTGACCTTAATTCCAGCAAGTAGTCGCCGAAGCCTCCAGAGCCCTTCATCCCTCCCCTTATAGAGGAGCATTGCCCCCAGACTTTGGAGCATCAAACAGTCAGATTTACACCTACGGATAGCGCCTGAGAGGTAGCTCTTTCCTTAGTTTTTTTCATAAGTCTAGGTCGCGTACAACCTGTAATCAAAATGCCTACCTTTGGATAGCTGTTCTGAAATCAGCGTACAACATCTACTAACATATTAAGCCTAACGTTCACCAATGAACACCAATGACTTTTCTATCCGCCATATCGGCGTCGGCCAACACGATGCGGAGGAGATGCTTCGCTCTATCGGTGTCAAGTCTCTTGATGAGCTTATCGAGCAAACACTCCCATCCAATATCCGCCTAAAAGCACCCCTCGATCTCCCAGAGCCTATGACCGAACGGGAGTTCGCCGAGCATATCGCCGACCTAGCCTCGAAGAATGAGGTCTTTACCTCCTACATTGGTCAAGGCTGGTATGATACCGTTCTCCCCCCAGTCATCCAGCGTAACGTCCTCGAAAACCCCGTTTGGTACACCTCATACACACCTTATCAGGCAGAGATATCACAGGGACGTCTGGAAGCGCTATTCAATTTCCAGTCCGTCATCACGGATCTCACGGCACTACCCTTGAGCAACTGCTCTCTGCTCGATGAGGCTACGGCTGGCGCAGAGACCGCTTTCCTCCTTTTCAACGAACGTAGCAAGGCCAAAGCTAAGACTGGCGCTCGCAAACTGTTTGTCGATCTAGACGTATTCCCCTCTACCCGTGATGTCATCCTTACACGCTGTGCTCCTCAAGGCATTGAGGTAGTCCTCGGCAAGTGGAAGGAATTTGCCTTTGGGGAAGAGTTCTTCGGAGCCATCCTCCAGTATCCGACGGCACTAGGTAGCGTGAATGACTATGCGGAGTTCGTAGAGCAGGCACACGCAGCGGATATCAAAGTCGGTGTAGCCGCTGACCTTCTCGGCTTGGTACTTCTGACTCCTCCAGGAGAATGGGGCGCAGACGTAGTCTTCGGCTCAGCTCAGCGCTTCGGTATACCTATGTACTTCGGGGGACCATCAGCAGGCTATATCGCTTGTCGCACAGAGTACAAGCGCACCTTACCTGGTCGTATCATCGGCCTAAGCAAGGATAGACTTGGCAAGCCCGCCTATCGCCTTGCTCTCCAGACCCGTGAACAGCACATCAAACGCGAGCGTGCCACCAGTAACATCTGTACCGCTCAGGCACTACTGGCATCTATGAGTGGCTTCTATGCCATCTATCACGGCCCCGAAGGGCTAAAGAATATCGCCCGTCGCGTGCACTCTTTCGCTGGATTCCTCGCTGGTAAGCTGAAGAATCTCGGCTATAAACTCCTCCACGAAAACTT
Organism: uncultured Porphyromonas sp.; assembly: GCA_905372565.1. Taxonomy (GTDB): domain Bacteria; phylum Bacteroidota; class Bacteroidia; order Bacteroidales; family Porphyromonadaceae; genus Porphyromonas. Next base: position 181,171 of record CAJPPK010000001.1, on the reverse strand, counting down.
CTTCGATACGCTCTGCGTCATCCTTCCCGAGGAGGAAGGCTTTGCCTCTAAACTCAGAGAGATAGCAGAAGAGTGCCGAGTAAACCTCTTCTATGCGCCCTGTGGCACTGTCGCCCTAATCAGTATCGACGAGACAACCCTCCCCGAAGACCTTAGTGTCCTCTGCTACATCTTTGCCTCTGCCCTCGGCAAGGAAAGCAACTTCAACGATGAGGTAGGCGAATACACGATCCATCTTGATCGTAAGTTCGTCCGCACCTCCCCCTTCCTGACCTACGAGGTATTCAACAAGTACCACACCGAGACCGAAATGATGCGCTACATCAAGCGTCTCGAGCGTAAGGATATATCTCTGACGCATTCAATGATCTCCCTTGGTTCTTGTACGATGAAGCTTAATGCGGCTTCGGAGGTCATTCCACTCAGCAATCCTGCCTTCTGTAACGTCCACCCCTATGCTCCCGAAGAGCAGGTGCAGGGCTCCCTTGAGCTTCTCGAGAACCTTAAGGAGCTCCTCGGTACGATCACTGGTCTACCAGTCGTATCCCTTCAGCCTAACTCAGGTGCAGCTGGTGAATACGCAGGCCTACGCACAATCCGCTCATACCACGAAGCTCACGGCAACGGACACCGCAATAAGGTGCTCCTTCCAGCTTCGGCACACGGGACAAACCCTGCATCCGCATCGCAGTGTGGCTACCAGTGCGTGATCGTAGCCTGTGACCAGCACGGGAATGTGGACTGGGAGGACTTCATGAAGAAGAGCGAAGAGCACAAGGATGATCTAGCTGCGATGATGATCACCTACCCCAGCACCCACGGGATCTTCGAGACAAATATCATCGACCTCTGCAAGCGCATCCACGATTGTGGTGCTCTAGTCTATATGGATGGTGCGAATATGAATGCACAGGTAGGACTTACCAACCCGGGCTTCATTGGGGCTGACGTCTGTCACCTTAACTTACACAAGACCTTCGCTATCCCTCATGGTGGTGGAGGTCCTGGTAGCGGTCCCATCTGTATGACGGAGGCTCTCGCTCCCTACCAGCCTACTCATGGCTATGGTGTGGACTTTGAGCCCATCGAGGGGAACGTGGTCTCAGCTTCACCACTCGGTAGCGCAGGGATCGATGTCGTCTCCTATGCTTATATCCGACTCCTCGGAGCCAAGGGACTTGAGCGCTCGACTCGTACGGCGATCCTCAATGCCAACTACCTCGCCGTCCGTCTCAAGGATACCTATGGCATCGTCTACACGGGAGCAACAGGTCGTGTCGGTCACGAACTCATCCTCGACTGCCGCAAGCTCAAGGAAACCTACGGTGTCGACGAAAGTGACATCGCTAAGCGTCTGATGGACTTCGGTTATCACGCTCCTACGCTCTCCTTCCCCGTACATGGTACCCTGATGATTGAGCCTACCGAAAGCGAAAGCAAGGCTGAGCTTGATCGCTTCCTCGAAGTCATGCAGTGTATCTGGGGTGAGATGCAGGAGATCAAGGAGGGTAAGGCTGATGCCGAAGACAATGTCCTTAAGAATGCTCCACACCCTGAATACGAAGTCGTCACAGATAGCTGGTCACACAGCTATCCGCGTGAAAAGGCCGCTTATCCGCTGGAATACCTTCGTGAGAATAAGTTCTGGATCAACGTAGCTCGTGTAGATAATGGCTTCGGAGACCGCAATCTCGTACCTTCTTTCTGTGCCTGCATCGCTCCTTCGCTTGACTAAAGCATAGGCATAGATCCTAATTCCGAGAATCCCCCGCCCATCTCTTTCTGATGAGCGGGGGATTTTCATTTATCCGTACCACACCTTAAATCACGTAAAGGAATAGATGCCCCTCCTCTATTGACGGCAATTCCCCTTGCTTGCCTTTACTCTCCGATGCGTCAACCTTGGCTATTTCCTAAGGACTCCTAGTATGGATTGTATAGAGAAGTCTATATCCAGCAAGCACCAACTGATATACCGCACCTCACCTACCGAATAGTCCCCTCCCAAGTATCCAAACTAATGAACAGCGAAGAAGGCTCCTATGAGTTCGCTGACTCGAAAAGGAATCAACTGAACAATTACAACGTTGCTTTCAGTTGGTTTCAACGTTGAAAATTAAGGAGAGCAACGTTGAAAATTCTCCAGAGCAACGTTACTCTCATCACCACCATAGTATCGAGCTATCAACCTTACTATATTCACTTTCCACTCTCTGGAATAGCAGAGATCATCTCACTAGGTATATATTCCCCACTACTATAGATATGCCCCTCTACCATCAATAGATCCCTACCCAAGCTAGTATGAGCGTGATCCGGACCTCTCTTTAAGGGTTAATAGAAAAGATCAGACACACCAATACACCATAGGAGATCCATAGGGCGAGAGACGTCACCTATCAGCGTAAGAGAGGGAGCGAAGAAAGCAGGGAAATTCGTACATTTGCTATATCAATCATGGGGGAAGCCTAAGTGAGGTCTTCACTACTTCCTCACTACACAGATAATAGATATGGACTACAGAATCGAAAAAGACACCCTCGGTGAAGTCAAGGTGCCAGCAGACAAGCTCTGGGGAGCACAGACCGAGCGCTCACGTAACAACTTCAAGATCGGTCAGCCAGCCTCCATGCCACTCGATGTCATCCGTGGCTTCGCTTACCTCAAAAAGGGTGCAGCCTATGCCAATCACGAGCTCGGCGTCCTTCCCCAAGAAAAGCGCGACCTCATCGCTCAGGTATGTGATGAGATCCTTGCAGGTAAGCTCGATGATCAGTTCCCTCTAGTGATCTGGCAGACCGGATCGGGTACGCAGAGTAACATGAACGTCAATGAGGTGATCGCCAACCGTGCACACCAGCTCGCAGGTAAGGTCATCGGCGAAGGCGAAAAGACTCTCCTTCCTAATGACGACGTCAATAAGTCTCAGTCCTCTAACGATACCTTCCCCACAGGCATGCACATCGCTTGCTATAAGAAGGTCGTCGAAGTTACCCTCCCAGGGCTTCGTCAGCTTCATAAGGCTCTCGATGCGAAGGCAAAGGCAATGGCTGATGTCGTGAAGATCGGTCGTACGCACCTCATGGATGCGACCCCTCTTACACTTGGTCAGGAGTTCAGTGGCTACGCTGCACAGCTCGAGCACGGCATTCGTGCTATTGAGCACACCCTACCACACCTAGCAGAGCTTGCTCTCGGTGGTACGGCTGTAGGCACGGGGCTAAATACTCCTAAGGGCTATGACGTGGTCGTCGCTCGCCACATCGCCGAATTCACGGGACTACCTTTCATGACGGCAGAGAACAAGTTCGAAGCGCTCGCTGCTCACGATGCTATCGTCGAAACTCACGGAGCTCTCAAGCAGGTCGCTGTCTCTCTCAATAAGATCGCTAACGATATTCGTCTCCTCGCTTCTGGGCCTCGCAGTGGGATTGGTGAAATCATCATCCCAGCGAATGAGCCAGGCTCATCCATCATGCCAGGTAAGGTCAATCCTACGCAGTGCGAAGCTCTGACGATGGTATGCGCTCAGGTAGCAGGAAACGATGTAGCGATCACCGTCGGTGGTATGCAGGGACACTTTGAGCTGAATGTCTTCAAGCCTGTCATGGCAGCCAACTTCCTACAGAGCGCTCAGCTACTAGGTGATGCTGCGGTCTCCTTCGACATCCACTGCGTCTCTGGTATCGAACCTAACCACCCACGTATCAAGGAGCTACTAAACAACTCCCTGATGCTAGTCACTGCGCTGAATACTCATATCGGATACTACAAGGCTGCTGAGATCGCGAATGCTGCGCACCGCAATGGTACGACGCTTCGTGAAGAAGCTCTCCGCCTTGGCTATGTCACTGCAGAGGAATTCGACAAGTGGGTACGTCCAGAGGATATGGTACATCCCCTAGACTAATCGCTTGTAAAGAGCTAGTATAATCAAACGCTCAAGAGGCTGTGTCACTCTCCTTCGTGGCACAGCCTCTCTTTTATTTTATCCTCTGATTACTCTAAGATCATAGAGTAGAATCCTATCTAGCGATTACGTACCTTTGTCCTATCACTAGTTCCACGAAAATCAGTGGCTACCTGACTCTACTACCCCTTACGCTAGTACCCTACGCTATGTCTAGTCAGTTAACTGGAGGTCTCTATCTCCTCTGCATATTTCTTCTCCTCTCTCCATTGGAAGCCCAAAGAGCTATTAGTCCCGATAGTATCCCCTTACAGCTTACTCAAGCATGGGAGAGCTACCTCGCTGAGCAAATACAACTAGGTCTAATAGATGAGGAGGAAGCTCAACAAGCACAAGCCCTATATGACGAGCACTTACTAGCTCCTCTAGACATCCAGACCGCCACTAAAGACGAGCTACTTCGTCTCCCTCTACTCTCTGAATATCAAGTCTACCAGCTGATCAGTTACCGAGCTGATCATAGAGGATTCAAAGATCTCTCAGAGCTAAAGCTCATCACCGGATGGACACCTAGGCTCCTACATCTACTTCGTCCCCTTCTGCGCTGTGGCACGAAGAAGCAAGCCCTCACATGGCAGGAAGCTAGCCTACTCGGGCGCTCTCATTGGCGACTACGCTATGGCAGACAGCAGCATGCATCTAGGCAGCTAGCCCATGTCATAGGTACACCTGATGTAGCCCTCTTCCAATTCAGCTATGAGGTACCCCAATATTTACAAGCCTTCGTCGCCGGAGAGAAAGACTATGGTGAGCCTTGGCGATGGCAGAGACGCACAGGGTTCGACTCCTACAATGCCTCGATCGAATTCAAGCGTCGAGGCTTCCAGCTTCTTCTAGGGGACTATCGCATAGCCCGTGGCTGTGGCTTACTTCTCGGGCAAGGGATCTTCCCCTTAAACTTCCGAAGCCTAACACCTCGTTTCCCTTCTGGCATTCGCATGCTCCGGCATAGTAGTGAGATGGACTTCAGTCGAGGATTTGCAGGGAGGATCCAAGGCAAGCAATGGGAGGCAGGTGTCTTCATCTCGACTAACCGACTAGATGGGCATCTAAGCGAAGATGGCATCCTATCGAATATCGGTTCATCGGGGCTACATCGTACCGAGCATGAGTTAGCACAGCGACGACAGGGCAGGACAAACTATGGCGGAGCTTGGGTTAGCCTATATCCGATCAAAGGACTGGAACTATCACTCCAGCTGATTCATCAAAACTGGGGAGGAGCCCAACTCCGCACTCCTGCTGGGAGTCATCGGCAGACTGCTCTGCAGAACCTAAAAGTATATTCAGCCGGAAGTCTAGCTTACCATTGGCTAGGTATGTTAGGACGTCTGCGTCTAGATGGTGAAGTAGCCTATACAAATCAGAGAGCCTGGGGCATGACACAGCACCTTAGTTTGCTTCAGCAAGCTTGGGGAGATCTCCACATCTCTCTATGGGATATAGGCAAAGACTACTGGACGGACTTAGGTAGGGCTGGGACACATGGCCTGCATCCGAATAATGAACTAGGAGCACGACTCCTCTACGGCTTCTCACCCACCGATCTTCTTGGATCGACTCAGCTTTTTATCGAGGGCTATCGAAGTCACACGAAGGATGAGGTTGGTCAAGCTAAGCGGAAGGGATATAGCTATGGTGGATTAACATCCATTGCCCTTCACGGAAAGAATGAACTGACCCTAGCCTATCGACTACGTACAAGTGAGCACACCGAGACGACGCATCGCTTCCGCCTGCAGTATACCTGTGAACTAGCTGGCTGGCAGAGTCGCCTTACCTTACTATATAGTAAGCCATCAGCTGGTAAAGGCTGGGCTCTCCTAGGAAGTAGTATGGGTAAGCCTCTCGATAAACTTCAGCTCAAGGCTATGGTCGGCTACTTCGATGCTCCCACATGGGCTAGTCGCTTGTATACGATACAGCCTTTACTTGCTGGAGAGTATGCTTCCTTCCTACTCTATGGACGAGGCGAAGTAGTGAGTGCTCGGCTACAGTATACCCCATCCCCCAGCTGGCGCTTCTCGCTAAGAGTCTCCCATATACATCAGCGTGGAGAGCTCCCCAATAAAACCATCGGGGTTCTCCAGCTAGACTTTCATAGCCTCTAATGATTCCTTAGCTGAACCTTAACCCCTTAAAGAGTATTTTAGCTGTGAGTAGGCAAAGTAGCCTGCTTGATTAAGCAAATCATTTATGAGTTCCTTCGATCCACAACAGCTCCCGACTGCGGGGCGACTAGGCTTTGATACCCTTATCCCCTTCTTCCCTTGGGGACGCTTCTTCCATGACCAAGGCTACATCATGCCTTACCCAGAGGTTACGATGGCTAGCGAAGATGCCTATGCTCGCTACACGCAGGTCAGTGGTCTTCTGATGACTGAGTCTTGGGAGGCTGGCAATCATCTTGACTACGTGATCGAGCGACCCGAAGAACCAGAGGCCAACTACCTGCTTCTCCGCCTTGCACTAAGTCTAGATACCGTCAGCGAGGTTTGGGACTACCTCAGTGTCTCGCAGGATCAGTTACGCACTTACCATCTACTTGCTGCTCTAGCCTTAGTACGTAAGGTCGGGCTTCTCGGTCAGCAATTCGACTGCGAGCGAATCAATGCCACGACCTACCGCCTACGCCTAAAGTAGCTCACGAGCATACCTTTCTTAGTAAAATAGCCTACCTCTCCTCCGAGGGAGGCTATTGTTTTTATACACGAAGAGAAAAGAGCGACTCTACCAGCTCATCCGTAGCAATCTCGTGGGGGTGATCCCATCGCTGGGCTAAGACGATAGAATAAGTGCTTTCATTTCAATAGGAATGAAATAATCTTGCATTCCTAATCAACGGATCGATTGATTAGGAATCAACTTCTCTACTCATTACTAACCAACTTCCCCCACCATTCCTAACACCACGACTATCTTCTACCTTATGGAGCGTAGTTATCCTATCGAAAAAAGCAAGAAATACCTAGTCAAATGTTTCGTGCTATCCTATGAAGGCTGTACCTTTGTATAAGTTATTGAGCTACTCATCACGCATCTAACGCATAAGAAATCATATGGCATTCATTCAGACTGTACGAGGCTTAGAGCCTCAGATCGGTGAGGACTGCTTCCTCGCTGTCAATTCCACCATCGTCGGCGATGTAGTCCTAGGTAAGGGCTGTAGCGTTTGGTTCAACGCTGTCCTCCGTGGCGATGTAAACTCCATCCGCATCGGAAATAACGTCAATATACAAGACGGATCCGTACTCCATACCTTGTATCAAAAGTCTACTATAGAGATCGGAGATAATGTCTCTGTCGGGCACAATGTCACCCTCCATGGTTGTCATGTCCGAGACTATGCTCTCATCGGCATGGGTTCTGTAGTGATGGATGATGCCATCGTCGGAGAAGGAGCTATCGTCGCTGCAGGCTCGGTCGTCTTGGCTAAGACAGTCATTGAGCCCTATACCCTCTGGGCTGGCGTCCCTGCTAAGTTCATCAAAAAGGTGTCTCCCGAGCAAAGCCGTGAGCTCAACGAGAAGATCGCCAATAACTATCAGATGTATGCTTCGTGGTTCGACCGAGAAGAGAACCCTAGTAAATAAACTCTCATACAGCACTTCATTACTATGACACTACACCACTTCACTGCCTTCGTCTTAGCGGTCACAGGTAGCGCACTTTATTCCCCTCTCCTAGCTCAGCAGAGTAAGGAGGGAGCTATCAGCGCCAAGTTACTCGAAGATCTTCGTAAGACCGATCCTGTTAGTCCTACTGACAAGGCTCTGCAGAATGCCATCGCTCGCAATGGCATGAAAGACTTCTTCGTCAACAGCCATCGCCCAGAGACGCTCGATGATCACTTCTCCATCGAAGTCAAGAGCTCTGGGATCACCAACCAAGAGCATAGCGGACGATGCTGGCTCTTCACGGGACTCAACGTACTGCGTGCTCAGCTCATGGAGCATGAGCAGGCAGGTACTTTCTTCTTCTCTCATGCTTACTCTTTCTTCTGGGATCAACTAGAGAAGGCTAATCTCTTCCTCGAAGGGATCCTGGAGACACGCCAGCTCCCGATCGATGATAGACAGGTAGCCTGGCTCTTTCAGAACCCCATCGGTGACGGAGGACAATTTACAGGTATCTCCGATAACCTCATTAAGTATGGTGTCGTACCTACCGAGGTCATGCCCGAGACTTACTCTAGCAATAACACGGATCTGCTAAGTAAGATGATCGCTCGTACTCTTCGGCAGACAGGGATCGCCCTACGCAAGGCTTCGGCAGCAGGGAGCTCACTCACTAAGCTCCGCGGAATCAAAGAGTCTTGTCTCAAGGATATCTATCGACTACTTTGTCTTAATCTAGGCACCCCTCCTACTACCTTCTCCTACACGCTCAGAGATAAGGATGGTAAAGCGATCTCTACCGACACCTATACGCCACAGTCTTTCTACCAGCGCTTCGTCGGGGGAGACATGCGAGATCAGTTCGTCATGCTTATGAATGACCCATCTCGTCCCTATAATCAAGTCTATGAGATCGCCTATGATCGCCATGCCTACGATGGCAAAAACTGGACGTACATCAACCTCCCCATTGACGAGATCAAACAAATGGCTATCGTCTCTCTGCGTGATGGATCGATGATGTACTACTCATGCGATGTCGGTCGTGAGCTAGATCGCCCCAAGGGGATCGCTAAGCTGGATAACTTTGATTATGCCTCTCTTCTTGGCTATCCATTCACGATGAATAAGACCGAGCGCATCCAGACCTTCGATAGCGGATCAACACACGCTATGACACTCAAAGCTGTCGATCTGGACAAAGATGGTAAGCCCACCAAATGGAAGGTCGAAAACAGCTGGGGGGAAAAAACCGGTGTCAAGGGGCACTTGATCATGACCGATGCCTGGTTTGACGAATATACCTTCCGCCTTGTGGTCAATAAAAAGTATGTGCCTGCACGTATCCTTGATCTTCTCAAGAAGAAACCCATTCAACTCCCCTCTTGGGATCCTATGTTCTAGTCATTCCCCGGAGTCGTTAGCTAGAAGCATTCATTCGACTTCTACCACCTAATTTACTCCCAATATTAAGAAGGCAACCCTCGGTCTTTCCGAGGGTTGCCTTCATCAGTTATATCCTTAGTTTTTTAAGTATTGCTCATTTGAGCCTTTTACCCTACCTTTGTACTGTCTTACAAGTATGACTTCCATATCCGCTGTGAAGCGCACAGCTACTGGATGGATAGTCAGCAAGGGAAGCCGGTGTGAGTCCGGCGCAGTACCCGCTACTGTAAGTCATCCCCTAGGGACGTATCATGTATGATATGCCTAGGCTCATCCCTTCAAGAGGTTTATACAAATAAACCTCACCACTGAGCACTTGATTTCTCCTCATTGAGAAGTCCTACTTGGGAAGGTCGAAGTAGATGAGAACCCAGGATGATAAGCCAGGAGACCTGCTTGATGAGATCTAATGTGTCAATCTCGGGAATAAGATTGGGAAGACATTGCCATGAGAGCTCCCTCTTCTATCTATGGACGGACTCTCTCCGATGCATGCACCTTCACTGATGTGCTACGTTCAGACAGCACACCTCTAGCAAGGAAGTCTTCTGCAAGTGCCGAGGTACGCAGTAGCTTCCAGTGATTGAAATAGGTGCTATATGTATACATCGATCTAGCTTAGTTATTAAGCTAGGAGAGCGAAGGAGAGGTCAGTCTTATTCTTAACAGTATAAATGATCTTTGGTGGTATATTCTTTGGGCGGATACAAATCTGTCTAAGGATAGTCTGCTTGTGAGAAGTCGACCGACAGATGCTCCTTCGTACTAGTTTGCTATGGCTTCCTTTGTGTGCAGGGGTTTCTTTCCTATTCCTCCAACCTATCCAAAACCGCCCCTGCCCACCATAGCGACCTTTGTCGGAATCTATCGAGCCACACTTCGTATCTTGAAGCGACGTAACGTAGCACCTTGTAGGTGCATGGCGTGGTCGGAGAGAGTTACTCCCCTTCAAGGGAGAGAAACCTCACCACCACCCTGCTCTTCCTACTCTAATCACTGATAGGGATGTGCTTCCTCGAAGAGCCCCCTTGAATGCTTCTCGCTATCTCTCTCGTCTCTTGCCGTTGCACTAGCACAAGCATCACCTTAAATGAACCATCCGTCTCTTTAGATGGACAGACCATGTTTACACCCCAAGCCTCTTCCAAAGGCTTTATTCACCATCCATACCCCCACCTCCCTCTTACGAGCATCCGATCAAGGATACAGCTATAGCCCTGCGAAGGTCAAGCATGCAGTCAAATCCCGGAGAATTCGCAATAGCTATAAATGAATAGCTTAGCTAACACATCTAATTAATCTCCTATCTTTTCGCTGTTTCTCCCATAGGTCTTCGCATTAAATACCTTGCTTATCCTTTATTTAAGCCTTACTTTTGTTAGGCTGTCGCTCCCTTCACGGGAGCGTGAATTGAAACGTAATCGCTACAATGAACGGATTTATGATTTAGCAGTCGCTCCCTTCACGGGAGCGTGAATTGAAACTTGCTCCACCCATTGATTTGACCGGTCACAAATAGTCGCTCCCTTCACGGGAGCGTGAATTGAAACACAACAGCCTCAATATCAGCGTTGGGCATTTCAAAGTCGCTCCCTTCACGGGAGCGTGAATTGAAACGCATGATCGCGCCGGGTGGTGACGGCACCTCTCACGTCGCTCCCTTCACGGGAGCGTGAATTGAAACTTGATGGCGCCAGCTTGGAGGTCATCCATCGCTCTGTCGCTCCCTTCACGGGAGCGTGAATTGAAACTTTGGAGGAACAGAGTTCCGAAAAATGAAGACAAGTCGCTCCCTTCACGGGAGCGTGAATTGAAACATCGCTCGCCCTCTATGCCTATCAAAATGACAACCGGTCGCTCCCTTCACGGGAGCGTGAATTGAAACGGATGTTAGCGCTAGCCCACAAAGTCAATCCAAGTCGCTCCCTTCACGGGAGCGTGAATTGAAACTCGTCAATGTCGTCAAGTTTAGTGCGTGGCTGATAGTCGCTCCCTTCACGGGAGCGTGAATTGAAACCTTCTTGCCCTCTCTGCCTACCTGTTGCGAGATGGTCGCTCCCTTCACGGGAGCGTGAATTGAAACATCCAGGAGGGCAGGACAACGCTCCTCCTTGACAGTCGCTCCCTTCACGGGAGCGTGAATTGAAACAATGGATAGGAACACACCACGTAGGCATATCGTCGTCGCTCCCTTCACGGGAGCGTGAATTGAAACCGTATGACCTCCGAGGGGATGCCCAGAGCTAGAGGTCGCTCCCTTCACGGGAGCGTGAATTGAAACTTACCCTAAAATTTGGTTGGGTAAAAATAATGTCGTCGCTCCCTTCACGGGAGCGTGAATTGAAACATTCGGCTTATGACGAAGTGAAAGGTGGTGCGGTGTCGCTCCCTTCACGGGAGCGTGAATTGAAACTTCCTCGGGGAGGAGCTCCCAGCTGTCCTCCTCGGTCGCTCCCTTCACGGGAGCGTGAATTGAAACAGGATGCGCACGAGGATCAGACGACGCCCGAGTTCGTCGCTCCCTTCACGGGAGCGTGAATTGAAACCAAACTGGAAACGGTTAGATGAGTTAGAATGTGAAGTCGCTCCCTTCACGGGAGCGTGAATTGAAACCACTATACTGTAAAAACACAGCTTTCCACGCTCTTGGTCGCTCCCTTCACGGGAGCGTGAATTGCAATGAGCCCTGCTCGTACTTATCATGGTATTCCCCTCCATTCTCCCGTAGAGAAGTAGCAAGTGTTAGGAAATAAAAAAGGCGGGCATCTCGTGATACCCGCCTAGTGAACCAGCTGGGGCTCGAACCCAGGACCCACGCCTTAAAAGGGCGTTGCTCTACCTGCTGAGCTACTGATTCTACCTAACTATTCCCAGCACATAGTGCGAAGAATACGATGCAAAGATAAGCGTTCAGATCCAATCTTCCAAGTGCGTTATTCTATGTACCCTTCCACCTAAGCAGGAAGTCCTAAAATCTCCCCTAAATCTATCGAAGTGCACGAATGTATACCGCGTCGTGAACATTGAGCATACTATCAGGTTCTTAAGAGGCATAACAAACAAACTATCACCAATCTTTCATTTAACAACGTATGCAATCACTCTGTATTAAGTTCCTCGAGGCAGCAAGCCAGCTCGGAGGTCTAGGGCGTAAGCTCATTCGTGTAGCTATCCTCGTCATCTTCGTATGGATCGGAGGGCTTAAGTTCGCCAACTACGAAGCCAACGGGATCATCCCCTTCGTTGCCAATAGCCCTATCATGAGTTTCTTCTTGAAGAATGCAAGCAATGAAGTGACCAACGACGAAGGTAAGGTCGTGAAGGAGTACACACTCAACAAGGTGCCCGAAGGAAAGTACGATCAAGTCAAGCATGACTGGCATGTCGAGAACCGCACCTACCTCTTCTCCCACGGTCTGGGTATCCTGATCATGACGATCGGTATCCTCGTCTTCCTAGGTCTCTTCTCTCCCTATCTCGGGATCATCGGTGAACTCCTTTGTATCATCATGACTTTCGGTACGCTGAGCTTCCTAGTGACCACTCCCGAAGTTTGGGTACATGCTTCTCCCGAAGCACTCCAGGCAGGAGAGTGGGCTAATGGCTTCCCCTTCCTCTCAGGTGCTGGCCGTCTAGTCATCAAGGACACAGCGATCCTCGCTGGAGCGATTGTCCTACTCTCCGAGTCGGCTTCTAAGATCCTTGCACGACTAAAGAAGTAGAGCCCTTAGACTCACCATTCAGAAAGCGTTCTCCTCAGCTGAGGAGAACGCTTCTTTTTTATCCCTTCCACCCTCCTAGGCTTCTGAAATAAGTAGCCCATCAAGATCACAATATACGTACACGGCTGATTACTATATACGTAATCAGTCGGTTACAATATACGTACATGCCCCTCCACAATATACCTAACCTGTGAGATAGACATAGACCGTGAGCGAGAGAGCTTATCAAGGATAAAAACCTGAGAATTAATAGCCAACTCTGACAAGACTTGAAGCCAAATGCACCGAGTCCTCCTTCCTAAATCCTAGGATACTGACAGAATACCATACAGCTCCCTCTTAAATGTTACTCAATCGCTCTATGTTTCAGTGTCCACATTCGGCTATTTTTAACATACAAATAGCAGAAGAAGCCAAGGAATTCAACCGGGAATGACTAGATCAAGACAATCCTATTTGTAAAGTATTTGAAGAAGATCGGTTAGTTTGTTTAGGTGTACATTATTACTTAGTTTTGTCCATATAATAAGAGCAACGACATACCAGCAGGTCGCTCGCCCTCGATCACTTACGGTGCTTCTCACAGTCTCCTTCAGGGTGACCACGCAAGAGCCAAAGCGATGCTGGTGTACCTTATAATAATGTAGTACAAGAACTATGGACGAACAGAAAGCGGTCAAAACCCTTAAGGACATCGTCATCCGATTCTCAGGAGACTCGGGAGACGGGATGCAGCTCACGGGGACCATCTTCTCTGACCTCTCTGCGATGACGGGGAACTCAATCTCAACACTTCCCGACTTCCCAGCCGAGATCCGTGCACCTCAAGGGACACTCAGTGGGGTCTCTGGCTATCAGGTTCAGATCGGATCTCGTAGCGTACGTACCCCTGGTGAGCTCGCCGACATCCTTGTCGCCATGAACCCCGCAGCCCTCAAGGTAAGTGTCAAATACCTGAAGAAGGACTCGATCATCATCATCGACACGGACTCCTTCACCTCCAATGACCTACGTAAGGCCGAGTTCAAAACTGACGAACCTTTTGAGGAACTTGGACTCAAGACCCAGCAAGTCATACCAGCGCCAATCTCTTCGATCGTAAAGGACGGGCTAACAGACTTTGGCCTCGACGCCAAGTCTGCTCTACGCTGTAAGAACATGTTCGCCCTAGGGCTCATCTGCTGGATCTGTGATCGTCCTCTAGCTCCCGCAGAGCAGTTCCTTGACCGCAAGTTCGGTAAGAAGCCACAGCTACGTGATGCGAATATCGCATCACTCAACCATGGATTCAATTTTGGTGAAAACACCCACGCTTCGGCTAGCATCTTCCGTATCGAGACCCAGAAGCCTATACCAGGACGCTACCTCGACATCAATGGGAACAAGGCTACCGCCTATGGTCTCATCGCAGCCGCTGAGCAAGCAGGTCTTGAGCTCTTCCTCGGTAGCTACCCCATCACTCCAGCTACAGACATTCTACACGAGCTAGCCAAGCATAAGGCTCTCGGAGTAAAGACTGTCCAGGCCGAAGATGAAATTGCAGGTATCTGTACCGCTCTCGGAGCTTCTTTCGCTGGAGATCTGGCTGTGACTACGACTTCGGGTCCAGGTCTTGCCCTAAAGAGTGAGGCTATCGGTCTCGCTGTCATGGCTGAGCTCCCTCTTGTCTTGATTGATGTACAGCGAGGAGGACCCTCTACGGGGCTTCCTACGAAGAGCGAGCAGACAGACCTCATGCAGGCGCTCTATGGGCGTAATGGGGAAGCTCCCCTCCCCGTCCTAGCAGCGACGACACCTGATACCTGCTTCCTCTACGCTTACTGGGCTGCCAAGATCGCTATCGAGCACATGACTCCTGTCATCTTGCTCACCGATACATTCATTGCTAATGGTTCTTCGGCATGGCGTATTCCAGACTTCCATGAGCTACCTAAGATCGAGCCTAACTACGTCTCTAAGCTCCCCGAAGGATTCGAAGGATGGAAACCCTACTATCGTGATGCTGAAACGAAGGTACGCTACTGGGCAGTCCCTGGCATCCCTGGCTTTGAGCACCGTCTGGGCGGTCTAGAAAAGAACTATACTACGAGTGCTATCAGCACCGATGCAGCGAACCATGCCCTCATGGTCAAGACTAGACAAGAGAAGGTAGACTACATCGCTAATGACCTTCCTCTTCTAGAGGTAGAAGGAGACGAAGATGCAGAGTTACTCATCGTCGGCTGGGGTGGCACCTATGGTCACCTCTACGAAGCTGCACACAAGGTACGTGAGCGTGGTCATAAGATCGCTCATCTACACTTCAGCTTCATCAATCCCCTACCTAAGAATGCAGCAGAGATCCTACTCCGCTACAAGAAGGTACTCATCGCCGAGCAGAATACAGGGATGTTTGCCCGTTATCTCCGAGGGCTTATCCCAGGGTTCACCCCACGTCAATACAACGAGGTCACAGGCCAGCCTTTCGTGCTATCACACCTCGTAGACTCATTCATCCAACTGATAGAAGAATAATGCCATGGATACAAAGCTCAATCCAGTGAAGTTAGACGCCAAAAGCTTCAAAAGTGACCAGTATGTACGCTGGTGCCCTGGTTGTGGTGACCACGGTGTATTGGCTACGCTACAGAAGTCCATGGCTGAAGTTGGGGTCCCTACCGAGCAGACTGCTGTTATCTCAGGTATTGGTTGCTCCTCCCGCCTACCTTACTATGTCAACGCCTATGGCTTCCACACGATCCATGGACGCGCAGCAGCTATTGCTACGGGACTGAAAACAGCACGTCCAGACCTCTGCGTCTGGATCGCTACTGGGGATGGAGATAGTCTAGCTATCGGTGGTAATCACTTCATCCATGCCATCCGTCGTAATGTAGACCTCAACTTCATCCTCTTCAATAACCGAATCTATGGGCTGACTAAGGGGCAGTACTCCCCTACTTCTGCTCGTGGCTTCGTATCAAAGAGCTCTCCTTACGGCACCGTTGAGGATCCATTCATCCCTGCAGAGTTATGCTTCGGTGCACGCGGACGCTTCTTCGCTCGCTCCCTCGACATCGATATGAAGCTCCTAGGCCAATGCATGGTCGCTTGTGCTCAGCATAAGGGAGCCGCCGTCCTCGAAGTACTAGTCAACTGCGTCATCTTCAATGATGGCGTCCATAAGGGAGTCGCTCAGCGTGAGTTCCGCGAAGACCGCTCGATCGTCCTCCGACATGGTGAGAAGATGGTCTTTGGGAAGGATAAGAACAAGGGGATCATCCTCGATGGCCTACGTCTAAAGGTGGTGACGATCGGAGAAGATGGATATACCCTAGATGACATGCTCACGCACGATGCACACGAAGAGGATCCTACGCTACATACTATGCTGGCGATGATGGGAACGAACAATGACCTCCCTGTTGCCTTCGGTGTAATCCGTGATGTCGACGCTCCCTGCTATGACCAAGCAGTCACAGAGCAGATCGAGGAAGTGAAGGCACAAAAGCCTGGTATCCGCTCCCTCCAAGACGTCCTTCTCAAGGATGCCTACTGGGAAGTAAAGGAGTAGTCTTAGACTACCGACCTAGAGCGGTAAAGGTTTAGGGGCTTCCCACTCAGACTAGAGCGGGAAGTCCCTAAATTCTTTCTGGGCCTACCATACGCTTAGATTCTACTCTGAGATCATCAGAATAGCTCTCTGGAGGTATTATAGAATAGGGATCCAAAGATGCTATGGGAAGAAGGAGCTAGATACTTCCCCATAGAGCCAACACTTAAGGCCTATCTTTATTTGACCATCCCCCGTGTTTTTCGTAGTTTTGTTAGCATAAACAAGTTACTTATCATAATTCACATAGCATGCTTCGACTCGACCGCCTGCTCTTTGGGTTAGGCCTCGTTGGGCTCACAGCCTCCTCCCTATCAGCACAAACGAAGGTGCATCGTTATGATGTCACTAAGGAGACCGACTATGGTATCGTCTATCGTCTTCCCCAAACGGAGGTAGAAGCGATCTTCACCATCAAGGAGCAGAGCTATACACCTGGACCCTTGTCGGCGTATGCTAATCGATACCTAAGCGTCTCTTCCTCTAGCGAGGCAAAGCGAGAGTTTAGCTTACAGGAAGCCAAGCTACGAACGATTGGGCGAGCAGATTCCACTCAGCAGTACCTCGTAGCCTTTGACAAGAAGACCCTTGCTCCTTTCGTCAAGCTAACTGAAGAAGGTGTACTCTACTCCATCAATGGGAATAACGAGTACCTGACGAAGCAGACAGAGGCAACACTACCTCTGGTATCTGTTCGTTCGGAGCATTATCCCGATCGCCAGCTACCAGCCCTACCTCGAGAGTACACACAGGCTGGCTCACTAGCCAAGCAAGCAGAGATCGCAGCAAGCTATCTCTATGATCTACGAGAAAGTCTCATGAACCTCGTGACGGGTGCAGCGGATAATATGCCTAAGGACGGAGAGTCGATGCGTCTTGCTCTCGAGAAACTGCGAAGCGAGGAGCGTCGCACGCTACGCCTTTTCCTTGGCGACACTACGGAGCGTATCACACAGCACGTCGTGCGCTACCAGCCAAACGATCAGCCAAGCAAAGACTATGTCCTAGCTCGCTTCTCGCCCCTCGTCGGTCTAGTAGATGCTCAAGATCTAAGTGGTAGTCCTATCTACCTTGACGTACAGATCATCGAGCAAGCTCCCCTACTCGATCCTAAAGAGCAGAAGAAAAAAGACAAGCTCCTAGAGAATAGCGTCGTCTATCGCCTGCCTGGTTTAGCAGCCTTCACCTTGAGTTACGAAGGGCATGCACTAGCTAAAGAACGCTTCAGTCTCTCTCAGCTAGGCTCGCTACAGGCATTAGCTCCTAAGATGCTCCACATTGGTACGGGAGCTACGACATCGGTATACTTCGACATACGTACAGGAGCCATTCTAGATATACGCCAGGAGTAACACGGGAACGAATTATCTAACCATCACAATACTCACCTTACTTAATTAACCCAACAACTTATGTTCAAGAATCATCCTAAGGGATTGATCGCAGCCTCTCTTGCGAACATGGGAGAGCGCTTCGGCTTCTACATCATGATGGCGATCCTGACGTTGTTCATCTCGGCCAAGTTTGGCTTGAGCGAACAGACGACAGGATATGTGTACTCGGCGTTCTACGCGTCGATCTACCTGCTGGCCCTCGTCGGTGGGGTAATCGCTGACCGAACGAAGAAGTACAAGGCAACCATCGTAGCAGGACTCGTCATCATGGCTTTGGGATATCTGCTCATCGCTATCCCTACGCCTACACCAGTACCTAACCTCTCGCTCTATCTCACACTGACCTGCGTCGGGCTAGGTATAATCGCCTTTGGTAATGGTCTCTTCAAGGGGAACCTGCAGGTACTCATCGGACAGATGTACGATGATCCTCGCTACCAGAGTGTGCGTGACGCTGGCTTCCAGATCTTCTACATGTTCATCAATATCGGTGGTGTCTTCGCTCCCTTCATAGCTGTAGGTATCCGTAACTGGTGGCTACAGCACAACGGATTCGACTATAGCGCTGAACTCCCAGCTCTAGCTCATCAGTACCTCCGCGAAGGAGATGCTATGCCCCAGCAAGCACTGATGAACTTACAGAGCTTGATGGAAAAGGTCTCTGGTGGCCAGTCCTTCGATAGCCTAACAGAGTTCGTTAATCGCTATCTCGACGTCTTCAACCGTGGTTTCCAGTACGCCTTCATCGCTGCCGTAGTGATGATCTGCGTCTCGATGGTGATCTTCCTTCTTAACCAGCGTACCTTCCCCGATCCAAGCAAGAAGGCCGTCGCTGAATCAGGTAAGCCTGCAGCTGAAGAAGTCAAGATGGATGCCGCTGAAATCCGTCAGCGCATCTATGCTCTCTTCGCTGTCTTCGGTGTCGTCATCTTCTTCTGGATGTCCTTCCACCAGAACGGTTACTCACTTACCTACTTCGCTCGTGACTACGTTGACCTAAGTGTCATCAAGATAGACCTCGGCTTCACCCAGATCAAGGGTGCAGAAATCTTCCAGTCGATCAATCCGCTGATCGTCGTCTGTCTCACCCCGCTTGTGATGTACATCTTCGGTCGTCTTCGCGAACAAGGCAAGGAGCCATCTGCTCCACGTAAGATCGCTATCGGGATGGGTATCGCTGCGCTGGCCTACGTCTTCCTGATGGTCTGCTCACTAGGTCTCCCCGATCAGAGCACCCTCGGCGATATGAGCGAAGCTGCTAAGCATGATATGCTCCTTACGCCTTGGGTCATGGTCGGCATGTACTTCATCCTCACGGTCGCTGAGCTCTTCATCTCGCCTCTAGGACTCTCCTTCGTATCGAAGGTAGCACCTCCTCACCTCCAGGGGGTCATGCAGGGGGCATGGCTTGCTGCTACGGCTCTTGGGAACTCCCTACTCTTCATCGGTGGAGTACTCTATACGAGCGTACCTCTATGGGCATGCTGGCTCGTCTTCGTCGCTGCTTGTGCGGCTTCGATGATCACGATGCTTGCGATGGTCAAGTGGCTCGAACGTGTAGCTAAGTAACCTCTTCGCCCCAGCTAACATCGATGAAGACGACACAGCACACACAGACGAAGGCGGGGGATCGCCCCTCGCTCTACTTCTGTCGCTGGACGCGCTCTCATGCAGCGGTATTCCGTAGCCTCGGGTGCTGCGTCGTCATCGGTCATCTAGCTGTATCTATACTGGAGCAACTAGCTGGGAAGAGCCTTGGACTCCTACGTGAGTTCACGGATCTCCAGCTAGCATCCTCGGCACAAGAGCTAGAGGAACAAGAAGCAGAAGCTCTGTCTGTCGCAGAGGGCCTTGATGGTCTTCTTGCTACGGCTCATCCTTCCCTCGGTCTTCTGCCCCAGTTTGCAGAGAGCGACTTTGCTCTCTCACCCCATTTAAGTAGCCTTGCCTCATCAGCTCTCCTTAGACGAAGTAGCTGATGGGGCAAGGCTTTTCTTGATCTTCTTTATTCGATTATCGTTTAAACAAAAGCTTGCTCAGTCACTGAATTTCCTTGGTCAACCCAAGCATCCAGCACCATCCCCAGAAGGGGCGTAGCAGTTAGCTCCAGCAGAGCTTAACCTTTACTTTGCTAAAGGTCTACCTCCCTCTTTGAGAAGATATACCTCTTCCCAAAAGGAGTATTGCCTCTGACTAAGCTAAGCACGCCTTCGCCATCAGATTCTCCAGATCGAGCCCACCTTAAAAGACAATGATACAAGCTATCAAGACACGCATCCTCTCCGGCGGAGATATAACCGAAGCCGAAGCACTAGCCCTCCTCTCTCTCCCAAACAAGGAGGAACTCTACCAAGCAGCCCATGAAATCACAGAGCACTTCATGGGGAAAGCCTTTGACACCTGCTCCATCATCAATGCCAAGAGTGGCAACTGTCCCGAAGACTGCAAGTGGTGCGCCCAGAGCGGACACTATGCTACCGGAGCGGAGCGCTATGCCCTCGTTAGCCCAGCCGAGTGTGTAGCTCAGGCGACCTACAACCATAAGCAGGGCATCGGGCGCTTCTCCCTCGTGGCAAGCGGTCGACGCCAGACGGACAAGGAGATCGATCTGATGAGCATCAGCTACCGTGCCATCAAGCGAGCCAACCCTAGCCTCAAGTGTTGTGCATCTTTGGGGCTACTTACGGAGCTCCAACTGAAGAAACTCTTTGACAGTGGCGTCACCACCTACCACTGTAACATGGAGACATCCCCTAGCTACTTCCGAGAGCTGTGCTCTACTCATACGCAGGAAGATAAGGAAGCGACACTCGAAGCTGCCCGCCGAGTCGGCATGCGCATCTGCTGTGGGGGGATCATCGGTATGGGAGAGACGAAGGAGCAGCGTATCGAGCTGGCCTTCTACCTTAAGCGCTTGCACTCCTACAGTATCCCGATCAATATCCTTCAGCCTATCCCTGGGACACCATTGGGAGACACGGCTCCGATCTCCGACGAAGAGATCCTGTCGACTATAGCGGTCTTTCGTTTGGTCAACCCTCGTGCTTTTCTCCGATTCTCGGGAGGGCGTGCACGGCTCTCCCCAGAGATTCAGCAGAAAGCGATCTACATCGGGATCAATTCAGCTATCACAGGCGATCTATTGACGACTATCGGTCGCCAAGCCGAGGAGGATATGCAGATGATCCAAGCCTGTGGCAAGGAGAATATAGCCCAAGACTGGGAAGTCGCTTACGATTACTAAGGCTCCCCGAACTATGGCACATGGCGTCCTCTTAACTTCGTCACTCTATCTCCTTTTCCTCTTCGTCATCACCTGGCTGACTCGTCAGCGAGGATCGAATGCCCAGTTCTTCCTCGCTGGACGAAGCACCCCCTGGTGGATCGTGGCTATCGGCATGCTTGGCGACTCCATATCCGGAGTGACCTTTGTCTCCGTCCCCGGGATGGTCGGCACGATGTCGATGAGCTACCTACAGCTAGTCTTAGGATTCTTCCTCGGCTATCTAGTCGTAGCCTACGTCTTACTTCCACTCTATTACCGGCTAGAGCTTGTATCGATCTACACCTACCTAGACAAGCGGTTCGGACGATGGAGCTACCGCACGGGGGCGACCTTTTTCCTCATTTCGAAGCTCTTCGGAGCTGCTGCGAAGCTCTTTCTCATCACATTGATCCTCCAAGAGCTCGTTTTCACTAGCCTAGGCGTCCCCTACTCCGTAACTGTGCTGGGGGTAGTCGCTATCATCTGGCTCTATACCCAGCATGGCGGGATGGGCACGATCATATGGACGGACGTCCTACAGACGGCTTGCCTCGTGCTAGCACTGGTGCTCATCATCTATCAGGTAGCCACTCGTAGTGGCCTAGGCCTAGGAGGCATCATCGATCTCGTGAGGGAGAGTCCGCATCGTCAGATCTTCTTCTTGGATAGCTGGAGGAGTCCCCTCTTCTTCTGGAAGCAGTTGATCAGCGGAGCCTTCATCGTGATCGTCATGACGGGCCTTGATCAGAACATGATGCAGAAGAATCTCACCTGTCGTACACTACCCGAGGCACAGCGAAACATGCTCACCTATGGCTTTGGGTTTCTACCTCTCAATGCCCTCTTCCTCATCTTAGGGATCCTGCTCCTTCACTTTGCCGAGCTACAAGGGATCACTCTCCCAGCGAAGGGTGATGCCATTCTCCCCTTCCTCGCCGGAGGATATCTCGGAGATGCTGTACTGGTCTGCTTCACACTAGGGATCACCGCAGCCTCCTTCTCCAATGCAGATTCAGCCCTTACAAGCCTTACCACAAGCGTATGTACAGACCTACTGGACTTCGACCTTAACGATCGGAGCAAAGCCACATACTACGAGAAGCTACGCTGGTGGATCCACTTGGCATTATGTCTAGTCTTTGCCCTGGTCGTCCTATTCATTGGGAGGCTACAGCAGACTTCGCTACTTAACACGATCTTCACTGCCGTCTCCTATACCTACGGCCCGCTCCTCGGACTCTTTGCCTTTGGTCTCCTGAGCCGTCGTGGTGTATATGATCGATTCGTACCTTACCTCTGCCTTGCTTCGCCTTTTGTCAGCTATGGCATAGCCTTGCTCGCGCAGAGCGTATGGAGCTATAAGGTCGGCTACGAGATCCTCCTTTTCAATGGTCTATTCACCTTCCTTGGGCTCTACCTTCTTCGGGATAAAGAGCAAGGGAAAGTTACCCTCTAATCATCCAACTAATCAGCTATGAAGCAACGTAACCTATCCAAGTCAACCGCACTCAACATACTCACGAGTCTTACCCTATGCTGTACCTACACTGCTACAGCTAGCGCCCAGCATAGCTCGACCTCTCCTACCAAGCAAACGGAGGGCGACACAGAGCATCTCATCGAAGCCGTCACTGTCACAGCTTCGAAGGCAACTACACCACTCAGCGAAGCCACACGTCTAGTCTCCGTGATCTCGGCAAAGGATATTGCCAAAGCACCTGCTCGAAGTATCCAAGAGCTACTTGCCTACATCGCAGGCATAGACGTTAGCCAGCGCGGAGCCCAAGGAGTGCAAGCAGACGTCTCTATCCGTGGTGGATCTCACGAACAAACCCTCATCCTAGTCAATGGAATCAATACAGGTAGTAGCAAGACGGGGCACCTTAGCTTTGACTTCCCCATCAATCTCTCCGACATCGAGCGCATCGAAGTACTCCGTGGCCCGGCAGCTCTTGTCTATGGAGCAGGAGCCTTCTCTGGAGCAATCAACATCATCACCAAGCAGAAGGCAGACTCTCCGCTCTATGCGTCAGTCTCTGCTGGTATGCATCGCTTAGTCGGAGCTGAAGCACGTACAGCCTTTGATGCAGGAAAAACAACGAATAGTCTCTCTCTCTCCCGTCGATCTAGTGCTGGCTATCGAGAGAATACCGATTACCAGCTCTACAATGCTCTCTGGCAGACACGCCTTGCTCTATCCTCCGATGAAAGGATTGACCTACAACTAGGGTTCTCTGACAAGCGCTTTGGAGCACAAGGTTTCTACAGTGCTAAGTATCCACACCAATACGAGCATGTCCAGCGAATGACCGCCTCCCTCCGTAGCGACCTAGGAAGCGAGAAGCTCCGTCTTATTCCCACGCTTTACTGGAATCGTGAGTTTGACCACTTCAAGCTCTTTCGACACTCCGATAAAGCCCAAAACCACCATATCGTTAATAACTATGGCTTAGGGCTTATTGTTAACTATGCATCCCTTCTGGGTACAACGAGCCTTGGCACAGAGCTACGCTACGAAGAGGTTATCGGGAATAAGCTCGGCACTCCTCGAGCTAAGGCCGATGCTCCCTACACCAACCACGGCTCTCGCTTTAACTCTAGTGTCAGCCTCGAGCACACCATCCAGCTAGAGAAGCTACTAATCTCCGCAGGTACGCTAGTCAATCTAAATTCGTTCCTCCCCTCCAAGGTTAATCTACTCCCCTCGGTAAGCATAAACTATCACCCTAATAAGCACTGGAGCTTCACGGGCTCTTGGAGTAAGTCCATGCGCCTACCGACGCTCAATGATCTCTGGTACTCGGATCCTGCTCATATGCACGGCACTAGCCTACAGCCCGAATTCTCTCACTCATGGGAAGGCTCCGTACGCTATCAGAATCGCTTCCTCGAGGGGCATCTAGCCTACTTCCATATGAGAGGGACAAATCTGATTGACTGGGTCAAGTTCGCTGACACCGATCCCGTCTACACTTCGCACAACATCGCCTCACTGACGAACCAAGGTATCGAGACCGGTCTTACTTGGCGAATCGGTTATTGGTTGACCGTACTCGGAGCAGACAGTCGTCTACAACTAGACTACCTCTATATGCACCAACACAATCAAGAGACCCAAGTAGCCGCCTCGAAGTACGCCTTAAACTACCTCCGTCATAAGTTCACCGCTCGATTCAATCACCATATTGGTGCTCCACTAGAGCTACTCTGGGCATTCCGCTACCAAGATCGTATTACTGAGGCTAACCCTTATGCGACCCTAGACCTCAAGGCTACGTACCGACTTTCCTCGAAACTTCGACTAGGGGTCGAAGCAAACAACCTCACTAACACGTCTTATGCTGACATCGCTGGTGTCCCTCAGCCTGGATTCTGGCTCTCATCCTCACTTTCTCTTACGCTCTAGAGTGAACAGAATAAGACATTAACGGGTTAGGCTACTAGGAAAGGTATGACAAAACCCTTCTGCCTCTATTTCAGAACTACTTAAACAGCATATAGAACTCCTGAATTCATGTCAAAGAAGATCATCGTAGCCATTGACGGCTATAGCTCTTGCGGTAAAAGCTCGATGGCTCGTGCACTCGCTCGTGCTATCAATTATATCTACGTCGACACAGGTGCGATGTATCGAGGGGTAACTCTCTTTGCCTTGAGACAAGGGTTCATTACTGCTGACGGTATCGATGAGGAACGCCTACGTCAGGCTCTTCCCTCGGTCGAACTGACCTTCGTCAAAGAGGAAGATCAGGAGGTCGCCGAGCTGTACCTCAACGGTACTTCTGTGGAGCAAGAAATTCGCTCGATGGAAGTAGCAGCTCATGTTAGCCCGATTGCATCGTTAGGTTTTGTTAGGGAATACCTCACAGACCAGCAACGTGCTATGGGCCTAGAGAAGGGCATCGTCATGGACGGACGAGACATCGGCACAGCTGTCTTCCCCAATGCCGAACTCAAGATCTTTGTCACTGCCGATCCAGTCATTCGTGCTGAGCGTCGCCTTGCCGAGCTTCGTAGTAAGGGCAACCAAAAGACTACGCTAGAAGAGGTACTAGAAAACCTCCGTCAGCGAGATTACCTAGACACTCATCGTGAAGTTGCCCCCTTGCGTCAGGCAGAGGATGCTGTTGTACTCGATAATTCTCATCTGACCATAGCCCAGCAGGACGCGCAGCTCCTTCAGTACTTCCATCAAGCACTAGCTAAGGATTAATCATCGCTTTATTTACCCTACGATATATATGCCCCACCCCACGATAGAGATCGACGAGCAATCCGGCTTCTGCTTTGGCGTCATTAATGCTGTCAAGCATGCAGAGAAGCAGTTAGAGAAGGATAACAAGGAGCTATACTGCCTCGGCGACATCGTCCATAATAGCCAAGAGGTAGACCGTCTACAAGCAAAAGGGATGCAGACGATCGACTATGATACCTTCCGTCAGCTGGAAGGCAAGCGTGTGCTCTTCCGTGCCCACGGCGAAGCTCCAGCCATCTATCAGCTAGCTCGTGAGCGCAACATTGAGCTAGTGGATGCTACATGCCCCGTCGTCTTAGCTCTGCAGAAGAAAGTCCGTAAAAAGTATCTCGAGATCGCTCCCTTAGGCGGACAAATCGTCATCTATGGCAAGAAAGGACATGCCGAAGTCAATGGTCTGGTAGGACAAACTGATGGCGAAGCTATCATCGTCCAGCACCCAGAGGACATCGAGCTTATCGACTTCTCACGCCCCGTCGCCCTCTTCTCCCAAACGACCCAGTCGCTCAAGGGATTTCATGAACTGATCGAAACGCTCCAGAATAGGATGCAAGAGGGAGTAAACTTTGACTTTCAAGACTCGATCTGCCGTCAGGTCTCCAATCGTATCCCGCATATTCAAGAGTTTGCCTCGCAGCATGAGCTGATCTTCTTCGTAGCTGGAGCGAAGAGCTCGAATGGCAAGGTACTCTTCAGCTACTGCCAACAGGGGAACGAACGTAGCATCTTTGTTTCGTCACCCGATGAACTAAGCCTATCGATGCTCTCACCTCTCCCCAAGTCAATCGGTATCTGTGGTGCGACCTCTACACCACGCTGGCAAATGGAGGAAGTAGCCAATCGGCTACGAGAGCTATTGGGTTTTCCTCAAGAAGCTATACCTTCGGAAGCTTAAAGATCAACCTTTACCGAGCCAACCCTATGACGTACGAAGAGCGACTAGAGGAATACATTCTTCAGCACACTACTCCAGAAAGCCCGCTACGTAAGCGGCTCTGGCGTGAGGCACACGTTCGTCTCCTTCGGGCTCGTATGCTATCAGGGCATCTGCAGGGCAACTTCCTGCAGATGCTCTGTCGACTTAAGGGAGCGAAGTGCATCCTCGAGCTAGGCACCTATACAGGCTATGCAGCACATTGCTTAGCCGAAGCTCTAGGAGACGGAGGGGAGGTGCACACCATCGAGTCGGATGATGAGATGGAAGACTTCATTCGTTCGTTCATAGACGAAGTCCCCTACAAGGAGCGTATCCATCTGCATCTGGGGGATGCCTTGACCTTACTCCCATCCTTGCTCCAGAGCTACTCCTTCGACCTCGTATATATTGATGCCAATAAGCGAGAGTATCTGGAGTATTACGAACTCATTCTACCCCATCTCCCTTCAGGTGCTCTCATCCTAGCAGATAATACGCTTTGGGATGGGAAGGTCATTGAAGAGCCGACACCTACCGATGCTCAGACACAAAGCATCCTACGCTTCAATGACTACGTCCAGCGTGACCCCCGTGTTGAGAACCTCATCCTACCGCTACGGGATGGACTCAGTTTGATCTACAAGCTATAACCAAATCTATGATGCAGTGGCTCCAACTTCTCTCTGACAAGCGCTTCGGCGATAGCTCCTCCCGCCGTCCAGCAAGCACACGACTCGTCCGCAGTGACTTCGAGCGCGACTATGACCGCTTAGTCTTCTCTCCAGCCTTCCGAAGACTACAGAATAAGACCCAAGTCTTCCCTCTTCCTGGGAATATCTTCGTCCACAATCGCCTAACCCATAGCCTAGAGGTCAGCTGTCTTGGACGCTCTCTGGGGAATCTCGTTAGCGAATCCCTAGCACAGCGTCACCCTGAGCTTGGGGGACATTACCTACAATCTGCGATCAGCTCTATAGTCAGCGCTGGTTGCCTAGCACACGATCTAGGGAATCCTCCCTTTGGACATAGTGGAGAACGAGCCATTCGTGCATACTTCACTGAGGGGAATGGCAGGCAATGGAAAGATAAGGTCTTGGAAGAAGGTAGCCGTTGGGAGGATTTTGTCTACTTCGAGGGTAATGCCAATACCGTTCGCCTGCTGACTCATCAGTTTAAAGGACGACGGACTGGAGGATTCGCTCTTACTTATGCAACCTTAGCCAGCATCATCAAGTATCCCTATTCCAGCCTCCAAGTAGGGAAAGCGGGGAAGTTTGGTTTCTTTATGACTGAAGAAGCAACCATGCAGGAGCTAGCAACTACACTAGGGCTAAAGCAACTCTCTAGTGACCCTCTAAGCTACGTCAGGCATCCCCTAGTCTATCTCGTCGAAGCTGCTGACGATATCTGCTACCAAGTGATGGACATCGAAGATGCCTACAAGCTACGCCTCCTCTCCTTTGCCGAAGCTACTGAACTACTAGAAGCCTTCTTCAGCGATGCTGACTTGGATGAGATGAAGACAGTCCGAATGAGCATAGGCGATCCCAATGAGCAGGTAGGTTACCTACGCTCTAAGGCTATCAACCTACTTGTCGAGGAAACTGCAGCAATCTTCTTAGATAGTGAAGAGAGCTTACTTGCTGGGATATTCGCTGGCTCTCTCATTGATCACCTCCCGCCTAGACTGCATACGGCTTATCAAGCTTGCTCAGCGACTGCCTGGAAAAAGATCTACCGAGCTCAAGCCGTCGTCGATATGGAGCTAGCAGGTCAGCGTATCTTTAGCGAGCTCCTTGATCAGCTCATCGGAGCACTCTTCCACCCTGATCATCTCTATAGTCGCACCTTGCTTAGCAGAGTCAGTAGCCAGTACGAAACCGATCAATCCAGTGCCTATGGCAAGATCCAGTGTGCTCTGGACTACATCTCTGGGATGACAGACATCTATGCCTTGGACCTATATCGTCGGATCACAGGGATGAACCTCCCTGCTGTCTAAGCCCAACCTATGTGCCTTCGTCCTTTCTGGCTTGGTGGATTTCTCCTTTCCTTGCTTTTCTCCAGGCACCTCCATGCTCAAGAGTATATAGGACTCCCTCACCAGCCTGCCTCAACCTTAGAGCGAGCTTTAGGAGGCATCACTCCTGCACTGATCGCTAATGATATCGCTCTAGCCTTTGCCTCCCCAGCTCTTTTAGGGAAGGAGCATGATCGACAGCTCTCTTTAAGCTATAGCCATCTCCCAGGATCAACTCATCTTGGGAACGTTTTCTATGGTCAAGCGTGGGGAGAACGAGGTGCTTGGGGAACAGGGATACGCTTCTTAAGCCATGGCCAACTCCAGAGCTACGATAGACTTGGTAAGAGCACAGGAAGCTTTACAGGGTCGGAAGCTTTAGTACAAGGCTCCTACTCCTATGAACTCACCGATCAACTACGAGCTGGTATCAGCTTCTATGGTCTCTATACCGCGATAGAGAGCTATGCAAGCTGGGGAATAGGCACTGATCTCGGGATTAACTACTACAACTCAGAGCAGGAGCTTAGCTTAGGTTTATCCCTTGTTCACCTCGGGCAACTCTTCCAAAATCAAGAGCGTGGCAGTCATACACTCCCTTGGGATATTCAGTTAGGATTCTCTCAACGTTTAGCCCATGCTCCATTCCAAGTCAGTCTTTCCATCTATGACTTACATCCTAAACGTAGAGATGTCTACCAAGTAGACCGAAAGTTTCTGGAAAAGATCCTTCGACATCTTACATTCGGTATCACATTCTTACCCAGTGAGCGCTTTTGGATTGCCTTAGGCTATACACCCAAGGTTGCACAAGACGTCCACCTTTTGAGAGGCTACCGCTGGGCAGGCTTCTCTGGTGGTATAGGTTTCGAAGCTCCACATTATCGCTTCTCCTTAGCCTGCTCTGCTCTAGACCCTGGAGTGTGGGTTCCACAGATCTCCTTCAGTATAGATCTAGGCATGGCAAGCAGGCTCTAGGAAATATGTACCTTTGCAAAAAGTTTAATTAATACTCCTCATCTATCAAACCATATGGCTACAGAGCAGCTCTATCCACTAACGTTTACCCCTCTCCTCAAGGAAGTAATCTGGGGGGGAAGTGATATCCGTCCTTTTAAGGGACTTGAATCTGATGATAAGAAGATCGGTGAAAGCTGGGAAATCTCCCACGTAGACGATAATTTCTCTATCGTCGCCGAAGGAGCCCTTGCTGGTAAAAATCTCGATGAACTCATTGACCTCTATGGAGAGCGTCTTGTAGGAAAGAGTGTCCAGGAGCGCTTTGGGCATCGCTTTCCTCTACTCATCAAGTTTATTGATGCTCGTGACTATCTTTCTATCCAGGTGCATCCCGATGATGAGCTAGGTATGAAGCGACACAATTCCTTCGGCAAGACGGAAATGTGGTACGTCATCAATGCAGCACCTAAGGCTAAGCTGTATTCAGGCTTTGCTGTCCAGTCTTCACCTGAAGACTATGTACGTCGTATCGAAGAAGGCACGATCGTCGATGCTCTAGCTGAATATGAGGTACGTCCTGGCGATGTCTTCTTCCTCCCTGCTGGGCGTGTTCACGCTATCGGAGCTGGTTGCTTCATCGCAGAGATTCAGCAGACATCAAATATCACCTACCGCATCTACGACTACGATCGCACAGATGCCGCTGGCAACAAGCGTGAGCTCCATACCGAACTAGCTAAGGATGCCATTGATTATCGCCTCGAGAAGGACTATCGCACAGCTTATACTCCTGTAGCTGATCAGCCCGTTCACCTAGTCGAATGCGAGTACTTCGAGACCAATCTCCTCGATCTTACTCAGCCTATCAGCCGTGATTGGAGCGAGCTCGATAGCTTCGTCATCTATATCTGCATGGAAGGCAAGGTCACCCTTCGTGATGCACAGGGAAATGAGGTCAGCCTACACCAAGGACAGAGCGTACTTGTACCAGCAGAGAATCCTTCACTGACGCTAACCCCTGAAGGCTCTGTCAAGCTCCTCGAAACTTATATCCCTGCCAAGTAATTCCTACACGAAGGATGATACGGAAGCTCTTCTACCGCATCAAGGAAGTGGCTTATCTACTAGATGAGCCTGTCTCTACCGTGCGCTATTGGGAGAGTGTATTCCCACAAGTGTCCCCCAGTACTACTCCTAAAGGAGTACGTCAGTATACGGAGCGGGAGATCGAGATCCTTCGTACCATTAAGCATCTACTTCGAGACAAAGGATTGACCATCGAGGGAGCTCAAGCCCAACTTAAGGTCAAGCAGTCCCCATTGGAGCTTCGTGCCGATACGCTGACACGTCTTCGTGAAATCCGTTCTCGCTTAGAGGCGCTCCGAAAAGCACTCACCTAGGAGCTCCTCCTGAAGTTTCTCTATAATAACATCGCCCCACCTCATCTCTATCAGAGAATGAAGTGGGGCGATACTTTTGCCTAATACAAAACGCCGTTATAGGCTTCTAGAAAGGCTAGTAGTCAAGTCTACAAATGCTGTACCATAAAAACTACTTCGCAAAGTGTAGCTGGAGAGCAGGGAGTCTCTTCCAAGCTCCACGTGTAAAGTCAGGTACTGCTACTGGAGAAGAAGAGTTCTCTAGTGAGATACGAGTCAGCTCCCCGATAGTTGACCATTCAGCTAGGTCATAGACATCCATATCTAGAGGCAAGCCATTACGAAGGCAATAGATGAGACGATAGTCCATGATGAAGTCCATACCACCATGGCCACCGACTTGCTTAGCCTTCTCAGCGATCTCCTTTTGGATAGGATGCTCATACTTCTTCATTAGCTCAACCTTGGTCGCTTCGCTAACGAAGTCATGGCTCTTGAGGTCTTCATGATTGGGGACAGCATCCTTAGCCTGCTCAGTGGGACGTAGGCAATAGCCTTCTACAGGATATTTCTCGGCAAAGCCATCCGTACCTACCAGTTGGTAGAGACGGCTATAGGGGCGGTAAGAAGTCACGTTATGTTCTAGATAGATGGTCTTACCCTTAGCCGTCTTGATGAGCGTGTGAGTCATCTCACCATTCTTAACCTGAGGATTCTTCACGCCCATCTGACGCTCCATGAAGCGAGGAAGGGTCGTAGCAGGGACATCCATTGACACGAGATAATCCATACGATCACCTCGGTGGATATTCAAAGCCCAACATGCTGGGCCAAGGCCATGCGTAGCATAGACATCGCCTCGGTACTCTTGATTGAACTTCAGACGCCAGTTCCCTTCATAGTACTTCCAGAAGGGCTCTAGGTTATGGATATAAGCTCCCTTAGCGCTGAGTACATCACCAAATAGTCCCTGCTGTGCCATATTCAGCGTCGTGAGCTCGAAGAAGTCATAGACACAGTTCTCTAGCATCATACAGTGACGCTGGGTACGCTCTGCCGTGTTGATGACATCCCATGCTTCCTTCAGGGTCGTAACAGCGGGGACTTCGCAGGCGACATGCTTCCCCTTATTCATAGCATAGATCATCATCTCGGTATGACGAGCCCAATCCGTAGCGATGTAGACTAGGTCAATATCGGGGCGATCACAGAGCGCCTTCCATGCCGTCTCTTCACCGCTGTAAGTAGCTGCCTCAGGAAGTCCAGCCTTGGCTAGGATCTGAGAAGCCTTCTCTACACGATCTGGATGCAGATCACAGAGAGCCTTGATCTCTACTCCTTCTAGATGCACGAAGCGCTCAACGGCACTTGGTCCACGCATACCGAGACCAATGAAGCCAACTCGCACGACAGGCATAGGAGCAAGACGCAGTCCTAAGACATCACGCTGTCCAGCAGGACGCTTGGGAGTGATGGTCTGAATAGGAGTACGCTTCGCTGTCGTGGCCTTCGTACGCTGTGCCGAAAGCGTTGTCCCTAAAGAGAGACAAGAGACTAGCCCAAGAGCTAGCATAGTCAGTCGAAATGTTTTCATCTGTACATGAATTAAAATGAATCGTATGTCAGGGATCAGTAGGACAGTCTAATGAGTAGCCTTACCGATTAGTTATTGCAGTTCTCTAGGAGCATAGTCCTTAGTGATCAATTCCCAGCTAAGACGCAGCCCAATAATCGCAGGGAATAGCGCCTTAAGCGCATACGGCTTGATCAGGCTCTCTCGCACCACCTTAGGGAAAAGGTCCGACGGGGATAGCGAACTAACGATGAAGACCAGAATCATCAAGGCAAGATCCCAGCGTCCTCGCTTCCAAGGGCTCGTCGTATACCACAAGGCGATACCAGCAAAAGGAATAATATACGTACTCGACTCACTCCCCGTACTAAAGAGTACGACGAAGAGCAGTACAGAGCTTAATACCGCATAGCGAAAGGCCTGATGCTTATACTGACTCAAACGCAAGTAGGGCAGGCCAAAGATAGCAAGGCCAGGTACAATGAGTAAAAGATCAGAGTAACTAGGATCAGCCGTTACCTTACGAACGATACCCAGAAGCGAGACGTTCTGCATCAAGGAGAAGGTGTTCTCCCCATTTTTGGCAGCCAAGCGCGTGAACCACTCGATATACTGACCGATCACATAGTCAGGGCTAGATAGGAGCATCGGAGCGACGAAGCAAAGGATAGACCAGCCAACGAGAGCCAAGATAAAGCGAGGCTTTCGCTTCACAAAGAAGAAGAAGGCCAGCCCCACGATACCATACAGCTTGACAAACGTACCAAGTATGATCAAGAAGGCCGCTGTAGCCTCTCTCCCCCGCTCTATCGCTGCAAAGGTGCCGATGATGATCGCAGCGATGGCGATATTAAACTGCTGCATCTGTAGCGCAGTCAGTAGCTCATGCGCGCAGAACCAATAGAGAAAGATCTGCTTACCCTGCTCTAAGGGGAGCTTCCTCACCGCATAATACATCCCTAGCGATAAGGCAAGAAGCCATAGCACGAGCCCTACCGACTCAGGTACGATGGCAAAGGGAGCAATGACGAGTGCAAAGACAGGACCGTAGTGATTGTGATCGAAGTACTCGGCGGGATACTCAGCATATAGAGAGAGCTGCTGAATCAAGTGATCAAAGACGCCCCGGAAGATGAGGAAGTTATTATGCCGAGCAGGCGTCATCTTCGTCAGCCCCGCTAGGATCGCCAGTAGTGACCATAGCCCAAGTAGCGTACGAGGATCAGCCCAGAAGGGTTTTCCGAAAAAGCTCTTCAGCTTCGCAATCCAGGCAGAGGATATAGGAGTAGCGGTATTAGGCATCGTGCTTGAGGTGAGAAGCGATATGATAGCGAGGACGTGCCTTAACCTCAATGTAGATCTTACCTATGTACTGACCGACGACACCTAGAGCCAGCAGGAGCATAGCACCAATGAACCACACCGAGAGCATTAGCGAAGCCCAACCTGGCACAGCGAGATGCTCTGTATACGAGACAAAGACATAGATCGCCATGCAGATACTGATGAGTAGGCAGAAGAAGCCCATCCCTACGATCCAGCTAATGGGGCGGGTCGTAAAGGAAGTAATCCCATCAACAGCCAGCAATAGCATCTTACGTAGCGTATACTTCGACTCACCCGCCGTACGATCACGGATGACATCATCGACCTGTGTCGAGGCAAAGCCTAGCTGAGGGATGATACCTCGTAGATAGAGGTTCCGCTCCTCATACCTAGATAGGGCTTCTAGCGCAGGCTTACTCAGGAGTCTAAAGTCTGCATGATTATAAATAGCCCGTATCCCCATGGACTCCTGTAGGCGGTAGAAGGCCATAGCCGAGGTGCGCTTAAGGAAGGGATCAGCCTTACGTGACTTCTTGACACCATAGACGATATCGTAGCCCTGCATATAGCGATCTATCATCTCCTCTATCGCCACAAGATCATCTTGCAGATCGGCATCGATCGTGATCACGACATCAGCCTCCTCCTTAGCCACCATCATCCCCGCCATGATCGCAGACTGATGCCCGACATTCCCTGCTAGGCACAGACCATCGATGAAGGGATTCTCTCGATGAAGCTCTTCGATCATCTCCCAAGTGCGATCACGGCTGCCATCATTAACGTAGAGTATATGGCTCTTAGGGAGGATCTTATTAGCCGCAATGAGGCGCTCTAGGAGCAGAGTCAGTTCATTCGCTGAATAAGCAAGGATCGCCTCCTCGTTGTAGCACGGGGAGACGATCACAAGGCGGGGGATAGGATAGGTATTCACTACTTGATTAGTTGCAATAGGAGTAGCCAATAGACCACAATATACGTAACACCTCGGTCAGAATAGACGTAACCCTGCAGTCACAATATGCGTAAACGACCGATCACAATATGTGTAACCAATCGGCTAAAGACTTCCTACGTTTATCGAATGGAATAGGTGGAGCTAACAGTGATGCTGGCAGTCTTTACCTTGGAGCTTGTATTGAATGATCCGCCCCAGCTAAAGTCCTCATCACTATTCTCTCCTACGATCTGGAAGACGCCCATAGAGGAGCGCTCTAGGCTCCCAAGCTGACTGTCGCTGCCCTCGGCCACGACCTTAGCGCGGTTACGC
The DNA here is from genome assembly GCA_905372565.1 of uncultured Porphyromonas sp. Classification (GTDB taxonomy): domain Bacteria; phylum Bacteroidota; class Bacteroidia; order Bacteroidales; family Porphyromonadaceae; genus Porphyromonas. The sequence goes on along the minus strand of CAJPPK010000001.1, from coordinate 146,463 downwards.
GCGTCCTCCGCAGCTTCCTTGAGCATCTGGATCTTCAGCTCGTTGAGCTTCGTGTAGTAGTAGCGAGGAGCACCAGACTCGATCTCTATGCCTTGGTTGATGAGCTCAGAGATCTGACGCGACACGGCCTCGATGGAGTGGATGTCCTTGGAGGAGATGGTGACAGTCTGCTTCAGCAGGTAGCCACGGAAGGTAGAGACTACGCGGCTACCCTCGGAGTCATAGAAGCTATCATGCTGCTTGGTGATGTCCACACTGCTGTAGGTGATGGCATCGGTAGGGATCTGCTTGGACTTAAGGTAGTCGGCGACGGCCTTCTGCCTCTCCTTGAGCTCAGAGTAAGCCGTCGAGAGGGTAAGCGACTCGCTGTTGATGGTCGCCGTCCAGACAATCAGGTCCGAGGTGAAGGTACGCTCAGCTTTACCCGTGACAGAGATAGTCTTAGCCGTGTGACTACGGAAGCCCTTCAGACCAGAAGCGAGGAAGAAGACAGCCAAGACAAAAGCAACTGCTAGGCTTACGACCGCTAGCAGATTGTTTCTTGAGATGTTCATAGGGATTAGTATGATAGTTTAGAGTGTATGGATAAACTCAGAGAAAGTGACAAAGCTTGCCCCTTCATTTAGGAAAGCCTGGATCCAGCGATCTAAGCGAGAGATCATTCCCTTCCCAGAGTTATTTCGGATGATGAAGGGTAACTTCAGCTCTGGATGCTCATCCAGCTGATAGAACTCCCATGGATGGAAGTAGGTCACCAAATAGCCATCGTGGCGAAGTGTCCTACGACAGAGCCAGCGATATAGGCCGAAAGGAAGATTGTGGCAGGAAAGCCAGAAAAGAGGGAATCGCACCCAAGGTGTCACAGATGCGGGGATCTGTAGCACACCCTCCTTCATGAAATAGGTACGAGGTGCCCGAAGATGCATATACCGCCCTGGGATGAAGGTGGGGTGAAGGGAGGAATTATAGGTATAGCCCGCCTTAGCAATCTCTGCCTCGGAGACAGGCATCATACGAGCCATACGATAGCCACGAATAGGCAATCCTATCTGCTCTTCTAACGCCTCTTTGGACTTCTTCAGATCAGCCTCCTCGAATGTCCAGTGATAGAAACCATGTGAAGCTAGCTCATGCCCTTCGCTGATAATACGCTGGATAACTTCAGGAGAGCGCTGAGCAAAGTTCGCTGTACAAAAGATGGTTGCCTTGACAGCATGCTTCTTGAGTACATCGAGCAAAGCATGCGTCCCGACGGTCGAGATACGGACTTGCTCCTCAATGGGCAAGTCTACACCATGCTCCTTCGGCACATCAAACTCCTCTACATCGAAGCTAAGGAGGATACGATGAGGTTGTGATCGCATTTCTGTGGTCTTACTTGAAGACTGTACTGAGCTGTTGAATAGTGGCCTCGGGAGATGCACCTTCGTAGAGGATCTCATAGACAGCACGACTGATCGGCATGGATACCTGATAGCGCTGGTTGATTTCGTGGATGCACTTGGCGCCGTAGTAGCCTTCGGCCACCATATTCATCTCCATCTGGGCTGCACGGACGCTGTAGCCCTTACCGATCATATTCCCGAAGGTACGATTACGGCTATAGCTAGAGTAAGCTGTCACGAGGAGGTCTCCTAAATAAACCGACTCTGTGACATCACGCTGTACTAGGTGTACCTTATTGACGAAGTTGCTCATCTCTGCGATCGCATTGGAGATGAGGACGGATTGGAAGTTGTCCCCTGCATTCATCCCATGGCAGATACCCGCAGCGATAGCGTAAATATTCTTAAGTACTGCTGCGTACTCGATCCCGACGACATCACGGCTCACAGCACAGTGTACGTAGTCATTAGAGAAGAGCTCTTCACTCAAGACTCTCGCCTTAGCTATATCAAAGCATCCCACTGTCAGGTACGAGCGTCGATCCTTAGCGATCTCTTCTGCATGGCAGGGGCCAGCGATGACACCGACCTGCGATGGGCGAAGCTCCTTGTACTCCTGTAGGTAATCGGAGATCAGGATATTCTCTTCGGGCACCATCCCCTTGATCGCATTGATCACGAGCTTGGATCGGATGACTGAGGTACGTACCCGCTTGAGGTAGTAGCGGATGTAGGGCGAAGGTGTAGCGAGGATTACGGTATCACAGGCTCGGAAGAAGTCATTGACATCCGAGTCGGTGAAGAAAGTAATCTTCGAGAGGTCGAAGGGGACAGAGGTCAAGTAGCTAGGGTTATGCTTTAGGCGGGTAAACTCCTTGACATGATTCGAGCTACGAAGGAGCCAATTGAGATGAGGTTGCTTCGTCAGTACGATCTTCGCCAGAGCTGTCGCCCAGCTTCCACCGCCTAAGATGCCGATACGTCCTAGCAGGCCTGATGCAGAGTCACTCATAGAAGGATGATCTATATCTCACCGTCTCGCCTACGAGGAGCGAAGACGGGAGAAAGGTCTAAAATATGTTTGCTAGCTAGCCTAACGCTAGCCCTGAGAGGCACTAGCTACCCAAGCCGTCACCTGATCCAGCGTAATAGGAGAGAGCTCTAGCTGATACTTCTTCTTAATATCCATCAGTTGCTGGAGCAGACGACCGGGCTTCTCTTCGCTCTGGACAGACTCCAGAGTTAGGTAGCCAGCCTTGTGTAGTACAGGCACCCATTCTTCGGGAATGCCTACGGAAGCGAAGATCTCCTTCTTATCTCGAGGAGCGATCTTCTCGGGACGCATCTGAGGGAAGAAGAGGACTTCCTGGATGCTCTCTTGTCCCGTCAGGAGCATCACGAGGCGATCCATCCCGATACCCATGCCACTGGTAGGAGGCATCCCATACTCAAGAGCTCGGAGGAAGTCATGGTCGATAAACATCGCCTCATCGTCTCCCTTCTCGGAGAGACGTAGCTGATCCTCGAAGCGCTCACGCTGGTCAATGGGATCGTTAAGCTCAGAATAAGCATTGGCTATCTCCTTACCATTAACCATAAGCTCGAAGCGCTCCGTGAGGCGAGGGTTGGAGCGGTGCTCCTTGGTCAGAGGAGACATTTCCTTAGGGTAGTCCGTGATGAAGGTCGGCTGGATGTAGGAGCCTTCGCACTTCTCTCCGAAGATCTCGTCGATCATCTTACCGATACCCATCGTATCATCGACCTCGACACCGAGCTGCTTGCAGGTAGTACGGAGCTCTTCTTCATTCATCTGACTGATGTCAATCCCCGTATGCTCCTTGATCGCATCCAGCATCGTGATACGCTTGAAGGGGGCCTTAAAGTCTATTTCCTTATCGCCGACCTGTACCTTCGTCGTACCGAGCACCTGCAGACAGATGTATTCAAGTAGCTGTTCGGTGAAGACCATCATCCAGTTGTAGTCCTTATAGGCTACGTAGATCTCCATAGCGGTAAACTCTGGATTGTGCGTACGGTCCATCCCTTCGTTACGGAAGTTACGACTGAACTCATACACCCCTTCGAATCCGCCGACGATAAGGCGCTTCAAGTAAAGCTCATTAGCAATGCGTAGATAAAGAGGGATATCTAGTGCATTGTGATGAGTAATGAATGGGCGGGCGGCAGCACCACCGGGAATGGCCTGAAGGACGGGCGTATCGACCTCGATATAGCCACGTTGGTTGAAGAAATCACGCATCGCCGTGAAGATCTTCGTACGCTTGAGGAAGATCTCCTTCACATGGCTATTGACAGCAAGGTCTACGTAGCGCTGGCGGAAGCGTAACTCAGGATCCGTAAAGCTATCAAATGTCTGTCCATCCTTCTCCTTGACGACAGGCAGAGGACGTAGGGCTTTCGACAGGAAGGTCAAACTACGTGCATGGATGGATATCTCTCCCATCTGGGTACGGAAGACTTCGCCTTCGACACCGATGAAGTCTCCGATATCCATGAGCTTCTTGACCACTTGATTGTAGAGCGTCTTGTCCTCCTCAGGGCAGAGGTCATCTCGCGTGATGTAGATCTGAATGCGTCCCGTAGCATCCTGTAGCTCTAGGAAAGATGCCTTCCCCATGATACGACGTCCCATGACGCGTCCTGCGACACGTACCTTGCGCGAGGGAGCATCATCCTCAAAACTGTCCAAGATCTCACGGGCATGCCCCGTGACCTCGTACTCCTCGGCAGGATAAGGATTGATTCCCAGAGCGCGAAGCTCCTCTAGGCTACGACGACGGAAGATCTCCTGTTCGCTCAGCTCTAATATATTCATCTTGTGGTCTTGTACTTGCTATATATAAATAATGGTTGTACACAAAGATAAGGCATTTAGCCCAATGAGCGTGATTAGAACGCCTTTACACTAGAGGTTAGAGCTCAAGAGAGAAAGCATAGACCTTCGCCCGAGCCGAGGTCTACCTTTGATCTGACGAAGGTAGATGTTTGCTTTCTCCAAGTTCTAGCTCTCTCCTCTTGGGCTCTAGCTCTACCCTATCCGCCCTCTCATCATAGCACTTCGCCCCTCCTAGCCTTCGGGGAGAAGACCAGGAGGGGCGAAGCTGTGGATAGTGCCCTGAAGGAGGCTAGAGGTCAAAGGTCGCCGAGACGTAGAGACGTCTTGGGCGATTGGGACCATAGATGTAGTCGGAGGCACGACCAGGTCCCATATCCGTATCCTTTTGGTAGCTGTTCAGGAAGTTCTGTATCCCAGCATCCAGAGTTAGCTTGACGAGCGAGGTAAGGTCAAAGGCGTAGCTTACTCGGAAGTCCAAATCGACGAAGGACTTCGTCTTCTTCAAGATGCCAGCCTCAGGAGCCTGACCACGATGACGTACCCCGTCACGGACGACGTCGAAGTGTCCTAGGCTATTGATCTCACCTGGCTGGAGGTTAAGCCCATCGGCTCCCTCATAGACGACATGGGGCACCTTCATGCTACCCGTATAGGTGCCTGAGAGGACAAGGCTCAGCGCCTTGGTAGGGCGTACGGTAGCCGTCAGATAGCCGTAGCTATTGGGGGTACGCTCATAGTCTCTCGTGGTGACAAGTGCCTGCTTCGGGGCATCATCGCTGGGCTCGAAGAGCACCTTATCCTCACCATACTGGCTACGCTGGAGTGTCCATCCTGCCTGGAAGTCCAGCAGCCGCTGGTAAGCTAGACGAGCTTCGAAGTTCAAACCATAGACTCGGCTCTGTCCACCACGAGCATTGATGATCGTGATGACCTTCTTACCAGTCTTGGGATCTAGGACTCCGTCTTCGTTATCCGGTGTGAACTTGTTCCGGATCCAAGTAGCAAAGCCCTCTCCCATCAGGTTCAACTGCCAGCCCTTGCCTAGGTTCGTGTACCAATCGAAGGAGGTACTCAGGCTACGGGAACGCTCTTCCTTCAGATCGGGCGAGAGAACGCGCTCCTTAGGTTCGCCTCCAGCTAGGGTTACGTGCATCTCTTCGTCGAAGAACTGTGGCGCACGGAATCCCTCACTATAGGAGAGACGGAGGCTAAGATCCCTCGTAGGATTGAATCGGACGTTGGCACGTGGGCTAAAGACGAGCAATGGGTCGATGCTTCGCTTCCCTCCCTGAGTCAAAAGCAGGTAGTCGAAGCGACCACCTAGGAGGAATGTCCAGCGATCACTCGTGTACTCTAGCTGATCGTACTGTGACCAAGTCGTACTCACCTGATCAATACCATGAGCACGGTAGCCACTCTTGTCATTCAGGGTAGAGTAAGTACCCTCTGCCCCTAGCGTCAAGGTCAGCTGATGAGGGAACTTATGGATATAAGAGCCTCCCCCCTGGAAGTCGAAGCCCTTCGTTTCCCCATAGGCTGTCAGTGCCTTGAGGGCGTCATCATAGGCCTTCTGATAGGCTTCGGCCTGCGCCTTCTCCTCCGGAGTCCCGTTGGCATTACCACGAGGGAGTTCTGTTAGCGGCTTGAGAAGCTCACCGGCATAGTCGCCACCACCATAGTAGCTCTTACGTAGCACCTGCTGTCCAGACGCATAAAGGCTGAAGCTATCATTACCCGAAGCAGTCGTCTGATCGAAGCGAAGGCTTCCTCCGTTGATGAAATGCTGTAGGTACTCAGCGATACGAGCCTGGAAAGGCGCTTCATTGAGACGATCTCCCCCTCGGCGATACTCGTGCATGGAGCGGTATTCGGCTGTGATTTTGCTATAAATCCCCGTCTTATAGTAGCCTCGGAAGCCTAGTGCACGGTTCTTCAGCTCAGGGATATCCGTGAAATCGTCACCATCTACATCGATAAAGCCACGTGAAGCATGCTGCCCAAATACCATGGCGGCGGCACGATGGTCTTCGCTGACGAGCGAACCGTTGAAGCTAGTCACCGGTTGGAGGGGCGTATACTTACCAGAGGCTCCCTCAAAGGAGGTGTAGCTCTGCCTTAGCGAGGCTGAGCTACGCAGTGGCTCACGAGTAATGACATTGATGACTCCACCGACGGCATTGGCTCCGAAGAGAGCAGATCCACCTCCCCGGATCACTTCCACACGCTCAATCATCGAGCTAGGGATCTGCTCCAGACCATAGACACCAGCTAGAGCGCTAAAGACAGGACGGCTGTCGATGAGGATCTGGGAGTATGCTCCCTCAAGCCCATTGATACGCACCTGATTGAAGCCACAGTTCTGGCAATTATCCTCAATGCGAAGTCCAGGCTGGAAACGTAGTCCCTGGCTCAAATTCTCGGAATTCGTCTTCTTAAAGACATCCTGTGAGAGGACAGTCACTAGGCTAGGGGCATGGCGACGTAGGGTCTCATGACGATTCGCAGAGACCACGACCCCATCGAGGTCAATGCTCTGCTGGCGGAGATAGAGGTCGATGTGACGACTTCCCCCACCCGTAGCGATAGTGACGTGTGTCTCCTCCAGCCCGTAGCCTATAAGACGAGCTTGAAGGACATAGGTACCTGGCTTCAGACCCTTGAGGCTAAACGCCCCCGTAGCATCTGTGCTGGTACCGATAGTCGTCCCCTTAATGAGGACTTGGACTGCTGGGAGAGCCTCGTGTGTCGAAGCGTCGACGACGGTGCCCACGATGCTCCCGAGCTGGTTAGCCTGCTGTGCATAGAGCTTGCCTAGACCAAAAGGCAGGCAGACCAGAAGCATGAGCAGGAACCGACAAAGTCGTTGTCGTGTCATTGTGTAAAGGTATTAAGTGAATGAATACTTGGTTTTGGATATTATCCTAGGTAAAGGTACGGAGTATTGACTAAGGTTGTCCTGACTTTCCCGAAAATACCTAATAATAGGGAGCACTCTCTGCCGGCTATATCTCTCAAGATTCACAGAGGAAAGCTCTATCTTCTCGAAAGGAAAGATAGAGCTCTCAAGGCTAAAAGGTAGACCTTTTGCGTTAGAGAGATAGACCTTCCCCAAACTAAGCCAAGAGCTAGCTCCGACGGAGGTCTGTGTTCGCCGAACCTAATACGCCTATTTCGTGACGCTGAGACACCTAGATGGAGCACACCACCTCTCGGTTTTTAGTCCGAGAGTTTTAGTTTACTTCCGACAAGAAAGCACCTTGATGGCCTAGGCTATTTTATGTATCTTCGTCAGAAAATTGTCCTCACCATAACTAGAGTACGCGATGAGCGCAAGCAAAGTCTATCAGATCCTCTGGGCCGACGATGAGATCGACCTCCTAAAACCTCACATCCTCTTCCTGCAGACTAAGGGATACGAAGTGACTCCCGTGCGTAGTGGCAACGAAGCCATCGACGCTGTCCAGGCGCAGCACTTCGATCTTATCTTCTTAGATGAGCATATGCCTGGCCTAACTGGGCTCGATACCCTCCAGCGCATTAAGGAGCTTCGCCCCTTCCTACCTATCGTTATGGTCACCAAGAGCGAGGAAGAGGAACTGATGAACCAAGCTATCGGTGGAAAAATCACGGACTACCTCATCAAGCCGGTCAACCCTAGCCAGCTCCTACTATCGCTCAAGAAGAACCTACACCAGAGCTCGATCATCAATGAGGCTACGATCGTCAACTACAGACAAGAGTTTGCCCAGATGAGCACGCAGATGAGTGACCGCCTCTCCGTTGACGAATGGAAGGAGCTCTACCGACGTCTCGTACACTGGGAGCTAGAGCTCGAAGAGGGAGACGAACAGATGAAGGAGCTCCTAGAGATGCAGAAGGCAGAGGCAGGACGGCTATTCTCGCGCTTCATCAGTAAGAATTATGAGGGTTGGATACGCGAACCAGAGGGACGCCCTATCCTTAGCCCCGACCTATTCAAGACGAAGGTCTTCCCACTGCTAGACTCTGGGGAGAAAGTCTTCTTCATCCTCATCGACAACTTCCGCTATGATCAGTGGGAGAGCGTCAAGTCCTTGCTCAGCGAGTTCTACACTTTTGATGAAGACCTTTACCTATCGATCCTCCCGACAGCTACGCAGTACGCCCGCAATGCTATCTTCTCTGGGCTGATGCCCCTAGACATCGCTAAGATGTTCCCTGACCTTTGGGTAGACGAAGAGAGCGAAGAGGGGAAGAATCTCAATGAGGAGCCCATGATCCAGACACTCCTCCAGCGCTACCGTAAGAACTATTCGTTCTCTTATAACAAGGTCTACGAAGCCCGCTTCGGCGAGCGTCTCCTCGGTAGTCTAAATAGTCTCAAGCAGTATCCGCTGAACGTCATCGTCCTTAACTTCGTCGATATGCTCTCGCATGCTCGCACCGAGAGCAAGATGATCCGTGAGCTAGCCAACACAGAGGCCGCCTATCGCTCACTCACCAAGAGCTGGTTCCGCCACTCGACGACGTACAATCTCTTCAAGCACATCGCCGAAATGGGCTACCGGGTCATCCTTACGACCGACCATGGTACGAAGCGCGTGAAGAATCCCGTGAAGATCATCGGAGATAAGAATACCAATACCAACCTCCGCTATAAGGTCGGCAAGAGCCTATCCTATAACCCCAAGGAGGTTTACGAAGCCAATGTCCCAGCAAAGATAGGCCTGCCCCAGACGAATCTCTCGGACAAGTACGTCTTCAGCTACAACGATGACTTCTTCGCCTACCCCAATAACTACAACTACTACGTACAGTACTACAAGGATACCTTCCAGCACGGAGGCATATCGCTTGAAGAAATGCTGATCCCCCTTATCACGATGCGCCCGAAGTAGTACGCTTATACCTTACAATATATAGACAGACTAGATGATAAAGAACATTGTATTAGACCTAGGAGGAGTGCTCTTCTTCCTCGATAGAGAGGAGGCCCTGCGTCGCTTCGACGCCCTCGGCGTGCCTAACGTAGCAGAGATGCTCGACCCCTACCTACAGAGCGGATACTTCCTTCAGGTAGAAGACGGCCGAATGACAGAGCCTGAGTTCCGAACAGCCCTAAGTGCCTCGGCAGGACGAGAGCTGACCTATGACGAGATCGCCCACGCTTACTTCGGCTTCCTCCGATCAGTCGACACCTATAAGTTTGACTTCATAGATGAAGAGCTCAAGGACTACCGCATCTTCATCCTATCGAATACAAATCCCTACGTCATGGATTTCTGTGAGAGTGATCGCTTCCTACCCTCAGGACGCCCGCTCTCTTCCTTCTGTGAGAAGAAGTTTGCCTCCTGCGAAATGGGCTTAGTCAAGCCCGATCGTCGTATCTTCGAAAAGATGATCGCTGAGGGACAGATGAAGCCCGAGGAGACTCTCTTCCTAGATGATGGGCCGGCTAACGTAGCTATGGCAGCAGAGTTCGGCATCCACACCTATTGTCCGAAGAATGGAGAAGACTGGCGCGAACCTGTTCGCCAGCTCCTTCGTCAGCTCAATGCCCAAGGGTAACTTTGGTTATCTTTGCACCGCAATACAATCAACGACGAACAATCATTCACTGTAATATCAATCAATCATGAAGAGAATCGTACTGATCCGCCACGGTGAGAGTGTGTGGAATAAGGAAAACCGCTTCACGGGGTGGACGAATGTCGACCTCTCCGAGAAGGGAGTAGAAGAAGCAAAGAAGGCTGGTGCCCTCCTCAAGGAGAATGGCTTCCACTTCACCAAGGCCTACACCTCCTACCTCAAGCGCGCTATCAAGACTCTCAACCAGATCCTCGATGTCATGGATCTCGACTGGATCCCCGTATCTAAGAGCTGGCGTCTGAACGAGAAGCACTATGGTATGCTTCAGGGACTCAATAAGGCTGAGACCGCAGAGAAGTACGGCGATGCTCAGGTCAAGATCTGGCGTCGTAGCTATGATGTACCTCCTACGCCCCTAGAAGTCACGGACGAACGTGCACCTCAGGCTGACCCACGCTATGCAGGAGTCGTACCAGCTTACCTTCCCCTGACCGAAGCTCTCTGCCATACGGTCGCTCGTACACTGCCCTACTGGGAAGGAGAGATCTTCCCTGCCCTAATGGAGCATGACGATATCCTCGTAGCAGCACACGGTAACAGCCTTCGTGGCATTATCAAGGTGCTCAAGGGTATCTCCGACGAAGGGATCATCGAGCTGAACCTCCCCACGGCTGTTCCTTACGTCTTTGAGTTCGATGATAAGCTCAACCTCGTCAAGGATTACTTCCTCGGCGATCCTGAAGAGATCAAGAAGCTCATGGAAGCCGTAGCTAATCAGGGCAAAAAGGCATAAGCCTGCCCTTTCAGCTATATCCTGAGTACGCCCCGCAAGGGATTCGCCGTTGAGGCGATCACCTTTGCGGGGCGTCTTGTATATTTACTAGCCTCATTCCATCCTTTGATCACAGCTTATACTCATCTCCTTTACCTATCCTCCCTAGTTCCATTACTCATCATCAGTCCATTTGATTAGTAACAATCCCTGGTAGCATTAGAAATGAAATTTAACTTCGTTGCTAACGATACCACAGCTTCATTACTATCCAAATGCTGACTCCCCAAGGATCGCTTCCTTAGCCTAGTAAATGGCTCAATGAACGAAAGTTTGTATATTCGTTTAGAGCTTCGCACCATGAAGCTTAGTAGATAGATACAAAGAGACCTATGGAACAGACCTTCCATCTTCCCTATAAGAAGCTCCGCAGAGAGGAGCTCAGTGAACTCGATCAACGTTTAGAAAAGGCTGCTCTACAAGTAGCCGAAGGAGCCTATGCTCCCTATAGTAGATTTCATGTCGGAGCTGCTGTTTTGCTAGCCAATGGTGAGATCGTCACGGGATCAAACCAAGAGAATGCAGCCTACCCTTCAGGGACTTGTGCCGAACGGACGGCTCTCTTTTGGGCTGGGGCACAGTGGCCTGATGTCGCTGTCGAGCGTCTAGTCATCGTAGCCACAAACGACCAAGGGCGTGTCCCCTTCATCTCTCCTTGTGGTAGCTGTCGTCAAGTAATTATGGAGACGGCGACTCGCTTTCATCCCTTCCCCATTCTACTTATGGGAGGAGAGGAAGGCATCCTTCTAGAAGACTGCCGTCTACTTCTACCCTTTGGCTTTGATGGTAGCGCCCTTTAGTCTCCACGCTTATCTATAGGCCTATGCTCACCTGCCCACACCGAGGACGCTTGCCCTATGTCGAGCGGGACGAGAGCTGGATGTACTTCAATAAGCGCATCCTCCTAGAAGCCCGTCGCCCTGACTTACCCCTCTTAGAGCGCTTCAATTATCTCGGTATCTATTCGAATAACTTAGATGAGTTCTTCCGTGTCCGTGTCGCTTCGCTCCGCCGCATCATTGACTCGGGGACGAATGTCCTAGAGACCGAGCGAAAGATAGCACGAGAAACACTGCTCACGATCCTACGCCTCAACAAGGAATATAGTGCTCTCTTTGACGAAACGTTTACTCAGCTCGTCAAAGAGCTAAGAAATGCTCATATCCACCTCATCAATGAACAAGAGCTATCTACTAAGCAAGAAGACGAAGTACTCGGCTTCTTCATGGATAAGCTCGGTGGCATCACCAACCCGATCTTCATAGATAGCCTGACCTTCCTACCTGAGCAGCATCTCAAGGAGTCTCTCTACCTAGCTGTCGTCCTCTGGCATGAACAGGGCGAACCGGTAGAAAAGCACGACATCGCCCTGCTAGAGGTACCGACCAAGGAGCTGGGGCGCTTCCTACGCTTACGGGATGAGGGCGACGAGAGCTACCTCATGTTCCTCGAGGATGTCTTACGCTATTGCTTACCCTATATCTTCATCGGACGAGAGTATGTGCAGTACGAGGCTTACACCTTCAAGTTCACGAAGGATGCCGAGTTTGAGATCGAGCAAGACCTACGCTCCAGCGTTATCGAAAAGGTCTCTCGAGGCATCAAGCGCCGTAAGCGTGGCGAAGCCGTTCGTGTCGTCTATGACGAGGCTATCTCCCCAGAGATCCTACGTAAGCTAAGCGATATGGCAGAGCTCAACTTCCGAGACATCCGTATCGGAGGAGGACGCTATCACAATATGCGAGACCTCATGGATCTCCCCGACTGTGGACGCTCCGGACTACGCTTCCCCAAGCAGGCACCTCTGCAGATGGATGAGTTCCACTACAGCCAAAGTATCCTGAGCCAAGTCCTACGCAAGGATCGCTGTGTCCACTTCCCTTACTATAGCTTCGACCACTTCCTTCGTCTACTTCAGGAGGCTGCTATCAGCCCAGATGTCACGGCGATCCGCATCACCCTCTATCGTGTAGCGCAGAACTCCAAGGTCGTCAGAGCACTCATGGCGGCAGCCCAAAACGGTAAGCGTGTTACGGCAGTCGTAGAGCTCCTCGCTCGCTTCGACGAACAGTCGAATATCAGCTGGAGTAAGAAGATGCAAGACTCGGGGATCAATGTAGTCATCGGTCATGAGAAGCTCAAGGTACACTCCAAGCTCATCCATATCTCCACACGCCGAGGAGACATCGCTTGTATCGGATCGGGCAACCTACACGAAGGTACCGCTCGCCTCTACACAGACCTTATGCTTATGACGGCACATAAAGGGATCGTGCAGGATGTACATCAGGTATTCGACTTCATCGAACGCCCCTTCCAGCCGGTTCGCTTCAAGCACCTCCTGGTGGCACCCAATGAGATGCGTACCCGCCTCTACCACATGATCAATCGTGAGATTCGGTTAGCTAAGGCGGGACAAGAAGCGTTCATACGTCTTAAGCTAAACCATATCGTCGATGAGAAGATGGTAGCCAAACTCTACGAAGCTAACCAAGCTGGTGTGCAAGTAGAGCTTTGCCTACGAGGCAACTGCTCACTCATCCCTGACATCCCAGGCTATAGCGAGGGGCTATTCATCAATGGGATCATCTCTCGCTATCTAGAGCACTCTCGCATCTATATCTTCGGCAATGGAGGCGATCCACGCTACTTCATCGGATCGACCGACTGGATGAGTCGAAATCTTGATCGTCGTGTCGAGGTGATGACTCCCGTATATGACCCAGACATTCAGCAGGAGTTAGACTTCATCGTCTCTGCTGGTCTAGCTGATACAGAGCAGGGCTATCATGTGCGCGTATCAGATGTCCGTCCTCGTCGGGATGACTATCCCGCAGGCACTCCTCTCTTCAACTCTCAGCAAGCACTCTACAAGTATTATCTAGACAGAAAGCAAAGCGAAAACGATCATGCCTAAATCTCACTTCGCCGGTATCGATATCGGCTCCAATGCTGTACGTCTCCTCATCAAATGCCTTAACGAACCTGGTAGCATCGAGCCTCTCTCGAAAGTGCAGCTCGTACGCGTCCCTCTTCGTCTCGGGGAGGAAGCCTTCACTGAAGGACGTATCTCCAAGAAGAAAGGGAAGCAACTCGTTAGCTTGATGAAAGCCTATAAGGAGCTTATGGAGATCTACGAAGTCGAAGCCTTCCGTGCCTGTGCTACCTCTGCTATGCGTGATGCAGCCAATGGTCCTGAGCTTGTCGAGAAGATCTTTGAGAAGACTGGGATAAACATCGAGATCATTGAGGGGAGAGAAGAAGCTCGCTTGATCTCCGCTGATCTGATGCGAACGCTCTCTGGTAAGGATGACGCCACCTTCCTCTATGTAGACGTCGGTGGAGGTAGTACCGAGCTCAACATCGTACACGAGGGAGAGCTCATCGACTCACGTTCGTTCAATCTCGGGACAATCCGTCAGATCAGTGGCATGGTAAGGGATGAGGAGCGGGAGGCCTTTGCGACTTACCTCAAGGAGCTGAGCGAGAAGCATCCTAAGCTACACCTGGTCGGGACAGGGGGTAACATCAATAAGCTCCTTCGACTAGGTGCCCCTGCCGAACGAGCGAACATCAACGTCCTACCCGTCGAGAGCCTTCGTCAAGTCGCTGAGCATCTTCGCCCGCTGACACCCGAGGAACGTATGCTACTCTTCCGTCTCAAACCCGACCGCGCCGAGGTGATCGTCCCAGCAGCGGATATCTTCTTGACAGTAGCTAGCATCACTTCTTCCACTGAGATCATCGTCCCGACCAAGGGACTTGCAGACGGTATCGTAGACTCGATCTGCCCTGCCCTCAGCTAATACTCACCATCTGAACCAATAGGATCCTGCGTCATCTTCGGAAGACGCAGGATTTTCTTTTTCCTCCTTGCACGGTCTGGGGTCCGAACGTATACGTTCCGTATGCTAAACGTAAGCCTTTCTTTGGCGAAAGGTAGAGGTTTAGAAGCGCCTCGACCTAGCTTGCTCCATCCTAATCTGGGGAGCTTTTCATCACAGGAAGAACTCTAACAAAAAATGAACCTTACCCTTCTGAGCCTAAGATCCTTCTTTGAGCTAGAAATCCAAGGCTAGACGGGCTCTTTTTCGTATCTTTGTATCAAATACTAATCAGATTTAGACGATAATGAGCGAAGAGCTGTTCGACCAATCCAGTGAGAAGGAATACTCCGCAAGTAGTATCCAAGTCCTTGAAGGCCTAGAAGCCGTGCGCAAACGTCCTGCGATGTATATTGGAGACATCGGCGAAAAGGGACTGCACCACTTGGTCTACGAAGTCGTAGACAACTCCATCGACGAAGCCCTAGCAGGCTATTGCACCGACATCCAAGTCACTATCCGTGAGGATAACTCGATAGAAGTAAGCGACAATGGTCGTGGTATCCCCGTAGACCTGCATGAGAAAGAGGGCAAGAGTGCCCTGGAGGTCGTCTTGACTGTACTACATGCTGGGGGGAAATTCGATAAGGGATCTTACAAGGTCTCTGGTGGTCTCCACGGGGTAGGTGTCTCCTGTGTCAATGCCCTGTCTACCTATCTCAAGGCTATCGTCTATCGTGATGGTAAGATCCACACGATGGAGTTCAGCCGAGGCGTACCGACCACCGAACTAAAGATTATCGGCACGACGGATAAGACCGGGACGACCGTGATCTTCAAGCCCGATGATACGATCTTTGTCGCCACTGAATATCAGTTCAAGATCCTCTCTACTCGTCTTCGTGAGCTAGCCTTCCTCAATGCCGGCATTACGCTTAAGCTAACGGACGAGCGTCAGCGCAATGAGCAGGGTGAGCCTCTCACCGAGACCTACTATTCGGAGAAGGGATTGGAGGAATTCGTCAAGTATATCGACCGCTCTAAGGAGCACCTCGTAGATGACGTGATCCATATCACGACCGAAAAGCAAGGGATCCCCGTCGAAGTAGCGATGACATACAATACCTCGTACAATGAGAATGTCTACAGCTACGTCAATAACATCAACACCATCGAAGGGGGGACGCACCTCGCAGGCTTCCGTCGTGGTCTCACACGTACACTCAAGAAGTACGCTACGGACTCGAAGCTCCTCGACAAGGTCAAGGTAGAGATCACGGGGGATGACTTCCGTGAAGGACTTACGGCTGTCGTGAGCATCAAGGTAGCAGAGCCACAGTTCGAAGGACAGACGAAGACCAAGCTCGGGAACAACGAAGTGATGGGTGCCGTAGACATCGCAGTCAGCGAAGCCCTCGAGATCTATCTCGAAGAGCACCCCAAGGAAGCAAAGATCATCGTCGACAAAGTGATCCTAGCTGCTACCGCTCGACAAGCAGCACGCAAGGCTCGTGAGATGGTTCAGCGTAAGTCTCCTCTCTCAGGCGGAGGTCTTCCCGGTAAGCTCGCAGACTGTTCGTCGAAGGATCCCATTCTCTCTGAGCTATTCCTCGTCGAGGGTGACTCGGCAGGTGGTACTGCCAAGCAGGGACGAGATCGTGAGTTCCAGGCTATCCTACCACTCCGTGGTAAGATCCTCAATGTAGAGAAGGCGATGCAGCATAAGGTCCTCGAGAGCGAAGAGATCCGCAATATCTACACAGCCCTTGGGGTAACTATCGGCACAGAGGAGGATAGCATGGCGCTAAACCTCTCCAAGCTCCGCTATCATAAGGTCATCATCATGACCGATGCTGACGTGGACGGTAGCCACATTGCGACGCTCATCTTGACGTTCTTCTTCCGAAACATGCGTTCGCTCATTGAGAACGGCTATGTTTACATCGCTACACCACCTCTCTACCTTTGCACTCGTGGCAAGGAGAAGGAATACTGCTGGACGGAGCAGCAGCGTCAAGCCTTCATCGATCGTGTCGGGGGAGGAGATGAGAATCGTGTTCGTGTCCAGCGATACAAGGGTCTCGGTGAAATGAACGAGGAGCAGCTCTGGGAGACTACGATGAATCCGGAGAACCGCACGCTTCGCAAGATCACGATCGACAATGCCGCTGAGGCTGATGCGATCTTCTCGATGCTCATGGGCGATGATGTAGCTCCACGCCGAGAGTTCATCGAAGCGAATGCCACCTATGCACGTATTGACGCTTAGCACGAAGAGGTTCTAATATCCAAGTAAACTGAAAGGCTATCTCCCAAAGCCCGAAATCGTGCGCTGGGAGATAGCCTTTCTTTTGTTCGACCGGTGATCATACTATCCCTCCATGATGCCTACCCCAACGAATCGTGCCTACTATTACATCAGCCCCTCGCACGATCCCTACTATAACATCGCACTAGAAGACTACATCTACCGACAGCTCCGTCCATTTGATACGGTCTTCTTTCTTTGGGTCAATCGTCCCTCCGTATTCATGGGGCGCTACCAATGTGCTGAGGCCGAAGTCGACCTCTCCTACCTGCAGGAGCAGCAGATCGATCTACTTCGTCGCACCTCAGGGGGAGGTACGGTCTATCATGATGAAGGCAACCTGAACTTCTCCGTCATCAAGAACGACCTCACGGGCCAAGGCTTCGATCTAGCCTCCTTCCCCATCCCTATCCAGCGGGCATTAGTTCGCCATGGAGTGAGCGTAGAGCGCTCGCCACGTGGAGATCTGCGTCTCGACGGACTGAAAGTAGGAGGTGCAGCAGAGGCAGTAAGCCGTGGTCGTATGCTCTATCATATTTGTCTGCTCTTCGACGCTGACCTCACAGCCCTAGAGAAGGCACTAGCTGCCGATCCCTCACTAGGTGCGACCTCTCGGGTGGCATCCGTTCGCTCTCGAGTGACGAACCTACGTCCACACCTACCCGAAGGCTATACACTCAGCGACTTTCAGCAAGAGATCCTCTCGGTGATCGAAGAAGACTACGAGGCGGTACTCCCGTTAGCCTTCAATAAGTCGGTCGAGGACTATATCCGAGACCAACGAGAGCAGCACTTCGAGCACCCCGACTGGATCCATAGCACCATCGGTAGAGGCAAGCCATCCTATTAACTCCTCACTATGTCAGAGCAAGCACTGCCTTATATTGACTTTGCGACCTTCCTACGACGCTATTTCCCCGAGGGAAAGGTACAGAAGATCACCCTCACAGCTGGCTTCTCGTGCCCTACACGCGATGGATCACGAGGTAAGGGTGGATGTACTTATTGCAATAATAAGAGCTTCAGCCCAAACTACGCTGTTAAGCAAAAGTCGATTACAGAGCAGGTCAATGAAGGGATCGAGTTCTTCCGCAGGAAGTATCCCGAGATGCGCTACCTAGCGTACTTCCAGTCCTATACCAATACCTATGGAGACGTAGCAGAGTGCATCGCCAAATATGAGGAAGCTCTTCGTCATCCTCAGGTCGTCGGACTAATCATCGGCACACGCCCCGACTGCATGCCTCAGCCTCTACTCGACTATCTCAGTGAGCTAGCTAAGCGCACCTTCCTCCTCGTGGAGTATGGTGTCGAAAGTACGTATGATGAGACACTCGATCGTATCCAGCGGGGGCACTCCTGGCAGTGTAGTGTCAATACGATCCGCAGGACGCACGAAGCGGGGATCCTCGTCGGGGCTCACCTCATCCTCGGTCTACCGGGAGAGACCCTAGAGCAAATGCTATCTCATGCTGATCGTCTCTCCGAGCTCCCCATCACGACACTCAAGATACACCAGCTCCAGATCATCCGGGGTACGATCATGGCAGGCGAATATATGCGTGATCCCAGCGCCTTCCATCTCTTCACCGAAGAGGAATATATCTCACTGATCGTAGATTTTGTAGCCCGACTGCGCCCAGACATCGTCCTAGAGCGCTTCGTCTCACAGTCCCCTTCAGAGCTACTTCTTGCACCTAGATGGGGGTGGAAGAACCATGAGTTCACCGCCAAGATCCGTAAGGCATTACTCCGCTAAACCATCACCCGCACTTTTATACTTGCATTATATCCCTCATGACCTCATTTGCACTACGCCCATATAAGGCTCTATTCTTCGATATTGATAATACCCTCTTATCCTTCCGTCCGTCTTCTCAAGTAGCCTTGAAGAAAACCTTCGAGCACTACGAACTCCCCTATAAGTCTGAGTACTTCGAGGTATTCTATTGGATCGGTGAGATCCTCTGGTCACAGCAGCGACAAGAACTCATGACGATCGATCAGATCCAAGAGCTCATCTTCCCTCGCCTCCTTCTTGCCCTAGGTCTACAAGCCGACGGACGGGCGATGAATATCACCTTCCACGAACTACTCCATCAAGAGGCCGTACTGGAGCCCAATGCCCTCGAGACGATCCAAGCTCTTAGTCAGCATCACCGCCTCTATACCGCCTCCAATGGATTCCTATCCATGCAGCGATCTCGTCTTGAGGTCGCAGGGCTACTCCCCTATTTCACAGATCTCTTCGTATCTGATGACATCGGTGCAGAGAAGCCTTCGCCGGCATTCTTCGAGGAAGCACTACGCCGAGGAGACTTACGCCCCGAGGAAGTTCTTTTTATTGGAGATAGCCTCTCTGCCGATATGATCGGTGCTGAGCGAATAGGCATGGATCGCTGCTGGTACAACCCTAACGAGCGTCCACGCCCAGTAGCCCCCTCACTCACTTTCGAGATCAATTCTCTCTCCGAGCTACCTCATCCTTAGTTGTAGACTCCTTCTAGACTCCACACTTAGATCATCTATAAAAAGCGCAGTGTACCGATCGGTACACTGCGCTTTTTATCTTGCATTAACCCACAGTATTGGGCTGAGATCCCTTTCAGCAAGGACACACGAGACTGCTATTTTAACTAGTCGCACTTATCATCTGCTCCATGAATATCCTCTAGATGGTAGAAATGGAACATAGCATAAGTTTATTCCTAATGATAGCTCTGTTTTATACCTAATAACAGGCTAAGTTCATTCCTATCAAAGTTTAACTTCTATCCTATTATTTCAGCACAGACTATCCTATAGCTTCTGCGATATTCTCTCCAATCCCCCGAGGTTATCACACCTTATATCGCTTTACTAGCTCTGGAAAGTCACTAGTCATCACATCTAGGTAGAATGAGGATAACCTAAGAATAAATATACCTACTCTTCGGTATTGTCAGCCCTTTGCTGAGTCTGTACCTTTGCAGAAGCAAGGCCGTCTAGTGCCTTTCATCTCCGACCTATTTACCTAATTATAAAACAAGAACTATGAAGCAGCGACTACGCTATGCTCTTCTCATGCTCTGCGGTCTCCTTCTGATCGGTGGCACAGCCAAAGCACAGACTTACTTTCCTAACCAAGCTACAGGAAAGCATACGAATGACGAACATGGTAGTAAGTGGGTATTAGGCGGTGCTCTATCCTTCTGGACAGACCATAAGGCGAAGAGTACCTCACTAGCCCTATCTCCTGAAATAGCCTATCTCTTCAACGAAAATATAGGCATCGGGATCGTGGGATCCTATCAGTATGCCAAGCGAGAAAATGATCCTTCGCACGAAAGTCTATGGAGTCTGCGTCCCTTCGCTCGCTATTACTACCTGCACCGTGAACCATTTAACCTTTATGTCGATGGTGGATTTGGTATCAGCACAACTAAGGGGATGAAGGGATGGGAAGTAGGGCTTCGTCCTGGGGCTTGTGTCGACTTGACCAAGGGACTCTGCCTATGCCTTCGTCTAGGATTCATCGGATACCGAGATCGCTTCGTAGGCGGGGAAGAGGAAGGATTAGGAACTACGGGCTGGGGTATTCGCTTTGCCCCAGAGGAGTTACAGATCGGTTTGGAGCTAGAGCTGTAAATCTATTCCTGATGTCCAACACAGACAAAGGGCTTCCCGTCCGAAATGGATGGGAAGCCCCTTATCTAATTAGGTAGCGTTAGTTAGTCGCCAATACGATGATAGAGCTGATCGAATGGCAGTCTGAAGCGATCTCCTAGCGGACGCTCCTCCGATCGTATTCCACAAGCGATGACCATAGTTAGTTCAGTAGCTCCTGGTAATCCCAAGACTCGCTTGACACGATGGCTATCATAGCCCTCAATAGGACAAGTATCATAGCCAGCCTCACTCATTCCAAGGAGAAAGGATTGAATAACTAGGGCGCAACTCTTATGGAGTACCGCAAGCATCTCCCCCTCACTCACCTCACGGGGTATAGGGCGAAAGAGCCCTCCGATCATGGTAAATGCCTTGCGCACGCACCCTAAGAGGCCACCAAAGCGACAATAAAGGAAGGGTACTAGCTTCGTATAGTATGTTGTCTGAAGCTTGGTATACTTCTCCCACTTCTCTTCTGGGAAGGAGCGTCGAATACTTTCTTTCTGGAATACCAGATTAGCCTCGGCATGCTCTCGCCAGCGCTGGGGTGTAATGCAGAAGACGACCAATTGGTCAGCCGTAGCCACTGCGCTCTGACCGAAACAGGCAGGTGTTAATTCCCGGATAACCTTACGGTCAGTGATGTGGTAGCATTCCCAGAGCTGCATATTCGAGCTCGTAGGGGCAAGCGTGGCCTGCTCAAGGCAAGCACGCACTCGCTCAGCATCCAGTGACTTCGTCCGGTCAAAATAACGGACAGCACGACGATACTGAAGAAGATCCTGTAGCATATCTAATATAAACTATGACGTAAACAAACCCAGCCTAGCGACCGAGTCGGTGCAGGCGAGCATCCTTAATCTCTGTAGTAGCTCCTTCACTAAAAACGGAAAGAGCTGTATAAGGCCTGCGAGGAAAAACCAAGTTAGTCATCGCAATGCGCCCCTCATCAACAAAGAGTTCCGCAACACTGCGATCAAAGAATAGTCTGAGCTTATACGTTGGTCCTGCACAGAGCTCAAGTGGAGCCCATGTAGCGAGAGCAAAGTCGTTCTTATAGTTAATTCCTTCTCCCGTGCGCCAATCCATCGACTCACGTTCGTGTGGGGTAGACAGCTGACCAAAGTCCGTAAGTCCACTCTCCGTTCGATCCATAACCACTCGCCTTTTATTAAGATCTAGATAGATCGGTAGTCGATCTCCCGAAGCATTGCTTAATACGATACCGACACGTTGCACTCCTCTAGCTGGAGCCAGAGTCAGCTCTAGCTCAAAGCTATCTTCATAGCTTTGGAAAGCAGAGGATAGCATCACACTATCAGTAAGTCTAGGAGGTAGGCTAAGTGTCTGCGTAGACTTACGTAGTGCAGTGACTTCTCTTGCCGGACGAGCGCCGACATAGCTCCTTCCGTGCTGTGAAAAGAGGAAGAGCTCACGAGGTAAGCCATTCATTCCTCGACTTTGCCTGAATGGTGTGACATTAGCATACTGCCAATTGCTTACCCATGGAAGTCCCAACGTACGCCCCTTAACATTATGGAATGTCACGAAGGCATAATGATCCTTCCCAAAGTCTAGCCACCGAGCAATCTCAGCATCCGTATCAGGAGTGAAGACTTGCCCATCAAAGCTCCCTACAAAGTACTCTGTGGCACTCCCTCCGAAAGGACATCCTGGATTGATATTGACGAGCATCACCCATTTCTTTTCGTTCGTTCCCTCCATGGGTAACTCAAAGAAGTCAGGACATTCGAACTGATTTGGTCTAGCTCCATATCCTTCACCAAAAGCACTGACATACTCCCACGACTTAAGATCCTGAGAGCGGAAGAAGCGCATCTCCTTATCTGCCGAGACGATCATATACCACTGCTTAGTAGGTGCATACCAGAACACTTTCGGATCACGAAAGTCTACCACTCCATCAGATGGAGTAAGTATTGGATTGCCCTTGTACTTGGTATAGGTGTATCCCCCATCGGTACTATAGGCTAGGCACTGTGCCTGCCACTGCTTGCCCTCACGCATTTGATGAGCCGTGTAGTAAGCAAGTATCGCCCCCTGACCAAAGCCAGCAATCCCCTCACGATCGAGGATAGTACTCCCTGAGAAGATATGCCCAAGCGTATCTCTTCTAAGTGCTGGAGTCTCATGAGTCCAATGTATGAAGTCTCTCGTCGTAGCATGTCCCCAGCACATATTTCCCCACTTTGAGCCGAAGGGGTTGAACTGATAGTAGAGATGATAAACCCCTTCGTGATAGATAAGACCATTCGGGTCATTCATCCATCCATAATCAGGGGTATAGTGATAGGCAGGACGATAGTAGTCCCTCTTCGATGTATCAAACGTATCGGAGAGGATGAGCTTCTCCCAGGCTACCGCACTTTTCTTTAGGTGGAGAATCTCTAGCGTGCATCCCTTCTCTCTAGACAAAGGGAAGGGAACATAGTAGTCTACACTATCTACCGCTAAACGAATGTCTAGCCAGGTGTCTTCAGGCGTATCACCCAGCAAACGTACCTTAACCTCTGGCTGATCTTCCTGAATAGGAAGAAGAAGATACCGTAGAGGTTGGCGAATTTCGATGCGTGTCAAACTATCGTTGATATGAGATATCTCCATAGGATGAGAAGAGGATAGCTTACAGCTCACCAGGCTAAGTATAGCCGAGCAAGCCAGCAAGAGAAATACCTTACTGAACATAGAATAATATAGGGATATAGGATTCGTCTAGACCACTCGGTTGGGAAGCTCTTCACCTCTCAAAAAGCAGGCTACATTGGTGAGCATCTCATAGTTCATCGCTCGGCGAGTCTCTGCAGTCTGTGTACCCGTATGTGGTGTCATGACCACATTGGGTAGCGAGCAGAGCAAAGGACTAGGTACATCATGATATTCGTAAACGTCTAGTCCCGCACCGGCTAACCTTTCCTCCTGTAAAGCCTTGACCAATGCCTCCTCATCAATGACTGCACCTCGTGAGGTATTGATCAAGAAAGCATCTGGACGCATAAGACTCAGCGCCTGAGCATCGATGAGATGATGCGTCGCCTCGCTATAGGGAGTATGCACGGAGAGAATATCGGATGTACGAAGGAGCTCGTCGAAGGAGGCATAGGTAATACCTCGTGCCTGCTCCTCCTCTGGCGTATAACGATGTCTCTTATGATAGTGGATGTGCATGCCGAAGGCTTCAGCTCTCTTCCCCAAAGCGGATGCAATGTTTCCATACCCTAAAAGCCCAAGCGTCTTCCCTTGGAGTAGACCAGCCAGATAGTGAGTACGTCCTATAGCAGGCTTCTCTCCAGGCAAAGAGCGCACGAGACGATCTAACTCACTGATCCGACGTACGACGTCCAGCATTAGCCCGAAAGCCAGCTCAGCCGTTGGTACAACAACAGACTCTGGGGTATTGGTGACAGCGATATGATGCTCTCGAGCGAAGGTCGCATCAATATTATTGTAACCCACACCGAAGTTAGCTATCAGACGGAGGCGTTTCCCATGGGTGAGCAAGGCACTTGGTGCTTGGTAATCAAAGGAAGTACAGAGCACATCCGCCTGAGGGAGTAAGCCCATCAGCTCCTCGTGCGTAAAGTCTCTACCATGCAGTGGTCGAATAATCTTATGTCCCACAGGGATTAGTTCAAAGCCTTCGTCTTGTGTAGAAAAGGCGACAAGAATCGTAGCCATAGTTGTCTCTTATTTATTCAGCACAACCATACGGATGTACTCCTCACAAAGATAAGGATTCTGCTCAGGAAGAGCCTTATGTCTGATGGGAATCACTAAAAGGAGGGTCTGTCCCATCACCTAACGAAAATATAGACGTCATCAAACGATGATTTGTGCCTTAGTGCGATCTAATAGACAATGATCCAAGTAATATGCTAGATACCGAATAAGGTTAGCCTTAGATTTTGGTAGTTCAGAATATTTATCTACCTTTGCAGTGTCAAAAACGACAGGGAATGAATCTTTAGCTCAGTTGGTTTAGAGCATCACCTTGACAGGGTGGGGGTCGGCGGTTCGAGTCCGCCAAGGTTCACAAATCTTGCCTCATGGTGTAATGGTAGCACAACAGATTCTGGTCCTGTTTGTTAAGGTTCGAATCCTTATGAGGCAACAAAAGAGCGAGAGAGCTAATAGCTCCCTCGCTTTCTTTTTATCAGACCTGACTATGCAACCCTTCGTATCATGTATAACTAATAGAAGATCAAATACCGACTAATAGAAGATCAAATGCCGATCGAGAAGCAAGCCCCTCATACCCTCTATAACATCACAATTAGCGCCCCTCTTCCTAATCAGGGAGAGGGGCGCTAATTGCTATGGGAGGGAACTAATTAGGACAAGACTGTGCTCCCTCATCCTCGACAAGTGCATCGACAGCATCGAGCCAAGCACGAGAAGTGACATCACTAGGCATACGCCAGTCTCCACGGGGAGAGAGACTGACACGCGTAACCTTCGGTCCATCGGGGAGGCAATTACGCTTGTACTGCTGAGAGAAGAAGCGACGATAGAACTCCTTCAACCATCTCTTAATTACTGACGCTGAATACTTCTCATGGAAGGCAACTTGAGCCAAATAGAAGATCTTAGCAGGTGCGTAGCCATAACCCAGCACATTATAGAGGAAGAAGTCATGTAGCTCGTAGGGACCAACTACAGCCTCCGTCTTCTGATCAATCGCACCTTCAGCATTTGTTGGCTTCAGCTCAGGAGATATAGGGGTATCGACGATTGAGTAAAGGATGGGCAAAAGTGCTTCACCAAAGCGAGCTGTCCGAGCAAGCTCACTAACCATGATCTGAATCGCCGTCTTAGGGATACCTGCATTCACCGAATACATCGACATATGGTCTCCATTGTAGGTACACCAGCCTAGTGCCAGCTCGGAGAGGTCACCCGTCCCGATAACTGGGGCATTATACTTATTCGCTAGATCCATAAGGATCTGCGTGCGCTCACGGGCTTGGGTATTCTCGAAGACGATATCTTGAGAAGCTGGGTCATGACCGATAAGAGCGAAATGATGAAGACAAGCCTCCTTAATGTCGATGTTCATCGCTGTGACACCAAGCTTCTCCATGAGCTCAATGGCATTATTCTTCGTATGCGTGCTCGTCCCTAGTCCTGGCATTGTGACCCCAATAATATTAGTACGTGGTAGTCCTAGCCCATCGAAGGTCGCAGCCGTGACAAGTAGAGCCAGCGTAGAATCTAGCCCACCTGATACACCGATGACAGCATACTTCGCATTGATGAAGCGAAGGCGCTGACTGAGCGCACTACACTGGATGAGGAACATCTCCTCAGCACGCTCTTCGCGACTACCATTATCGGGGAGGAAAGGATTCTGATCAATCTTGCGATCCACATCGTGAGACTCCTCCTGTGAGCGAAGACGGAAGGGGATCTCAGTGAGTAGCCCTCGCTCTGTATGATCTACCGACGAGTCATTGAAGCTATTGGTCGTCATGCGATCATTGTCGATACGACAGATGTCGATATCACTGATGATCAAGCGCTCTTCGTAGGTAAAGCGAGGAGATTCCACGAGGATCTTACCCACTTCGCCGATAAAAGCCTTCCCCGTGAAGACTGTATCCGTCGAGCTCTCCCCATAGCCTGCCGAAGCATAGACATAGCCACAGAGGTTCTGCGATGAAAGCCCACTGATGAGCGAGCGAAGGTAGGTATTCTTACCAGCGAGCTCATTGCTGGCCGAGAGGTTGAAGATGATCTGTGCCCCATAGAGAGCCAAGCGAGTACCTGGCGTATAGGGTGTCCACATATCCTCACAGATCTCGATGCCAATGGCTACCTTACCCGAGCGGAAGAGGACATTGTGTCCGATGGGGATCTCAAAGTCTCCGATCTTCACATGGGCTAGCTGAAGGTCACGTGCAGCGACAAACCAACGAGCCTCTTGGAACTCACGATAGTTCGGTAGATAAGTCTTAGGGATCGCCCCTAGGATCTGCCCCGACTGAAGGGCAACGGCAGCATTGAAGAGCTGAGACTTAATACGTATCGGCATCCCCACGATGATAAGCACCGAGGTATCTGCTGTACGCTTAGCTAGCTCGAGAAGAGCCTCCTCAGCTTGGTCATTGAGGAAGGGCTTGAGGAAGAAGTCTCCACACGTATATCCCGTGATGGAGAGCTCGGGGAAGGTGATGATCTCTACTCCCTTAGCATCTGCTTCACGAGTGAGGGCTTCGATACGACTTATATTATAGGCGCAGTCAGCCACTCGCACGAAGGGCGAGGCGGCCGCTACTTTGACGAATCCATACTTCATAGATTAAATATATCGAGTGAAAGAGGAGGAGATAGCTACTTAGAGAGCTCTTCGACACCATGCTGTACCATAGCGATGACATCGATGAGATTCTTCGTGATGAACTTCACCGAGATGGCTAATAGGACGACACCAAAGAACTTGCGGAGGATATACACACCATTCTTCCCCAGTAGGCGGTCAAGGATCGATACATAGCGTAAGACGAGGTAGACGATGACCATATTGAGGACAATACTCACAGCTAGGTTCACCATAGCCACTCCATCGGCTCGCAGGGTAAGCATCGTGGTGAATGATGCTGCTCCAGCGAAGAGAGGGAAGACTAGTGGAACGAAGGTAGAGTTCCCGTCCGAATCATCTTCGCTCTTAAAGATCTCAAGACCAAAGATCATCTCGACAGCCATCACAAAGAGGACAATCCCCCCAGCCACACCGAACGTCGAGATATCAGCACCAAATGACCCGAGGAGAGGCTCACCTACCAGCAGGAAAGCCAGCAGAATGATCCCTGAATAGACCCCCACCTGAGTAGCATGATAGACCTTGCCCTTAGATTTGAGCGAGAGGATGATGGGGATAGCACCGATAATATCGATGGTCACGAAGAGCGTAAAGAAGGACTTGTAGATCTGCTCAAGACTAAAGAGCGTAAACTCATGTCCGAGGTCGGAGATCAGCTGACCGAAGTCAATACTGAGGAAAGGTACCTGCATAGTAGTACAGTCGTTTAGTGAGTGTATGTCTTGGGTGATGAAAGAAGGGGTATCACTCTCGTTAATAGAGAAGGATACCCCTTTCACAATGGAGAGCGGTAGGCGAGGCTCGAACTCGTGACCCTCAGCTTGGGAAGCTGATGCTCTACCAACTGAGCTACTACCGCAACTTGTGCCCCCTAAGGGCTTTCTTCGGGTGCAAAGATAAGGAGAAGTTCTTATTCCTCCAAGCACGCTATACCACACTCCACGTCGTTGGTTAAGCGGACTTTAGTACCTTCGTAGATGAAGATCACTAAATACCTCACACGAAAGACTTCAAGTACGATGAGCACCTTCCACCCCGAGTACATGCACAAACAGGTAGCCTACTGTCTCCATGCTGACTGCCCGCTCAGCAAGGACTGCCTACGCTACCTCAGCTATCAATTCGCCTCAGCCTTCCACCAAGCCCTCTTTATTGATCCTCGAGGTACCACCGGAGATACCTGCTCCAGCTACCTCTGTGGCGACGTCATTCGGATGGCACGAGGATTCAAGCGAGGTCTCTACCAGCTACGCAACAAAGAAGCCGCCCCCTTCCAAGCTAGACTATCGAGCGAGCTAGGCTGTCGACGCTCGCAGTACTACCGCTACAGCAGTGGTGAGACACGGATTACTCCAGAGCAACAAGCGATCGTCCGAAGCGTCTTTGCCGAGTTTGGCATCGAGGGAGAGGATGAGATTTTTGACACTTATGAGGAAGGGTATTTGCTTGACTAATTCCTCCCCCACTTCCTAAGGCAAGGCGCATCTAGAGAATAGATGTGCCTTGCCCTTTTCTTACGTATAGAGCCTCGTCCCATCACTATGGGACAGTTGTCCCAGCCCAGTGGGACGATTGTCCTAACGTGCTGAGACAATTGGGAGAACAGGCACTAGGGAGGGAAAGACTCCTTACCTCACCCTATATCAGCTAAATTCTTAAGGATGTCTACGTTTCTTCGTACCTTTGTAGCTGAAACAACTGGCTCGCAACACCCTATCAAGTGCGACCTAAATAGGATAGACTAATCAACAGTAAACCAATGAATATAGCTATCGTCGGTGTCAGTGGAGCTGTAGGACAGGAGTTCCTCCAGGTCCTTAGCCAGAGCTCGCTGAAGATCGACCGACTAGAAGTCTTCGCCTCAGCACGTAGCGCTGGTAAGTCAATCACCTTCTGTGGCAAGGAATACACCATCCGTGAGCTTCGCCATGGGGATGACTTCCGAGATATAGATATCGCCTTCGTCTCTGCAGGTGGAAGTATCTCCCTCGAATATGCGGAAGATATCACCCGCCATGGTGCTGTGATGATCGATAACTCCAGCGCCTTCCGTATGGAGGAGGACATTCCCCTCGTCGTACCCGAGGTCAATGCTGCCGATGCCCTCGTACGCCCTCGAGGGATCATCGCTAACCCTAACTGCACGACGATCCAAATGGTCGTGGCACTGAACGTCATCGAGCAGCTCTCCCACATCCGCCGTGTTCATGTAGCTACCTACCAAGCGGCTAGCGGTGCAGGTGCTCGAGGGATGGTAGAGCTCGAAGCTCAGACCAAGGCTATCGCTCAGGGAGAGGAACCCGAAGTCAGCAAGTTCGCCTACCAGCTCGCCTACAACGTCATCCCCCAGATCGACGTCTTCGCTACAGATGACTACACGAAGGAGGAGCTAAAGATGTATCACGAGACGCGTAAGATCATGCACTCAGACATCGCAGTCAGTGCTACCTGCGTCCGTGTACCCGTATCCCGTGCCCACTCCGAAGCGATCTGGGTAGAGACCGAGAAGCCTCTCGAGCTAGAAGCTGTAAGAGAAGCCTTCCGCAAGGCTCCTGGTGTCGTCCTCCAAGACGATCCAGAAGATCAGGTCTACCCCATGCCTCTCTTCATCGCGGAGAAGGATCCCGTCTACGTAGGACGTCTACGTAAGGACATCGCTACGCCCAACGGTCTTACCTTCTGGTGTGTAGCTGACCAGATCAAGAAGGGTGCTGCGCTGAATGCCGTACAGATCGCCGAATACCTCGTACGTGAGAAAGCCCTTCCTTGCCTACAGAAGTAGAAGATTAACCAACCCACACGAATGAATATTTATCAGAGTATCGAAGACCTGCAGGCCTTCGTAGACAGCGAGCACAAGTCTGGCTGTCGCATTGCTTTCGTCCCCACTATGGGGGCTCTACATGCAGGACATCTTAGCCTGGTGAAGCGTGCCCTAAGCGAATGTGATCGCTGCATCGTCAGCGTCTTCGTCAATCCCACGCAGTTCAATGACCCTCGTGACCTAGAGACTTATCCTCGTACGCTAGAGGCCGACAGTGCGCTTCTCGCTTCGGTGGGAGCCTCTGCTCTCTTTGCTCCCGAGGTTAGCACGATCTATCCCGAGCCCGATAGCCGAGTCTTCGAAGTAGGAGCCGTAGCAGAGGTCATGGAGGGACGCTACCGTCCTGGCCACTTCAATGGTGTGATGCAGGTCGTCTCACGGCTCTTCGAGATCGTTCGTCCCGACTGTGCTTACTTTGGAGAAAAGGACTTCCAGCAGATTGCCGTCATTCGAGCCATGGTCAAGCAGATTGGTAGCCCTGTGGAGATCATCGCTTGCCCGATCGTACGTGAGGAGGATGGTCTGGCCCTCAGCAGTCGTAACGTCCGTCTGTCTCAAGAAGAGCGTGCCGAGGCTCCTAACATCTACCGCATCCTCAAGGAAAGTACCGCTTGGACTCAAGAGCTCACTCCAGCCGAACTTATCCAGCGCGTCACTGAAAAGATCAATGCCATCCCGACGCTTCGTGTCGAATACTTTGAGATCGTAGATACCGACAGTCTACAGTCAATCAAGGCTTGGAGTGATAGCCCTCGTCCCCATGGTTGCATTACGGTCTATTGCGGTGATGTCCGTTTGATAGACAATATCGCTTACCATCAGCTGGGATGAAGCAGTACAAGATCTTTAGCCTTGCCACTACAGTAGCGCTGGCGCTCCTGCTCGCCAGCTGTGGAACGAAGAAGCCTATCCCAGTCCCAGAAGTCCCCGAGCAGAAGCCCATCGCACCACCAGCCCCTCAAGTCATCCAGCACTGGTCACGACCAGCTGGCGACTCGATACGAGAGGAGATGCGAGGCGTCTGGATTACGACAGTCTATGGTCTAGATTGGCCTAGCGACAAAGCCGATACTCCCTACGGAGTACGCCGACAGAAGGAAGCCTTGACTCGTATCCTTGATCGACTCAAAGAGGATGGATACAATACGGTATTCCTTCAGCTACGCCATAGCGGAGCTGTCATCTATCCTTCGGACTACGAGCCTCTATCCACACGCTTTGCCGGTGAAGGCTTCTTTGGCGACTATGATCCCATTCACTTCGCCATCCAGGCCTGCCACGAGCGAGGACTTAGCATCCATGCTTGGCTTGTCACCTATCCTTTGGTTTCTCCCAAGCGAGCACCTCATCCCCTCCTACGTGATCACTCGGACTGGGTCATCGCCCATAAGGGGAGCTACCATCTAGATCCTGGGCATCCCGAGGTACGTAGCTACGTGGCTCACCTCGCCACAGATCTAGCTCGTCGCTATCCGAAGCTTGATGGGGTTCACTTCGATTACTTCCGTTATCCCGAAGCAGCGGAGACGTTTGCTGACGGACGAAGCTTCAATCGCTACGGGAAGGACTATGCTAGTAAGTCCGAGTGGCGAAGAGATAACCTCACCGCTCAGCTTCGTGAAGTACGTGACTCACTTGCTAGCATTCAGTCTCCGCTCCAAGTCAGTGTCGCTCCCCTCGGGAAGTACAAGAAGATCGAAGATCTAGGGCGTCCACACGGCTGGACAGCCTATGAGTCCGTCCACCAAGATCCACAAGCCTGGGGCAAAGAGGGACTAGTCGACTTCATCGTACCTATGATGTACTACAAGGACGACTTGTATTCCCCATTCCTCCAGCAGTGGAAGGATGAAGTCGCTCCCTATACTCCCGTAGTACCTGGGCTAGCGCCTTATCGTGTCGAGGAGACCGGATGGCCTGCCAGCACGATGCAGGAGCAGATCGACGAAGAGCGTGAGGTCGGTCTCTCGGGGATATGCTTCTTCCGTGAGAAGCATACTGGAGCGACGTTCCCCGCTATTCGCCGTATCATCCGTGAAGCCTTTGCGACACCTGCCTTACCCCTATCCCTTGCTCGAGGGAAGAAGACGCCCCCCGCAGCACCTATGGGTCTGCATGTCAAGGCGCTCAAGAAGGGAGAATTCCTGCTGGCTTGGACACTGCCTGCCGAAGCTTCGATGCAGGGCATCACCTACCGTCTCTGGGTCACGACGACGGATCATGACGGGAAGAAGCACGCTACGATCCTCGCCGAACGGCTAGAGACTCCGCAGTGTCGCCTCCTTATCGAAGACTTTGAGGAAGCCGCGGAAGTCGAATTCGGGGTCGAAGCTGTTAATCGTTTCGGGGTCTCGACTCCCTGCCAAGAGAGTCTAACCTTCCAGCTTCCTGTCCTCAAGCAACTCGTGCGATAGTCCGCTAAGCACCATTATACGATCACAGGGCTACAGTACAGATCGCACTGCACTGTAGCCCTTGTTCTTCTCCAGTATACGATGAATCTCTATATCCACGTCCCCTTCTGCGCCAGTCGATGTACCTACTGCGACTTCTACACGCTCACAGGCAAGGGACTACGCCAAGCCTTTGTCCCAGCACTACTTGCCGAGCTTCGTCTTCGTCGGGATGAGCTCCCCGAAGGAGAGTCTATCGAGCACATCTACTTCGGTGGTGGCACTCCCTCACAGCTCTCGATCGAAGAGCTCCGCACGATCTTCGCAACCATCGCAGAGGAATACCCTACTGACTTCTCCCATGAGATCACCATCGAATGTAACCCTGACGATCTAACCGAAGACTACGTCCAAGGGCTCACCTCCCTACCGATCAATCGAGTAAGCATGGGCGTACAGAGCTTTTTCGATGAAGATCTCCGCTTCCTTAACCGCCGTCACACGAGTCGTCAGGTATCAGAAAGTATCTCCCTCCTCCAGCATGCGGGTATCACGAACCTCAGCATCGACTTGATCTATGGACTACCCGACCAGACTCTTGAGCGATGGTCGGCTAACATTGAGCAGTTTCTTGCTTTGTCTATTCCTCATCTCTCAGCCTATCATCTGATCTACGAGGAGGGAACCGCCCTGACTAAACTTGTGGAGCTGGGCAAAGTGCTCCCCGTGAGTGAAGAGGATAGTCTCGCCTTCTTCCAGCTACTCATCGATCAGCTACGAAATGCTGGCTATGAGCATTACGAAATATCTAACTTCGCCCTACCGAACTGCTACGCACGCCACAACACAGGCTACTGGCAGGGGAAGTCATACCTAGGCCTCGGTCCCTCGGCACATAGCTTCGATGGACAACGAACCCGATCCTACAATCCAGCCTCGCTCAAGGACTACGTCACATCACTCCTATCACCATCGCCCGTTCGCTCCAAAGAAGTCGAGCTACTTACGGATGAGGAGCTCCAGCACGAGCATATTCTCACTCGCCTACGTACTCAATGGGGGATCTCACTGCCTATCTATACTCAGCTCTTCGGCGAATCATCTACCCAGTCGCTACTAGCGCGAGCCACACCTCATCTCCAAACAAATAAACTCCACATCGAGGAGGAGCATCTCCGCTTGACACCCCAAGGAATCTTTGTCTCAGATGGTATCTTTACTGATCTCTTCGTTTAGAGATCTCTTCCCTTGGTTACCTAAGAGGTTCAAGCAGTATCCTGAACCATAGCATCCGATCATCTGGAATCATAGCTCGCTATCAGAAAGGATAAACCGATCAAGTCGTTAGTAATTAAGCGATCCATTCATCAGAAACAAAACTTTATTTCATACCTAACGAACGAAGCCTTTCATTTCTATCAAAACCGAACTTCTATCCTACAGTCTTTAGAAGATCCATCTCTCAGACTCCGCTAAGTCTATCAAGCACATCGCCCCGCACACTACGATGGTAGAGTGCGGGGCGATGCTTTATGGAGAGTCGTATAACTACTTCTTCTGATCTCCTCGAAGAAGCCAATCTAGAGACACACGCGTAAAGTAGATATCGAAACCAGGCTTATCATTCTCTTCGCTGATGATACCGATGGTGCCATCAGACATGATCACCACCTCACTATAGACCGCTTCACCTCGGCAAATCTCCCTAGAGATAGGCCAGGTCTTCCCCTCATCTTGGCTTAGGAAGAGGCGTAGATGGTCTCGGTTAGGACTAGCTGGTAGTGTGTGAAGCAGATAACCGCTGTACTTGCTCTTCCCTACGGGAGCGTAGCGAGCAAAGGCTCCATTACACGCATTCCCTGTAAGTTCAGGCCAGGTAGCTTCAGGAGTCCATGTCTTACCACCATCCTTTGTCAAGATGAAAGTACGAGCATTCGCCCCAAAGGCACGATTACGACTAGAGACGAGGAGTGATCCATCTGAGAGCTCAACGACCTTAGATTCATCTCCATTGTGTCGTGCAGGAGCCGATACCTTCCAGCTCTTACCCTGATCATCCGAGTAAACGAGTACATTATCCATCTCGCCACCCCAGCTACTCTCGACTCGCTGGGCTGCCACAAAGACTATACGCCCTCGGGAGGTCACGATACCATTACCCGAAGCAAAGAAACCACCCCAAGCATACTTACCATAGGCTTCCTTGGTGATCTCCTTCAGGGGCGACCATGTTTTACCACCATCTTGACTCTTCGTAAAGTACATCTGTGAGGGTTGCTTCGAGATAGAGGGGTAAGTCCAGAGACCAGCACCACCGACCATCACCATGTAGATCGTCTTGCCATCGGTAGCCATAGCAGCATCCCCGAAGCCATGATCTGCAGATCCCTCTGCTATCGTAATGGGAGCACTCCACGTGAGGCCTCCATCGGTGCTACGCTTGATCTCGACATCAATATTGGCTGGGAGATCACCATCCTTCTCCTTACGCTTATCAATACTTGCCACCAGCGTGCCATCATTTAAGCGGATAATACCCGGGATACGGTAGTGCTTCGAGCCATTGTCCCCTGGTGCCCAAATGAGGGTACGCTGGAGGACAATCTCTTGTGAATGAGCCTTGCGAACCAAGCCCTCGATCTGCAGTCCTTCAGAGACGACACCGACGACTTCGGCTGTTACGACATGCCCCTCCTTTGCTTTGGGCGCAATATCAGCTACGATCCAGAGAGCATCCTCTTCAGTCAGCGCTTTCTCTGGCTTCAGTGTGATCTGCGAAGACTTGCGTACCGTAGCTTCGGCTAGCAGTTCTCCTGGAGAGCGGTGATCAAAGCGATCTTTAACCTTTGTACGATAGAGCTTGATCTTAGTGACATCCTTCAGATCGGTAGTTCCTTTCAGATCAAGCGTCAAAGCATTCAGCAGATAGCCCTGCGTATGAGTCGTGTAGATAGCGAAAAGGGCTTGATCCGCTCCACGGCCGATAAGATTACCATTCGTTGGTTGCTCGTAGTAGTAGAATGGGATACGGATCTTACGAAGCGCCTCTACAGAAGAGGGAGTCGTAGCAGACGCTAGCTGAGGAGCAGTGGCACTTAAGCAAGCTCCCAGCATAAGGAGAGTGAGAGTTCGTTTCATGTCAATAGAACTAGAGTGAGGAGATATATTCTTCGAGTTCGAAGCGGAGATCGGTAGCGAACTCTTGTTGCAAAGGATTGGAGCTTGCCTCCCATTCCTGTAGAGCTGATGATGAGAGAAGCGCTTGACGCATCATCGCATCATCACGCCCCCAGCGCTTGAGCATCAGTAGTACTGAGCGCTGTAATGCTGTCGGATAGGGTAACTCATCGGAAGCAAGCAGGCAAAGGCTTTCTTGCAGGAGCTTCGTACGGCAGGTATCACTCTTCAGAGAGAAACCATGCGAGAACCAGCGAGCAAGGATCGTGAAGGCTACGGGCAAGAGATCCTCCCATCGCTGACCCTCCTCAGCAAAGATCCAGTCCAATGCCCAGTAGGGAGCCAACGGAGTACGATCAAAGAGATGCTTGGCTAAGTAATCCCGTAACTCAGGATTAGCAAAGGAGGAGAGAGCTAGCTCGGTCGCTACCTCATAAGTGACAGCCTCGGCAGGATAGATAAGTTGGCCGATGAGCTTCAGCTCTCGTACATCACGTGAGAGTAAGTAGCTAGCCAGGGTGGCACGCTCGGGTTGCTTCTCTGCTAGACGAAGGATATAGTCTAGTGTAAGGCCAAAGTTAATCCCATAGTGCAATCCCTTCTCTCGCATAGAGGAAGCTACTTGCCCATCCATCACACGACGGATCTGAGTACGTAGCTCTTTAGCCTCAAGCAGGGTCTGCTCTGAAGGTACAGGGTGGCGTAGCTCCTCTGAGACTACAGGATCTAAAGGCAATGTAGCGTACTCACGGCTATAACGTAGCATCTGCTCAGCATAGCCTTCGGTATAGTCCGCACGAACATCTACGATACCACCATCCTCATCATAGACGAGCTCTAGGCGTGGATTAACAAAGCCTTTATATGGGGCGATATTTAGCTTCGCATAGCGCTCCAGCACTTCAGCATGGAGCACGGGGTCGACAGAGATCGCATAACGTTCGATCAAAGCTCGGCCCGAGGCTTGATCCCCTTCACTCTTAATACGCTGCACTTCAGCTAAGAGATCAGCGATGATCGGACGTAGCGCATCATAGTCATGAATGATCAGCTCAATACCTCTTAGCTCCACGGCTCCGAGTACGCTCCCCTTCTCTAGGACATAGCGAGCTATGAGAGCACGATTGCGCATATGTGCTTCTTCGAGCATATGACTAGGACGGATACGCACCAGCTGAGTCACGAGCCCATTGAGCAGATAGCGATAGTAGCATGCCTTGTAAGCCTCCATATCGGGAAGTAAGCCCAATGATACAAGGTGCTCGTCTGCCATATAGTACAGAGCGAAGAGGTCCGCACGTGCCTCTTCCAGGGTAGAGTGATAGGCTCCTAGAGCATCAGGAGAGACACCTGGGAGCAACTTTCCGGAGCCATGACCTAAACATTCGTGCAGATCTGTATGCAAATGTTCGGTGACCTCGCCATAGCGAGCGAGCATCTCCCGTACAGCTAGATCTGGAATAAAGGCTTCATCCATACCGCTATGCAAAGAAGCGATATGATAGGCTCGATGAATATTGTCGATGGTAACAGACTTCGATCCATAAGAAGCACGTATCCAGTCCGCATTGGGGAGATTGATACCAATAGGAGTAGCTGGATAGGAGTCTCCTGCCAGCATAGCTACAGAGACTACCGTAGCAGAGACTCCACGGGGATCCTCTTTCTTGAAGCGAGTATCAATAGGAGCATGATCCTCAAACCATTTGGCTTCTGCACAAATCTTCTGTGTCCGCTGGCTAGCTTGATGATCACGGATATGTACAAGACTTTCCCACATCCCCTTCGTACCTAGAGGGTCAGTATAGACTTCAGTAAATCCATTGATGAAGTCTACCTCTGACTCGGTATCTTCCACCCACGCGATACAGTAGTCATTATACTTCTCTAGATCTCCCGTCTTATAATACTCAATGAGTGCAAGGATAGCACGACGCTGCCCCTCCGTCTCCGCATAGGCGACCGCAGACTTAAGAGAGGCAACAATGCGAGTCAAAGCCTCTCTGTAAAGTCCAGACTGACGATAGACTTGCTCATAGAGCTCTCCGTCATCTGTCTTAGCTAAACGACTATTCAGACCTAAAGAGGGAGGAGCTAGTCGCTCGTTCTCACTAAGCTCTTCATAAGCCTTAGCATAGAAGGAGGAAGCTTCTTCCTGTGTCACATCCTCTGCGTAAAAGTTAGCTGACGAAGCCCTCACCAGATCTTCATCACCACTCTGCACTGTCCGACGAGGTGCGATCGTAGGATCGAAGATGAGTCGTAATAACTCATCTAACTCTTGCCCACGATAGCGAAGAAGTATACCTTCAGCTTGTACCTCTTCTAGGATCTCACGAAGATATTCCTCAGTAAAGGCTGGCTCAAACTTCTCAGATCCGTAATGATGGTGGATCCCCGAAGAGAACCAGAGACGGAAAAGGTAAGTCTCGACAGCTCGGAAGGAAGGCGTCTTGCGATCTCCTCGATAGGCGAGAAAAAGCCCCTCAAAGAAGGAGCGAAGACGCAAGCTATAGCGCCCATTCTGATCGAAAGTAATATCCCGTCCTGAAAGAGCTGCCTCGCTGAGATGATAGATAAACAGTTTTCGATCGAGAGATAAACCTTCGAAGCCAGGGATCTCATAGCGCAAGATCTCAATGTCTGCAAATCGTGTGACCGAGTCCCCTTGGACAGAGGGCGTAAGGGAAGTATGCATAGAGTAAGTGATTGCTTAATAAAAAGGTACCCTCCCTCTCCTACCGCTTCCAGTAGTAAGGGGTAAGGATACCAATAACAGTGAAGACCTCTAGACGACCAGCGAGCATCAAGAAGCAAAGAATAGCCTTGGTGAAATCTCCAGCCTCTCCTATCCCCATAGCATACTGTCCTATCCCAGGACCCGAATTACTAATCGCAGAACAAGCAATACTAATACTCGACACAAAGCCATTGTTGTCCAGCATCAGTAGCGTTGCCCCGATGAAGATCAGAGCTACATAGAGTACACAAAAAGCCAATACCTGGTGCACATAGCTGATACTTAGCTGACGACCATTGATAAGGACAGGAGTAAGAAGATGCGGATGGATCTGCTTCTTGAATTCATTATAGAGGTTCTTCAGTAGAACCATGAAGCGAGAGGCTTTCAATCCTCCTGATGTAGATCCTGCACAGCCATTGACGAACATAAGCAGGAGTGCGAGCATCCAAAAGAAAGGCCCCCATAGCGTGACATCTGATATGGTATATCCTGTGCTTGATCCCAGAGAGAGAACCATAAAAAGCGCATGGCGGAAGTTACTCTCTAGAGTCGCATACTCACTCTGCACCACGAGCCAAGTCGTCGTAATCACGATGATCAGAAGGACGAAGGAGGTGAAGAAGCGAAACTCTTCATCCTCTAACAAGCGCTTGGGCTTCCCACTGACAACGAAGTAGACTAAAGTGATATTTAGACTACCTATAAACATAAATGCAGAGAGGACATACTCTAGATAAGCCGAGTCAAAGGCAACAATACTCGCATCTCGAGTAGAATATCCTCCCGTAGAGATACAAGTCAAGGCATGGCATATGGCTTCAAAGAAGTTCATAGGACCAAGCCAAAGAAGAGCTACGAGAAGGATCGTCTCAAGAAGATAGATTCCCCAGAGACGCTTGGCCACGTCTGAGATCCGAGGTAGGAATCGATCATGTGTGATCCCCGTCGTCTCCGCATTATATATCTGACTAGCACCTCCCCCGAAGATAGGGATGAGGGCGACAGTAAAGACAACAATACCTAGTCCTCCCTGCCATTGGATAAGGCTACGCCAAAAAAGAAGACTACGTGGGAAATCTTCCACTTGAGAGAAAACCGTAGCCCCAGTGGTCGTAAAGCCTGAGACGGTCTCAACAAAAGCATCTAAAGGATGTGTCGTAACTCCAGATAGAAGAAAAGGTAGCATTCCTACAAGAGAAAGTAATACCCAAACCGAAGTAACAGCTAGCATTCCCTCTCGCCTAGAAGCATTCTTCTTTTTTAGGTCTTTCCCTTGGTAGGTTAGGAGAGCTCCAAGAGAGAGAAAGACTCCCATTGTGATGAGCCAGGGGAAAAGAGACTCTCGATAGATCAACGCCACCAAAAGAACCAAGAGCATCATGGCGCCTTCGACAAGACTCATCATCCCTAGGATACGACTAATGAAGCGGAAATTGATCGTAGGCATGGTACTAGACTTAGAAGAGAGCCTTTAAAGATGTCAATGGCAAGTCATGATAGAAGATCACCACATGGTCGTACGGCTCTAGCACCGTCTCTCCATCGATCATGCAGGGACGACCATTACGGATCATCCCTCCGAAAGTCATATTCTGAGGAAGCTTAAGATCACGGATCTTATGCCCTATGATACGAGACTCTCTTCGTGCCACGAGTTCTACGACTTCGGCATTATTCACTAGTGAGAGGCAGGTGACCTGTCCCGTCGCCTGTCCAAGAAGAGTACGATAGATATAGCCAGCGGCAAGTAGCTTCTTATTGATCAGCGTACCGATATCCAGTCGATAGGCTAAAGGGATATAGTCTATATTTTCCTCTTTAGCTACCGTCTTATAGACCTGGTAACGCTTGGCTGCAAGACAAGCCAGCACATTCGTCTCGGAGTTCTCTGTGAGCGCAACAAAGATCTGTGTATCCTCAAGCCCCACCTCATTGGAGATCTCGGGATCGCGACCATCGCCATGATAGACCTCCACATTGGCTGGCATCTCTTGAGCGAGTTTAAGGCACTTGTCCTTATCCTTCTCTATGAGGGCAATCTTGATGTTATCTGACACCTTCGCAATCGTACGCAGGGCTACCGGACTTGCCCCCATGATCACCATACGTCGTATCTCGGGAGCGTCTTTTCCTGCCAGACGACGTACCGTATCTACATGATCTACCGTACTTGTGAAGAAGACTAGATCATTATGCTCAATTCTGGTATCTCCACGAGGAATGATCGTATCAAAGTCACGCTTGATAGCAACTAGGTGGCAGAACTTCTCCTCTCCTTGAGGTAGGGCACTACCAAGCTCATGTAAGTACTTCCCCACAATGGGTGCACCATTCCGAACCTTCACCCCGATGAGAATCAGCGCTCCATTAAAGAGCGTGATGTACTGCCTAGCCCAGGGATACTCAGTGATGGCTGCAATCTCGTTAGCGGCTAGCTCCTCGGGATAGATCATAGAGTCAACTCCAAGCTCCTCCATCAGGGCCGTATATTCTCCATTGAGATAAGAAGCATTATTCGTACGAGCGATGGTATGGCGTGCTCCGACACGCTTAGCCAGCACACAAGCCATGATATTCATGGCCTCATCGGGAGTCACTGCGACAAAAAGATCAGCTCCCTCTACTCGAGCCTGCTCTAGATCCTGAAGTTGGGTAGGATTTCCCACGACTGGGAGCACCTCTAGATGATGACTTGCTCGCTCCAGCTTCTTCTCATCCATATCCATCAGGACGATATTCAGCTCCTCATTGGAGAGCATCTTGGCTAGGTGCGTCCCGACCTCTCCTGCTCCAGCGATGACAATTCTCATAGTCTCTTAGTGTAGCAGTTCCTTTGCAGACTGATAGATCCCGTCTGCATCAATTCCACAGTAGTGGCGTTGCTCAGCAGGTGTACCATGAGGGATAAACTCATCAGGTAAGCCAAGCATCTTAATCTTTCCCTGATAGCCTTCGTTCATGGCTAGCTGAAGGATCGCAGAGCCAACGCCTCCATTCAAGCACCCTTCTTCTAAAGTCAGAATATGAGTATGCCGTTGGAAGATCTGGCGAAGAGCTTCTTCATCTAACGGTTTAGCAAAGACTAGGTCAAGATGAGTCACAGAATGGCCCTCCTCGGCCAGTCGATTGATTACCTCTGAGGCTGTCACCCCGATAGGTCCAAAAGAGAGGATGGCTAGATGATCTCCCTGCTTCAGCAAGCGAGATTTCCGATAAGGATAGGTAGATAATGGCTCCTGCCAATCAGGGCGAGAGCCCTCTCCTCGTGGGTAACGAATAGCTATAGGTCCCTGCCAATCAAAGCAGGCTCCATACATCAGCTTCCGTAGCTCCACCTCATCATAAGGGGAGCAAACTGTCATACCTGGGATAGTACGGAGATAGGCGATATCAAATGCCCCTTGATGTGTAGCTCCATCTTCTCCGACAAGACCTGCCCGATCTAGACAGAAGACTACGTGGGACTCCGTGAGTGCTACGTCATGTATAAGCTGATCGTAGGCACGCTGCATGAAGGTCGAATAGATATTACACACCGGGATAAAGCCTTCCTTGGCCATCCCAGAAGAGAAAGTCACAGCATGCTCTTCAGCGATCCCTACGTCAAAGGAACGATCAGGATACTTCTCCATCATATAGGTCATCGAGCACCCCGTAGGCATAGCAGGGGTAACTCCTACAATACGAGGATCCAAATCCGCTAGCTCCACAAGAGTCTTCCCAAAGACGTCTTGGAACTTAGGAGGCTGAGGTGCGGAGCGAGGAGCAGAGATCCGCTGTCCCGTCTCGGGATCAAACTTCCCAGGTGCATGCCAAATCGTTGGTTCTTGCTCTGCAGGCTCATAGCCCTTCCCCTTGGTCGTGCTGATATGTAGCAGACGAGGCCCCTTCATATCCCGTATATCTTGAAGTAGCTGTACCAAGTGGATGACATCATGCCCATCGGTAGGCCCTAGATAGCGGATACTGAAGCTGTCGAAGAAGTTCGTCTGCCCCGAGAGAAGCGACTTGATACGATTATTGAAGCGCTGTAGATCCTTGTGCTGATCCTCCTTAAAGACATGAAGCTTGCGCAGGACACGATACACGTCGTAGCGCATCGTATTGTAGGTAGGATTAGTCAGCAGGTTCACCATATGACGATTGAGCCCACCGACATTCTTATCAATGGACATATTATTATCGTTCAGGATCACCAAAAGGTTATTCGGGTAAGCGGAGGCATTATTTAGCCCTTCGAAAGCCATACCACCACTCATCGCTCCATCCCCGATGAATGCGATCACTCGTCGGTTCTCCTCATTGAGAGCAGTCGCTACGGCCATCCCTAAGGCTGCCGAGATCGAATTCGAAGCATGCCCTGCAGCGAAGGTATCATACTCGCTCTCCTCGGGATGAGGGAAGCCTGCTAGCCCCCCCCACTTACGCAGCGTATGGAAGTCCTCTCTGCGTCCTGTGAGGATCTTGTGGACATAAGCCTGATGCCCTACATCCCATACGATCCGATCATAAGGGGTATCAAAGACATAGTGCATCGCTACCGTGATCTCCACTGCACCGAGATTAGCCCCGAGATGCCCAGGGATGACCGAGAGCGTCTGAAGCATGAACTGACGGATCTCAGCACACAGAGCGGGGAGCTTCTCAACGGGCAGTTGACGAAGATCTGCTGGGCTATGGATCTGATCGAGTAGTGGATACTGCTGGGAAGTAGGAGTCTGCATCATGGCTAACTGAATGAGGCGAAAGAAGAGAGATTAGGCGAAGAAACGAAGAAGCTCTTCCTTCGTCAGCTTCTGCTGATCTCCCGTAAGCATATTCTTCAGTGTGAAGAGCTCTGTCGTCCGCTCCTCTTCTCCTACGAGGAGGACGTAGGGGATATGCAGACTATCGGCATAGCTCATCTGCTTCTTCATCTTGGCCGTCTCGGGATAGATCTCGGTACGTACGCCGTGACGACGCAGCTCTGCGACGATAGGCAGGAGATAGTGCACTTCCTCTGCGCCGAAATTAGCGACGAGGAGCTGCGTCCCCGTCAAGGCTTCTTCGGGGAAGAGTCCTAGCTCTAAGAGGACATCATAGATACGATCCGCGCCGAATGAGATCCCTACTCCGCTAAGTCCATCTAGACCAAAGATCCCCGTGAGATTATCATAGCGTCCTCCACCGGAGATACTTCCTATGTTCGCATCGAGAGCCTTCACTTCTAGAATAGCTCCCGTATAGTAGGATAATCCTCGTGCTAGGCTTAGGTCGACGACGATCTCAGCCTCTAGCTGGAGTGGCTCCACGTGATCAAGGATGAAGGAGAGCTCCTCGATGCCTCGCTGTCCCTCCTCACTGCTTGCTAGGAGAGTACGTAGCTGAGCGAGCTTCTCTCGGTTGCTTCCCTCAAGAGCTAAGAAAGGCTGCAGGCGGGCAAGCTCATCATCAGTGAAGCCCTTACCACGAAGCTCATCAAAGACCTTCTCCAAGCCAATCTTCTCTAGCTTATCAATAGCTGTCGTGATGTCGATGAGTCGGTCACCTGCACCTGCGACCTCTGCGATACCACCGAGGATCTTGCGATTATTCAGGAGGACACGCACACGCAGACGAAGGCGTCTAAAGACCTCATTGATGATCTGAAGCAGATCTACCTCATTCA
Source organism: uncultured Porphyromonas sp. (assembly GCA_905372565.1). Classification (GTDB taxonomy): domain Bacteria; phylum Bacteroidota; class Bacteroidia; order Bacteroidales; family Porphyromonadaceae; genus Porphyromonas. The sequence continues at coordinate 102,920 of CAJPPK010000001.1, read as the reverse complement.
GTAGTGAAGTAGATCCGATCACATCAGCGTCGCACTGATAGAACTCACGATAGCGTCCACGCTGTGGGCGATCTGCTCGCCAGACGGGCTGGATCTGATACCGGCGGAAGGGAAGAGTTAGCTCTGCACGATGCATGACGACATAGCGTGCAAAGGGAACCGTCAGGTCGTAGCGAAGCCCCTTCTCACAGACTCGATTTGCGATATGGACAGGATTACGCTCTAGGAGCTCTTCATCGGACACCCCCTTGAGGGCATCGCCTGAGTTGAGCACCTTGAAGAGCAGTCGATCCCCTTCCTCTCCATACTTCCCCATGAGGGTAGAGAGCTGCTCCATCGTGGGAGTCTCGATCTGCTGAAAGCCATAGAGGGCATAGACCTCACGGATCGTCGTGAAGATATAGTTTCGTCGGGCCATCTCCTCAGGACCGAAGTCCCGAAAGCCCTTGGGCAAAGTAGGTTTCTGCATTGTCTATTAGTCGATAGGACTATGGTCGGTGTCACTACACCGATCTAGGATAACAAGTTCTGTCGCTAGTTCATTCTGTGCATCAGCGGCGAAGTAGGTGCGCTCGACCTCCCTCCACTGACTCATATCTAGCTCTGGGAAGAAGGTGTCTGCATCAGGGTAGATCGCCTCAACTCGCGTCAAGTAGATACGCTCCACAGAAGGCAGGAGCTGTCGGTAGATCTCACCTCCACCGATGACATAGACCTCCTCATCTAAAGGCTGAAGAGCCTCTAGAGCATCTGCGATAGAGGGATAGACCTCTGCTCCTGGGAGAGAGGCCGTATGGCGACTGATGACGACATTGCGCCGGTTGGGTAAAGCTCCTTTAGGTAGCGACTCAAAGGTCTTACGGCCCATGAGGATCGTATGGCCTGTGGTCAAGGACTTAAAGCGCTTGAGGTCAGCAGGCAGATGCCAGAGGAGGTCTCCTCCCCGACCGATAGCTCCATCTTGGGCGACAGCGACGACGATAGCGAGCTTCATAGCTGACACTTACTTCATCAGTTTATATAGACACCTTCCCAGCGATGTGGGGATGAGGGTCATAGTTTACAAGTTCGAAATCCTCATAGCGGAAGTCGTTAATATCCTTGACCGCTGGATTAAGATGCATCTGAGGCAGGCTACGTGGCTCACGAGAGAGCTGCTCCTTGACCTGCTCGAGGTGATCTCGGTAGATATGCACATCTCCAAAGCTGTGGACGAACTCGCCTGGCTCTAAGCCTGTGACCTGAGCCACCATCAGGAGGAGGAGGGCATAAGAAGCGATATTGAAGGGGACACCTAGGAAGACATCCGCACTACGCTGGTAGAGCTGTAGACTCAGACGCCCATCTGCCACATAGAACTGCATCAAGCAATGACAAGGGGCTAGAGCCATCTCATCGAGCTGAGCTACGTTCCATGCGGAGACGACCATACGACGACTCATCGGGTCGCGCTTGAGGGTATCGATGACCTGCTGTATTTGGTCTATTGTACCTCCAGCATAGTCAGGCCAAGAGCGCCACTGAGCACCATAGACAGGGCCGAGCTCGCCTGCTTCATCTGCCCACTCATTCCAAATACGCACCCCATGCTCCTGCAGATAAGATACGTTCGTATCACCACGTAGGAACCACAAGAGCTCATAGATGATACTCTTGAGATGGAGCTTCTTAGTCGTCAAAAGAGGGAACCCATCACGGAGGTCAAAGCGCATCTGATAGCCAAAAGTACTGATCGTCCCCGTACCGGTACGATCCTCCTTGCTATGGCCGACCTCTTGGATATGGCGTAGTAGTTCGAGATATTGCTTCATTCGATTAGCCCTTATGGGGCTTACAAAGATACACAATTTACCCCCTGCCTCTAGCTTAGCTCCTCTACCTAGGTCTTCCACGTATCCCCTCCTATCGTATCCTCCCAAAAGCACAGGGACAACAGTAGTAACACAAAAGGGGCATCAGTAGTGCCACCCAAGAGGCAACACTGTTGCCCCTCGACAGGCAACAGTAGTGCCTACTAGTTGGTCACAGAGGAAGGAACTTCGGAGATACCAGAGTCACTCCGAAAGCTACCCCAGCTGGCACCTCCCCCTCTAGACTATCCACCCCATGAGAAGCCCTCTATCGGCGAATAAAAGTATGGTAGAGCAAGATATTCTGTGTAACTTTGCTCTAGCTACCGGGTGAAAGGACTCCCCGGAGCCTCCTTCTTCTAGCCCAACCCTCCTATGTCGCCTAGCAATGATCGGGAGCTACAGCTCCTCCGCAAGCACTTCCTCAGTCTCGTCAGCCAGCCTGATCCTCTCCTCACCACCCCTATCTCCGACCTCTTCCTCGTAGCTGACTGCGCCGAGGGTGCACTACTACTCTTCGGTGACGACGACCAGGAGATCTGCCGTATCCCTGTCTACTCTTGGGAAGGCACGGGTACAGCAGAGAGCCCAAGTGCGGCAGCTATCGAGACCCTGCGCGAAGTGATCACACGCCTTGAGCAAAAGGGATTCTGGGCACAGGATGCCTTCTCTCGTCCTTTCTCTATTGAGCTGGTTCGTCCAGACTTCTCCGTCATCGAGGAGCTTCTTTTCCTTGACGAGGAGCTCATTCGCCTAGACACTCCTCTCCTTGAGGGGCTAGATGAGGAGTTAGAAGCATTCCTTAGCGATCTTTTGGAGGATACGAAATAAATACCTACCTTTGCATCGCTTTTGGGAATTCACTAGCAGTTCCTGAATAGCTAGGTTGCCGAAATAGCTCAGTTGGTAGAGCAATTCATTCGTAATGAATAGGTCGCCGGTTCGAGTCCGGCTTTCGGCTCTCCTTTTAGAAGAGAAAGACCCCAAGGATCATACAATCCTTGGGGTCTTTCTTATTTCCTACCCTTTAGAGCCCTAGTAGCTGAGGTGTAGCCTGATCGGGAAATGATCGCTATACCCTCCTTGGTAGAAGGCGCCTCCGTAAGTACGCCATGGGGTACCTCGCTCCGTCGTATAAGCCGGATGCTGGATCGTCTCGGCACTACCCTCCACATAGCGAAGTGAAGATGAGGGTAGCAAAAGAGAACTAGAGACGATCAACTGATCCAGCTGAGACCAGCATCCCTGATAGCAGTAGCTCCCGACGCACTTATTTGGACTCTCTCGATGAAGGAGCGCATAGAGTCTATCCGACTGCACCGGGGTCATCTCCGATGACACATAAGGCTGGACTCCTAAGACCTCTGCGATAAAAGGCTCTTCGGCTTCCCCATTAAAATCCCCCAGGAGCAAGCTATGCCGACTCCCCCCTCCGACTTGGGCTAGGCTATCGACTAGCTGGCGAAGACGACCAATCCCATAAGCTCGGTAAGGAGCCGTCCGTCTCGCTCCCCCTCGGCGAGAAGGCAGATGACAGAGTACCACATCCAAGGTATCCCCAGAAGCCACCACACCAGTCGCATGAAGGAGGGAGCGGGTTCGCTTGGCCTCATCAAAGGGGAAATGAAGTGGAATTTCCTCCTTAGCGATCAGTCGAAAGGAGCTAGGTCGATAGAGGAGAGCGACCTGAATCCCCCTGGGATCCTCACCGTGCGTCACGAGAAAGCTGTAGCGAGCCTGCCGTCCCAAGGGGGTCTTATGCAGGAGATCCTCGATGACCTGCCCGCCCTCGACCTCCACCAGGCCTACGAGGTCTGGAAAGTCCTCATCCCCTACGAGACTGATCACCTCAGCGATACGCTGTAGCTTCAGTCGATAGCGAGCAGGCGTCCAATGGTGGCTCCCGTCAGGTAGGAAGTCTTCGTCGGCATGGTTAGGATCGTCTTCGGTGTCAAAGAGATTCTCCACATTATACTCCATTACACAGAGAGTTCTCCTAGGAGTTTGCCCCTCTAGACCCCACCTCCACGCAGAGAGGAAGAAGATAAGTAAGCGAAGTATCCAGCGCATGACATCACATATTAAGGCTCTATCATTTATGGAGATAAAGTTAGAGAATATCCTCCGTCATCACTAGCTACCCTATACCTTTAGCATAGGGATAACAGTACAGAACACACAGGGGGCTATACCCCACGAGTCCTCGGATAATGACCTCTAAAGACCTTATGCAGAAGCAAGGGAAGTCGGGAGACGAACACCTTAGCACAGATATTAGGGAGTCAATTCTTTTATTCTTACATTTGCAGTAACGAACAAACGCTGGGGGAAAGACTCTCAGCATCACTTATCAATTCAAGCAACGAAGAAAGCTATGAACCTCTCACACATCGAGCATCTTGGGATTGCAGTCAAGAGCATCGAAGAGTCCCTACCCTACTACGAAGGCATCCTCGGACTCAAGTGTTACAACATCGAAGAAGTCGCTGACCAGAAGGTCAAGACTGCCTTCTTCAAGGTGGGACAGACCAAGATCGAGCTCCTCGAAGCTACTTCTCCCGAAAGCACCATCGCTAAGTTCATCGAAAAGCGAGGAGAAGGTATCCACCATATCGCCTTCGCAGTGCCTAACACCGACGAAGCTCTAGCAGAAATGGCAGACAAGGGGGTACAGCTCATCGACAAGCACTCCCGCAAGGGAGCTGAAGGTCTGAACATCGGCTTCCTCCATCCTAAGAGTACTCTCGGCGTCCTCACCGAGCTTTGCGATAACCGAGACGTCAAGTAATTGACCTTCTCCATGGGATAATAGAAGAGACCACGACCAGGGATCTACTAGCCACGAGCTAGAGACATCCTCCCGATCGTCCTCCTCTATTATCCCATGCTTCTTTTTAGAAGTATCAATAGACCTACCATATAATAGATAGCAACCAAATATGAGTGTTCAACTAGAGAAAATCAAGGAGCTCATTCAGCTCCGTGCTCAGGCTCACCTCGGTGGCGGACAAAAGCGTATCGACAGCCAGCACCAGAAGGGTAAGTTCACGGCTCGTGAACGTATCGCCATGCTCCTCGACGAAGGTAGCTTCGACGAAATCGACACGTTCGTTCTACACCGTTCGACCAACTTCGGTATCGACAAGACCAAGTTCCTCGGTGATGGTGTCGTCACGGGGTCTGGTACGATCGACGGTCGTCTAGTCTATGTATTCGCTCAGGACTTTACCGTCTTCGGGGGGGCACTCTCCGAAATGCTTGCCTCCAAGATCTGTAAGGTCATGGAGCTAGCTATGAAGATGGGAGCTCCAGTGATCGGACTTAACGACTCTGGTGGTGCACGTATCCAGGAAGGGATCAATGCACTCAGTGGCTATGGTGAGATCTTCCAGAACAACATCCTTGCTTCGGGTGTCGTCCCTCAGATCTCTGCGATCTTCGGTCCTTGTGCCGGTGGTGCTGTTTACTCTCCAGCTCTCACCGACTTCAACATCATGAGCAAGGGCACCAGCTACATGTTCCTCACAGGTCCTAAGGTCGTCAAAACCGTGACAGGTGAAGATGTCACACAGGAGCAGCTCGGAGGTGCTAGCGTACATGCCTCCAAGAGCGGTGTAGCACACTTCGCTGTAGACAATGAAGAGGAAGGTATCCGCCTCATCCGTCATCTGCTCTCCTTCATCCCTCAGAACAACATGGAGGATGCTCCTCGTGTAGAGCCTACCGACGTCATCGACCGTGTAGATGACTGCCTCAACGAAATCATCCCTGATCAGCCTAATAAGGGCTACAACATGTACGACGTCATCGGTACGATCGTCGACAATGGTGAGTTCCTCGAGATCCATCGTGACTATGCGAAGAACATCATCATCGGCTTCGCTCGCTTCAACGGACAGAGTGTCGGTATCGTCGCTAACCAGCCTATGGTGATGGCAGGAGCCCTTGACAGCAATGCTTCACGTAAGGCTGCTCGCTTCGTTCGCTTCTGTGATGCCTTCAATATCCCTCTCGTCACACTCGTTGACGTACCAGGCTTCCTCCCAGGTACCGGTCAGGAATACAATGGGGTCATCGTCCATGGTGCTAAGCTCCTCTACGCTTATGGAGAAGCAACCGTACCTAAGATCACGGTGACTCTGCGTAAGGCCTATGGTGGTGCTTACATCGTGATGAGCTCCAAGCACCTTCGCTCAGACATCAACCTTGCTTGGCCTTCTGCTGAGATCGCAGTGATGGGTCCCACGGGAGCTGTCGAAGTCATCTTCGCTAAGGAAGTTGCCGCTGCTGAAAACCCAGCAGAAGCTGCAGCTCAGAAGGAGGAAGAATACCGCAAGGCCTTTGCTAACCCATACAATGCCGCATCCTACGGCTATATGGATGATGTCATCGAGCCTCGCAATACCCGCTTCCGCATTATTCGCGCTCTCGAGCAGCTACGCACCAAGAAGCAGATCAACCCAGCTAAGAAGCACGACAACATGCCTCTCTAAGCTGAGCTGTAAGCCTCCGTGCCGCACCTATTCAAGCCTCTCAGCTATGAATACTGCAAGCAAACTACTCTCACTACTGTCCGCACTGCCCCTTTTGGCAGTGCCTTCAGTAGCTTGGGCACAGCGTGCCCCACAGCTCTCTGAGAAGGTTCAGCAACTCGCCGATAGGGATCCAGCGGGTGGCATAATGACATTCACCGCTGTACTCGTCGTCTTCTCAGCCCTAGCGATGCTTGTGATCATCTTCCATGGGATTGGTCTCCTCTTCCAGCGGAAGGCAAAAGCTCCAGCACCTGCGAAGAGCCCTTCGCAGAAAGCGCCCACAGCTGGCGCCAGCTCATCCCCCAGTGATGAAGCTCTGGTGGCTATCTCACTAGCGCTTAGTCATGCTACAGAGAAACCTGACGAGGTAGCTGCCGCTATCTCACTAGCACTCCAGGCTGAGCTAGAGACACAGCACGACTACGAGAGCTACACGCTGACCATACGTCATCGTCCTACGCAGTGGAATGCACGCATCCAAGGGACACGGGCATACAAACATTAAATAGACATCGTAAGAAATGCCTCAGGAAACGAACCTCAAGGAAGTCTTCGTCGCTATCTCCTATGCCCTGCATGAGGAGCTCGGCAAGCACCTCCACGATCAGGAGTCACTTGTACTGACCTACAAGCATACAACTCCTTCACCATGGAGCCTCAAGTCGCTGACCATGCGCCAGCTTCCTTCTATCTCTCGTTCATAAGCAAACACTAACATCCACCCATACACAATGAAAGAGTACAAGTATAAGATCAACGGCAACGAGTACAACGTCGCTATCATCGATCTCGATGGCAACAAGGCAGCCGTAGAAGTGAATGGTGTCTCCTACCAAGTAGACATCCTCGGTGACAGCGTAGCTGCTCCCGTAGCTCGTCCAGCCGCTAAGCCAGCGCCAGCACCTGCTCCTGCTCCTGCCGCGGCTCCAGCTCCTGCGCCAGCACCCGCTCCTCAGCCTATCGCTCCTGCAGCTCCAGTAGCAGAGTCCGCAGCTCCAGCAGGCAAGGGTACAGCAGTGCAGTCTCCCCTACCAGGTGTCATCCTTGACATTAAGGTAGCCGTAGGAGATACGGTCAAGGCTGGTCAGACTGTTGCTATCCTCGAAGCGATGAAGATGGAGAACAACATCAACGCTGAGTGCGATGGCGTCATCACGGCGATCAAGGTAGCCAAGGGAGATAATATCCTCGAAGGCTCCGACATCGTCATCATTGGCTAGGCTTATGTCCTCCTTCTGGGGCTTTCTTGCTGAGAATATGGAGACGTTCTATTCCTTCACGGGAATGGCGAACGCTACACCTGGTCATATCATCATGCTCTTGGTGGGGCTACTCTTCATCTTCTTAGCTATCAAATACGAATTTGAGCCCATGCTACTCATCCCTATTGGCTTTGGGATGCTCATTGGGAATATCCCGATGACCAATGGCCTACAGGTGGGTATCTATGAAGAAGGATCCGTACTAAACATCCTCTACCAAGGAGTGCGTCAAGGGTGGTATCCACCCTTGATCTTCCTTGGGATTGGTGCTATGACGGACTTCACGGCTCTGATCTCTAATCCGAAGCTCATGCTAGTAGGTGCAGCTGCTCAGTTTGGCATCTTTGCGGCCTACATGACAGCGCTACAGCTGGGCTTTACGCCTCTCGAAGCGGGTGCTATCGGTATCATCGGCGGGGCAGATGGTCCTACGGCTATCTTCCTATCTAACCGCCTCGCACCACACCTCCTCGGCGCAATCGCTGTATCCGCCTATTCCTATATGGCGCTAGTCCCCGTTATCCAGCCTCCTTTCATGCGTCTCTTGACGACGAAGAAGGAACGGGTCATGCGCATGAAGCGTCCACGCCAAGTATCTCAGACGGAGAAGATCCTCTTCCCTATCGCTGGGCTACTGCTCACGACGATGCTCGTTCCCCCAGCGCTTCCCCTCCTTGGGATGCTCTTCTTCGGGAACCTTCTTCGCGAGAGTGGTGTCACCCGACGCTTAGCAGATACAGCTAAGGGGCCACTGATTGATACGATCACGATCCTCCTAGGGGTGACGGTCGGGGCATCGACCCAGGCTACGGAATTCCTCACGGGGAACTCTGTCCTGATCTTCGGTCTCGGTGCGTTCTCCTTCGTTGTCGCTACGATCAGTGGGATCCTCTTCGTGAAGGTCTTCAACCTCTTCCTTAAGCCCGAGAATAAGATCAATCCGCTCATCGGGAATGCAGGCGTATCGGCCGTCCCTGACTCGGCTCGTATCTCCCAGACACTGGGGCTAGAGTACGATCCCACGAACTATCTCCTCATGCACGCCATGGGGCCGAACGTAGCAGGGGTCATCGGATCGGCTGTCGCAGCAGGGATTCTCCTTAGCTTCCTCGGCTAATCGGCGACGAAACAGCTACACCAACTACAAGTCTGACGACTCATCCCTTCCCACCCCGCTATCGGTTTCGGTAGCGGGGTGTTTTCGTTTTACTCGCTAGGGCAAGGGCTTACACGGGGTAGCGAAAAAGGCTTACACGATCCCACGTACCCAGCTCCTGATCAAGACATAGCCCCTTCTCCGACAAGACGTATACCTTTCGCAGTCAAGACGTATATGTTTTACCTCTAAAACGTATACGTTTCCAGCACGAGACCTTGATCGTCCCAAAATCAAGCAGCCATGGTCGCTTAAATCAATGAATGAAGCGAGCTCCGTAGCGCTAAGTTGCCTTTTCGACTAAGGCTGACAAGCAAGGCGGAGACTTCCGAGCGTGAATGCGCCGAGGACAGGGTTTGCTTCGGTAGAAAGTGGTACTTTTGCAATACATTACATCGCTTCGTAAGCTCCCCCCAAGTACGTAAATTAGATCAATGGAGGCAATATATTCGTGGTTACAAGATGTCTTTATCTCCCCATCGGTACTTCAGACGCTCGTTTGGCTCACCTTGGTATCGGCCGCAGGGCTGACCTTGGGTAAGCTCCGCGTAGGCAAGATCTCCCTCGGCATCACCTTTGTCTTCTTCGTAGGTATTCTGGCCGCCCACTTCGGAGTGACGGTTGATCCGAAGATGAACAGCTTCGCACAGACGATCGGCCTAGCACTCTTCGTCTATGCCCTCGGGGTGGAAGTCGGTCCCTCCTTCTTCCCTTCGCTCAAAAGCCAAGGAATCTTCTACAACAGTCTGGGGCTACTGGTGATCGTCCTAGGGCTGGCACTCGTCCTAGCGATGCACTTCCTCCTCGGAATCTCTATGCCTAACCTCTTAGGGATCATGTCCGGAGCCGTGACGAATACCCCAATGCTCGCCGCCGTCCAGAGTACGCTCCAGGATGCCTTAGGCGCAGAGGGCAGTCGGCAGGTAGCTGACCTCGCCCTAGGCTGTGCTCTGACCTATCCCCTCGGGGTCGTCGGGATGATCTTAGCGATCATTTGCCTGAACTTTATCGATCCTCACAAGAATAAAGAGGAAGGCACGTCTCAAGCTCAGCGTACGACTTATATCACCGAGCTAGAGCTGACCAATACGAAGCTCTTCGGCAAGACCATCCTCGAGGTCGTCCATCTCGAGCCGAAGCACTTCATCATCTCCCGCATCTGGCGAGGGGAGAAGCTCATCGTCCCGACCTCCGAGACAGTACTCTATGAGGGAGACCACCTCCTAGTGCTTATCCATCCAGAGGATTTGGAGGAGTTTATCACCTTCTTTGGTCAGCGTGCCGAGTCTCGCGACTGGAACCGTCCCGACATCGACTGGGACGCTATCGACTCCCAACTTATTTCGAAGCGTATCATTATCACGAACTCTCGTGTCAATGGAGCGAAGCTCGGGGCTCTTCGCCTACGTAATCAATACGGGATCAACATCACCCGCATCGACCGTGCAGGGATCGAAATCCTAGCCACGCCCGACCTGCGCCTCCAGCTCGGCGACCGTCTGTCCGTCGTCGGCGAGTCCCAAGAGGTCATCAAGGCGGCGAAATTCCTCGGAGACTCCATCAATATGCTTGATAAGCCCAAGCTCTTCAGCTTCTTCTTCGGGCTTGCGATGGGCTGTATACTTGGCTCTATCCCCTTGGCGATACCAGGTCTGAGCATGCCGATCAAGCTCGGTCTAGCAGGAGGACCGATCATTATGGGCATTCTCATGGGTGCATTCGGTCCAAGCCTTCGCATCGCCACCTACATGAGCAATAGTGCGACACAGCTCATCAAGCAGCTAGGGATCATACTCTACCTCGCTGGGCTAGGATTGGCTAGTGGTGCACACTTCTTCGATATGATTATCCACGGCAGTGGTTTACTTTGGATTCTCCTAGGCTTCCTCATCACCTTCCTACCGACGATGCTCGTCGGTATACTCTCCCTCTTCGGCTATCGCAAGACGCACGCCGAGACCGTCGGGATGCTCTGCGGAGTCATGGCGAACTCCATGGCTCTCGACTATGCGATGTCGATCAACGACTCTCGCTCCAGCTCCGTAGCCTACGCTATCGTCTATCCTGTGGGGATGTTCGTACGTATCATATCAGCACAGATCCTACTTAGCTTCTTCCTCTAGCCACTATACCTCACCCTATATATGCAGACTAAAAACGGCCTCATCGTCCTCTCTGGAGGGATGGACAGCGTCACCCTGCTCTACGAATACCGGGAGGAGATCGCTCTAGCCGTCTCCTTCGACTACGGATCTAAGCACAATGCCCGTGAGCTACCTATGGCTCGCCTTCACTGCGAGCGTCTAGGCATCGAGCATATCATCATCCCCCTCTCCTTCATGGGACAGTACTTCCGAAGCGCTCTACTAGAGCACGGGGGCGAGATCCCCAAGGGAAGCTACGATGAAGAGAATATGGCAGCCACGGTAGTCCCCTTCCGTAACGGGATCATGCTATCCATAGCTGCCGGTTTAGCAGAGAGTCGTGGCCTGCAGAGACTATACATCGCGAACCACTTCGGAGACCATGCGATTTATCCAGACTGCCGTGCCTCTTTCATTACACCGATGAATGAAGCTATTCTACAGGGTACAAGTAACGGAGTCACCGTCTGTGCCCCCTACACCTCCCTATCTAAGGGAGAGATAGCCCAGCATGGCAAACGCCTCGGCATTAACTATGCGGAGACTTGGAGCTGCTACGAAGGAGGCGATGTACAGTGTGGATGCTGTGGCACCTGTATCGAGCGTAAGGAAGCGATGACCTTCGCTGAGATTGATGACCCAACGTCCTATCTCAACTAATAACACCAACGAACACATGAAACTAATCTCTTGGAATGTCAATGGCCTACGTGCCGTCTTCGGCAAAGGCTTCCCCGATATCATTAAGTCCCTCGAGGCGGACGTCGTCTGCCTACAAGAGACCAAGATGCAGGCTGGTCAGCTCGACGCTGAGCTACCAGATTTCCCCTACTCTTACTGGAACTATGCCGTCAAAAAGGGCTACTCTGGTACTGCTATCTATACACGTCACGAACCTCTGAGCGTCTCCTATGACATCGGGATCGAGGAGCACGACCAGGAGGGACGAGTGATCTGTCTAGAGTATCCTGACTTCTACCTTGTCACGGTCTATACACCCAATTCGCAGGATGACCTACGCAGACTTTCCTATCGCATGACCTGGGAGGATGCTTTCCGTGCTTATCTCAAGGAGCTAGATAGCAAGAAGCCCGTGATCGTCTGTGGTGACCTCAACGTTGCCCATAAGGAGATTGACCTCAAGAATCCTAAGTCCAACCGCAAGAATGCTGGGTTTACAGACGAAGAGCGAGGGAAGTTCCAGGAGCTACTCGATGCAGGCTTCATCGATACCTTCCGCTATTTCTACCCCGACCAAGCAGACATCTACTCCTGGTGGTCGTATCGCTTCAAGGCTCGGGAGCGTAACTCGGGCTGGCGTATAGACTACTTCGTGACCTCAGAGCGTCTAGCCCCCCGCCTCCTAGGCGCCTCCATCCATACCGAAATCTATGGGTCTGACCACTGCCCCGTAGAGCTTCTCCTTGACTAACCTTTCACTACACACAACTATGATACTCTGTATTGAGACCTCCGCCTCGACCTGCTCCGTAGCTATCGGTTATGGCGAACAACTCTTCGCCGAGCATACCTTATCAGCACCTGAGGGGGGACACGCTGCGGCGTTAGCACCTCTCGTAGACGAACTCCTAGCCAAGGCACACAAGGCAGGTATCACTATCTCCGCTGTCGCACTAAGTGCCGGTCCAGGGAGCTACACGGGACTCCGTATTGGCGCCTCCCTTGCCAAAGGGCTCTGCTTTGGTCTAAAGATTCCACTCATTGCACTAGACACGCTAGAGATCATTGCCCATCAAGCTATTCATCAGCTCCCCAAGAAAAGTCCCATCACAGTCATCCACCCGATGATTGATGCTCGCCGTATGGAAGTCTATACAGCTTCCTTCTCGACACAAGGAGAGCGTCTAGAGGAAGATCATCCACTAGTCCTCGAAGCAGATCTTCCTCCTACATTAGAGAAGGGCAAGCATCTCTTCGTCGGTGATGGTGCTGGCAAGGTACGTGACCTCTGGCAGGAGCTAGAGTATGAAGTATGGGACGAAGGATTCGCTCCTTCTGCACAGGGGATGATCCACCTCGCCTCACATGCCTTCAGAGAAAAGATCTTTGTTGACATCGCCTACTGGACTCCAAATTACCTCAAAGACTACGTTGCAGTAGTGGCCAAGAACAAGGTGCTTAATCGATAAGGCATCTATGGCTAGCCCCTACCCAATCAACCGTATCATCTTGACAGGTGAGGTGGTGGAGGATCCGATCGTACATTACCTAGCTCCTGCCTATCCAGAGGTACGCCTTAGACTACGTACCCAAGAGCAACTCCCTATCCATGGAGGTACTCAGAGCCAGCTACGACAGCTATTCCATAGTCTAGTAGCACGTGGTCATGTAGGGATACAGATTGAGCGATCGGTACGTCTAGGCACCCTACTCTCCGTGATCGGTCGTATCGACTACCACAGAGAGACTGATCGTCATGGTCAGACAAAGGCCGTGACAGAGATTATCGTGGAGCAGATCCAGCTCCATAGATGCTCCATTCAAGAAGATAAGCCTCACACCCCAGAGAAATCCGACGAGACACCTCTCTTTGACCGGAAGCGCTACACTCCTACAGAGGAGGAAGATCCTCTTAGCTAAGTCAGCCCATCCCCTTCCTATCTATGCCCCCTCGCTCCAAGGAGAGAGACACTAGCTTTGAGGAGATTAAGTCTTCAGAAATAACAAAGGTAAACCTTACTTGCATAATCAAAAGATTTGCCCTATCTTTGCAGTGCTTTAAGCGTTAAGGCGGCGAGATAGCTCAGCTGGTTAGAGCGTCGGATTCATAATCCGAAGGTCGGGGGTTCAAGTCCCCCTCTCGCTACGATCAGGCGATAACTTTCACGAGTTATCGCCTGATTTGTTTTACATGGAGCAACAAATAACTAAGGATAAGCCCCGCATGGATGTGCAAACATCCATGCGGGGCTTATCCTTAGATTTAAGTGGAACGAAGCTTAGAACTCGTACCCGAGTGTGATATAGCTTGTCACGTAGCGGGGAGTACCTGCGATCTCATAGAGAGAACGACCGGCATTCTGCTTTACCTGACCAGTAATGCTAGCATCGATACCTCCACGGAGATAGACATGCTGATACTGATACATTAGGCTAGCACCGACACCGAATTCGAAGCGCTTGAAGTAGCCATTCTGATACAGATCTAGACTTGTACCAAGGCTACTCTTCTCTGGGTTTAGCAGATCACCACCACGAGTCAGCTTAGCCGATAGGCCATAGGCAAAGTAGGGACCTACATTAAGGAAAAAGCGGTGAGCATCATTCAGAGAGAAAAGACGGAAAGACATATCCAGTGGGAGCTGTAGTACATAGCTCTGGATGCTGGCTTTCTTAGTAGCTGGTTCGATGAGTGTACCTTGACCTTCACCACGCCCTATGACATAGAGACCTGGGGTGAAGGAGAAGATCGTCTCCTCGAAAGGAAGTACGACACTACCCCCTGCACGGAAGCTCGTGAGGTAAGATCCTGCATCTCCGTTGTGGTCAACACCGAGGGAGGTAAGGCGAGAGAGTGTGACACCACCTTCGACACGATAGCGGAGCTTACCTAGCTCCTGAGCTTGGCTAACTGTCGTTAGCGCAAAAATGGCACTGGCGGCCAAGAAGAAGTTCTTAAGGATATTCATTATTACTATAGATTAGGGTGAATTAACTCAAGGGAGAGCATCCGAGGAGTTACAGTTGAACCGTATCTACGGCGGAAGAAACTGTATCCAGAGGAGCAGGTACAGCCTGAGGAGCCAAGGCATCGAATGGACCAATATAGCGACCATCTTCACCGAAGAGACGCTCGACATCTCCGATCTCGACAGCATAGCAGACATTACCTTCGGCATCTGTCCGACGGTAGATATCTTCGATCTCTTGTGCAGGGAAGTACTGACGAACTTGCTTCTTGACTACTTCTGGAAGGAGGGTAAAGCGTAGCGTCTCTTCGACGAACTCAGCTGTACCCTCAGGGCTATAGAGTACCTTAGTCTTAATGCCAGCATTGGAGAACTCAACCTCAAAGAGGCCATTGTCCTGTTTATCCCATTCGACGCGCTCCGCATTGGGGAAATCACGACGTAGGGCATCCTTGGCAGCACCAGGGACTCCCCAACTACTGCATGAAGTCAGTGTAAGGGCTCCTACAAGAAGGAGAGAAAGAGAGGTGAACTTAATCTTATTCATCATATAAAATAGGGGTATAAGGATCTAATGAATGAGTTTAGTAGAGGAAACCGAAGAGCCATACAGGGACACTCTTATCACGTGTCCAGTCACCATACTCAAAGGCGTAGTAGCGGTCACTGCGGTAGCGTCCCTGAAGCATCTCCTCGATCTGTACAGGATATTTATCATCGAGATCAAAGAGAGCCAGCGAAGAGCGATTCAAGAGACGAGCTTCGTGCCCCTTGCTCAGCTGATTGAAAACAAATGTCCTCAGTAGCTCCGAGCGATCGCATGCCTCTTGTCCTAGGACATGGTAGAGGTTGGGATTGCCAAGATAAGTCATCGCAGGCTTGCCCGACTCTGTATCCTCACTCCGATAGATAGAGCGCAGGACACGAGCATCCGATAGATAGCGCATATAGTTCATCACTGTGCTTCGTGAAGTCTCGATCTCGCTGGCAAGCTGTGATACGTTCAGGAGCTGAAGTGGTGGACGCTGCGCCAGCAGATAGATCAGTTTGCGGAGCTTATGCAGGAGGCGCTGATCTAATTGCTTAATGAAAAGCAGATCAACCTCCAAGGTCATATTCAGCGTCTTCAGTAGGTTCTCGGAGTAAAGCCTATGCTCCAGATGAAATGGGTAATAGCCATACTCCAGATAGCGATCCATCCAGAGCCCAGGATTCAGTGCTGGGAAGAGATCGCCTAGCACCTGCTGCGTACGCTCCATGATGTCCTCGAGCTGCAACGTAGGCAAAGCGATCCCGTTATCTAGATGAATAAATTCACGAAGAGAGAAGCCTGCCAAGTGATAGACCGAGGCTAAGCGAGCGAGCTCCGGATCTTCCTCCTCCAAATTCATTACAGCCGAAGCCGTAAAGACAATATGAAGCTCCGGATAGCGATAGTAGCATTCCTTGAACTCGGCCATCCACTCTGGATACTTAAACACCTGATCCAAGAGAAGACGTCGCCCCCCTTGGCGAACAAACTTCTCAGCAAAGTCCACCAACCGAATGGTCGTGAAGCTAAACTGATTAAGGTTGATATATAGACATTCAGCCGACTCAGGAGCATAGTGCCGACGTGCATAGTCGAGGAGGAAGGTCGTCTTCCCCACTCCTCGCGAACCTCGGATCCCAATAATCCGATCTTCCCAGTTGATCTCATTCATCAGCGCCCGCTGAAAGCCTGGCTTACCCTGACGAAGGAGAGCACTATGTGTCCGATGTAGATAATCCACGTCTATCTTACTACTATACCCTTAATAAGTCAGTCAAGGCATCTATCTCCAGAGAGAAGCTGACCGACAAGTGCAAAAGTACGCTAAAAAGCCTTACCTCCTATCATGCATCTTGAGCGAAAGATCTTACCCCTTCTCCCCAAAACTTACCCCTCAAGTCCATTGTCTCCCATCTCTCACTGAGGCAATCTCTAATTCTCACAGACCTCCGACCAAGGTGCTTTTCAAGAATCTCTGACCTTTAGCCCCATAGAGCTATACCGTTCCTTTATCAAAGGTATGACTTTTCTCCAGCAAAGCTTAAGCTTTGATCTAACAAGTCCTTACCCATTCGAATAGAGCGAATTAACACTTGTCCCCATCGAATCAATGTTAGACTTTCTATTCGTCCGATCTACACACAAGAGATGTAAATCTCCCACAAGAGAGAGCAAGACCAAGGAAGAGGTAGAGCAAGATTGATAAAGGGAGCAAGAATCCCCTTCCATCCATTCAGGCTAACTCTTTTTCAGCACCAAGTAAAACAAGCGGTTTATCAACATATATTATTTACTTTTGCATAGAGCTAAGATAAACCATCACCCTACCTAAGGGAGACTCAAGATAGAGACTATGCATACAAACAGTTATTGTGTCATTATGAGCGGAGGCGTCGGCAGTCGCTTCTGGCCCTACAGCCGAGAGGCAAAGCCAAAGCAGTTCCTAGACATCTTCGCCACAGGACGCTCCCTGCTCCAAATGACTTACGACCGATTTGCGAAGGTTATTCCCAAGGAGAACTTTGTGATCGTCACCAATGCAGCCTACCGTGATCTTATCCTCGAGCAACTACCAGAGCTAAAGGCTGACCAGATCTTACTTGAACCGATGCGTCGCAATACTGCCCCTTGCATCGGTTGGGCGACCTACCACATTCAGGCCAAGAACCCTAATGCCAACATCCTCGTCACACCTGCTGACCACCTCATTCTTCAAGAAGATATCTTCGACGAAGCGATCCGTCGCTCACTCGATTATGTCGAGAATCATCCCCAGCTGGTGACCCTGGGTGTACGCCCATCACGCCCTGAGACTGGCTATGGCTACATCCAGGTGAGTGATATTCGTGAGGATAACTTCGTCCAAGTGAAGACGTTCACCGAGAAGCCCAACAGGGATATGGCGCAGGTCTTCTATGAGAGTGGAGAGTTCCTCTGGAACAGTGGTATGTTCGCCTGGAATGTCAAGACCATACATGCTGCCTTCGATGAGCACTTGCCTGCCCTGACCTCTGTACTTAACGAAGCAAACGGGCACTACGCTACCCCACGCGAACAAGAGCTCGTCAGCAGTCTCTTCCCTCAGTGCCCCAATATCTCTATCGACTACGCTGTCCTTGAGAAGGCGCACAACGTCATGGTACTCCCTGTAGACTTTGGATGGGCAGACCTCGGCACTTGGGGATCACTCTATGAGCTCAAGAAGGAAGAGGATGAAGCTAACGTAGCTCTCCATACCGAAGCCCTCTTCTATGAGGCTAAGGGTAACATCGTATCGATGGATGGAGAAGCCTCTGAGCAGCTTGTCGTCGTACAAGGGATCGATGACTGCATCGTCGCTCACAGCGAAGGAGTCCTCCTTATCTGTAAGCGAGACCAAGAGCAACGCATCAAGGAGTTCATTGGCCAGGCATCCCTCCTCTACTCCAAGAAGTTTGATTAATCCTTTAGTAAGAAAAACAATTCGAAGCTAACAGGACAACTTCACACCTATCATCAATCGCAAACGGGCTCCTAGACCAGCTGGTCTAGGAGCCCGTTTGCTTTTAGTCATTCCTGTATCTAGAGGTTTCTACTCAGCATAAGCGATGAGGCAAGTGGCGTAGGCTGCCATCCCTTCCTGACGCCCGACGAAGCCGAGACGCTCGGAGGTCGTAGCCTTGAGCGAAATCGCCCCTACGGGTAGTCCCGTGATGGAGCTAATGACTTCACGCATACGAGGGATATGAGGATTGATCTTGGGAGCTTCAGCGGCGATAGTGGCATCGATATTACCGAGCTCGAAGCCCGCCTCACGTACCAGCGCACAGGTACGCTCTAGGAGGATCTTACTATCGATCCCCTTGTAGGTCATATCCGTCGGGGGGAAGTGCACACCGATATCTCCAAGGGCAGCTGCACCAAGGAGAGCATCACAGATAGCATGGAGGAGCACATCGGCATCAGAGTGCCCCTCTAGCCCTCGGTCAAAGGGGATAAGGATCCCTCCAAGCCAAAGCTCATAGCCTTCACTCAGACGATGAACGTCATAACCGAATCCTGTACGAAAGGGGATATGGGAAGTCTTAGTCATACTACTTAAATAATTCGCGTACACCTGCCATATCGAAAGCCAGCGTGAAGCGTAGTGTTTGGTCTAAAGGATTATTCGCGATGGTAGACATCAGATAAGAGGCATCGATACGGAAGGCATTCAGTCGGAAGCCTGCCCCTGCCGTGAAGGCCTGCAGATTACCCTTATCAGGATGGAGATAGCTATATCCAGCACGCACGAAGAACTTGTCATTATAGCTATACTCAGCACCGATACTCCAGCGGATCTCCTTCATCTCCTCGGAGAAGCCCCCTGGAGCATCTCCTAGACTCTTGAAGATCCCAGCGATAGAGGAAATCTTAGCGTACTCCTCGAGCTTCGAAGCATCGGTTCTATCGATTGGAGGAGTGGGCACGAGGAGCTTATTGGCCTCGACGTTCACCGAGAGCAGGTTATGATCGTCTAGCGGATAGAGGAGTCCCGTTCCTAGAGCTAAGTTAGTAGGGAGGAAGGCTGAAGTAGCTCCTGAATCAAAGGAGATCTTCGTCCCGATATTACGCACATTGAAGCCCAGCGTCCAGAGGCTCTCTGCACTCCCTAGCGTGAGATACTTATGTAGGTAGCCTGCGACATCAGCCGCGAAGGCATTGCCTGCACTTCCCCCTTGCTCTCTTGCTCCTTGATCAGAATGGACGTAGCGGAGGGCTACCGCCATAGAGAAGTCCGCACTGAGTTTGCGAGAATAGCTTGCATCCAGAGCGAACTCATTCGGATGCGACTCCCCGAGGCTTCGTCCAGAAGCATCCCAAGAGGTGAGCTTGCCCATCGTGAAGTAACGAAGTGAAGCACCTAGAGCCTGCTCCTTGTCTGCTCCGAACTTATAATACCCACCCAGGTGCATCAGCGCTATATCACTCACCAGGCGAGAGAGCCAGGGAGTGTAACCCAAAGAAATACCCGACGAGCTACCGAGGAAGGCAAACTTCGAGGGATTCCAGTGCTGAGCATAGGGATCGGGTGTCGTAGCTACCCCCAGATCCCCCATACCCGCTGCTCGGGCATCAGGCGTGATCTGTAGCGAGGGTACAGCTGCGATAACGGGGTTATAATAGCGGGCTTCTTGAGCCGATAGCTGAGAGATCGCGCCTAGGGCAAGGAGTGCTACAGCACACAGACTAGTATATCGTCGATTCATCGAAAGCGGAAATAAGTTCAACATTGATCTGAGGAAAATGAAGGATCACGTCTAGCGCTTCACCTCACGTCCAAGTCTTGGGTTCCTTTCGCAAAGGTAGCTAATTAGCCCAAGTCTCCCGCCGGTCTTGCTCGTCACACTTTAGAGGGCAACTTCCTCTCGCTTGCTCTAAGTTTAGATCAAGGAGCATCAGTGTTACCTCAAAAGGGGCAACAGTAGTGCCTCTCGAGAGGCAACAGTAGTGCCACCTGAGGGGCATCAGTAGTACCTACTAGTTGGTCAGGAAATAGTTCTTCTTTTGCTCCCCTATAAGCCTCCCGATCACTCCCCTCTATGAGATATTCTACGAGCAAGGAGAAGCACGTCCATCCACTTCCTAGATCCAGCAAGCTCCTCATCCCATGGATTTCTATGGACACTCATCCATCTCTCCACTGCCCTCTGCCTAGAAATCACTAACTTTGGGACTCAAAAATCAAGGTGTATCTATGCAAGCAAGGATTCAACAGCTCATCGCTGAGCTCGAAGCACTGACAGCACAAACAGAGCAGGAGGTCGAAGATCTTCGCATCAAGTATATCAGTAAGAAAGGACTCGTCTCCCAGCTCTTCGATGAGTTCAAGACCCTCTCTGGGGAGGAGAAGCGTGCCCTAGGCCAGCCTCTTAATGCCCTAAAGACGCTCGCCACAGATCGTATCAATGCCCTCCGTGAGGCACTCAAGCAGCAGTCCTCTGACGAAGCTAGCATCGACTGGTCACGTACGCCTTACCCCGTAACTCTGGGGACACGTCATCCGCTGACTCTCGTCCAGCAGGAGATCTCCGAGATCTTCGCTCGTCTAGGCTTCTCTATCGCTGAGGGTCCCGAGATCGAAGATGACTGGCATGTCTTCTCTTCGCTCAACTTCGCCGAAGATCATCCAGCACGTGATATGCAGGATACTTTCTTCGTACGCAATACCCCAGGCACGCTCCTTCGCACACATACCTCCTCGGTACAGAGCCGTGTGATGTCTGCCTCGCAGCCTCCCATACGCATCATTTGCCCTGGACGTGTGTACCGCAATGAAGCCATCTCCTATCGTGCGCACTGCTTCTTCCATCAGGTAGAGGCACTGTATGTGGACCAGAACGTGTCCTTCGCTGACCTCAAGCAGGTACTTCTGTTCTTTGCCCAAGAGATGTTCGGTGCTGACACCAAGATCCGCCTCCGTCCGTCTTACTTCCCCTTCACTGAGCCCTCTGCGGAGATGGATATCTCGTGTAATATCTGTGGTGGTAAGGGATGTAACTTCTGTAAGCATACGGGGTGGGTCGAGATCCTCGGCTGTGGCATGGTCGATCCTAACGTCCTCGAGAGCTGTGGCATCGACAGCAAGAAGTACAGTGGCTATGCCCTCGGTATGGGTATCGAGCGAATCACGAACCTCAAGTATCGTGTCAGCGACCTGCGTCTCTTCTCAGAGAATGATGCCCGCTTCCTAGAGCAGTTCAAATCCGCTCACTAAACTCCCCTCCCCCTAGCTCCCTGCTTACGTGACACGTCAAGAGCGGTACAAAGCTGTCATTGCTTGGTTTGAAGAGCATATGCCGGTAGCGGAGACAGAGCTCCACTACCGCAACCCCTTCGAACTCCTTGTAGCAGTGATCCTCTCTGCCCAGTGCACGGACAAGCGAGTGAATATGGTTACCCCCGATCTCTTCGAGCGCTACCCTAGCCCCTATCACCTAGCTAAGGCAAGCGTCGACGAGGTCTTCGAGTATGTACGTAGCATTAGCTATCCGAAGGCGAAGGCAGGCTACCTCGTAGGGATGTCCCAGATGCTCATCGAGGAGTACGAAGGGATCGTCCCTGAGGAGCGAGAGGCGCTAATGCGTCTACCTGGTGTCGGACGCAAGACGGCCAATGTCATTGCCTCGGTGATCTATGATCGCCCGACGATGGCTGTCGACACCCACGTCTTCCGAGTGGCGAACCGCCTAGGACTAACGACCAACTCTAAGACTCCTCTGGCTACCGAGCAGACGCTCGTTCGCTACATCCCAGAGGCACTCATACCCAAGGCTCACCACTGGCTCATCCTCCACGGACGCTACGTCTGTACTGCCCGAGCACCTAAGTGTGACACCTGTGGTCTAGCCCCCTACTGTCGCTACTTCGCTACCCTAGCCAAGAAGCGAGCCACGAAGGAATAACTCAATCATGAAACGTAGACATCGCAAGTCCTTCCTCCTGGGGCTATGCTTAGCCTTCCTCGGAGGCCTACTCATCTTCTCAGAGGCTTGTAACAAGGGATCACAAGGCGAATCCGCTGACAGCACCACGCTGAAGATCGGGATCATGCCCTCGGTAGACTATTTGCCCATAGCTGTAGCTCAGGAGCAGGGGTTCTTCAAGCGCCCGATCAAGCTCGTACGCTTCTCCTCCCCAATGGAGCGAGATGCAGCCCTTCAGACCGCCGAGGTAGATGCCTCCGTGACGGACTATATGGGAGCCATGCTTCTCCATGCGAAGGGGCTTCCCATCTCCCTCTCTGTCGCATGTCAGGGTAGCTTCCGTCTTGTCTTTGGGCGAGATGACAAGCTCACTGACATCCCTCATCTTCGAGGGAAGCACATTGGACTCTCCTCCAATACCCTCATCGAGTACGCCACCGAGCGAGCACTAGTAGATGCCACTGGTAAGCCACTCTCCTACACCCGAGTCGAAGTGCAGAAGATCCCCATCCGCTTAGAGATGCTTAGTTCCGGAGAGCTAGACGCAGCCATTCTTCCTGAGCCCTTTGCTTCGACAGGTCAAGCCCTAGGGCTTCATTCGATCGAAGTACCTGGAGGACTGACACAGGGTATCACCGGTCTTCTCTTCCAGAATAAAGTCCTTGAGCGAAGTAATGATTTACGTGCCTTCGTCGCAGGCTACAATGAGGCCGTCTCCTTTATGCAGAGCCATCCCCGCTCAGCTTGGATTGGTGCCCTCGGCAAGCTACTAGGCATCACGAAGCAGCAGGCAGAGCAGATCCAGCTCCCTGACTACCAGCCTGTCACGGCACCTTCCCCCGAGGCGCTTCAGCCCATCCTATCTTGGATGAAGGAGAAGAAGCTCGTTCCTCAAGACTACACCGCAGAAGGGCTCATCGTAGCTCTTCCTCAGTAGCCCCTCCTTAGCTTCATAGAGCAGGACGTGAGCTCATCTACCCCATCCTCAGCCCTCGTCATAGAGGGTCTTCAGGTCAGTTATACTCAGCAGACGGGCACGAAGCCTGTACTGCTGAGTATTTCTTTTTCTATCGGGCAAGAGATCGTAGCTCTAACAGGTGCATCGGGGTGTGGTAAGTCTACCCTCCTTCACGCCTTAGCCGAGATCGTCCCACACCAAGCAGGGAGGCTTACCCTCGGTGGTAAGCCTCTCTCTGCTCGCACACATCAGATCGCCTTGGTGCCCCAGCAGTATGGGCTCTATCCCTGGAAGCGTGTTCGGGAGAATATCTTCTTACCTCGCCAGCTCGGCAAGCATAGTGTCTCGCCAGAGCTTCATCAGGAGATCCTCGACACCCTCGGGCTTAGGGAGCTCCTTGATCGCTATCCGCAAGAGCTAAGCGGAGGACAGCGCCAACGGGTAGCACTCGCGCGTGCCTTCATTATGAAGCCCGACCTACTCCTCCTCGACGAAGCCTTCTCTGCGCTGGATGTCGTCACAGCAGAGCGCTCGCGAGAGCTCTTCCTAGAGCTATGGTCCCGTTATCCCGTACCGACGATCTGCGTTACCCATAGTCCTGCCGAGGCTACCGCCCTAGGCTCACGAGTTCTTCTCCTCGGAGGACACCCCGCTCGCCTACTGGGCGACTTCTCCTCACCGACCCAATCCTTCCTAGAGGGACAGCTACGCCAATCCTATGAAGCGCTTTAGTCGTCATCTGCTACAGCTCTTCTGGGGGGCCGTCCTGCTACATCTAGTCTGGATCCTAGGCTACCTACTCATCTCCTCCCCCGTCCTCCCAGCCCCCTGGCAAGTCTACGAGCATCTCACCCATCTTGACGGGACAGAGCTCCTGGGGCACACCTTAGCTAGCTTTCGGCGTATCGCCTGGGGCGTACTTGTGGCGACGGGACTAGCTAGCTCGGTAGCTCTGCTTATGTACCTCTTCCCGAAGGTGGGACGCGTAGTCTCTACCTTCATCTACTTCTCCTACCCGATACCGAAGCTTGCCCTCCTCCCGATCGTCATGCTCCTAGCCGGTCTGGGGGAAGCGACGAAGGTCGTGATGATCGTGCTGATCATCCTCTTCCAGCTCATCGTCTCCATTCGTGATGCCCTCCGAGGGATCTCCAGCGAGCACCATGCCCTCCTTCGCTCATTAGGTGCAGGACGAAGGGCTGAGCTACGACATCTACTCCTGCCAGCGACCCTGCCAGCTATGCTCTCCGCTCTACGCATTGCACTCGGCACAGCCATCTCGGTGCTCTTCGTCACAGAGACCTACGGCACGACACGAGGGCTCGGCTACTACATCACCGATGCGTGGATGCGCTTGGACTACCTCGGGATGTATGCTGGGATCGCCTTACTAAGCATATCGGGCGTTCTTCTCTTTATTCTGATCGACTGGCTTGAGCAGCTACTCTGTCCTTGGCAAAGTAGCACGAAAGTCGAATAGCAGCGCAAGACGACCCACACACATCGTCTACACCTCGCTACTTCGACTATTTAATCTCCCCTTTTTCAACCCCAAGATCGTATTCCTTCGGCTACGTATATTCCAACCCCTAGATTAGGTATATTGCGACGAAACGGTTGGGTATATAGTAAACCAGCGATTACGTATATTCCAAACGGAGGATACCCAAATACCCCAAGAACAAAGAGAATAAGTCATAGATTCACCTAAGATCTCATCCTGAATCCAGAGGCAAGATACCTTGATGCAGTGGGGAGCTTTTCGTATCTTTGTCTTATTCATTTATAACGAGATAAGACCAGCCAACCAGAATTGATGGGAAAGAATAATTTAATCTTCGGGATGCACCCCCTGCTTGAGGCTCTCGAGGCAGGTAAGGAGATCGACAAGGTTCTCCTTAAGCGTGGACTCCGCAGTGAAGAGATCAGCCGTATCACAGCTCTTGCTCGTGAACGCACCATCCCCGTGCAGATCGTCCCCGAAGAACGCCTAAACCGCTTGACCCGCAAGCAACATCAGGGCGTCATCGCCTTCATCAGTGAGATCGAATACACTTCACTCGAGGCGCTCATCCCACTACTCTACGAGCAAGGGAAGTCTCCCTTCTTTGTCCTCCTCGATGGTCTAACGGATGTACGCAACTTCGGTGCTATCGCCCGTACAGCCGAGTGTGCTGGTGTGGATGCCCTGATCATCCCCGAGCGAGGGAGCGTGTCTGTGACGGCTGACGCTGTCAAGACCTCCGCTGGCGCTCTCCACCGCATCCCAGTCTGCCGAGTCAGCACCATCGCCTCTGCAGTCAGCATGCTCCAAGATCATGGCGTACGTATCGTCGCCGCTTCAGAGAAGGCTAACGACCTCTATACGCAGAGCTCGCTCAGCCTACCCCTCGGGATCGTCCTCGGCGCAGAGGATCACGGGGTCTCTCAGGAAGTGCTCCGCAAGGCCGATCAGATCGTCCGCATCCCGCAGGTCGGAGCGATCGGTTCGCTCAATGTATCAGTCGCTGGTGGCATCCTGATCTACGAAGTCGTTCGCCAAGCAGGGCTGACTTCGCAAGACTAAATAGTCCCCCTTTTCACTGAGACGACCATGCTCACACGTGTCTATCTAGATCCCCCCGACTACAAGCAGCTCGGCCAGCTCGTCGATGAGCTTCAGGCTGGGGCGATCTTCATCTACCCGACGGCTTCAGGCTATGCCTACTGCTGTGATGCGCTTAACGCTAAGGCCATCGAAGAGCTCTGCCGTATCAAGCATCTTGACCCCAAGAAGAAAGCGCTCTCGATCGCCTGTGCTTCGCTCAGTCAGGTATCAGAGTACTGCAAGATGAATGACCGTGCCTTCCGCTTCATCAAGGAGCATGAGGCGAACTACACCTTCATCCTACCAGCCTCTGGCTCGCTCCCGAAGGTCTTCAAGCACCGACACGAAGTGGGGGTTCGTCTTGCACAGCATCCTCTAGGACAGCTACTCACAGAGCACCTAGGGCACCCGATCATCACCTCTTCGCTTCCCAGCGAAGGTATCACAGAGGTCGAGTACCTGACCAACCCAGAGCTTATCGACGAGCGATTCGGTCACGCTGTCACTCGTATCCTCGACGTAGGAGAGCTACCTCTAGCACCATCCACCATCGTAGATTGCACCGACGAGCCCTTTGAGATCGTCCGCCTAGGTCATGGTCGCTTGGACGCCGAGGAGCCCCTCCTAGCCGAGCGCTAAGCCTACCTTATCGTAGTCACTACACCTTATGTATACAGAAGAGAACGGAGATAGCCACGAGGAAACGGCTATCAGCTATTATACCGACGAAGGTCTCACCGCACCACGCCTCCGAGAGAAGATCCTAGAGAAGTGGATCGAGGATACCGCCTCCCGCTACCACAAGCGCATAGGCGAGCTATGCTATCAGTTCTGCAGCGATGAGCGCATCCTAGAGACCAACCAGGCATTCCTCGATCACGATTACTACACGGACATCATCACCTTTGATGACAGTGAGGGTGAGGTGATCTCAGGAGATATGCTTATTAGCCTCGACACCGTACGGAGCAATGCAGAGATGCTAGATGTACCCTTCGAGCAGGAGCTACACCGCGTGATCATCCATGGCGTCCTCCACCTCTGCGGGCTCAAGGATAAATCTCCAGAAGACGAGAAGCAGATGCGTGCTGCAGAGGATTTAGCACTAGCCCACCTGACGGAGCTCATCGGGTCAGGGAAGAGCCTACTCAACTAACCCTATCGCCCGCTCTGTCAGGAGAGCCAAGGGACGTCACTAGCTCAGCTAAAAAGGCTCCAGCTAGTATATTCCACGGAAAAGACGTTACTTTGTGCTACTATTGACTATATGACTGCTAAGTGAATTTAATCATTGACCAAGGCAACTCGGTCTGCAAAGTAGCCATCGCGCAAGGTGAGAAGCTCGTAGCTCACTACTCCTTCTCACAGATCTCCCTCCGTGATGCAGAGGAGTTACTAGCACACCATCCCCAGCTCACCGCAGCAATATATAGCTCGGTGACCCAGGTGGACGACTCTCTCATCCGTCTGCTCACTGACCACCTCGACACCGTATGTACTGTGGATGAGGGGATCGCTGTACCCCTAGAGGTACGCTATGACAGGTCTCGCCTCGGGAGTGATCGGTTAGCCGCAGTCTTAGGAGCCTATGGACTATCCCCCCAGGGGACGAGCATCCTAGTCATCGATCTAGGTACGGCGATCACCTTTGAAGAAATTAGTTCGGAGGGGGTCTACCTTGGTGGAAATATCTCCCCTGGGATCTATACCCGTCTCAAGGCTCTCAATCACTTCACGTCTCGTCTACCGCTACTTCACGACTTGGAGCCGACATCCCACGAGGTAGGCACCTCGACTACTGAGGCTATATCAATCGGGGTGCACCGAGGCGTTATATATGAGTTACTCGGCTACATCGACAGCATACGATCCCGAGATCCACTCGCTCAGGTATTCGTCACAGGAGGAGATGCTCACCTGATCCAGGAGGAGCTACCTACAGACGTCCGCATCGAGCCTGACCTCGTCCTCTATGGACTCAATAAGATACTCGAGTACAACAAATGATACATCGAAAGAAGATCCTTCATCGCACTAGCTCCTTAGCTCTAGGACTTATCGCTCTACTTAGCGTAGATGCCACGCTCTCGGCACAAGGGAATGCCGAGCGTAGCCCTTATAGTCGCTTCGGATACGGGAGTGCTACCGGCCGACAGACCTCTACGACACGTGCTCTCGGAGGCCTTACTTCGGGACTTCGTGATGGGCTAGTCGTCAATCCAGCGAACCCAGCCTCTTATACTGCCGTAGACTCTATGACCTTCATCATGGATCTGGCGGTATCACTCCGAGGATCTTACCTCTCCGAAGGAGGGAATAAGGATAGTCGCATCCTAGGCAACCTAGACTACGCTACGATCCTCTTCCCCGTGAGTCATCACCTAGCCATAAGTGCGGGGATCACGCCCTTCTCCACCGTAGGCTATCGCTTCGGTAATATCGCTAAGCTAGAGGGCGAGAACCAGCAGGGCACCTACCAGCGTGCCTACAGTGGCCAAGGGAGCTTTAATGACCTCTATCTAGGGATAGGGGCACGTCTAGGGAATGTCTCCCTAGGGATCAACGGCTCCTACCTCTTTGGCTACACGACTCACCAGCGTCAGGTGACCTTGGGAGAAAGTGGAGCCGCTAATCCCTATTCACGTACAGAGCTTCACTTGAAGGGATTCAAGACAGACTTCGGTCTCCAGTATCAGCTTCCGCTCAATAAGGAACGAGGACAACAGCTCGTCTTCGGGGCTACCTTCACTCCAGAAATGAACCTCCGCTCTGAGCAGACCTTCCAGCGCTTCATCACCTCGGAGAATAATTCGGGACAAGCTACGATCGTCTCCTCCGACACGACTAGCTCTAGCACACTTCATCACGTACCTCTAAGCTTCGGCTTTGGTACGACCTACCGTCATCACGAGGGATTACTCTTTGGCTACGACTTCAGCTATACCCAATGGGGTAAGGCCAATGCACTATCCGTAGATGGTGCTCAACCACGAGACGCCTACCGCATCGGCATCGGTGCAGAGTGGATCCCCAATACCCGAGGACGTGGATTATTCTCACGTACCCGATATCGCTTTGGGCTCAGTGGTGCCAACTCATATATGCTAGTCCCTACGACAGGGGGAGTAGCCCAAGGATACAATGAACTGACGGCCTCGTTTGGTATGGGGCTTCCACTCGTGGATCGTCGCTCACTTGTAAATATCGCGGTAGACTATAAGTATCTACGCCCCCAAGTATCGGGGATGGTGCGCGAGCATAGCATCGGCATCACCATTGGCGTACTCTTCAATGAGAACTGGTTCCGCAAGGCACGCATCAATTAGCCTCCTCGGCGAACTAAAGAGACACAGACAAGCTCATCCATCTATATCTATTAAAGACAAGAGACAATGAAACTGAACAGAATGATCCTGATCGCTGCTCTCGGCTTCCTCTCGACAGCAGCTTATGCCCAGACGGGTAGAGCCTCAGGGACTCCTTTTGGCTCAGGAGAGGACAGCATCCGTTGCCGTAGAAGCATTAGCCTCCTAACGAGCTTCGGTAAGACAGAGAACTATGCCGATGCCTACGAACACTGGCAGCGTGCATACAACGAATGCCCCGCAGCATCTAAGAATATCTATATCATCGGAGCTCGCATTCTGAACTGGAAGATCTCTCAAACAAAGAATCCCGCAGAGAAGACAAAGCTCCTCAATAGCCTCCTCAAGCTCTATGATGATCGTATCACCTACTTCGGAGATGATGTTAAGGTAGGCGCTGCCCAGATCATCGTAGACAAGATCGAAGACTACCGCCGTATCGCTGGTGAAGCTGCTGACTTCACGCAGGTCTACCAGTGGACGAAGCCCATCATCGAGCGCTACAAGGAGGAAACGCCTATCCAGATCCTCTACTTCTATGCCTTC
Source organism: uncultured Porphyromonas sp. (assembly GCA_905372565.1). Taxonomy (GTDB): domain Bacteria; phylum Bacteroidota; class Bacteroidia; order Bacteroidales; family Porphyromonadaceae; genus Porphyromonas. The sequence continues at coordinate 73,391 of CAJPPK010000001.1, read as the reverse complement.
AGCTCAAGACTTATCGCATCCAAGGATAAGACGAAGGTAGAGCAGTATATCCAGGACTACCTCCAGGCTGCAGAGCATGCAGATGCTCTCATCGCTGCGGCAGGAGATAATGAGGAGCAACGTAAGGCACTCGACACCTACAAGCTCCAGATGGATACCGAATTTGCGCAGAGCGGTCTCGCAGGGTGCGACATCCTAGAGAAGATCTACACGAACGCTAAGATTGATGAGCATAAGACCGACAAGGCGTTCCTACAGACTGCTCTAGCACTCTTCGAGCGTGCTGACTGCAACAGCACGGCTGCATCTCGTGCAGGGCGCTATCTCTTCGATATCGAGCCTTCGGTAACGGCGGCTATGGGTATCGCTGGTGATGCAATCCGTGAGAAGAAGTATTCCGAAGCGACAGAGTTCCTCACCAAGGCCATCGAGCTTGCTAAGAACTCCTCCGATCGTCTGAAGTGCTACGAAGCTCTCTTCCAGATCGCACGTGTACAGGGTAACGGTAGCGCAGCTTATAGCTATGCGAATAAGATCCTTGCGGAAAATCCTCGTTCGGGTAAGGTCCTCCTCTATCTAGCCGAGTCTTCTGCTGGTAATGCTTCACGCTACTACCCCGATGACAAGGTCAAGCAGCGCTGCTACTACTACCTCGTGATCAACAAGCTCCGCCATGCAGCGAGTGTAGATCCCTCGGTGGCAGGACAGGCTAACCGCCTCATCGCTTCTTACTCTCGCCTATTGCCTTCGAAGCAGGATATCTTCATGCACCCAACCGTTAAGAGTGGTGCTACGCTAAGCTTCGGTGGTGAATCGGTAACCATCCCTTAGTCGTCATCGACAGCCTCCTATGTCTGACCTACCGTCTGACAGAGCGCTCTCTAAGCGCAGTGAAGTCCTCCGTAGCCTAGCCCTTGGTGCTAGGTTACGGAGGGCTTTTCGTTGTACCCCTGAGAGGATCGGTGTACTCGTCGTAGGGCTTTGCATCCTCTCGGCCTGCTCGAAGAAGAAGGTAGAGATACAGAACCTTCAGGTCAATCCTGACTCGCTCTACAGCGTACGTACGCTATCCCTCAATACGCTCATCTCTGACTCCGGACTCATACGCTATCGTATGACGGCTCCTGAGCTACTCGTCTACGAGCGATCGGATCGCAATGAATGGGTCTTCCCTAAAGGACTGCTCTTACGTCCCTACGACACGACCCAGAGCCAGGTCTTCATCAAGGCTGACTCCGCCATACGTCGCCCCCAGCACGAAGAGTGGGAGCTCATCGGCCACGTCATCGTCCAAGGTCCGCAAGGGCAGCGTCTCACGACACGCCGGCTCTTCTGGCTCCGTGACGAACGTCGACTCTACTCCAACGACACGACGAACTTCCTCGTCCAGGGGAGAGAGCTCCGTGGCTCTCACTTCAATGCGAAGGATGACCTAAGTTGGTACGAGATCTATGATAACAAGGGCACCTTTGAGTTCGAAGAGAAACCGATCGGCCAAGGGACTTTAGCCTCTTCCTCATCAGCCCCTACCTCCTCCACGACGCAGGTCACCGCTACTGCCGACAGCCTGCGCCGTGCTCCTGGGTCTACGAAGCGTTAGACTCCCCTCCCACCTCTGGTATGATCTACCTCTATCTCCTTTTGACGCTACTAGCGTCGGCCTTTTTCTCCGGAATGGAGATCGCCTTCCTCTCTTCGGACAAGCTCCGTCTCGAGCTTGACCGTAGTCGTGGTGGACTCTCGGCAAGCATCTTGGGTATCTTCTACGCTCGTCCCGACCGCTTTATCACGACGATGCTACTGGGGAACAATGTCGCTCTCGTCATCTATGGTCTGCTGACCGCCCAGCTTATGGAGCCTTATCTCCGTCAGCTCTTCGGCGATAGCGACACGCTGATCCTACTGACGCAGTCGGTGTTGAGTACCCTACTCATCCTCTTCGCTGGGGAATTCATCCCTAAAGTTACGTTTCGGGCGAACCCCAATCGGACGATGTCCTTCTTTGCGGGACTACTTATCATCATCTACGTCCTGCTCTATCCTTTCGTTTGGATTATCGGACTGATCACTCGCGCCGTCCTATTCATCGCAGGCCAACGTACTTCAAGCGTCGCCATCCGACCTGCGCTCTCCTCACTAGACTTGGAATATTACCTGACCCATAGCTCGGATGATGGACAAGCCTCAGGTATCGAGACGGAGGTCAAGATCATCCAGAATGCGATCTCCTTCTCCGACCTCCAGGTACGTGACTGTATGATCCCTCGCAATGAGATCGTCGGAGCCAGCGAGGCGTCCTCTCTGGAGCATCTCGAAGGCCTCTTCATCCGCTCAGGTCTATCGAAGCTCATCGTCTATCGTGAGAATATCGACGAAGTGATCGGCTATATCCACTCCAGCGAGATGTTTCGCGGGGAGAATTGGCAGGCCCGCATCGTCCCAGGGCTCTTCGTCCCCGAGAGTATGCCTGCCCAGACGCTCATGGCTCAGCTAATGCAGAAGAAGAAGAGTATCGCCATCGTCATCGACGAGCTAGGAGGTACGGCCGGCATGGTGACACTCGAGGACATCGTCGAGGAGCTCTTCGGGGACATTCAGGATGAGCATGACCGCCAGCGCCGTGTAGCCAAGCAGGTCGATGAGCGTACCTTCATCCTGAGTGGGCGTATGGAGATCGACGATATCAACGAGCAGTTCTCGCTCTCACTACCCGAGGATGAAGACTTCATGACCATCGCTGGCTTCATCTTAGCTCATCATCCCAGTATCCCATCGCAGGGGCAAGAGCTGGAGATCGAAGGCATTCGCTTCGAGATCCTCCGCTCTACCAAGACGAAGATTGTCTTGGTCAAGATGATTCTCCCCGATGACTAACCCCGTAGGGCTATCCCTCCGCCCACTTAGCACCTTCACGTCACATCATCACAGACGATCCTCGAGAGGTACTACGATCCACCCTTCTAGGGGCTCAGTAGTACCTCTTCGCTGTTTCTATGGTCTCGTCCTTAGCTCTTCCACAAGTCATCTCGAAGGAGGCAAAAGAGCCAGACGAAATCCATCCTACTCATTCGCTCCCCAAGCAAGCAGGTTTCTCCTTGACGAAGCTCTATCTTGGCTGGGACGAAGCTCTACCTTTACTAGAAGCAAGGTAAAGCTCTCCTCATCCGAAGCTATACCTTTCCCCCGCTCTTGCTTTCCCCGGCTACTGACGAGCCTTCACGCACATACGAGTTCATCTCCTACTCTCCTACCTCGCCCTATGCTCTCTCAGACACGATACACGAGGCTACTCCTCATCAGTCTCGTCCTTGTCCTAGTAGCACTCCCGCTCTGTGCTCGCCAGCGCACCTTCGATCTTGCCCACTATGGTGTACGTCCTCACCCGACACAGAATGCTTCCCCCGCCTTTCGGCAGGCCCTAGCCAGCATCCAGGCTGAGGTACAGGATGGTGACACCATCACACTCCGTCTGACAGCAGGCACTTATCACTTCCTAAGAGACGGCGCAAGTCAGCTCTCCTGCTACATCTCCAACCATGACCAGCAGGCTTCCCCCCGAGTCATAGGGATCTACCTCAAGGGATGGAAGCACCTCCGTCTCGATGGACAAGGAAGTCTCCTGCTCTTCGACGAGAGGATGCTTCCCCTAGCCCTCGAGGCTTGCTCCGATGTAGAGGTGCAGGGCTTGACGATCGACTATCCCAATCCGATGATTACTCAGGTGCGCATCCTCAGCACCGATAGCCTTCAAGGGACGACCTTCCGCACCGAGCCGTGGGTAAGGTGTCACGTACGTACCGATAGCGTACTCGAGTCACTGGGGAAGAACTGGCGTCTACGCCCCTCCTCGGGTATCCTTTTCGAGCCAGAGAGTAAGCGTATCGTCTACCGAAGCTCGGACATCATCTTCCCCAACCGACGTATTCAGGCACTCGATAGCACGACGTTCCTCGCCCCCGACTGGCACCACCCCCGACTGCAGGCTGGCCAAATCATGGCACTACGTACGGAGGAGCGCCCGAATCCCGCTTGCTTCGTCGACCGCTCACAGGATATTCGTCTGACGAAGATACAAGTCCGCTTCGCCGAAGGTATGGGGCTATTAGCCCAAGGAAGTCGTGATCTGACGCTCACACACTTCGATGTGTGCCCTAAGTCACCCGATGATCCACGCTACTTCTCGACTCAGGCCGACGCTACCCACTTCTCTGGCTGCGCAGGGAAGATCATTGTGAAGGATTGCCTCTTCGAACAAATGATGGACGATGCCCTAAATGTCCACGGCGTCTACCTTCGCATCCAGGGACGCCGTGGTTCGCACGGGCTTATAACCGAGTATATGCACCCGCAGGCCTGGGGTTTCCCTTGGGGAGAGCGAGGGGATAGCATTCAGCTAGTGACTTCGGCGACCATTGAGCGCTTAGGAGAGCGCTACTACATCACCGAGATCTCCCCCCTAGACGGTAACGATGGACTAGGGATGAAGCGCTTCTTCATCCAGCTCGATAGAGCTCTCCCCGACGAACTGCCTTTGGACTTAGGCATAAGCATAGAGAATCTCAGCCGCACGCCCGAGGTTATCTTCAGCCACAATACGATCCGTAACAATCGTGCTCGTGGGATCCTGATCAATACTCCTCGTCCGGTCTTAGTCGAAGGCAACCGCTTCGAGCACATAAGTGGTTCGGCTATCCTCTTTAGCACAGATAATAATGGCTGGTATGAATCAGGTCAGACAAGACGAGTGACTATCCGACGGAATACTTTCGAGGACATACTGACGAGTCTCTTCCAGTTTACGACAGCAGCCATCAGCATTCACCCCGTGATCCCTCAGCTGTGGAAGCAGCAGACGCCCTTCTACGGAGGAGCCTTGGGGAGCATCCTCATCGAAGACAACCTATTTAAGACCTTCGATAGCCCCCTCCTCCATGCCATCAGTACCGCTGGGATCTTATGGCGAAGGAATGAGCTACGCCCCACGACGACTTACCCTGCTTTCCATCCCAACAGGCCTCGCTTCCGCCTCGAGTCCTGCCATAGCTATCGCCTGGAGTAGGCTAATTCTCTCTAAGGACTTCCTCTAGTAGCTCAAATACATATTTTTGATAGCAGATAGGTAGTCCTATACTGCTCGGAAAAGAGTATATTTGTAGAGCAAGCTCACTCAAGGTTTACCTTGATACAGCGAGCATGCCCTCAGATACGACACAAACAGTACACCTATAAAACATATGCAACACGTCGACGTGCTCCTGGGTCTCCAATGGGGCGATGAAGGAAAGGGTAAGATCGTAGATGTCTTAACCCCCTCGTATGATCTTATCGCTCGCTTCCAGGGTGGGCCTAATGCTGGGCACACACTCGAGTTCGAAGGAGCCAAGTATATCCTTCGCTCCATCCCCTCAGGGATCTTTCAGGGTGATAAGGTCAACGTCATCGGCAATGGGGTCGTACTTGATCCCATTCTTTTTGCAGACGAAGCGCTCTCGCTCTCCAAGAGCGGTCACGACCTTCGTAAGCGTCTCGTCCTCTCACGCAAGGCCCACCTCATCCTCCCCACACACCGCTTCATCGACGCAGCTCAGGAAGCCGCCAAGGGAGATGCTAAGGTAGGTACGACGGGCAAGGGCATTGGTCCGACATACACGGACAAAGTCAGCCGTACAGGTCTACGTATCGGAGATATTGAGCATAACTTCCTAGCGAAGTACGAGCAGGCTAAGCAGCGACACCTTACGCTTCTCCAGGCCTATAACTATCCTGTGACCGGACTAGAGGAGCTAGAGAAGGAATGGTTCGCAGGCATCGAGTATCTCAAGGAGTTCACCTTCGTAGACAGCGAGGCCTACATCAATGACGCCCTACGTACTGATCGTCGTGTGCTAGCAGAGGGAGCTCAAGGCTCACTGCTAGATATTGATTTCGGCTCTTACCCGTTTGTGACTTCGAGTAATACAATCTCTGCAGGCTGTTGCACCGGGCTAGGAGTAGCTCCCCGTAGCATCGGGGAGGTGTATGGTATATTTAAGGCCTACTGCACTCGTGTCGGAGCCGGGCCTTTCCCTACTGAGCTCTTCGACGAGACTGGGGAGAAGCTCTGCTCTCTAGGTCACGAATTTGGGTCAGTGACCGGTCGTCGCCGTCGCTGTGGCTGGCTTGACCTCGTTGCACTACGCTACACCGTGATGCTAAACGGAGTGACTCGCCTCATCATGATGAAGAGTGATGTCCTCGATACCTTTGAGTCTATCCGCATTTGCACAGCCTACGAAGTCAACGGAGAGCAGACGAAGAGCTTCCCCTATGAGCTCAATGAGTCCGTTCACCCAGTCTATACCGAGCTGAAAGGCTGGCAGTGCGACACCAGTAAGTTGATCTCTACAGAAGAATTCCCCCAAGAACTTCGGGACTATATCGCATTCATTGAGCAGGAGATCGGTGTGCCTATCGCTATCGTCTCTGTCGGTCCAGACCGTGAACAGACGATCATGCTCCGCCCCGAGCTACTCCCCTGATTCTCCCTCCATATCCCTTGATGACTTACCAGGAAGCAGTCGAGTACCTCTACGCTGCTACTCCCGCCTTTCAGCAGGTAGGTGCTAGTGCTTATAAGCCAGGGCTAGACACGATCATCCAGCTGGATAGCCACTACGATTACCCACATCAGAGCTATCGGACAATCCACGTAGCAGGGACGAACGGCAAGGGCTCGACTTCACACAGCCTAGCATCGATACTTCAAGCGTCAGGCTATCGGGTAGGACTCTTTACCTCCCCGCATCTAATCGACTTCCGAGAGCGGATTCGCGTAGATGGTATTCCTATCGACGAGAGCTTTGTCTGTTCATTTGTCGATGAAGTTCGTCCCCTAGTCGAAGAGCTTCACCCCTCTTTCTTTGAGCTGACGACGATGATGGCATTCGTCTACTTTCGTCACAGCAAGGTAGATTATGCCATCATCGAGGTAGGTATGGGGGGACGACTCGATAGCACGAACATCATCACGCCTGACCTAAGCATCATCACAGGTATTAGTAAGGATCACACACAGTACCTCGGTGATACCCTTCCCCAGATAGCTTCTGAGAAGGCAGGTATCATCAAGCCCGATATACCCACGATCATCGGTCGAGCAGACGAAGACGAAGTAAGAGAGGTCTTCTACCGACGTGCTAAAGAAGTGGGAGCTCCGCTCATCTGGGCACAGGAGGAAATCACCTTCTCCTCTGTCCGATCTAGCCAAGGAGGACAAGTCTTCTCTCTCGATCATGGTAGAGATACCTTCCCCAAGGAGCTCTTCTTTGCTCTGGGAGGTATCGTCCAGCGCTATAATCTCCCGACCATCCTAACCGCAGTGACCATGCTTCGACAGCAAGGTGTGACTATCTCTGACGAGTCTTTAGAGGCTGGGTTACGTGATGTCGTCCGGGCTACGGGGCTACGTGGTCGCTGGGAAATCCTTTCAAAGGATCCACTACTCATCTGCGACACGGGGCATAATGAGGACGGGATCCGCTACGTCGTCGATCAGCTCCTGAGCCTAGAGCGTCCCTTACATATCGTCTTCGGTATGGTCAATGATAAGGATGTCTCAGGAGTCCTAGCCCTACTTCCTCGGGAGGCTACCTATTACTTCACGGCAGCCTCTGTGCCACGTGCGCTGGAGGCAGAGCATCTCCAGACGTTAGCTCAGCCTTTCGGGCTGGAAGGCGTAGCCTACGCCGACCTCCCCACAGCCCTTAAGGAGGCCAAGAGACAGGCTAAGCCAGGAGATGCCATCTTCGTCGGTGGAAGTAACTTCCTCATCGCCGATCTTCTCCAGTATATCAACTCCTAATAATCATACACAATGGAACAAGTAACCGTACAAGCGGGGCAATCGCTACGAGATAAGCCCCTAGCTCGATGGGGCGCACTTACCCTCATTGCGCTAACGATGTTCTTCGCCTACATGTTCGTCGACGTCCTCTCTCCGGTCAAGACTCTCGTCGAGACAGAGCTAGGATGGGACTCGACGATCTTCGGGCTTTACGGAGGAAGTGAGTTCTTCCTCAATGTCTTTGTAGGCTTCCTCATCCTCGCAGGGATCATCCTCGACAAGATGGGGGTTCGCTTCACCGCCCTCCTCTCCGGGAGTCTGATGGTCATCGGAGCACTCATCAAGGTCTATGCACTCAGCACAACCTTCCGCAATGGTGGGCCTGGCTTCGATGCGATCAGTAGCTTCACGGGGGTCATCCACAACACCTTTGGCTGGAATCTCCCACCTACGGCTCTCTGTGCCTGCCTCGGATTCATGCTCTTCGGCTGTGGTACGGAGATGGCAGGTGTGACCGTCTCGCGTGCTATCGTCAAGTGGTTTAAGGGGAAAGAAATGGCTCTAGCGATGGGGATTGAGATGGCTCTAGCTCGTTTCGGCGTCTTTGTCATCTTCCGCCTCTCACCTTGGCTCTCAGAAAAGTTTGAGACGGTCCAAGCTCCAGTCATCTTCGTCGCCCTACTCCTCTGCATTGGCCTTATCCTCTACATAGCTTACTGGTTCATGGATAAGAAGCTCGATAGCGAAATCGGCGCCGAAGACGAAGAAGAGGAAGAGCCCTTCAAGTTCTCAGACCTCGGCAAGGTTTTCGGAAGCTTTGCCTTCTGGGTAGTAGCCCTCCTCTGTGTCCTCTACTACTCAGCGATCTTCCCCTTCCAGAAGTTCGCCACGGAGATGCTACACTATAAGGTTGGCTTCGACCTCAAGGAAGCTGCAGACATCTTTAGCTACTTCCCTATCGGAGCGATGATCGTAACTCCATTCCTCGGATTCTACTTGGATAAGAAGGGTAAGGGTGCTACGATGCTTATCTTAGGTTCGATCTTGATGATCGTATGTCATCTGGTCTTTGCCCTGTACCCCTTCGTCTCGGGTAGCACCAGTAGCACGTTTGTAGCCGTCGGAGCTATCATTCTGTTAGGGATCTCCTTCTCTCTCGTGCCTGCTACGCTTTGGCCTTCTGTCCCCAAGCTCATTGATAATAAGGTCTTAGGTTCGGCTTACTCGGCGATCTTCTGGATTCAGAATATCGGACTGATGACCGTCCCCATCATCATCGGGGCTATCCTCGACAGCGTCAATAAGGATGTCCCTGCTGGACAAACTAAGGACTATACGCTGGCGATGCTCGTCTTCGCTAGCTTCGGTGTAGTAGCCTTCCTGCTAAGTACCTTCCTCAAGGCAGTAGACAAGAAGAAGGGCTACGGCCTTGAGCTACCTAACATCAAGAACTAAAGAGTCTACTCGCTAGCTTAGCCTAGCCAGCTCTCGATACAAGGCGCCCCGTCTTCCTAAGAAGGAAGACGGGGCGTCTAACTTCTATCCCACCAAGAGAGAGCAGATGCCTTGGGCACTGTGCGAAGAGGTCTACCTTTCGTCTCGCAGAGCTATACCATTGCTCCACCTAAGCTCTACCTCTCTCCCAAGTACCCTCTACCTTCCTCAAGGGAAGAGCTCGGGCTACAAAGCAATATGGGGCAAGAGGATGAGTCTATCCTCCTACCCCACGGCGTACTTGGGCTGATATTACCCTAGCTCAAGGATGAGCAAGGGCACTCAGATCGTCGCTAGCTCTCCTCCACGAGAGCCTGGATCAGGCTAGGGATGGCCGCTTCTGGAGCGATGAGCCTTACCTCTAGGCCGTGACTTCGGGCTGCCGAAGCTGTTTGTTCGCCTAAGACTGCTATATCTAGACCTTGAAGTAACTGCTCCTGACTATAGGCCTGGAGGAGCTCAACTAAATGATGAATTGCTGACGAAGAGCAGGCCGTCAGCCAGTGAGCACCTGCGAAGGCAGCTTGTAGCTCAGCCTCCGTATACTCGATGGCACGATTGGCATAGAGCGGTAGCCTAGTATAGCTTAGGCCAGCCTCTGCTAGTGCCTTGGGCAAGGTATCCTGCGCTAGAGCAGAGCAAGGCAAGAGGATGCCTTCTCCTTGTGCTTCCTCTCCATAGAGCGCTAGGAACTCTCGGGCGAAGACCTCAGCATTATAAACCGAGGGCTGGAAGTCTGCCCGAAGACCATAGGCCTCCAAGGAGCGGGACGTCATCGGTCCCAGCACCGCAAGTCGTGTATGCCCGAGGGAGCGACTATCCATCCCAGCCTCGAAGAGCAGACGGAAGAAGTACTCAACGGCATTCGGTGAGGTGAAGATGATCCAGCGATGCTCCATGACAGCCTGAGCTAACAAGTCCGAATCGACGGGCAAAGCCGACAGTTCGATGGTCGGTAGGAGGACAGCCTCCGCTCCTAGCGCCTCAAGACCTTCACGAAGGGAAGAGGCTTGGTGGCGGGCTCGGGTGACAAGGATCTTCTTCCCTAAAAGCGGACGTGCAGTCCTCCCCTCACTTAGCTGGAGCACTTCCCCCACGACGAAGAGCGCTGGAGCTAGCGAAGAGAAATCTTCATCCGTGCGAGCGAACTCGCCCAGCGTACGTTGTTCAAGTACTTCGTAAGGCGTAGTCCCTCGGCTAACGAGCGCTGCAGGTAGCTCTACCCTAGCTCCTGCACCTATCAGAGCAGCACTAATCTTAGCTACCTGCCGAACACCCATATAGAAGACGAGCGTCCCGCCGAGCTTCGCTAAGCTCGACCAGTCTAGATCGGGTAAGCCTTCGTCCTCGGTATAGGCCGTAAGGCAAGTGAAGCTCTGACTCAACCCTCGGTGTGTGATGGGAATATCGAAGTACGCTGGGGCAGCTATCCCTGCTGTAATGCCAGGGACAACCTCATAGGGAATACCCGCCTGCCTAAGGGCTAGCATCTCCTCACCCCCACGACCAAAGACGAAAGGGTCCCCTCCTTTCAGTCGGACGATACGCCTTCCCTTACCCGTTTGCCCTAGTTGTACAAGTAGCGCATTGATCTCTTCTTGCCCCAAGCTATGGGCTCCAGCCCGCTTACCTACATGGATACGGTCCACTTGGGGAGGGATAAGCGCAAGAATCGCCGGAGAAACCAGCGCATCATAAACGACTTGGTCAGCAGAGAGCAATAGTTCGTGCGCCCGACGAGTCAATAGTTTGGGATCGCCAGGGCCTGCTCCGACGAGATAAACGGTATTCATCGGACGAGAGATTGGAGTTGGGGAACAAGCTTATTGAGCATGCTTTCTGTCTCGGACTGCTTGAAGTGGAGTGTATCCCGATAGTGCTTCGATCCATCAGCATTAGCCAGGAAGATCCGAAGCTCTACCTCTTCACCCGAGAGGAGGGCATGCGCTCCGAGGGGAAGTGCACATCCTCCACCGAGAAGCTGTAGTAAAGATCGCTCAAGATGGACTTCGTAGGCCGTCTTGGAGCAATGAATAGCCGTGAGTAAATCGGCTAGTTCGTGATCATCTTCACGTAGCTGGACAGCGATAGCAGCCTGCCCTGGAGCAGGCACTAGTAGCTCTTCGCTCACAGCATAGCGCTCGGTCGTCAGCCCTAAGCGAACCAGTCCAGCCTCAGCGAGTAGCGTTGCATCGAAGAGACCTTGACGTACCTTCTCGATACGTGTCTCCACATTTCCTCGAATGGGAGCCGTCCTGAGATGAGGGAAGTGCAGTGCTAGCTGCAGAGCACGGCGTCTGCTTGATGTACCGACGAGGGCTCCCTCTGGGAGATCCTCCAGTCTAACCGAGCCGATTAAGGTATCATGCGTCACAGCTCTAGGGAGGATAGCCCCGAGTTTAGTCCCCGGAGCTGGTACGACAGGTAGATCCTTAAGACTATGCACTGCGAAGTCGATCTCTCCCCTATGGAGTGCCCGCTCCAGCTCCCCAGTGAAAAGTCCCTTATCCCCCGAGGCATCGAGAGCAAGCTGCTGTAGGTGGTCCCCCTTAGTCTTAATGATCTGGATCTCGACAGCTAGCTTAGGGAAGTGACGGAGGAGGGCTTCCCTCACGAGATGACTCTGACGGAGCGCTAACTGACTACCTCGAGATCCGAGAATGAAGGTGCGAGGAGAGGTCATAGTGGGGGTAAAGTCTGATGAATGTGGGTGAAAAGTAGACGAAGGGCTTCGCTATACTTACTCGTCGATGACTGTTCGCTGAGCTCTCGTAGAGCCGCAACGATCGCTGTGGTATAGGTGATCCGGAGATGCTCATCCCATTGTTCGATGAGAGCCTTAGTCTCTTCGCCAAGCGTGCTAGGCAGATGGCTAAGCTCCTTATGAAGTATCTGCTGAGAGACCTGCTGGATCAAGCCGATGACCTCACGTACCTCGGCAGCCTCACACCACTGGATGAAGTCCGAGACCATCGACTCTAGATAGCTAGCTAGAGCCCTCTGATCCTGTGGATGCAAGAGCTGTCCCCCCTTACGCCGTAGGTCATCGATCGTAAAGAGGTGTAGATGATGGTACTCCTCTAGGGCGGGATCGACATTACGTGGTACGGCTAAGTCAAAGAAGACCTGCGCTCGTGGCTCATGAGGTAAGACCTCCTGTGTGACAATAGGGCTGAGAGAAGAGGTAGCGACGAAGGTAATGTCATGCGACGCTAGCGCCTCGGGAAGCTGATCCTCTGAGTAGACTGACGTGATGCCGTGCTTCGTGGCGAAAGACTCAGCACGTGACTTCGTCCGATTATAGAGTCCGAAGGCAGGATGCTCTAGCTCTCTCAAACGATCGGTAATGACCTCGGCCATCTGCCCTGCTCCTAGGATCAGGACTCGCCTATCGAGGAAGTCGGGAAGGTGCTCGTAGAGGAGATCGACGGCAGCCGCCCCAGCCGAAATAGGCGTAGCCGAAAGGAGATATTCAGACCTCACTCGCTTCGCTGTCTCAAAGGTTCGGTGGCAGAGACGTGAGAGGACGGAGGTCGTTTGGCCTGCCGCTGTCGCCTGTCGATAAGCCTCTTTGATTTGCCCAAGTATCTGCGTTTCTCCGAGAACCATGGACTCCAGTCCCGAAGCCAGCCGGAAAAGGTGAAGCACAGCCTCCTCGTGGCGGGCTGTAACAAATATCGATTCGTCCCCTCGATGCCGTACTTGCTTGAAGCGATAGAGGCTCTCTAGCAGGCGAGACTCTAGCTCTCGGGTGATCTTCTCCGAGCTATCGTAATAAATCTCTAGTCGGTTACAGGTCGAGAGGACCATGGCTCCGGCTACTCCCTCTTCCTCTTTCCAGAGACGAACGAGTGCCGTAGCCTCTTCGCTCGTCAAGGCAAAGAGCTCTCGACGCGAGAGAGAGGCCGTCTTATGATTGATACTTATGAGTCCGATCATTGGATCATAGCTTGTAGAATAAGTTCCTTCTGCTGTTGATAAGCCTCGTGTCGCTCCAGCTTCTCCTCTGGAGTCGTCGCACTCAGATACGCCTTGCGCAGCTGAGCCAGAGACCGTAGCTCCTGCTCTGCTACGGGTGTCAGCTCACCTAGCCAATGGTCACGCAGAGCGACGGCTACCTCGGGCAAGCGATAGTCACTATGTACCGAGAGCGTAATACCAGCCTGATGTGAAGTAGCGCCAAACTGAATGTTCCCCGCATCTGGATCGCTCAGGAGGGAATAGAGATAGCCTGCCTCTCGCCAGCTATGGGCAAAGGCTCGTTCGGCTAGCTCATCACTGATCCCACAGACGATGATCCGGTAGGCAGAGATATCTTCCTTTCCTGAATAGCGCCCCTCGATCCATGTGAAGCTCCCTACCCGATGAGCTTCTTCCAGCTGAGGACAAAGGGAATCAGCTAGGACGGTGAAGGGAATTTGGCGCTCGATCAATCCCTGAGCCTTACGCCATACCCCTCTACCACCACCGATGAAAAGGACAGGAAGCAGATCTGCTGAAAGGAAGAGTGGTAAATGATACCTCCGAGAAGCAGTAGACTCGACCATCACTCCTCTAGATCTCTTCCTATGATGAGGCTGGCTAAGCTCAGCCCGATCAAGGAGCGAGCGATCATCCCAGAAGTGTTCGGCTAGGCGATCAGCTGTCAGTCTCCCCTCCTCAAGGAGTAGGATCCGGTCAGCGAACTGACTAGCTAGCTCCATATCGTGCGTAGAGAGGATGATCGTCTTGCCTGACTTATGTAGCTCAGAGAGGAGCTCCATGATACGGCGCGTATAGCGCTGGTCTAGTGCGGCCGTAGGTTCGTCGAGCAAAAGAACTTCGGGCTCCATAGCCAAGATAGACGCTAGCGCTACCCATTTCTTCTGTCCCTCGCTAAGCTGGTGTGGTGGTGTATGCCGAAGGGGCTGTAGCTCATAGGCATCCAAGATAGCTTCAAGGCGCTGATGGAGAGCCTCTCCCTCGAGGCCGAGGTTCTTCAGTCCAAAAGAGATCTCCTCTTCGACAGATGGAGTGAAGAGCTGGTAGTTAGAATTCTGCAGGACGAGAGCGATATGCTTACGCAGATGCACCCGATCGCTGGGCTGTACGGCTTCTCCATGTAGCGAGAGTGTCCCCTGCCAGCTCTCCTGTAGTCCCGCCAGAAGTAGGAAGAGGCTTGACTTCCCAGCACCATTATGTCCGATGAGGGCAATACGCTCTCCCGAAGAAATCGTGAGGGAGAGATCCTGTAGGATCGTCTTCTCGCTTGTATAGCCAAAGCTAATGCTATCGAGTGTCAGGATCGACTGCCCCGAGGGTGCCACCGAAGGAGCTCCGACAGCCTCCTCTTCATATCCCCGAGATACAAGTCCGAGGTAGAGACGATCGGCCTCGGTCTGACTAAGGATAAAGGTACGAGCCAGAAGCATAGCGAAGTGCTGTAGCTTCGTCTTCAGTCCTCCGAGGTAACCTAAACGGCTCGTCTGAGCAAGGCGGATCTGTCCTGCCGTCTCCTCTAGCATAAAGATGTAGCGATAGGTTAGCTCGATCAGCTCGACAAAGAGCTTCGGGACACCCAAGCTACGCAAGACCGCATACAGACGATAGATGGGAACGAATGAAAGAAGAAGCATCATCGCTCCAATGGAGGCGTAGCACCGCAGAAAGGCTTGTAGAGCGGTCTTCATCCCTTGGGCTGTCAGTCCCCAGCCTCCTAGGTCTAGCAGGAGTTCGCTACTCGTAGTGCCCTGACCGAAGGCTATCGGGAGGAGCGAACATAAAAGGAAGAGCCCCAAGACAAATAAGCGTCTCGTGAGCGCCATCCGCTCTCCTCCCCTCCGAGCATAGAGGAGCAGGTACTCTCCCACTGCGATCGCCAGCAGTAAGGCTGGTGATGAGAGCCAGAGAGCCGTCACAAGAAGCAGGAAGCATAGACCGAGACAGATCTGCTCCCGTTGGAGGGTCATCGTGAACGTTCGTTCTACTGACATGACTAACCGTGCTTCTTCGTCGACTTGGTAGGGGAGAACTTCCGGCGAAGCAAGTAATATCCCCAGGCAAAGAGGGCTATACCGAGAGCGACCTGTACGGCAAAGAGAATAGGCTCTAAGGCTTCCGATGGCTCAAAGCTCTCCCAGACGGGAGTTGGAGTAAAGCCTGGTGTCAATTGGCCGATCATTTCACCCGCTTGGTCATCCGTCCCAGCCCCGATATCTACATATCCTGCTAGGATAGGGAGGGCCAATGCCCCGAGAGCCAGTAAGCCAAAGCTCCAGCTGATCCAGCGGTTATGCTTCTTTTCGCTGGGCGTAGGATCGAGAACAAGGGCTCGTGTCGGCATCTGACTCTTCTGTAAAAGACCAAGAGTAAATGCCGTCAGGATCCCTTCCAAGATAGATAGGGGCACCTGAGTCACAGCGAAGATCCCCAAGAACTTCCACGCTGCTCCCATCACCCCCGTCACTGCATCGGGGTAGACCACAGCCAGCTGAACGGAAGTCACCACATAGGTCGACATTGAGCCAACGAACGTCGCGAGAAAGATCACCAGCCCCTGAGGTAGACGCAGGTAGCTCAGTAGGCGATAAAGACCATAGGCGATGAAGGGCCCAGCGATCGCCAGCGAAAAAGTATTAGCTCCGAGTGTGCTGATCCCGCCGTGGGCTAGAAGGAGAGCTTGGAAGAGCAGGACGACGACCCCAACTAAAGGCATCGAGAGCGGGCCTAGGGCGAGCGTACCGAGCGTCGTCCCCGTCAGGTGGGAGCTACTCCCTGCCACCGAAGGCATCTTGAGCGCTGAGAGGATGAAGACATAGGCTGCCGAGAGGGCAAAGGCGCTCTTCATCTTCGCCGACTCCTTCACGAGCCGAGCTACGAAGCGGTAGCTGTAAAGAATAAAGGGTAGCGAGAGAGCGTACCAGATAAGACACCACTTCATCGGGAGGAAGCCCTCCATAATGTGCATGGCTCCTGCGGGCTCAAGTGCTAATAGCGCCCCTAGAGCTAGGAGGTAAATTCGCTTGATCATCGTAGTATAAGGGGTAAGGTAATAAGTTTATTGCGACGAAGATGTAGCCAGCCTACTATCCAGCCTTGCCGTTCGCCATCTCCAAGGCTATCCTTTGCTCACGCCAAGGTCTACCGTTCTCAGGACGAAGGTAGACCTTCTCAAACGTAAAGCTATATGATCGCCAGCAGGGGGATCTATCCCATCTGCTAGCAGGCGGTGTAGGGCTAGCGCTTGCTCTCAGCCTCCATCAGGTGATCGACCCAAATCTGACGTAGGGAAGCGAAGTCTGCGAGCCCCTTCATATGGCAGTGCTCGGGATCGATGCGGTAGCCTTGCGCCTTGAATCGTACCTTCCAGCTCTGCTCTTCGAGAGGCTCTCCCTCCTCTTCGTCACCTGCGAGGTCATTCAGCGCATGATCTCCAGCGACAGACATCAGAGGGAGAAGGTTGAGCACCGTACCTGCCGGAGCGACCTCAGCTAGACGCTCAGCGACATGATCGAAGAGCATGGACTCATAGTCCACTGTCCCTACTAGGATGAGAGGAGAGAGAGTCTGCAGGTAATCATAGAGCTGACGATAGCGATCGTTAGCCTCGGGGTACTTATCAGTATGGTTTCCATGTCCCATTAAGATCAAGGCTTCTCCCCGCTCGATACGCTCTCTGAAGAGGGAATAGATCGCATTCCCTGCCCGCTGAATATCGGTCTTGCTCCAGAGAAGCGGTACACCGATAGTCGTAGGGATCGTGGGGAACTGCTTATGGAAGAGTGGTAGGTAGCGATCCTCTATGAAGGAGTACTCGAGACCAGGGATGACGTGGAGAGATTGGATACTGATCGAGCTGTAGCCAGCCTCGCCTAACGCCTCTAACCACTTATCTGTGGTGAAGTATTCCTCGCCCGTCTTCTCCCTCCACTTACGAATACAGAACTTCGAAGTAAAGGCCATATAAATATCCCGGTCAGGGAAGTTCTCCGCAAAGGTCGCCTTCAGTCGAGCAAAGGTCTGATGTGGCCCCTCGTAGGTACTCCCGAAGGTAACTAGGAGCAGTGCACGATCATGCTGTTTGGTTTGGCTTACGTAGTGTAGCAGTTGGTTTTGGTCGGTAGTAAGCATAGTATAGGGTATATGGAGCAGACGCCGAACCCCAACGAAGGGCTCAGCGTCTACTTAGATGATTAGAAAGCTATCTTGATGCGAGTCGGTTTGCTCTCCTGCCAGAAGCGATTGATCCCTGTGACGACGAAGGTGTACTTCGATCGGCGTGGCATAGCTGGCAGGACATAATAGGGATTGGTCGAGAGACTAACCAGGTACTTGACATCGGAGATCTTCACCTTACTCCCTTCGGGGAAAGCATAGACTGCATAGAAGAAGGGCGACTCTGGATCAGTAGGCTCGTGCAGGTCATCCCATAGGATCATATGACCATCTTCATTACGATCCTCGAGCAGGAGAGGAATAGCCTTCGGTGTCTTGGTCTTCCCTAAGGCTCCTCGATACTCAGGTAGGAGTGCTCGGTAGTTTTGGTAAACATGGATCAGGCTATCGCCTACCCCTCCATAGTTTTTGACCAAGTCTTCAGCCGACCACCACGAGTTACCGGAAGCGTAACGACGGCTCAGTCCGAGCTTAGTCTCTAGCTGTCGAGCATCCATCGTACGGACGACATGCTGACCGATGTAGAGCTGCGTAGGCTTCTTCTTAGGTAGATGCTTACCCCACCAAGTAGTCAACTCAGCATAATCAGCGACCTTGAAGCCCTGATTCCAATAGATCTGCGGGATGACATAGTCGATCCATCCCTCCTTAGCCCAGTGCAATACGTCCGCACTCAAGTCATCATAGGCCTGCAAACCACTCGTCTTACTACCACGAGACCAACTCCCTTGATTACGATAGATCCCGAAGGGGCTAATCCCAAAGCGTACCCAAGGCTTCGTCTCGAGTAGCGTCTGGCGGATCGTATAGATAAGTTGGTTGACATTCGTACGGCGCCAGCGATCCTTTTGGTCAGGCTCGTAGCCCGTCGACAGTCCGTAGCGACTGAAGCTCTCGTCATCATTCAGCTCCACACCGTCCTTCGGATAAGGATAGAAGTAATCATCGAAGTGGATCCCATCTACATCGTAGCGCTGGACAATGTCCTTGATCACCGAGGCAATGTAAGTAATACTCTGCGGATTGCCTGGATCCATCATGAGTTGCTTGCCATACTTAATATAAAGATGAGGGAAGCGACGGGCAGGATGGTTAGACGCTAGAGGGACATCTGTATTAGATGCTCCGCGATAAGGATTAACCCACGCATGAAGCTCCATACCTCGGCTATGGCACTCATTGATCATGAAGCCCAGCGGATCCCATGGCTCAGCAGGGGCGATCCCTTGTGTCCCCGTAAGGTAACGACTCCAAGGCTCCAGCGAACTTTGGTAGAAAGCATCCCCTTCGGCACGTACCTGGAAAAAGACCGCATTACACCCCATACGCTGAAGCAAGGCCAGACGATTGCTCAAGAGCTGGCGTGCCTCATCACGAGATAGCTTGGCATATTCTCCTCGATAGATAGTAGGAAGCCAAGCCGCACGAAACTCACGCTTGATCGGTGTATGTGGATTAGCCGAAGGACGATGCTTAGAGGTATAAACCGTACACGAGGCCAGTACTCCCAAGCAAGCAGAGAAAAGTAGGAGTCGTAGGATGGATCTCATACAGATATAAGAGATGTAGAAATTAGGCTAGATGGAGCGTCGTATAGGTATAAATGATCCACTGAAGGAAAGCCATGAAAGGTAGAACGAAGAGTAGGCTATCAATACGATCAAGGATACCACCATGACCTGGAAGGATGCTTCCCGAATCCTTGACACCCACACTGCGCTTGATCATAGACTCGAAGAGATCTCCCCAAGTAGCGATGATCGAGATCAAGACCCCATAATAAGCCTGCTCCCAACCTAGGAGAAGCCCTGCTGCAACAGCCGATGCTACAAGCCCACCGAAGAAGCCTTCCCAGCTCTTCTTGGGAGAGACTGAGGGGAAGAGCTTATGCTTACCAAAGGTGGATCCTGCTAGATAAGCACCCGTATCATTTACCCAAATACAGACGAAGATCGCCAGTAACAGGATAGACGTCCCTTCATCAGTATAGAAGATGTTAGCCATACTCAGGAAGCCCCCTACATAGATCTGCCCGAAGATTACCTTCGCTAGATCAGTAGGCATAGCCTCTCGCTCGCTATAAATACTGCGAACGAGGATATAGAGCAGGTAACCAGCATAGGGGACGAGGAGGAGACTAGCCTCTATCCCCTTGTCAGCGATCTCATGGGTAGACCAAAAGAGATACACCGTAGCAGCTGCATCGGAGATACGACGTAGGGGAAAGATCCGATGCGTAGAGACTAGGTTCGACCACTCCCAGTTTCCTAGGAAGGCAAGTAAACCAAAGACACCCATATAAAGCCAGTGTCCCCGCAGCAAGATAGCTGCGAGGATCAGTCCGACATAAAGTGCGCCAAAGATAGCACGCTTGACGAGATTACTGTTCATTACTTATTGATTAGGATAGGGATTAGCTTACTGTCTCTACAGACGTATCAGCTGTAGAGGGGGACGCAGGCGTTTCGGAAGATTGGGCTTGGTTATTCAGACGCATCAGCTCATCGGTACGACTCTCCCAGGGGCGTTTACCAAAGATACACTCGGCATCTTCTGTATAGATGACCTCTCTATCGAGGAGGAGCTGAGTAAGCTCTTTGAGTCCAGCCTCATGCTCACGGAGAAGCTCCTTAGCACGTTCGTATTCCTGAAGGACGATGGCACGAGCTTCTTCATCGATGAGTTCTGCCGTACGGTCACTGTAAGGCTTAGTCAAACCATAGCCATCCCCCTGCATATCGTAGTAGTTCACATGAGGGAGCTTATCACTCATCCCGTAATAGGCTACCATGGCGTAGGCTGTCTTAGTCGTGTGCTCTAGGTCATTGGCTGCACCTGTCGAGATCCGACCTAGGAAAACATCCTCTGCAGCACGTCCCGCCAGCGTGGCACACATCTGATCTCGGAGAGCCTGAGTCGTGGTGATCTGACGCTCTTCGGGGAGGTACCATGCAGCACCGAGAGCTCTACCACGGGCGACAATCGTTACCTTGATCAAGGGATTAGCATACTTCAGGAACCAGCTCACAGTCGCATGCCCCGCCTCATGCAGGGCGATACTATAGCGCTCTTCCTCCGTCGTGATCTTATTCTTCTTCTCTAGTCCACCGACGACACGGTCGATGGCATTCATAAAGTCTTCGCGAGAGATAAATTCCTTCTCTGCTCGGGCGGCGATCAACGCAGCTTCATTACAGATATTCGCTATGTCTGCTCCAGAGAAGCCAGGCGTACGACGAGACAAGAGATCCACATCTACCGTATCATCTATACGTAGAGGACGAAGATGGACTAAGAAAATCTCCTTGCGGTCATGCACATCCGGTAGATCGACATAGATCTGGCGGTCAAAGCGTCCAGCACGAAGGAGAGCTGGGTCTAGGATCTCGGCACGGTTCGTAGCAGCTAAGACGATGATCCCACTATTCGTACCGAAGCCATCCATCTCGGTGAGGAGCTGGTTAAGCGTACTCTCACGTTCGTCATTACCGCCCCCGAGGCTGTTATTCTTACCTCGTGCTCGGCCTACAGCATCGATCTCATCGATGAAGATGATACACGGAGCCTTCTGCTTGGCTGTCTGGAAGAGGTCACGGACACGTGACGCTCCCACACCGACAAACATCTCTACGAAGTCAGAGCCGGAGAGGGAGAAGAAGGGCACATGAGCTTCCCCTGCGACAGCCTTAGCCAGCAAGGTCTTCCCCGTACCTGGAGGGCCTACGAGAAGCGCACCTTTAGGGATCTTACCCCCTAGATGGGTGTACTTAGCAGGGTCCTTTAGGAAGTGAACGATCTCCTGTATCTCCACCTTAGCTTCGTGTAGCCCGGCAACATCCTTGAAGGTGACGGAGGTAGCGTCCTTCTCGTAGAGCTGAGCCTTGCTCTTCCCGACATTAAAGACACCACCGCCCATACCGCCAGCACCACCAGCGGAGCGACGAAGGATAAAGCCCCAGAAAAGAATGATCAGGATCAGTGGACCAAAGTTCAGCAGAAGGCTCACCAAACCTGAGCGAGACTCCTTGTAGATGACCTTCGCCGTGATCCCCTGCTGGTCGTAGAATTCAGCGAAACGATCGACTGTAGGGATCTCGGTCACTACGCTACGATCACCCTCAGTACGGCTCTGCCCCAGCATACGTGGAGCATCGCCAAAGAGGCTATCCGCCTTCTGCGGGACAAGGATACCCTCTGCGGTCTTCTCCCCACGATCCACTATGATCTGAGAGAAGACTCCCGAGCGAGCCAAACGCTGGAATTCGTCCCAGCTCTTATTCTTGCTCTTCCCGAAATCCATATCGAAGAGGAAGAGACCACCTAGGACTCCCAGGATAATGATGTAGATCCACATCTCGGAGAAGCGGAAGGGCTTCCGTGGAGATCCTGTGCGATTATTCTTTGCCATGCGACTTGATTAGTCTATATCATATATGTATCAGGCAGGCTCATCCTTAGCTAAGAGATGATGGCCACCTACTCTCTGCTAACAAATGCCATGCCATCTTAGTTGCTCCGCCCGAGGTCTCCCGATGGGACACCCCCACGGCTTCGGCACGAAGGAGTAAGTCCTCTGGCACTTTCACCTATCAGCACAAAAGCATTATCTTTGCGCTGTCTCAGAGAAAGCTAACCTCTGGGTGCAATGCCCTCGTAGTTCAACGGATAGAACAAGAATTTCCTAAATTTTAGATAGCAGTTCGATTCTGCTCGGGGGTACTGCTATGATTTATTCGCCCACTGTCGTCGCTTAATGAACGGTGGGCGAATGTCCTTTCTATCCGCCACATAAGCGCTATCTAAGAGCTATCTCGAGGCTCTTCGGCACCTGTCGTAAAGAGTGAGCGGTCACGTCCCTGACGCGTACGGCGTAGATAAGGGATGTGACCGCTCAATATGTGACCCAGGAGGGACTCAAACCCTCGACCTTCAGAACCGGAATCTGACGCTCTATTCAACTAAGCTACTGAGCCCACTTACACCACGCTGAGAGTCGACTCTCTCGTGAGTTAGCGCAAAGATACAACATTCTCGGCTAATTCCCAGCTAGGTGAAAGGCGCTCGACACCTCGGCAGAAGGCACCACCCTCTCTCACCTCCCCTCTACCAAGTCACGACCTCCCCTTGGGGGAAGATAAGCCTTAGCCCAAGTAAAGCTCTACCTCTCTCAGCAAAAAGGCTAAGCTTTACACAAGCAAACCTAGACATTTATCTCCATCGAGAGCTAAACGCTAGCAAACGGACCTAGATCGTACCTAAGAGATCCTCTTATATTGGTAGTTATTAACCTAATTTAATCCCCATATTTAGGTAAAATAACATATTTTCACCCCCTATCCATGCCTTTATACTACTTTTACCACACCAGAACTAAAGGAGGACGAAGTACACAGCTTAGCTACTCCTAAGGCTTCGAATTGACTATTCATCCAAGAGAAAGACGAGTTCATCTCTTGCCGTAACCCACTTCACTAACCTCAATATGAAGATTAGCCAACTGACTATAGCCTTCCTCTTTGTGGTGCTAATCACACAGGGTAGACTCATCGCCCAAATAGCCACAGACAGCTTAAGTACCGAGCAATCTGCGGATACCCTCTCTAAACTCAACCGTGGAGGCGGGCTTCGCTCACCGTTACATCAACAATATGACATCCGAGGACAGCTCACAGACGTCAATGGCGTCCCTCTAAGCGAGGTGAAGGTCTACATCCTAGGGACTACCCTACAGACTCATAGTGGTCGAGGAGGCTTCTATCACCTGACAGGGATACCTGCTGGCAAGCACATACTACGCATTCAGGCACTAGGATATGAAGCCCAAGAACGCCAGATCATCTTCGGTGGGAGAGGAAACGTCGACTCTCATCAGCATGAAGACTTTATCCTCACGGAGCGAGAAGACCTGCTACCAGCAGTAGACGTCTTAGGGCGTAGAGAGCAGACCTACAAGAATACGATCTCCTTCGCAGGAACTAAAACTGCCACACCACTACGAGAGGTACCCCAATCTATCGGCTATGTGACCAAGGAGCTCATCTTAGACCAAGCAGCGGTCACCGTTAATGATGTCGTCAAGAACGTTAGTGGAGTGAATCAATACTCTTTCTACAATGATTTCTCTATCCGTGGCTTCAGAACGACAGGCAATCGCAACTCGGGAAACCTAGTCAATGGGATGCGTTCGCAGACAAGTCTCTGGCGTCAGTCATCCTTAGCGAACGTAGAGCGAGTCGAAATCATCAAAGGGCCCTCCTCTGCTCTCTTCGGGAACGCAGCTCCTGGTGGCGTAATCAATCGTGTAACGAAGAAGCCGCTAGACGTCATCCGTCGATCAGTCAGCCTTACGACCGGTAGCTTCAGTACAACACGAGCTCATACCGACTTCACTGGTCCATTAAACGAGAAAAAGACACTTCTCTATCGTCTAAATCTCGGATATGAAAGCTCTGACAGCTTCCGAGATCTACAGGGACTCTCCACCTATATTATCGCCCCCTCCTTGAGCTATCTCTTATCTGAGCGTACCCAGCTGGGTATGGATCTCGTCTATAACCGCAGCCTCGGGAAGCTCGATCGTGGTGTCGCTATCTTTGGAGACGGCGATCTTTTCTCCCGCCCCATCTCAGCTACGCAATCTGCGGCCAATGACTACCTCAAGGAGAACAACGTCAATCTAACACTCAATCTATCCCACCAACTCACCCAAGGATTACTCTTCAATAGCACCTACCTATACTCCTCCTACGACGAGGATATGCTAGAGCATTCCCAAGACAATGCCTTCGTCAAGAAAGCCGATGGCCAGGAAGATCTAAACAAGGTGCTTATGCGTGTCACACAGCGATTGCGCCACTTCCGTAACCATAGCTTCAATAATTACCTCACCTGGGATCTCCAGACCAAAGATATCAAGCACAAGATCCTACTTGGGTATGATTACTTCGCTACCGACCTCTTACCTGGCTCTTCGTATATCGAAGCTGGAGGCTATCTCTTAAAGAACGGGCGCACAGCCAAGGACTTCGACAAGGATAAGGTTAGCAACTACCTACTCGACAAAGAGGGTAACCCACGTACCAATGTACCAGCCTTTGACCTGAGCTCTAACCAAGGGAATCTCTACCAAGATATCTCTAAGTATATCTACTCACCTAAAGAGGTGCGCCCTGCTACGCAATATGCCCAAGGCATCTACCTCCAGGAGCAACTCTCCTGGCGAAAGCTCCAGTTACTCCTAGGTGCCCGACTAGAATGGTTTACCGATGTGACCAAATCGACGGCGGGCGTCGAAGCTAAGACGCACCAACGTGCCTTTACCCCACGTATTGGCCTCGTCTATAACGTCCTCTCCTCGACTAATCTCTATGCTACGTGGATCCGAGGCTTTGAGCCTCAGAGCGTCACGGTACAGAGTAATCCTGATGCAGGTGGGCCCTTTGATCCGCTCAAGAGTGAGCTCTGGGAAGTAGGCCTCAAGGGTGACTATCTGAAAGGGCGCCTAAGTGTCACCGCAGCTCTCTTCGATCTACGCCAACGCAATACGCTCTACAATGCAGGGGTAGCCGGAGAACCCAATCTCATGGTCCCTATCGGAGAAGAACGCTCTCGTGGCTTCGAGCTTGATATAGCTGGCTCCCTACTACCCTATTGGAGCGTCGTAGCTAGCTACGCTTTCAACGAGGCAGAGATCACCAAGGCACCCACCGGAACTCGTGATCTCAACCTACAGCGCCCAGGCACTCCACGTCACTCGGCTAACCTCTGGACTAAGGTCATCATACCCTCCGGAGCTCTACGAGGTTTGGGCATCGGCCTCGGCGTCAACGGTGTCTCCGAGCGCCTTGGACAAGTGGCCCGCCGTACGCATGTCGTCAGCTACCCAGGCTACGCCCTTGTCCATGCGGCACTCTACTATAAGGTCCATGCCGTACAGCTCCAATTGAACCTCAACAACGTACTCGACAAGCGCTACTATATATCCGGCTACGATCGCCTACGATCCTTCCCTGGCGCTCCTCGCAATGTCAATCTTACCGCTACCTATCGTTTCTAAGCATTCGCTCCTAGCCTCCTTCCTCTGACGATACTCGTTCGTCCTCCTCAAGACATACATTCAGATAGCCCCACCTTCTCTGTCATCAGAGGAAGTGGGGCTACTTCATTCTCCTAACGCAAACCCTTACGACCAGAAAGCTCTACCTCTCTCGGCGGAAAGGTTAGGCTCTCTCCAAGCAAACCTAGACCTTTCTCACGGCCAAGCTAAAGGAATATAAGAAGAGATGACCGACTGAGAAAGAAAAACACGAGCCTTCGCTTTTAGCAAAGGCTCGTGTATAGAGAGTTTATCTCGTCTAGGTGCTCCTAGCGACGTACACGGATCATACGAGATCCACTGGCTCCGACTAGTCGGATGAGATAGATCCCTGAGGGGAGAGAGCCTAGAGAGAACTCGGTCTCAAGAGCCCCTGTGAGCGCTTGGGTCTGCAGGAGCTTCCCCGAGAGACTGAATACCTCGGCCAGACGTAGACCTTCACCCTGCACACGCAAGCGGGCTTCGCCTGGGAAATACTGCCAAATGGGAGCAAAGGCAGACGCTTCATCTACGGGAGTTATTTCGGGTTTCTTCTCTTCCTCGGGCTTTTTCGGCTCTTCCTCTGGCTTCACTTGTGCCGGATCTAGAGCTTGGATGATGCGGGGGTCTCCTCCCTTAGGCGTAGCACTAACCCCTAGGAAGCCAAGGTAAGCCTGTCGCAAGACCGTAGGCCAGAGGTCGTAGGTTTTACCCGAGCGGACTCCTTCGACAGCGAGACGGTAAACGTGCCCCAAGGTCAGCTGCTCCGCTAGCGATCCCTTAAGTGGGACGGTCTGAAGCTGGGCAGGCTGGTCACTATGGGCAAGGTCTGACACACGCGAGATGCCACAGAGGATCTTAGACCCAGTATATACATCCACGAGAGAGATACGGACTTCGTCCAGCTTAGTCTCATCGGTAGCTGGGCGGAGTAGCTGGAGACGAAGGCGGAGGTTAGGCGTCTGCTCCAGATCAAGTAGCGTGTAGGCTCCTAAAGCCGTGACGGGATCTGTCAGAGCGCTCGCCTGGAGCACCTCCAGAGATCCTGCTACCGGCTCATGAACCTCGATGAAGAGATCTTCTCGGAGCTTATACTTCTGGACGGCGATCTTATCATCAAAGTGCATAGCCTCTAGCTCTACCCGATATTTCCCCGCTGGTAGTCCCGCTGGGATACTTAGCTGGAAGTAGACAAGCTCTGTACCCAGCGGACGGAAGGTCACTGGGGACGCTGTCGTCGTCGAGCTGATAAGCTTACCAGAGGCATCCAGTAGGTGAAGAGACAGACTAAGATCGGGATCAATACCTGTGAGATTCTTCAGAAGAAGGCCGATCTGCACCTGCTTACCGGCAGTGATATGTCCGTGCAGGGGCTGTGCCATCGGCTGTAATCCTCCGTCTACGCTACTCTCTTCGAGTACTGTGACCTTCCCTCGGCTTAGCTCAAACTCCAGCGAAGGCGTCGCCTGCATCGGGAACCACGGCATCCAAGTCTGCTCACCCTGACGCTCGCTACTCATCAACCGAAGGCTATAGACTCCGTCAGCTAGACCTTGGATAGGCAGGAGGTCTTGCTCTTTCGTATTGATCAGTCCATCTTCGGGGAGCGTACGATAGCCCCCCTTAGGGTGATACTTCGAGGGATAGATCCGCAGGAGCTGACCTGCGTCATCATAGAGGCCATAACCATAGTCCCCAGTGAAGCTCTTCCCTGTCCGATTGACTACATCGCTCATCTCGACGACGAGTCCATCTCTCCGCTCACTCACTAGATGAATGTAGCACCCCAGGTTAGCTCTCAGGCGGGGACGAAGGAGCTCATGCTCCGTATCGAGGGGCATACTCCCAGCTTTCTTAGGGTGTAGGGCGATCAACTGCAGGTTAGACGAGAAGGTAGGACGACCTTTACCCTGGAATTCGGAGCCCAACTGACTTGGATTAATTACCCTTAGGGAATAAAAGCCATCACTCACACCGTCCCAACCAAAGTTCATATGGAAGAAACCCTGTGCATCCATCCCATCGATCACCCAGGCATGGCCAGCGCCACCTCGACGGTTCTCTCCACTAATGTAGAGAGGGAAGCCAGCCCGAAGCTCTTGCTCTACGAAGGCTTCCAAGGCATCTTCCCCTAGGAGGCTCTTCGTTAGTATCTTACTCGCCTCATAGTCGAAGTAATCTTGCATAGCCTTCGGGACTTGTTCGGAATAGGCTCCGCTAGAGTTGGGCGTATAGTTCATATTGACAGCGACACCCACATCATACATTAGCCTAGATACTGACGTGAAGCGAGGTGCATCTTCGGGGTAAGGATAGCCATTCCTCTGGTAGAGCTCGCTACGCCCATAGACCGGTAGCATCTGATCCCAGTGATAGGTATGCTTGCTGAAATCCACCGTACCGATCTGTGGATTGAAGTGCTTATGCGAGCCTTTCCCCCGCAGAGGCCACTGGTGATAGTACATGATCTGTGCGACCGCCGTAGCAACGCACCCACTTGGCGAATGCGAACCATTGAAGAGCGGAGTCAGAGAGTTGTACTGATAGCCTATTTGCCCCCACTTACTCTTCAGCAGAGGCGTAATCGGCTTCTTCATCGGCTGGGGGAAGTCGATCCGACGAGCTTCCTGAGCAGAAGTAGACGCAGGCATCCAACTCAAGAAGATCGAGCGAAGTCCTTCCGGAAGGCTATCCAAAACGAAGCGTCCCTGCGTGCTATAGCCGAGAATGGCACCACGACTATCGTCCTTACTTACGAGGACAAAGCCCCCAGCGCCCTCTTCCCGATTGTAGACATAGAAGGTTGGGGTCTCTTCCCCCTTCAGTATCCCGAGATTGCGCCCGCCTTGAGGCTGCACAGACTGCAGGAAATCGTAGGCTAGCTTCGTCGCTCGAGACGGATCCACCGGCCGAGCATGAAGTAGCGAGTGAAGTGAGAGGACAGCAACAGCTAGGTAAGCTAAAGGACGAATGTGCATAAGACTGAATTAGAAATAACGTTAGCAGGACTACCCTACTCGGCTAACTTCGACCCAAGGTAGACTGCAAGGAGTCCACCACAGACGCTGAGCACCACATAGGATAAGGCTCCGAGGAGATACCCCTCTCGCAGCTGACTAAGAAGCTCTGCCGAGAACGTGGAGAAGGTCGTAAACCCTCCACAGAACCCCACGATGAGCAGACAACGAAGAGGAAGTGAAACCTCCGAAGAGAACTCTCCCATGCGCCCCAAAAGATAGCCGATGAGGAGCGAACCTAATAGATTAATGCCCCATGTAGCCCAGGGAGTGGGCTCGCCCCATAGTCGTGCCACACCATAGCCTAAGAGGTAGCGGAGGAGACTACCTGAGCCTCCCCCGATAAAGATATATAGTAGGTGCAAACTACTCAGCTGATTCACGACGAAGAGCTAGATACGCTCGAGGACGAGATCAATGAGCCCCTCGATGCTACCCTTGTAGTCCGTATTCATATTCTGAGCCTTACGCCCAGCGATGATACAGCATACCGTCATCGCACGATGCCCCATGAGGGCAGAGAGAGCTGCCAGAGAGGAGCTCTCCATCTCATAGTTCGTCAGATGACGCCCCTCGTAGTCGAAGGCTTGGATCTTCTTGTTCAGCTCGGGGTCATGCAGGGGGAGACGAAGCTGTCTACCTTGGGGACCATAGAAGCCATTGGCTGCGATCGTATTCCCACGGAGAATGTCCTGCTGACATATCTGTTCGATGAGGCTTGGGTCGGCTGCGACGACGTAGGGGCGAAGGCCTTCGATCGACCAGTCTAGCTGCTTCAGGAGCTCAGCCTCGAAGGAGCGATTGCGAACACGCTCCGTATCTCCGTAGAAATAAAGGACACCGTCGAAGCCGATAGAGTGCTCGGCAGCGACATACGTACCTATGGGGGTCTCATCCTGTAGCCCTCCGGAGGTACCGACACGTACTAGCGTCAGCTGACGGAAGGATTCCTTCTCCTGACGTGTATCGAAGTCGATATTCGCCAGTGCATCGAGCTCGTTAAGCACGATGTCGATATTGTCCGTGCCGATCCCATGGCTAACGACACTGATACGCTTCCCCTTGTAGAGGCCAGTGATCGTGTGGAACTCACGGCTGGTGACATTACACTCGATATGGTCAAAGCGTGAAGCCACCATATCGACACGAGCTGGATCACCGACCAAGAAGACGCGATCAGCTAGTTGCTCGGGACGCAGATGCAGGTGAAAGATCGAGCCATCACCATTGATTATTAGCTCGGAGGATGGGATAGTGCGCTTAGTACTCATAAGTATTTCGTTGTATTTGTTGCTCTTAGATCAAAGCCAAGTCTAGGACTCTGTCCTGCAAAGATAACCTAAACTCTTCGTCCACGGTTAGTTTCTCCTTTAAAAGGAACACCTTCCCTCCCCCAAACGCTAGGAGAGCTAACGCCCCATCCAAGGGAACACCTCCTCGAGCTAAGCCCTAAGGCCGAGCAAGCTCGTAGGCTCAGGACGATCACCCAGCTATCAGAAAGAACGAAGGTAAACCTTAGCTCACACAAAGACTAACCTCTGCAGGAAGAGACATAGAGCTTTTCCAAAGCAAAGGTTAAGCTCTACCTCCCCACCCGGCAAGCTTCCCAACAAGAAAAACCCGATCAAGGCACCTTAGAGACCTTGATCGGGTTAGATTTTGCTTCAGCTCCAGACGAGGAAAGCTCCTCGCTTGGATGAATGAAGAGGACTATCTCCGAGACTTCCCTCGACGCTTCGTCGAGGGTCTCGTGACCTTCTTCTCTGAAGAGCTACTCTCGGCAGGTGATGACGCCTTGACAACTAGAGGAGAAGCCATAGATCTGTCAGTGAAGAGCCCAGTCAGCAGGCGCGTAAACGTAGAGCGCACATCCTCGGGGACAATACTTCCGTTGGCGATATAGACGACGCTATACCACTTCTCATCCCGCTGTACGTAGCCCGCATAGCCACGTACGCCACGCATCGAGCCACTCTTGAGATAGGCAGTGATCTCGCTAGGCACATCCAAGCTACGCACCGTCCCCTCGACACCTGCACGTGGCAGAGAGGCAAGGAAGGAGCGACGCACCTTAGGGTTAGCCCAAAGATCCGCCAGGATACGTGTCAGTGCTTCCGAAGTCAGCCCGCCCGTAGGACTTAGGCCCGATCCATCCTGAGGGAAGAAGGAGGCATCCGTCAGCCCAAGTCGCTCCTGCCAGAAGCGACGCATAGCTACAGGCTGACCCGAAGCACGATCTTGGGGATCATTAAGCACGTAGGCCAGTGCTTCAGCATAGCCATTGGCACTGCGGAAGTTGGTGATCCTAGCGAGCGTGTCAGCAGCTAGCGAGCGATAGAAGCCGATGGTATCCAGCCCACGCATAGGCTCTGTCCCATAGACGACTTGAGGCGTCTTTTCCAGCGGAATACCATAGCCGCGAAGACCCTCAGAGAGCCAGTGAGCAGCGAAAGCAGGAGGATCAGAGAGAGGCTGACGGAGGTAGGTCCCTTGTCTGCCCACACGTACCGAGCCAGCTAGCATAAGGCTGTGGAGCTTGGGATGGAGCGAGAGATTAAGGCGATTGGTTGCCCCTCGGGAGAACTCCTTCTGATAGGGCAAAGGAAGTCCCGCCAGCTGGAGATCTACGCCTAAGCCTTCGCCTTCATCGTAGAGATAGAGGTCAGCATAGTTGTCTGCTAGGCTAAAGCCCGAGACTGGTACAGCGTAGTAGTGATCAAGGTCTTCGTCTGGCCAGTGTTCGCTATAATAAGGTGGGGGGAAGCCAGCCATATCCAGTAGGAGACGCCCAGAGATACGCTTGATCCCACGTGCTAGCAGTAGGTCTCGCACCTGACGAACGAGTCGCCCGGGTCCTGCGATGTAATGCGATCCGAGCGAGGGATCCGCAGATGCGCCTAGGATAAGATCGCCTCGCCATGTGCTATCGACGAGCTCTCCGCGTAGAGCGATAGGCATATGGAAGCGGTAGTCCCCACCTCGCATGGACAGGAATGCGCCCGTCGTGGCGATCTTGACAAGCGACGCTGGGCGGAAAGTCTCATCACTACGGTGACTGAGGATCGTCTCCCCCGTCTGAAGGTCACGCACTAGGATCGTAGCACGTACTCCAGGGCGAGAGTCATAGCCTTTCAAGAAAGAGAGTACCTCTGGTAGTGGAGCAGCAGCTAGGCAGGTACTCAAAGCCAAGCTTAGGGAAAGGAAAATAGAACGGGTGATCGACATGGTTTATAGAGTCCGACGATATAAAAAGAAGGGCTACCTACGCAGATGCGCAGATAGCCCTTGAGGTGACTGAGGATATACCGTGCTCTCAGGCACAGCATCCACTGGAGGATGGCTGCTTACTTGCCACCCTTAGCCATCGCACCACGAGCCGCACGCGTGAGCTTGACAGCACAGACGACAGCGTTCTTGGCGTTGATGACTTCGAGACCTTCGAAGGAGAGTGCACCCACCTGGATCGTCTTACCAAGACCGAGCTCGGTGACGTCGATGAAGAGCTTCTCAGGGATTTCGGTGTAAGGAGCACGAACCTTGAGCTTACGCATTTCAAGGCTGAGCTTACCCCCTGCCTTCACACCCTCAGCGTGACCGGTGAGGACGACAGGTACCTCCATCACGATAGGCTTGGTAGCTTCTACCTGGAGGAAGTCGAGGTGAAGGATAGCATCCGTCACAGGGTGGAACTGCAGATCCTTAAGGACTGCCTTAACCTGACGGCCTTCGATGTCGAGGTCGATAGCGAAAATGTCTGGAGAGTAGACGAGATTACGTACGCCATCCTGGCTTACGGTGAAGTGAACTACTTCGTTGCCTCCGTAGAGGACTGCAGGGATCTGGTCGCCTGCACGTAGGCCCTTAGCGGCCTTCTTGCCAAGCTCGGGACGGAGCTTACCGGCGAGTGCGAATGACTTCATTCTTTCTTTCTAATTAATTGTGTTACTCAAAATTAGTGTCTACTAATTTCCCATCACACGAGTCCGAGGCTAGATTCGCCTCAGGCGTCTCGTCTACGAGATAACCGTAAAACGCTGGCAAAGATACACCAAAACCTCCATTTATCCTAGCGAGCATCGCCTTGCTTCCCCCTGAGTGCTAGCAATAGGAAATCTAAGTTCTCTCGATGTACTACAAGTCCTTCCAATAACTTGGGGGTAACTTCTAATGAAATTCAATGGCTCTCATTCACTCATAAGAGAAGAGGCTACCAAGCAAATCTCTTGCTTGGTAGCCTCTTGAATGAATCAGCGACAGATTTCTTCTCGGCTAGATGTCAAAACCGAAGAATCTCATGCCACTCTCAGAGACGCGATTGATCTTAGGATGCGTATCATAGTAATAGCAACCAATAAGTTCGCAGGCAGAGGACATCCCAAAGTACTTGATCTCCCCAATGACCTCTTTAATAAGTTGGAAATTGATAGAGGGGGACTCGATAAGCCGATTCCATGAACTAGCGATGCTTTGTGGTTTGTTCTCAGCAAGGATATCGCGCTTATTCCATCCATAGTTATCTAGGCAGTGTAGACGATCCAAAACTTTCTTTATCTCCTGCTTTCGAGGAGAGCTACCAGCCTTAAAAGGGAGGAGTTCACGGATGAGATTCCTATTATCTAAGCGCCACTGTCCACTTCCAGGCGCATAGAGCATGGACTTAAAGTAGTGACGAATCTCTTGCTTCAGACGAATCTCTTTCTTCTCCTCCTTTGGAGTTAATGATCGCACCTCCTTAGTATACTCCTTAGAGGGCATGTCAGGATGATAA
The DNA here is from genome assembly GCA_905372565.1 of uncultured Porphyromonas sp. Taxonomy (GTDB): domain Bacteria; phylum Bacteroidota; class Bacteroidia; order Bacteroidales; family Porphyromonadaceae; genus Porphyromonas. The sequence goes on along the minus strand of CAJPPK010000001.1, from coordinate 40,062 downwards.
TGGTAGAGATAGTTAAAGAAGTAGTCGACCTCTTCATACAGAGAGAATCCTTCGCGAACCATCTGTTGATTACGTCCAGTGACGGATTCGTATAGAGAGGCAAACTCCTTGAACTGATCGCATTTTTTAAGGAACTGGTCACCTGCCCCAGAGGTATACTTAGGTAGCCTATAGAGTACCTTAGGCTTAGGCAAGTCCTCTCTATCTGCCAGAGACTTGGGAAGAGACTTGGGCACCGATGAGACCGACTGAGCCTTCTTCCACCATTGATCAAAGAGCTTGACCACCTGCTCTGGGACAGACACCACCTGCCCGACTTCGTGCCTGGCACTGAACGCCATGCCTGTAAGGTTCGCAGAAGTCAGGAGACACCAATCATCGATGAGGTAGATTTTTGCGTGCAAGTTAAACAGACTACGAATTTCGGTGTTGGGGCTTGCCATGAATCCCGTGTAGGTATCATGCCGAATAAAGCCAGACTCGACATCAGTTAGTACCCGAAAATCTATGTGGCTACGCATCCAGTTACCACCAATGATCTTCTGTACATCTTTGAAGCTCCCAATGTAGGGAGAAGCTATCCAGATGCGTTTTGTCGCTTGGTCGCAACGCTCTCTAAGCGTATCGACGAGACTTTGACCTGATAGTATAGTATTCATTCTCTTATGTTCAATAGTTGTGATCGCTTCGAGCAGCGCAATTCTCCAGTTTTAGACTATGCGCGAGGTCGAAGCCACTATGAAGGATGAAGCCATTCTCCATTGCTCTGTGATACCTATGCTCAAGCACACGAGTCAAATTAGAGCCCCATCAACTCTCCTTAGCAGGGCTTAAGCATATCCCTCACATATAGCCCGCGAACCATAAGTAGGCGCATATTGGCTAATGAAACTTGGAACACTAATCAAGGAGAATAGGGACGTAAGAATAGTTTGCCTTCTTCTCCGTACATCAAGCCTTTGTAAATGCTGTAATTTTTCGACTCTCGCTGTATACTTCAGAGTGTACAAATCGCTGGTCAAGTAGAGCAAGGTAGCTACTAAGATCTTTGGGTTTAGCTATGATGATCTTCCCATCCTCTCCCTTGTGAAGCCCCGCTTCCGTTAGATGAGTATCTATGTAGGTTACAAGTGCGGCTTTTGCCTCACTGGATAATGTACTAATCTTGTCTCCCAGTCTTGCGATTTCTTTTCTACTTCTTATACCGATCTTATCTCTAGAGATCGAGATCGTAGTGTCCTCTCTGCTGGACAGGAAGTCTGTTATCTCTTCATCCGTTGCCTCTCTGTACAGATTAATCAGATCCTTATATATTTCCTTAGCCCTAGATAAGTCCTTAAAGAGAAGTCTGTCGGCATGAGAATCATAAATGATATCAGGGAATTCCCTACGCACCTCCACAGAGTTACTCATCTCCTTGATCTTTGAATCACCTACAGCAAACGTGAGTATAGTTCTATGCTCAATTCTACTTGAAGGCAACACCTTTTGAAAGTAGTAGGAATCTCCCTGCTTAGCTATAAGCCACTTTATCTTGAGATAATCGCCGGATTGGAATTGAGTGAGTTCTATTAGTCGCTCAAATAGTTCTTCTATCTCAACGTCTGTCCCTCCAATCCTAGCTATAGTGGTATTGAATTCTGACTCTTTAAAACCTTCTACGTAGAACCATCCATTTTCATCCTGATCCAGCCGATCCGTAGGAGTATATGGTATTTGGTTCTCCATATTAACATTATAGATAGCTTCTTCTGTAGATAACACTTGCCTAATTGCAGTCTTCCCTCTATAGGCTAAAAGATAGTTTAGTTGTCTTTGCATTGTATGAATACATATTCGTTAATCTTTCTTACTTGTACGCTATGTCTCGCTTTTCCTCCATCTTCTTGATCTTCTTCTTTACTAGAAAACGGAAGTATATCTTCGGGCTTCTTTACTGTTTGCTTTGTAATGAGGACTATTCGTGTTTTAAGATCCGTGGTGATGATATAGAACTTATATCCAAAGACCAAGAAGGCAGGATTGAAGTACGATACATTAGACTTGAAGACTAAGTAAAGTAGGAATAGGAAGACTAACGTCAGTGTCACACAGTCTTCCATATCTGTTGCGATCAGAAAGAAACCGATATAATTGACAAGATAGTTGTCATTCGCCGTCTCAATGGATTCTATTTTTGAGATATCTAGGTCTACTCTCTCAAAGTATGGACACAGGAGTAACCCTATATACCCCAAAAGGAAGGCAGTTCCCATCAAGATGAAGGCTCCTACGAACTGTTGCCAAGAAATATCTAGCGAAGGAGAGCTCATCGCCTCCTTCACTAGATAGATGACTAAGAAGTAGGATAGTGAGCTAATGGTTAGGATAAAGCGTATCACTTCGTATCCATCAGATCCCTAGATGCCCGTCGCCAGATGGGTTGCTCGGATGGTTCTCCGAAGCGCCTCCTCCAGCATCAGGCGTGGACTTCTTGGGCTTCTTCGTGCGGGGAGTGACCCGCTCGAAGCTCACATCGCCCAAGCGGAAGTACTCGGAGTTGGGTCGGAGTATCACGCGAGCTTCGGTGATGTGCGTGTTGGCATTAAATTCCTCTCCCTTGGGTACGACCTTGCTCTTGAAGCTAGGCTTCAGTTTACCGAGACGACCGAACTCGACCATATCGCCGTTAGCGACGAGCTTTCTCGCCATGTCGGCAGCTAGATTGAGCACGGAGGCAACTTCCATGTAGTTGAAAGTAGTTTGGTCAGCGACCATTTCGCAGAAGTGGTCGAAGGAGACGCTACGTCGGTCTGTGGGCGAAGCTACTTGTACGATCTGCCCTTTGAGCTTGCCAATGCTCATTTTTCTTTCGCGTAGCACGTAGGCTAAAGGCTTGTTCTTTCCCATAGGATTCAAATGGTATTAAGCTGTTAGTAATGCAGTTATGTGTCTTACTTGGTAGGACTCTACAAAGTTAGCAATTCCTTTCTGAACATTCCTATATAGCTTCGCTCCGATTCCTATATAGGAATGCAGTAATTACTACATAGTAATCGTGTCAATCCTATATAGTAATCACCCGAAAGCTATATAGGAATACAACAAAAGCTATATAGCAATCGTGCCGATCCTATATAGGAATCAGCCCAAAGCTATATAGCTTTTGTCTGTCTCACCACTAGCTTGCATATGGGAAGAACACTGTAGATATAGGTTTTATCCTATAGGCCAAGTATAGCTAGTCTTTTCTCTGTGACTTAAGTCAATGAATCTAATCATACAAGGAACGCACATGCTGTGTGATATATGCGCTTAGACCCGAACCTGTCTTAGCCAAGAGTTTCATTGTCTCTACATTCTTTTCCCCTGCCTTACCGTAGCTATAAGAATAAGGTTTTCCCCCCTTGAAGTAGACAACAATTCTCGTTGGATAAATCTCATATCCCACGATTGGTGAGTTTCCTCTCAGATTGGCATAATACTCCATAGTTTACTTGCTTTTGAAATAACTGTTATTCCTCACTGAAATCGAAGGTGACATGCCCTGGATTTTCAGATGCTATCCTTTTGCAGTCGCATGCGCTAAGGTTACGAACTCCTTTGATCATAAGGGTTACTTTCCCCTCACGGCTAGCAACTGCAACTGACCTTAGGTCATCCTTTGAGTAGCTTACTTCATTAATGATGAGGTTTCCTCCTGCTGAGGCAATCTTTTTCAAATCAGATACTGTCATAGATTCCTATTTAAATTCGACATGTTAAGTGAGGCTTTATTTGCTTGCACTTGCTAATGACGATTACGAAGACCATGCCATGTTGGTGGAAAAAGGATGTGATAGACAAATTGACAGATTGGGGAAGCATCTCAAGCTGGCATACTGTCCGATATAAGAATTAGCATACACTGATGTTAGGAAATTCCGATAGTTCAGATAATGTGCATGAGGTTTCTATTCACTTGAGATGCGAAGATACTGGGGTACTCATCCTTGAGCGAGTGATGCACTTTAAGGAGCAGTATTCCAGAAGATCGGGTAATAAGGCAGAATTACCCCCTATTTGAGTTTCGCCATATCAGTGTTCTCTAAATAATAGCACCTAGCCTTGCGATCATCGATTACAATGTATACGTGATAGTATGACATAAGCTCTCGTCTTATTTGGTAGAAATTACAAACAAAAACAGAAGCATGGAGAGGGCGAAGTGAAGCACAGCTAAAGGGAAAGGCGGGCACTCACGTTCCACTGCAAAGAGGTGACTTACTTGCCGATGCAGAAGTGAGCGAAGATGTTGTGCAGGATGGAGTCGCTAGTGATCTCGCTGCCGGTAACTTCTCCGATCGACGTGATCGCTCGACGAAGGTCGGGCGTCAAGAGATCCGTGGAGAGACCATCCATTAGACCTTGGCGAACCAGTCGTAGCCCCGTGAGCGCTTCCTTCAGAAGGGCGTGGTGACGAGCATTGCTGACGACGAGGTCAGAGGGCGTGAGGTGAGGGAGCGCAAGCGAATCAATCAGCGCCTTACGCAAGCCTTCGAGCCCCGTCTGTGCCCGTGCCGAGATAGGAAGGAGCGGTGTATCGGGGGGGAGCGACTTGAAGAACGGCGAACTTGTGACAAGTGTGTCAAGCGCTTCTTCCCCGAGAAGGTCGGTCTTATTCAGCAGGACGAGCAAGGGCTTCTCCGCTAGGTGAGGGAGTACTTCGCTGAGAGAAGCGAGGTAACTACCTTCGGAGAGACGAATCACATCGACCACCAGGAGCACGATGTGAGCAGAAGCGATCTTGCTGTAGCTTCGTTCGATTCCCAGCGCTTCGATGGTATCCGAAGTCGCACGCAGTCCAGCGGTGTCGATGAAGCGGAAGAGTATTCCCTCGATATTAAGGACATCTTCGATCGTATCACGGGTCGTCCCATGGATGTCACTCACGATCGCACGCTCTTCACCAAGCAGGGCGTTGAGCAGAGTACTCTTACCGACGTTGGTCGCTCCTGCGATCGCTACGGGGATGCCCTTCTTGATCGCATTACCGAGGCGGAAGCTGTCGGTAAGCCGTTCGATCTTGCTGGTCAGTTCGTCAAGTAAGCTGAGTAGCTGTGTACGGTCGGCGAAGTTCACATCTTCTTCACTGAAGTCCAGCTCTAGCTCCATCAGCGAGGTGAGGTGAATGAGACGCTCCCGAAGCGAACGGAATTCGGCACTATATCCCCCCTTCATTTGCGTGAGTGCCATGCGATGCTGTGCCTCAGACTCCGAAGCGATGAGGTCGGCCACAGCCTCAGCTCGGCTTAGATCCATCTTGCCATTGAGGTAGGCTCGTCGGGTATATTCCCCAGGAGCAGCCATGCGACAGCCCTGATCGGTGAGCGCCTCTAAGAGACTCTGCTGGATGAAGAGCGAACCATGGCAAGAGAGCTCAACAACATCCTCGCCCGTATAAGAGCGAGGTGCACGGAAGCAGGTGACTAGCCCTTCGTCGATGACCTTCCCCTCATGCTGGAAGCGTCCAAAGTAGGCCGTCCTATCCTTAGCTCGCTCAAGCGTACGGAGCTCACGGGACTGAAAGATCTGATCGACGATGCCGATGGCTTCGCTACCCGATACACGGATGAGAGCTACCCCGCCCGCCCCTGGAGCCGAAGAGATAGCACAAATAGTGTCAGAGGAAAGATGAAGAGATGACATATATTAATCGAATAAGAGGAAGATACTACTGTGCCCAAACAACAGGGAAATACTGCTCAAGGATCAAACGTGCACGCTCGACCTCCTCAGCGCTGGGTTCATGGACATCCTCCAGCAGGTAGGGCTTACCTAGCGTCTCATACTTGTGCTTGCCGTAAGTGTGGTAGGGAAGGAGCTCGAGACGTTCAATATTCTCGTAGCCTCCAAAGTGCTCCCCTAGAGCATGGAGAGCCTCGGGCTGGTCACTGTACCCAGGGACGAGGACATAGCGCAGACGCACAGGCTTACCCATATCTCGGAGCTGTGCTGCGGTCTTTAGCGTATTGACATTGGGTTGGGAGGTAAGACGCTTATGATACTCAGGTAGCATGTGCTTGCAGTCCAAGAGTACCATATCGACCAAGCCAAGCAGTTCATCTACGAAAGGATTGCGAATGCTCCCCTGACTATCGAGACAGATATGTATCCCTTCGGCCTTCAGCTGACGGCATAGCGGGATGAGCGCTTCGGCTTGCACCGTCGGCTCACCTCCACTAAAAGTGATTCCCCCTCGCTTGCCAAAGAATGGACGTTCGCTAATAGCCCGACGAAGGACTTCCTCCTCTTCAATAAGACGCCCCCCTTGCCCGATCGGGATCGTATCTGGGTTAGCACAATAGAGGCACTGGAAGTTACACCCCTGAAGGAATACCACCAGACGAAGACCAGGACCATCAAAGGTCCCCATAGATTCGAAGGAGTGAATACGTAGCATAGAAGCAAAAGGAGCGGGCGAAGAGTCATTCGATTCTTCGCCCGCTGATTATAATAGGTACGCTAGGGCTAGCGCATACGTTTGTGGAAAGAGCGAGAGATGACCTCTAGCTGGTGCTCACGGCTAAGCTTGATGAAGTTCACAGCGTAGCCAGATACACGGATCGTGAGCTGAGGATAGTTCTCGGGATGGATCATCGCATCCTCGAGCATCTCACGGTTCAGGACGTTGACATTGAGGTGGTGTGCCCCCTTAGAGAAGTATCCGTCCATCATCGAGATGAGGTTCTCATTCTGCTCCTGCTTATTGGAGCCGAGGGAATGAGGGATGATGCTGAAGGTATTGCTGATCCCATCGGCTGCATCCGTGTAGTCGAGCTTGGCTACAGAGCTTAGCGAAGCGATCGCACCGTGGTTATCACGTCCGTGCATAGGATTAGCCCCTGGGGCGAAAGCCATTCCCTTGGCACGTCCATCAGGAGTAGCCCCGGTCTTCTTACCATACATCACATTGGAGGTAATCGTGAGGACAGAGAGCGTAGGTTCCGCATCCTTATAGACTGGGAGCTCTTTCAGCAGGCCTGAGAAGATATGCGTAATGTCGTAAGCGATCGTGTCTGCACGGTCGTCATCATTACCATAGCAGGGGAATTCGCCCTCGATCTTGAAGTCTTCCGTCAAGCCCTTCTCATTACGAATAGGAGTGACCTTCGCGTAGCGGATCGCAGAGAGCGAGTCAGCAGCGATGGATAGGCCAGCGACCCCATAGGCTAGGTTGATCTTAGGGTCTGTGTCGATGAATGCCATCTGTGCAGCTTCGTAGTAATACTTATCGTGCATGTAGTGGATGATGTTCATCGATTCGTTGTAGACACGAGCGATCGTCTTGAGCACCTTGAGGTAGTTATCCCACACTTCGTTGAAGTCTAGGACCTCTCCCTTAAGCTCGGGGATCCCTTCGACCATCAGGGTGCCGCTGATTTCACAGCGTCCACCATTGATAGCGAGCAGGAGTGCCTTCGCCAGATTGGTACGTGCGCCGAAGAACTGGATATGCTTACCGATCTCCTGATAGGATACACAGCAGGCGATACCATAGTCATCCGAGTGACGAGTAGCACGCATCAGATCGTCATTCTCATACTGGATAGAGGAGGTATCGATCGACACTTGGGCGGCGAATTCCTTGAACCCCTCGGGGAGACTTGGGCTCCAGAGTACAGTAAGGTTAGGCTCTGGGCTTGGACCAAGGTTATAGAGCGTATTGAGGAAGCGGAAGCTCGTCTTCGTGACCTTATGACGACCATCGAAGAGACGACCACCGATCGACTCGGTTACCCAAGTAGGATCCCCTGCGAAGATCTCATTGTAGGAGTCCATACGTAGGTGACGCACCATACGGAGCTTGATGACGAACTGGTCGATCAGCTCCTGTGCGAGCTCTTCGGTTAGGGTACCGTGATCTAGATCGTACTGGATATAGATATCAAGGAAGCTAGATACATTCCCGAGCGACATCGCTGCACCATCCTGATCCTTGATCGCTGCTAGGTAAGCGAAGTACACCCACTGGACAGCCTCAGTAGCTGTGTAGGCTGGACGACGGACATCGAAGCCGTAAGCATCAGCCATCTCGACGATTTTCTTGAGGGCACGGATCTGCTCAGCTACTTCTTCGCGTAGGCGGATGACGCTTTCGGTCATCGGACCGTGTATCCCACTCAGGTCAGCCTTCTTCCATTCGATGAGACGGTCTGCACCATAGAGGGCGAGACGTCGGTAGTCACCGATGATACGACCACGGGCGTAGTTATCAGGGAGTCCCGTCAGGAAGCTATTGCTACGGAATGAGCGGATCTCATCCGTATAGACGTCGAAGACACCATCATTGTGCGTCTTGCGATAGTGCGTGAAGATGTCAGTGACACGTGGGTCTACCTCGAGGCCATTCTCATGGACTGCCTTTTCGACGACCTTGTATCCCCCGAAGGGCTTCATAGCACGGCGGAGGACTTGGTCTGTCTGAAGGCCAAAGACGACTTCGTTCTCCCGATCGATATATCCAGGAGCGAAGGCGGTAATACCTGAGATCGTGCTCGTATCGATGGAGCGAACGCCATTGTTCTCACGTTCTTCCTTGAGCGCTTGTAGGCAGTGCTCCCATACACGACGGGTCTTTTCGGTAGGCCCGCAGAGGAAGGAGGCATCTCCATCATAGGGAGTAAGGTTCTGGGCTACGAAGTCACGGACGTTAAGCTCTGCTTCCCAGACGCCGGACTTAAACTTTGGTTGCTCTTGCATCTTGCTAAAGAGGTTAGATTGGTAGTAGTACGAAATACGTAACTCGGAGGTTTTGGCGGGGGTAATGCGTGGCATAAGTACCTAGGCCATCATCCTCACAGCGCAAAGATAACATAATCGGCGAAATTGCAACATCCTTATTACAATCAAACCTAGTTTCTCGCGCTATCCAAGTCTGCCCACGCGCGTACCATAAGTATCACATCTACAGGAGAGGCGTAAAAGCTAGCCGAAGACAGCCTAGCTCCTCTTCCTCCCATCGACAGACCACCCTCCCCTTACCGACTTGCCCCACGAAAGACAGAGGTGAAGGTCGTTATCTCCAAGGCTGAGCCTTCGTCCCAACAAAGGTTATCCTTTCCCCCAAAGAAGCTATACCTCTTTATCACAAAACATTTACCTTTATCCACCCCTTCATCTACCTGCGCCCCAGCTGGGTCACTCCCAGTCCGCAGGATCCCTTAGTGATCCATTCACCCAAGGCGAGTAGCAGGATAGACAGAGCCCCCCCCTCCCCCACGCACCGAAGCGACTTATCCAGATGAATCGGCTGGAGCTTTTCAGCTCCTAAGAAACCACTCCCCGACACCATTCCTCACAGATCGGTGAGGGAATGAATGACCTCCCCTCCCCGAGCAGGCTAGCCCTCGGACGGAATTATAGAATATTTTGCTATCTTTGCACCACGACAAAAAGGAAGAGTGCATCATCGTCCTGATGGCATCGTCCTAAGCTACAAGGATTGGTTGGGTAGCTCAGCTGGATAGAGCAATAGCCTTCTAAGCTATCGGTCCTGGGTTCGAATCCCAGCCCAATCACTAGTACCTCCTCATCCCCCTCTATCTTTTCTAGATCTTTCTTGGAGTGCTGCTAGGTCAGAGTACTTAGGTCTCTCACCTTTTCGTCAATGACCGACATCCTATCCGTTTGATCACCTGCCCTCCGTATCCCTCCTTTCTCCCCAATTCTTTCGCACTTAGATCCCGCTTAGTAGGATACTAACTGCTGACTTCAGACCCTGCTCCTCGATCAGAGGTACAGATCTACTGTCCGAGGGAACTTGGGTAGGACAAACAAACCTATTTTATGCAACGATACAACATCACCGAGCTATCCAACAAAAGTCTCGATGAACTCCGTGAGATAGCTACCGAGATCGGGATTTCCCCCGAGAGCATCTCCGATAAGAAGGGCCTTATCTACGAGATCCTAGACCAACAGGCGCTCAGCGTCGCAGGTTCGGCCTCGACAAGGCGTAAGCCCGGTCGTCCTCGCAAGGTTCAGAGCGAGAGCGCACCTACAACGACTCCTCAGGAACCACAGTCCCCTGCCACTACAACTCCTCCTGCTGAAGCAAGTGAACATCCAGCCTCCGAGGCTCCCAAGCGTAAGCGTGGCCGTCCTAGCAAGGCGGATACCCTAGCTCGTGAGCAGGCTCTCACAGCGGTAGCCAAGGCTTCGCAGGCTCAAGACACAGAGGACTCCGCTCCCAAGCAGGAACCTGCCAAGCCTGGAAGAGCCAAGGCTGAAGCTCCCAAGGAAGTAGCTCCAGCGCCACAAGCAGAAGTCGAAGCTGCTCCACAGGTAGAGATCGCCCCCGTCCTAGACGAGGGAGAGATCAGCGAGAGCACACCCGAAGCTCCCGCTAGCGAAGCTGCTCCCGAGCCCATTCGTCCAGGACGCATCGTCTTCCGACACAAGGATAGCAAGTCTGTCCTTGACCAAGTGCTCCCCGCCTTCAACCCTCCCCAGCCCAAAGCTCGCCCTCAGGAAGCAAATCCCACACCGAACCGCCCGCAAGCTCCTATCAAGGTACAGCCAGCACCACGCCCTGCAGTCCCCGAATTTAACTTCTCGGGGATCCTAGAGTGTATCGGTGTCCTAGAGATCCTACCCGATGGCTATGGCTTCCTACGCTCTGCGGACTACAACTACCTACCTTCGCCAGACGACATCTACCTGTCTGCCCAGCAGATCAAGCAGTGGAGTCTCCGCCCAGGCGACCTTGTAGAGGGCTTCATCCGTCCTCCACAGGAGGGAGATAAGTACTTCCCCTTCGGTAAGATCACCCGTGTCAATGGACGTACCCCATCAGAGATGCGTGATCGTGTACCTTTCGACCACCTGACACCGATCTTCCCCGACGAAAAGTTCCAGCTCGCCTCGCCCAACAATCCTGCTGTCCAGGACAAGGTGGCTATGCGTATCGTAGATCTCTTTGCCCCCATCGGCAAGGGACAGCGTGGCCTCATCGTCGCTCAGCCTAAGACAGGTAAGACGATGCTCCTTAAGAATATCGCCAACGCTATCGCATCCAACCACCCCGAGGTATACATGATCATCCTATTGATCGATGAACGTCCCGAGGAAGTTACGGATATGGCTACCAGCGTCAATGCCGAAGTCATCGCTTCGACCTTCGACGAGCCCGCAGACCGCCACGTCAAGATCGCCGAGATCGTACTGAATAAGGCCAAGCGCATGGTCGAGAGCGGACAAGACGTCGTCATCCTGCTCGACTCCATCACACGTCTAGCCCGTGCCTACAATACCGTCCAGCCTGCATCGGGCAAGGTACTCTCCGGTGGTGTCGATGCTAACGCCCTACAGAAGCCTAAGCGATTCTTCGGTGCCGCCCGTAATATCCGTGGCGGAGGTAGTCTGACGATCCTCGCAACAGCCCTCCAAGAGACAGGATCGAAGATGGATGATGTCATCTTCGAAGAGTTTAAGGGAACGGGTAACATGGAGCTTCAGCTGGATCGTCGCCTAGCTAACAAGCGCATCTACCCTGCCATTGACCTCGTAGCGAGCAGCACTCGCCGTGACGATCTCCTACAGGATCTCACGACTCAGACACGTATGTGGTCGGTACGCAAGGTGCTCTCCGAGATGAACCCCATCGAAGCGATGGAGAACGTCAAGACCCTCATGAGTCGTACGCAGAACGATGAGGAATTCTTCGCCGTAGTCAATAGCTAGTGCGATAGTCCCTAAGATTATCTATCTTTACGGAGAGAATTAAACCCAATTACTCCTAACTCAAGATAAGCTTAATCAACAATGAGCAAGATCGGTATTTTCTACGGCTCCTCCACCGGTTCGACCGCTGAGGTAGCACAGCGCCTCGCTTCGGCTCTCGGCGCAGAAGCAAATGTATATGACGTAGCGAGCGCAGACGCAGCTGAAGCAGCTAGCTTCGATGCCCTCCTCCTCGGATCTTCTACGTGGGGTCTCGGTGACCTTCAGGATGACTGGGAAGACTTCCTTCCTAAGCTCGCTGAGCAGTCTCTAGCAGGTAAAAAGGTAGCTATCTTCGGATGTGGCGATGCTGACAGCTATCCCGATAGCTTCTGTGAAGCTATCTCTAAGATCAAGGCAGGACTCGAAGGTACAGGCTGTGAGTTCATCGGTGCCTACGAGCCCGAAGGCTATAGCTACGATGCTACCGAGACGGAGCAGGATGGTAAGCTCATCGGTCTCTGCATCGACGAAGCTAATCAGTCTGACCTCACCGACGAGCGCATCGAGAAGTGGGTTGCACTGATCAAGCCTCAGCTCTAAGAGAGGCTCTTCGCTCCCCCTCCGTGTAGGGGTACAGAGCTTAGCTCGAATAACTACCCTCCACAGACTCCCTTTGCGGGAAGTCTGTGGAGGGTAACTTTTTTGTACTTTTATGGAAGTAAGATATAGCTATTCACTCTCTGCTAATAATAACTGCACTATGAAGAAAACATCACTCCTGGCAGCTTCTATCCTGGCACTCTCCGCTTGGAGTGCGCCTCTTGCCGAAGCGTGCTCCGACCTTATCGTCGGGAAGAAAGCTTCGGTCGATGGATCTGTCATGATCAGCTACTCCGCTGACTCCCACACGCTCTATGGTGACTTAGTTCACTACCCTGCAAAGGCTTGGGGCAAGGGACTTATGCTTCAGATCCATGAGTGGGATACCGGCAAGCCTCTAGGCTACATCCCTCAAGCCCCCGTAACCTACAATGTCGTGGGGAATATGAATGAGCATCAGGTCGCCATCACCGAAAGCACCTGGGGCGGACGCAAAGAGCTCTCCGACACGACGGGGATCATGGACTATGGTAGCCTGATCTATGTAGCACTCCAGCGCTCTCGCTCGGCTCGTGAGGCGATCCGTATCATGACCGATCTCGTACGTGACTATGGCTATTACAGCTCGGGGGAATCCTTCACCATCGCAGACAAGAACGAAGTCTGGATCATGGAAATGATTGGGAAAGGGCCTAAGAAAAAGGGAGCTACCTGGGTAGCGATCCGCATCCCCGACAATGCTATCGCAGCCCATGCTAACCAAGCACGCATCCACAAGATCCCCTTTGGCGACAAGGAGAACTGCATGTATGAGAAGGATGTCGTCAACGTCGCTCGTGAGCATGGCTGGTTCAAGGGCAAGGACAAGGACTTCGATTTCCAAAAGGCATACAACCCTTATGACTTCATGGGACTTCGTGCTTGCGAAGCTCGTGTATGGAGCTTCTTCCGTAGCTTCGACAAGGGAATGGACAAGCACCTAAAGCATATCCAAGGTGATGCCTCCGAGGAACCCATGCCACTCTACATCATCCCTAACCGCAAGGTCAGCCTCGAAGATGTACGTCAGGGCATGCGTAATCACTATGAAGGCACTCCTCTCTCTATGACCGAGGATCCTGGAGCAGGTGCTTATAAGGTGCCTTATCGCTGGCGTCCTATGACCTTCAAGAGTGAAGGACGCACCTACTTCAACGAACGTGCTATCGCTACACAGCAGACGGGCTTTGTCCTCATTGCCCAGCTCCGTAGCTGGCTCCCTGATCCAGTCGGAGGGATCCTTTGGTTCGGTGTAGACGATGCTAATACAGCTGTCCTAACCCCCATGTATGCTGCGATCACCGAGATCCCCGAATGCTATCGTCAAGGCAATGGGAGCATGACGCAGTTTAGCTGGACCTCTGCCTTCTGGATCCATAACTGGGTAGCCAACATGGCCTACCATCGCTACGATCCAATGATCCGTGACATCCGCCCCGTCCAAAAGGAACTTGAGGACAGCTATATTGATCTCGTAAAGAAGACCGATGAAGCCGCACTTGCCCTGCTGAAGTCTAATCCCGCTCAGCTTTCCTCCTATCTCAACAAGGTATGTGCTGACGTGGCTAACGGAGCTACTGCTCGCTGGAAGAAGCTCGGTGAATACCTTCTCGTCAAGTATATGGACGGGAACGTGAAAAAGGAAAAGAACGGACACTTCGAAGAAAACGGCTACGGACAGATCGTCTCCCCTAACCAGCCAGGATACGACCAAGCCTACTACGACCAAGTCGCTAAGAGCGGACAGGCTGGTCATCTAGAGCTCCCCAAGGAAGTTCATTAAGCCATCCGCTGGGGATAGCTCCCTAACGGCAACTAAATAGAAGCCCCGAGCTTCGAGGAGAAGAACTCCTTGGAGTTCGGGGCTTCGCTTTTTCGACATACAGCTAGTACTTTCGCCGTATCTTTGTTCTCCGAACGTCTAGTTATGTCCTATGCTTTATCTGCTTATCACCCTTGTTTTTCTCCTTCTGGCTCTATGCTTCTGGCTCTTCCGTCGCTACCAAGATGCCCAAGGAGCGAGCCTAGCCTACACACAGGCTGAGACCCAACTTACAGAAACTCGTAGTCAGCTCCAGCGCCTCGAGGCTACCCATGTACAGCTCCAAGTCTCCCTACAGCAAGCCGAGCAGGCTCTCGCCCGTACCGAGACACGACTGGTACTCCTCGAGGAAGAGAAACAGAAGCTCCAGCAGGAGAAAGCCAGTATCACCGAGGAGCTAAAAGAGAGCTTCCGCAATGTGGCCTCAGACATCCTGCGTGAGCGAAGCGAAGATCTGGACAAGCGAGCCCGTGAAACCCTCTCTCCTCTCAGAGAAGACCTACGTCGCTTTGGAGAACAAGTGGAGAAGACTTACCATGAAGAGTCCCGAGAGCGCTTTTCGCTCAAAGACTCTATTGAGCGCCTTGTGCAGCGGAGCCAAGAGGTAAGCACCGAGACGACCAATCTCACCCGAGCCCTACGTGGAGATAGTAAGGTGCAGGGAGACTGGGGAGAGCTCATCCTGGAGCGTATCCTCCAGCAGAGTGGGCTCATCCGTGGTGAGCACTACTTCGTCCAAGAGACCCTACGTGATGAACAAGGTGCTATCATCACGACCGAAGAAAATCGAGGTGGTCTACGCCCCGATGTCATCGTTCGCTACCCCAATCGAGGAGCGGTCGTCATCGATAGTAAGGTCAGCTTAACTGCCTACGCTCGCTATATGGCTGCAGAAACAGAAGCCGAGCAAGCCCTTGCCCTCCGTGAACATATAGCTAGTCTGCGCAAGCATATCACAGAGCTTTCCCTCAAGCACTACGAAGACTATGCCATCGGTTCTCCCAACTTCGTGATGCTCTTCATCCCTAACGAACCGGCCTACACACTTGCACTCAGCCATGAGCCGACCCTTTGGGAAGAGGCCTATGCAAAGAATGTCGTCCTCATCAACGGTACCAACCTCATCGCAGCTCTACGTATGGCGCAGGATATGTGGCAGAGAGATCGACAGCAGAAGAGCGTAGAATCCATCGTGGACGAAGCAGGCAAGCTATACGACAAGTTCGTCCTCTTCGCAGAGTCCTTCCTCAAGATCGAATCCAAGCTCCAAGAGGCTTCTGAAGCCTTCTCCACTGCTCGAGGTCAGCTGTCTCAGGGCAGAGGGAACATCTTGGCTCGCCTTGAAAAGCTCGACCAACTCGGAGCTAAACACAAGAAGTTTTTACCTAAGGCGCTATCACCCGATCAAGAAGAGGAGGAAGAGGGACTTGAATAAGTTTGCTCAGAACAGCCCCTATTCTCCATCACAAAGACCTCCCAAGTCAGCTCATATACTGACTTGGGAGGTCTTGTTTATTTGGGGAGTACATCCTCCTCTCTCCTCTTACGATCCACCCCTCTTATTCATCGTTCCCATCCATCCAAACCCAGACAGTAGGCCTCGCCCCCAAGGCATCCTTACCTTCAAGAGAATACCCCGATGAGGTCATTCCTTATTACTCCAGCTTCTTATTACTGACAAAGGTTGATTTCGTTACTAATAACTCCACCCATTGATTACTAATAATCGTACCGAACTAATAATCGTACCGATTCGTTAGTAATGAAATCTCCCCTCATAGCAGACACACCTCCAGCGGAGATTGTATGTTGTCAAACAAACAGAACGAGTCGCATAGCTCTACTAAGCATATTATTTTTCTTCATATTCCCGCACTCCTAGTAATACAATCATAGTTTCCGGGCCTCTTGAATTATCGCCAGCAAGAAACCCAAAGTAGAACACGTACTTACACATTATAATAACAAAAGGCGTTATCATTTCATTTGCTATTTCCATTCTATACGATACACACCCCGTTTTAGCATATACGGTCCTTTTTAGACACTTTAGTTTGTTCGCAATAGAATCGATTTCATTTAATGAGACCCCTTTGTTATTAGGATATGTCAATCCAAAAGCAATAAACTTCTCAGGTTTATTTTCTTTATATATGTATATATGCTCCACGGTGTCGTGAATTTTTATACAAACAAAATCTTCACGATGAAACGTTTGTGGTTGATTTAGTTCTAAAATACTCTTCCCGTTTACCGAAATTTCCATCACCTTATTTTCTTTAAATTGCAAATTTCTATTCTCCCCTCCTTAATCAGTTCTTCGATATGTTCGGAGAACATAATTTGACTACCTAGCTCTGGTTAATTAAACCAAGGTAAGGCCATCGCACAAAGAAACTGCTCTTTCTCCTCGCTTGTCCCTGATGCATACTTGTCCTTCTACGCTTTGAGGTATTGAATCGCCGGCCTTACATACCCACTCTTTGACTTAGGCGAGACGATATATACCTCATTGAACGGATACCTACCCCTCTGTGAATCCAACTAGCTATATCATCTGCCAAGGTTCTAATACTCCTCCCTCCTCTGCGAACCAATGAAAGTACATGGTAAGTAAATCTGCATCTGCATCTTCATCATCTAAGAGTTTATCATAACTCATCGTAGAGTTAAGCCTACCGATCTTTGGCTCATAGGTGATCTTTAGACTAGAAGGAACCTCTCGTCCATCATCTTGAAAGCTTGCTCGTATTCCCTGAGCTATCGCATTACCATTTGAATTTAACCTCCTCTGATTCTCATCAGAGACATCAATTTGTTTCGTGGTAGCATACTCATTAAGCTTATGCTTAAGTGATAGGCACTCATTAATCTTGAAAAACACCAAATATTGCACTGATCGTTCTAGAGAGATATAAATATAGATACAGTCTATATCCGTACTATACCCCACATACTCCAATGCATTGTGTAGTGCATCTTCTATGAGATGCGTAAAATTCTTATCAAAGTCCTTTATTGCCATATTAATTATTAGAGATAATTACCATTTCATATAGTTCTCCACCTGTAGGTTGTCAATTAAAAGGCTCCGCTACAAATCTAGTGAAATGCTACTTTATCGATTTAACAAGCCAAATGATTTCCTCCTTTCTTCTACTATATATCATATCTCATATACTTTTGATGCTGGCTACTTATTCGAAGTGTTTCAAGCTTTTTTACGATGTCGTAGCCTAGAACAAGCTCTGCTAGAGCCATCCATAATCTCTTTCTTTGTTCTTTAAAGTTACACGCAATACACCAACTAGTCGGAATCCCTAGCTGTGCTCTTGAGTTTGACAACATACACATCCCCTCCGGCAAAGAGGGAGCGAAGCCTTCTTGAGGAAATCTCACAGAAACTTCCCGTCACTGGATCCACTAGCTAAGCACTAAGGTATGCTCGTGGGAAATGAATGCCGTAGGTGATTCGATGAAATAGTCTTATCTTTACGTAGTTCATTACATATCTAACCGCATAATAGAAATTAAGACTATGGCTAAGTGTTCGAATGGCAACTTCCTCCTCGGTCTACTCGTCGGGCTCGCTGGAGGTGCCGCAGCAGCGTATTTCTCCGATCGTCGCAAGCGTGAAGTATTCTCTGACAATGTCTCTAGTGCCGTCGAGCGCACTCGTGATAGCATCGTCGAAGGCTACTATGAAGCCAAGGAGCGCTACCAGCGCTACCGTAATAAGCTCACAGACGAAGCACAAGATCTTCTCGACGAAATCGACGAAGCAAACGATTAGTCTTCCCTAAACCCGAAGACTCGCAGTAAAAAGAGGCGAGCACACGGCTTCGCTTAGCACAGCGTCGTGTGTTCGCCTCTTCTGCTCTATCCATTCATCCCTATGCCTTCACCTATGCGATCCTCCAAGTCTACAGCTAGTCTCCTCGATCCACTACTTCGCCAGCTCACGGCACTCTTTCGCCAGCGACTAGATATCTCGATCCTCACGCTCGGTAGTATAGCATCTCGTGGGGCATCATCTCTACTCTTTTGGGGTCTTTTTGCCCTGGTGAGCTTCTTTATTCTACTCTTCCTCAACATCGCTTTGGCCTTTGCCTTGGCGAGCTGGAGTGAGAGCTCTCCCGCCTTGGGCTTCCTCTATCTAAGCGCTATCTACGCAGGGGTGCTGATCTTGCTCCTAATCATCCGCCCCTGGCTCTCCCGCCAAGTGCGTAATATCATCGCTCGAAAGACCATCCTCCGAGCGAAGCATATCAATCAGCGTCTCGATCTCATCCCTTACTTCCGACATCAGCGCTACCAGAGTGCTCTGCGCTCGATCCATGAAGGGGGATCGTACGTCCTCCTCGAGCAAGCACGCTATCAGACTCTACTACTCCAAGACAAGACTTGGCCAGAGTTTATCCATACCCTTAGCTATGCCAGCCGTCATCGCCATGCGATCATCTCGGGCTATCTACGTAACGAAGCCCTAGCTAAGGTAGCAGACATTCCTATCCTAGGCGGACTCTTACATCGTCTAGGCTATAACCCTCACCCATCGCACTCACAGCACTCGAGTTCTCAGAAGAGTCGACTAGAGAATGCGAGCTCCTGGGTCGTCAAGGCTACTCCCCTACTGCTCTTGCTCTGGGAAGTCCTTCGTCCCTCTCTCACGAGCCTAGCCATCGGCAAGACACAGAGCTTACTCGCAGGGTTACTCTTCCGTCGTGGTAGACGGAAGCGCTAGTCTATCCTCCTTTCCCCCCTTCCCCTACTTCACTACACTTACTTTCCCTCCCATGACCTCACGTACGATCGTCGGTATCGGCGAGATCCTTTGGGATATCTTCCCCGACCGCAAAACTCTCGGCGGAGCACCTTCGAACTTTGCCTATCACTGCCAGCAGCTCGGCCATGAAGCCTATTCCGTCAGTGCTATCGGACGGGATGCTTTGGGGCAAGAGATCGAAGAGCTTCTGAAGACACTTCCTCTGAATACCTTACTTCAGCATAACGATTACCCAACGGGTACCGTCTCGGTGACATTGAATGCGACAGGGAGTCCTAGCTATAAGATCAATGAACAGGTTGCCTGGGATGCGATCGAGTTTACCCCCGAGCTAGAAGCCTTGGCTAAGCGTACCGATGCCGTTTGTTTTGGCTCACTCGCTCAGCGCTCTCCTATATCTCGGCGCACCATAGGGCGCTTCCTCGCTGCTATGCCTGTAGGGAGTGTCAAGGTCTTTGACGTCAATCTTCGTCTGGACTATTATACCCGAGAGATCATCGAGAACTCCCTAGAGCAAGCGACGATCCTTAAGCTCAATGACGAAGAGATCATTATCATAGGCGAACTACTCGGCGTCAAGGGCACGATGGTTGACATTGCCCGTCAGCTCACCTCGCACTACAAGCTAGAGGCACTGATCCTCACTCGTGGAGCGAAGGGCTGTCATGTCTTCCTACCTGGTGGGAGTGTCTTCTATCCCTCAGCACATGTTGAGATCTCTGATACCGTCGGAGCAGGCGATTCGTTTACGGCAGGCTTCATCTCGGCACTACTTGCAGGGAAGAATACCCTAGATAGCATGGCTCTAGCGACACGTGTAGCAGCTCACGTATGCCAGCATCACGGGGCGATGCCACAGCACCCCCAGCACTTCAAGCGTTACCTAGAGGCGGAGTTAGGTACTCCTGCCTAGATAAAGCGAGCCTGACCATCTCTCCCGAGATAGCCAGGCTCTTCGATTTATCACTTAAACGGTTTACTATTTACAAGAGTCTATGCTGCCAAAGCTTTATCACTCTCACAACTGCAAAGGTAGAGCATAAGCTGAGGGGCTGCAATACCTACTTCTTATGATTATTTGCCTTCGCTCTACCTAAGATATAGGATTGTGAAGGCCTAAAGAAAGGTCTACCTTTGTTCTATATTACCACTTCACCACCGAGGTGAAGCCTTTTTAGCTTATTACATTCAGATCAATGAACTCCTTCCGCTACCTCCAAGGTCATACTTTTACCTCTCCCTTCACGGCAAGTGCTCGGATGAGCGACATCATCCTTAGCAGTGCCGTAGCCCTTCAGATAATTTCCCGCTTTGGGATACCCTTGGGATTCGGCGACAAGAGCATCGGTCAGGTCTGCGAAGAGCATGGTGTCGATACCACGACCCTACTACTCCTGCTGAACTGCTCTATCATCGATAACTATGAGCCACGTGAGGAGCAGATCGCCTCTGTGCATCTAGATAGTCTACTGAAGTACCTGACGAACTCACACTCCTACTTCCTGGACTTCCGCCTCCCGCTGATCCGACAGCGACTCCTTGCCGCGATGTCCAATTGCCCTCAGGATCTGATGTACGTCATACGTCGCTTCTTCGACGAATATGCCGAGGAGGTACGTAAACACATGAGCTACGAAGACCGCATCGTCTTCCCTTACGCTCGTAAGCTCATGGCAGGCCAGCCAGATCCACACTACAATATCGGGATCTTCATCAAGCGTCATGACCAGATCGAGCTCAAGATCACCGAGCTAAAGAACCTCCTCATCAAGTACTACACCGCTCCCACGAGCTACGAGATCACGTCTGTCCTACACGACATCTTTAGCGTGGAGGTCGATCTCTCCGGCCATAACTATATCGAAGACTCAATCTTCACTCCACTCATTGAGTACCTAGAGAAGAAGCTCAGCTAGCCCACCTAAGCCTCCACATATCCTATGGTAAGTCAAATCAAGATCGCTATCGCTGAGCCTGCCCCTATTGTGCGTGCCGGCATCGAGGCTCAGCTACGCAAGCTACTGCACCATAAGGCGCAGGTGATCTATCTCCTCGATGACACTCGACGAGATTGGCTGGAGGTTGCCTCGGTGATCTCTGCAGACATCTTCCTCATCAATCCCCTGCTCACTGGTTCTAATCCACGCACACTCCTACCCCATCTCCCCGAGCAGACGAAGCTTGTCGCCTTTAGCTACACACCTGCCGATCCACTCCTAGTGAAGGAATTTGATGGGGTGATACACCTAACCGACGGTGTCCTTCAGATTTCGGAGCTGATCGATCGGCTCCTTCTGAACGAAAGCC
This sequence comes from uncultured Porphyromonas sp., assembly GCA_905372565.1. Classification (GTDB taxonomy): domain Bacteria; phylum Bacteroidota; class Bacteroidia; order Bacteroidales; family Porphyromonadaceae; genus Porphyromonas. The sequence goes on along the minus strand of CAJPPK010000001.1, from coordinate 18,823 downwards.
ATGCTCCTGAAGTCAGCCAAGACTCACAGACGCTCACGCCACGAGAGCGGGAAATCATCATTTGCGTCGTCAAGGGGATGACAAACAAGGAGATCGCGGGTCGCCTCTACCTATCTACGCACACGGTAATCACGCACCGAAGGAACATCACCAAGAAGCTCCAGATCCACAGCTCTAGTGGTCTAACGATCTACGCTATTATGAATAAGCTAGTAGAGCTCGACGAGATCAAGCAAGACCTCTAGCCCGCTCACAGACATACCTCAAACAGCTCGCCCCAAGAGACCTCGTGTCATCTTGGGGCGAGCTATTCTTTTATAAAGCAGAGGTTAGTCTCTAGGCGAAGGAAGGTAAAGCTCTACTTCGACAAAGCATAACCTTTGCTCCCACTAAGCACGACCTTTGCAGGCAAGGAAGTCTATAATAAAGCCCAGCCCAGGGAGTCCTTCGACTCCTTGGGCTGGGTATCTTGCAGGAGAGCTAGGCTACTCTTGTGCGCCGAGGCTAGCTCTTCTTGATCCGATCGGTGATGGCTTGGATCAGTTCGTCCAGAGGCATTCCACTACGTTCGCTCATCATCGCCACCGTAGCCTTAGGGATCATGATCCGAGCGAGCGGTGTCGACAGCATCTTAAAGGCAGGGTTAATCTGCGTAAGCTCTGCCTTGAGCTGGGGATACTTGGCCAAAAGATCCTTCAAACGGGTGTCTGGCGTCAGTGGGAGCAAGTCTCCTTCAGGTGCGGGGCTAAGCTCGGGAGCTTCTTCGGGCTGAGGAGCAGGAGCGGACACAGGAGCTTCCATAGGCTTATCCTTAGTCGCTGCTTGGTTGCTCTTATCCCAAGAGAGGAGGGTACGAGAGCCTTCCAGACTACGAATGCGGGTGCAGTCTTGCATCATCTCGAGGACTCCTCGGAAGCGTCCCTGCTCATCTCTGACAGCTACATAGTAGATATAGATGAATAGCCCAGGCTTATTGATCCAGAAGTCTACCGTATCCTGCTCGCCAGAGCGGAATTTCTCGATGATCTCCTCGACCAAATGCACGCTGGTGCGTGGGTGGCAGTTCTTGACGTCACGGCCGATCACGTTACGACTACGAGGGAAGACCCGATGATCCGTATCGGTATAGAAGCGGACGATCTCCTTTTCATCCACGTAAGAGAAGTCTACGGGCATATGTTTGTAGACCAAGTTGATTTCTTCCAAGGTCAATTTACCCGTAGTCACCTCAAGTAGCTGATCGGGAGTCGTAGCTCCACCGAAGCCATACTTGCCTAAAAGACCAGCAAGCTCGCCGGCAAAGCCAGCCATCGCCGTCTTAGGAGCACCTTCCTCGGAGGGATTCGCCTCAGAGGTTGCTTCCCCGACCTGGATCCATGCAAATCCGATCTCACGATCACCGAGCTTCATCTCCTCAAACTCCTTCGGCTGGATCATAGCCAAGGACGTAGGATAGAGGACCGTCTCTTCCTTCTGCATCAGATCGAGTACGTCTGCAACGATGGTCTTCTGCATAGCGATGAACTCCTCCTCACGATCCTCCTCTAGGAGGTGGCGTGCATCTCGGATCTCGTCACGTATGAAGTCATCCAAAAGCCACATGGTCGTCGTCGGACGGTCAAAGCCTTTGCGCTCTAAGACGGGGTAAAGCTGATTTTGCTTACGTGAGAGGTGCGTGCGGAACTGCTGGAGCTGATCGTAGAGTCCATACCACTCGTTCTTAATGACGGGGTAAGGCGCCAGACGCTCTACCTCCTTGAGCAAGCCACGCATATGATCATTCTCCCGGATGTAGCACATGATCGGATGATCGGCAGGTAGATCAGGACGGCTTGTATCCATGACCTCTTCGAAGAGCTCCATCATCTGCTGGATATTCTCCTTCCGACACTCGTCATCGTCAAGCGTCTTGAGTTCCTGCTCCGCGAGGGCGATCTCGTAGGGACGGAGGGTCGTGACCTTTTCCTTTAGCAAGGCTCTTGCTTCAGTTAAGGTCAATTCCTTCTCCATGTAGCGCTCCTTGATCGAGAGGACATGGCGAAGCTTCTCGAGATCTACCTCGGGAAGGTGACTTTGCATCTTATTCATAGGGGGGAGGGTATATTAGCGCTTGACGAGATAGACGAAGAACTCGCTATCAACGAGTGCCTCGATGCTGATCGTGGGCTCTCCTGGGAAGCTGAGGACACTACCGGGGGTGAGGTGATGCTCTTCTTGACCATCGAGGATGGTCTTGACTTCTCCACGGACAAGCGTGAAGTAGACGTCCACACCAGGGTGATCGTGAGCGGGGACGCTCTTGCCCTGAGGAAGAGAGACATGGACGAGATTGAGACGTTCGGTGCTGTGAACGTTGCCAAAAGCAGAGATTTCGTTAGCGATCATAGGGATGTTACATGATATGAATACGAATAGCGAAGAGAAGTCTACTATGAGACGATAGACTTTCATCTACATAACGATGTTTTTGTGCTTTTCGTTCAAATTAGGCACATAATAGATACAAAAGCGAGTCTCCATCCCTTCCGGATGAAGACTCGCTCGTTAGATAGGGAGTAGGTTATAGTCCTTAGAAGTTGTAAGCTAGGCCTAGACCAAGAACCTCACGGAACTGTACCTTAGCACCACGTGTCATCCCGCTGCCATCAATAGTTTTGATGTTGTCATCGTAAACCAAGTTGGTCGTCAGGGTCGTCGTAAGGAACTTATTGATCTTGAATGCAAGCATCATATCCCAGTTGACGTCGATATTACCGAAGTTCTTATCGTAGGAAGTGAAGAGCGTTAGCTTCGTCACCAAGCTGATGTTCTCAGCGAGCTTGCGTTTGTAGTTAGCGACAGCCAAGGCACCAATCTCAGCAAGCACCTTCTTCCCAGGCTTGACACCGAAAGCTCCCGCATCAGAGAGCTTCTTGTCTAGGACGAAGGTCATCTTCCCCGTAGCTGGAGATAGTAGGACGGAGAGATCGTCATTAGGCTTGTAGTCTGCCCCGATAGCTAGGGTTAGGTAGCCTGGAGATACGATGTCGGAGATGTACTTGTCAGCGTTCCCCGCGACATTGGGGTTCGTCGAAGCGTCATAGCCACGGGCAAACTGTGTCAAGAAGTCTCCAAGAGCTGAGACACTCCAGTGCTTGCTCACCTGACGACCGATCTTCGTGCTGAAGTTCAGCTTATCGACGCTCTTGAGCCACTTATTCGTAGAAGTGAAAGTCTTACCGAAATCCGTGATCAAGGCATTATCCCAGCTCCACTTATCCTTCTTGTAGTTAGCCGAAGCGTTGAGGTAAAGGTTCCAAGCGACTGAGTTTTCTCCCCCCGCAGCCCAGTTTGTCAGCGAGGTTTGAGAGAGATTAAGCCCAGATACACCGCTGAACTTCCAGAGAGGGGCAGGAGCGGCCGCCTCGGGAGTAGCATCTTGGGCAAAGCTAGCCATGCCGGAGCAAAGGGCTAGAGCCAGCGTAAAGAGTAGCTTCTTCATCTTGTTTTTGTTGAATTGGTTGTTCTAGTTTGATAAAATCCTGCGCAAAAATACACATTTATACACATAGATTCTAACAGACAGCTCACCTTTTCTCCTAGGGAAGGCCTACCGATAGAGCCTATGCCCTCTTCCCAAGGAGAGGATGAGACAAGAGCAAAGAAGCCGAGCAGAATGGCTCATCCGTGGAAGGGATCTGCCCTTACTGAGTCGAAGACTTACCTTCGGCGAAAATAAGGTATAGCTTAGTTCTTCTAAAGATATAGGTCTGCTCAGGACAAGGTATATCTTCCGCCTTCCTAAAGCTCTCCATCCGAACGAATACCCCCTCTTTCCACCTCCGAGATCTTACACTTTCCTTCGCCGACAGCTAAGGGAGTTTTCTTCGATAGCCACCCGATTCCCATCTATAATAGGTAGGATAACGCAGAGACAAAAAGGACTTGTATGGGGGCTCCCTCTAGCTCTAGCCAACTGCTCCCAGAGCCTATGCCCCGCTAAGCACGTGGTAATTACGGAAAAATCGGCTATTTTTGTGCCTTGTATAGTATGCTCCACACCCAAGTGAAACAAGCTTATAATTAATAGATACAACCACGATGCAAAACAAAGGATTTGTGACCTTCGTCACAGTGAGCTTGGCTTTGATCTGTGCGTTCTACCTTTCCTTCTCTCTCGTTACACGTCACTACGACAATAAGGCAGAGAAGATGGGTGAAGTCGCAGGCAAGGCTTATCTCGACTCCATGGCCAACGAGAAGGTGTTCCTAGGCTACACCCTCAAGGAGGCTCGTAAGCAACAGATCGGCCTCGGTCTTGACCTCAAGGGAGGTATGAATGTCATCCTCAAGCTGAATGCCGGTGACCTCCTCAAGTCACTCGCTGGTGACACCCAAGACCCTAACTTCCTCAAGGCAATCCAGCTTGCTTCGAAGAGTAACTCTGAGGGCAACTATATCGATCAGTTTGTCAGCGAATACAAGAAGCTATCCCCTGGCATTAATCTCGCTGTCGTCTTCGGCTCTGGAGACCTACGTGAGCAGATCAATCCCTCTACGAGCGAAGCACAGGTCATCAATATCCTTAAAGAGAAGTATAATAGCGCCGTCGAAGCGTCCTTCAATGTCTTGAGTACGCGTATCGACCGTTTCGGGGTCGTCGCTCCTAACCTTCAGCGCCTAGAGGGACAGGGTCGTATCCTCGTAGAGCTCCCTGGCGTCAAGGATCCCGAGCGTGTTCGTGAGCTTCTACAGCGCAGTGCTAACCTACAGTTCTGGCGTACCTACACCTTCGACGAGGTAGCGAACGACCTCGTAGGGCTCAATGACCGACTATTGGCACTAGGTAGCATGCCCGCACCTCAGCCCGTAGCCGCAGAAGCTCCCGCAGCTAGCACCGACAGCCTCGCCATTGACAGCACGACCGCAGTAGCAGTCGCTCAGCCAGCTAAGGGTCTCCAGGTAGATACGCTCTCCAAGTACCTCCAGCTCGGTGGCCGTGGCGGTGCTACCGTAGGGCTTGCTCAGGATCGTGACCGCAATAAGATCGACTCACTCCTTGCCCTAGCTACGGAATACCACCTCCTCCCCGAGGATCTCACTCTCCTCTGGGGTGCTAAGCCTATTCAGGATCCTCAGACTCGCAAGCTCACCAATATCTATGAGCTCTATGCGATCCGCACCAACCGCTCGATGAAGCCAGACCTCTCTGGGGATGTCGTCACCTCAGCGCGTGCCGATGTCGATCAGAACCGTCTAGGTAGCGCAGAGCCTCAGGTATCGATGTCCATGAATCAGGAAGGCGCTCAGATCTGGGCTCGCCTAACGAAGGAGAGCATCGGTCGCTCGATCGCTATCGTCCTCGACGGCGTCGTCTACTCGGCACCTAATGTCAATAGTGAAATTACCGGTGGTCAGTCTTCGATCTCGGGTAACTTCACCATTGATGAGGCTAATGACCTAGCGAACGTACTTAACTCCGGTAAGATGGAGACCTCCGTCGTCATCGAGCAGGAGAATGTCGTCGGGCCTACCCTCGGTAAGGCTTCGATCCAGGCTGGTATCATCTCCTTCGCCATTGCCCTCGTCCTACTGATGATCTACATGTGCCTCGCCTATGGATTCATCCCTGGAATGATCGCCAACCTTGCGCTTGTGGTCAACAGCTTCTTTACCCTTGGTATCCTAGCCTCCTTCAATGCCGTCTTGACGCTCTCTGGTATCGCCGGTCTCGTCCTAACCCTCGGTATGGCGGTGGATGCAAACGTCCTCATCAACGAACGTATCAAGGAAGAGCTTCGTAAGGGTAAGGGCATGACACGTGCTATCTCTGATGGATACGGGAATGCCTTCAGCGCGATCTTCGACTCGAACCTCACGTCGATCATCACAGGTATTGTCCTCTTCTACTTTGGTGCCGGTCCTATCCGAGGCTTCGCTACGACGCTGATCATCGGACTTATCGCCTCCTTCATCACGGCTGTCTTCCTGACACGTATGGTCTTCGAGGCTCTGGACAAGCACCACAAGCTCGACAACGTCACCTATACGACGGTCATCACGAAGAACCTCCTTGTCAATCCTTCCTACAACTTCCTCGGAGCTCGTATGAAGGGCTACCTCCTTCCCCTGCTCCTCATCATCGCTGGGGTCGTCAGCTTCTTCGCTGTAGGTCTAAATAACGGGATCGAATTCTCTGGTGGTCGTAACTACATCATCAAGTTTGACCAGCAGGTAGACAATCAGAAGGTCCGAGAAGCACTAGCTCCCGCTCTTGAGCAGAAGCTCGTCCTCACAGCTATCGGCACCGAAGGTGATCAGGTACGTGTATCTACAAACTACCTCATCGAGGACTCTGGTGAAGCTGTCGAGAGCCAAATCAAGGCTAAGCTCTATGAAGGTCTGAAGGGATTCTATAAGACGACTCCTTCTGAAGCTGACTTTGACAGCTACATCATCAGCTCTCAGAAGGTCAGCGCAAGCATGTCTGACGACATCAAGAGCCAGGCTCTCATCGCCGTCGCTCTGTCGCTGCTCTTCATGGCGATCTACATCCTGATCCGCTTCCGTGACATTGCCTTCTCTATCGGTGCGTTTGCCTCCGTGACGGTGACTACCCTCATGATCATGGCCATCTACACGCTCCTCTGGAAGGTCATGCCTTTCACCATGGAAGTAGACCAGAACTTCATCGCAGCGCTACTAGCTATCATCGGTTATGCTATCAATGACGTGGTGATTGTCTTCGACCGTATCCGCGAAGAGATCGGCAATCATCCTCAGGCAGACCGCTTCAGCGTCATCAACGGCGCACTCAACTCCACGCTCTCACGTACGCTGAACACCTCATTCACGACCTTCCTCGTGATGATCATCGTGTTTGCCTTCGGCGGAGCATCGATGCGTAGCTTCACCTTTGCTATCCTTCTCGGGGTTGTCTTTGGTACTTACTGCACGCTCTTCGTAGCTACACCTATCGCCTACGAAGTCGCCAAGCGCCGTAAGAGCAAGGCTATCGAAGCTAAGTAACTAGCTTACTTCGCTCTTTCATAGAAGAGCAAAGTAAGTACCGCATAGCGGGGGACGATGCTTGATCGTCCCCCGCTATTCTTTTCTACGAGCTTCGGAGAAGCGATGATCTAGGCAGGCTCAGGGAAGATTGGTATTCTAAAGTTTTTACCCTACTTTTGCAATCGATTTACCATAGGTCGCCCAGATGGTGGAATGGTAGACACGAGGGACTTAAAATCCCTTGGCCAATAGGCTGTGTGGGTTCGATCCCCACTCTGGGTACCACCTTTGACGGAGCCCCGCTGTAAGACTAGGTCTTATAGCGGGGCTCTTCGTTGGAATAAATGCTTATACTCATGGGCCTCTTGCTAACTCATTTCGACAGACCAGCTATCCTCCGAGCAGAGGCGACATCAAGGCCTTCGCTACTAGGCGAGCGACCGCTCCTGCTCCAAGCAAGCCGACCCCTCGGGGAAAGGTAGAGCTTTGCTCGAAGAGAGGTCTAGCTTTCCGAGAACAAAGCTAGACCTTTGTGCACACCAAGACTATCCTCAACACGAAAAAGTCTGATACACCTCTTCTCGCTCTCACCATCGCTCCATTAGCTCTTCTTAACCTTAGAGATCCGGAGTAGCCGCCCTCGGGAGGGAAGAACTCCAGCTATTCACGCTTGGCAACCTAGGTGAGCGTGGTTATTTGTTGGAGAAAGGATAACTTTGCACCAGCTCCCGACGACGGGAAGCTCTAGCCTGCACGCGCTTACCACTCTATGAATCCCATCTATTTATCTATCATGGGAGGGCTGGGCAACCAGCTCTATATCTTGGCCTATGCAGACTTCCTTCAGCGAAAGTTAGGGAAGCGCCCCCGTCTGTTGAACTTTGATCGAAATACCTGTGCTCTTACCCCCGCTCAAGATCGCTCTCGGCGTGATCTATCACAAGACCTCTTCACCTATCTGGGCGTGCCTTTGGTCACGACAGGTAGCTGGGAGTTTCGTCTCATACGTGGGCTACGTAACTATATCCGCCTCTATCGTGAACCAGACGGCGAAGCTGGCCTCTACCTAGAGCAAGCTCTGCCTCCCCGAGCTAGGCACCCTCGCCTTGTGTTGCCTGGGCTCTGTCGGGTCAGTGGCTACTTCCAGTCCTACCGCTACCTATCGTCAGCATTCGTTGATCGCATCCGACAGTTCCTGGAGGGAGTACCCTTGTCTCCCGAGCTCCAGACCTTAGCCGAGGGAATCGATCGCTCTGATGTCGCCATCCACCTACGTCGTGGCGACTTCCTCAAGCACCCCGAGATCTATCGGGTATTTGGGAGCAAGCATTATCTCACAGGGCTGGATCGATTAGCCTCCGAAGCTCCCATAGGTCAGGTGTATGTCTTCTCGGATGATTTCGAGGGTATCGGAGAGACACTGTCTGAGATCGGTCAGCGCTACCCCTTGGTTCTCGTGCAGGGAGGCAACATCTATGAGGATCTCTTCCTACTGACTCGCTTCCGTAGGTATGTCCTTGCGGGAAGTACCTTCTCTTGGTGGGGAGCCTTCTGCTCACAGTACGGAGAGGAGGCACAAGTCGTCGTCCCTCGACAGCCTCTCCGTCGAGCACACGAAGCAGATAGCTACTTCCCTCCTCACTGGATGAAGATCGAGGCCGAGGAATAAGTTCCTCAGCCTTCACCTACTAGGAGAAAGGCTGTATCTTTGCAGTCTAAGTTCACATCATCATAATATAAGGTATGTACATGTATGAGGCGAACTTGTCCACGACAAGCTCCCTCTCCACTGGGCTCTACCTCTACTAGTCTCTACCTCGATGTCCCCTCGTACGAAGAAGTACCTCAAGCGTTTCGCTCTCGGGCTTATCCTAAGCCCCATCCTCGTGGTACTCCTCGTGATGCTCTTGCTCTATGTCCCGCCCCTCCAGCGTCTCGTCGTCAAAGAGACAGCTAGCTACCTGTCACGGCAGACGGGGATGGAGATTAGCCTAGAGAGCGTGCACCTCAAGTTCCCTCTTGACCTGAGCTTAGCTGGGCTTCAGATCGTCAAAGCACCAGGCGACACCCTCGCTTCCGTAGGGGCTCTCTCCCTTTCCCCTGCCCTTCGTCCCCTGCTAGATAAGCAGGTGAAGATCCCTCACATAGCCTTAGAGCGCCTACGCATCCACTATACAGACAGCACAGGTAAGACGACCCTCGGAGCGAAGCTAGAGCAAGCCGGCATTGAGCACCTCCATATAGACCTCAATCAACAGCTAGCGACCCTAGGACGCCTAATCACCCAAGGTGGAGACATCACCTATCTAAGCACCGACACGACGAAGAGCGAGAAAGAATCCGAGCCTCTTCGCTGGATCATTCAGGCCGGTACGATCGACCTACAGGACACTCGCGTGCATGTAGCCTTACCTTTAGATTCGCTACATATTAAGGCGGATGTCTCCCGCCTACAGCTTGAGCGAGCCGAAGCTCGACTTGAGCAGATGCGCTTCCTCGTGGCACGAGGAGAGCTCGCAGGGCGTGAGCTGAGCTATGCCGTAGATACTACCCGATCAACACGTCCCTATCTCGACTATCAGCACCTCAGTCTCCATGACTATCAGCTAGCGATAGAAGATCTAATCTCCGAGAAGATCATCCTCAACATGAAGCTCCGCCATGCCCAGCTTAAGGAGCAGTCGGGGCTAAAGCTGATCCATCTCTCGGGAAACTACCAGATGGACAGTCTAGGGATGTCTCTACAGGATCTAGACCTCACGACCGATGTCTCCTCGATGCGTGGTGATGTAGCCATGCCATGGAGCCTCTTCCAGTCCGACCCTACAGCTCCTCTGACCCTACAGCTGAAGACGACTCTAGGCACAAAGGACTTACTCCTCCTCGGGGGCGACCAACTCTCCCAGCAGGCTGAGGGTCGGGCGCTCTATCACCGACTGGCGCGCAACCGACTGCTCTCTCCCCTCAAGCTCCAGCTAGACCTATCAGGGACACTCCGAGAGCTTCAGCTTCGCCAAGCAGAGCTGATTTGGCCAGAGCTCCTAACCTTCAAGACACAGGGGAGCCTACGTGAGCTCCTTGACTCCAAGCGTATATCGGGGAAGCTACACCTCGATGGGGCCTTTGGGAAGAAGGCCAACCTACTCCTCAGCTTACTTGCTCCTCAGTATGCCAAGGAGTATCGTATCCCGGCTGACCTCAGTTTGAAGGGAGATGTAGACATTCGCCGAGGTAAATACGAGACAGACCTGATCGCTCGACAAGGCTCGGGGAAGGCATCCCTACGAGGAAGCTATATCGATGCTACGAAGAGCTATCAAGCCAACCTGAAGGTTGAAGCCCTTGACGTTCGCCAATTCTTACCCAAGGACTCCCTTGGTCTGCTCTCGCTAGAGCTTCAAGCTCACGGACGTGGCTTCGACATCTTTGCACCTAATACCCAAGCCGAGGTGCACGGCAAGCTCCACTCGGCCTCCCGTGGGCAGATGCAGCTCAAAGATCTAACTATCGGTGGGCAACTCAAGCAGGGTGCTCTGGCAGTCTCACTCAATAGCATGACGCCAGGTGCGAATTTCGCCCTCCAACTAGATGGCTTGCTCTCTCGCCAGAGCTTCACTACAGGACTGGGGCTTGACCTTATTGACCTAGATCTACAGCGTCTTGGGCTAAGCGATACGCCTCTACGAGCCAAACTCCATCTTGAGGGAGAGCTACACTCCGACATGAAGGAGAGCCACCGACTAGATGTCGGCATCGATGGGATGGAATTTGCTTTAGGAGATGAGCAACTCGCTCCTCCCCGAGCCGATCTCAAAGTGACGACAACGCCTGAGACGGTCATCGCTCACCTCACCTCACACGACCTGACGGCGAACCTCTCCGTGGCCTCAGGCCCGACTGCACTTCAGCAACTAATCACTCGTCTGACCGAAGAAACCCTAGCTCAAGTGAAGCTCATCACTGCGGGCAAGTCCGCGACGAAGCACCTAGAAGACCTGACTCCCTACCTTCCCTCCGCCCAACTCCAGCTTCAGGTCGGGCGGGAGAATCCCTTACGCTACTATCTGGCACGTCAGCGCATCGCCCTGGGAAGCCTCGAGGGAAAGCTAACGACTTCTCCTCAGGAGGGGATCAGTGGTAGCATCGCCCTCTCAGATCTACGAGTAGATACGCTACGTATTAACCTCGCCCAGCTTAACCTCTCCACAGAGCGTACGACCATTGCTCGAGGAGATAGCTTATCCCTAGTTCTCTTCGCCTCAGTAATGAAGTCTCGCTTCCGTCAGCAGGAGGGATTCACGATCAGCACAGACCTTAGGACCAGCTTACAGCAGGGACACCTCGACTTCTCTTGGCAGGATGAGCGGGGTACGCTACAGCATGCTATCGAGCTTGAGGGTATTTGGTCTGGAGAAGCCTATCGTCTGCACCTGCTAGGGGATCAGCTTCGCATCGCATACAATGACTTTAAGATCAACACCGATAATCAGCTCAGTCTGCGAAAGCGAGACAACTTCCTCCTCGGGACACTACGCTTACAGGGGGAACGTAGGGGTGAGCTCTCCCTACTAGCCGAAGAACTGAGCCCAGGGCAGCAGGATCTCACCCTTAGCATCAAGAATCTCCATCTCGAAGATTATCGTAGCCTCGGACTACCAGATGTCGGAGGGACACTCTTCGGAGATGTACACTACCAGCGTCAAGGTGATTTAAGCCAACAACCGACGATCTCTGGGGATCTCTCCCTCGCTGATCTCCGCTACGAAGACAAGAAGTTTGGCCTCTTCTCCGCCTCGCTATTCTACGAACCACGTAGCAACGATTCACACTACATCACGGCTGACCTAGGCTACAACGGGCAGTCAGCGATGGCACTGGATGGGATCTACTACCCGAAGGAAAAGGTCTCCCCACTCAAGGGCTCTCTCCAGCTAACGGGATTCCCGCTCGAGCTAGCTAATCCCTTCCTCGTAGCGAATGGGACGGCACTCCAAGGACAAGCCTATGGCCAGATCTCTCTAGCTGGGAAGCTGACCAAACCCCAACTTACGGGGCAGATACAGCTCGAGAAGGCGCTCGTTGACCTAGCGACCTATGGCACTCACCTGCGCTTAGATACGATCCCCGTTCGTCTAGAAGGCTCCAATATCTACTTCGACCACTACGCTGTGCGACCTTCGTCAGATGCTCAGCACGCCATCTACCTAGATGGCATGATCCGAGAGGCGACCTCTCCGCAGGCTACTGCCTCTCTCCGTATCACCTCAGACGAACTTGTCCTACTCGATGAGCCTCGTCCGACCCTGGAGAATCAGCTCCTTTATGGGAAGATCATAGCCTCGACGAACATGAATGTCTCGGGTCCAATGACCGGACTACGTGTACGAGGCGGGCTCAACATACTCAGCGGAACAAACTGCACCTATATTCTACGGGAAGATCCACTCTCCACCAAGCAGGCACAGAGCCAGCTTGTCGAGTTCGTCGACTTTGCTGATACCGTCTTCGCCAAGGCCCCCGAGGTAGAGACAGCTTCCCTCGGAGGACTAGACGTCAACCTCACGATCCACGTCGATCCCTCGGTGCGTCTAGGAGCAGACTTGACTACAGATGGAGCGGACTATGTCGATGCGCGAGGAGGTGGCACACTACACTTCACCTACCCACCCTATGGGGAGATGAGCTTGACCGGACGCTATGAGATGAGCGGTGGTGGCGAACTCAGCTATACGCTACCTGTGGTAGGGAATAAGCGCTTCACCATCAATCCCACGAGCATGCTGATCTGGAGAGGTCCTATATCGAACCCCTACCTCAACTTCTCTGCCGTCAATAAGGTCAAGGCTAACGTCACCACCTCCTCAGGATCGACAGAGCGAGTGAACTTCAATGTCAACATTGGGATCAAGGATTATGTCCGTCGAATGAGCCTCTCCTTCACCCTCACTGCACCCGAGAACCTCACCATGCAGAACGCTCTCTCGACTATGACAGCCGAAGAGCAGAGCAAACAAGCCATAGCCCTCATGGCGACAGGTATGTATCTCGGTAGCGGAGCTGGAGCAAGCAATCTCAACCTCAATGCTGCCTTAACCTCTCTCCTGCAGTCTCAAATCAATAAGACTGCTGGTAAGCTCCTCCAAGGTACAGATCTCAACATCGGTATGGATCGCTATGACGGGAGCAATGGTACCGCCGCCCACACAGACTACACTTATAGCTTCAGCAGACGCTTCTATAACGATCGCATCCGTATCATCGTCGGAGGTAAGGTGCAGAGTGGTGATGGGGCAAAAAACCAAGCACAGACCTTCCTAGACAATGTCTCCCTCCAGTATCAGCTAGACCGTACTGGGGAGCAATACCTAAGTCTCTATCACAAACTCGTCACCGACAATATCCTCGAGGGTGAGTTCACCGAGACAGGGGTCGGGTATGTCCTAAGGAGAAAGGTGAACAGCCTACTTGATCTCTTTAAGCGACGTCGCAAAGTGACCACTCCTACCCCCAGCTCCATCCTAAGGCGTGAGCTATGGACTCCTATGCAAGACTCAGCGAAGCTCTTACCCGCAGACTCCGCACCCCTAGTACGCCCAAGCTCCAAGTAGCTCATTCCACCCCTTCTAGTCTCTTCCTCATGTCTCGAAGAACTTCTTTCGACTTCTATCGTCCTTTCTCTTGGCGACTAGGGCTACTCCTTGTCCTATGTCTTGGTATTGCTTCGTCCTGCTCCCTGCATCGCTTCCAGGAAGAAGGGGATATCCTCTACACGGGGATACGTAAGATCGAGGTCAAGACCGACCAAAAGCATCCGTGGCAGGAGCAAGCTGTCGAGGAAGCCACCACACAGCTCCAATATGCGCCTAACGGAGCCCTTTTCAGAAGCTCCAGCCTACGTATTCCCTTCCCCCTACTGAGTCCCTACCTCTATATGCGTACCGTAGGAGACTCTACGCTAGGTGCCCGACTTCTACGACGCTTCACCTCTAAGCCCGTTTGGATACGTGATGTCAGTCCCGAGCTTCGTGCTAAGCTCGCCCAGCAAACACTTCAGTCCTACGGCTACCTAGCTGCCACAGCTCAGGCTACTATCATACCTGACAAGAAGGACTCCCTTCAGGCTCGTGTCGACTACACCCTAGAGCCTGGACATCTATACTTGCTCGACAGCGTAGAGTACTTCCCTCGGGTATACATTCGTCCTGGGCGCTACTTCTACCATCATCGTCTCAGCCAACTACGTCGGGGAGTTCCCTTTTCCCTAGCTGGTCTAGAGGATGACCGTACGATCACCCGTGCCTTCCTACGTGAGCACGGCTACTACTACCTCAAGAGTGAGCACATCGGTTACCAGGCTGACACGCTAGCCGTACCTGGGCGCGTGTGGCTTCGCACCGTCCTTTCTCCTGACACCCCTAAAGAGGCGCTCCGTCAGTGGCGTATCGGCAAGATCACCCTCCGCCAGCTTCCCGAAGCCACGGATATCCCCTCCGTCGATCTAGCCACCGACAGTGTAGCTCTCACAGATAGCATCTCCTTCTACTACGCAGGCAAAAAGCTCGTCCGCCCGGGTGTCCTCAAGACACGTATCCGCATACGTCCTGGTCGCATCTACCGCAGTGAGGATGAGGAGAGGACGATGGCTGCACTGACTGGGCTCAATGCCTTCTCCTCAGTAGACTTCTATTTCTCGAAGCAGGAAGAGACCACTCAGCCCAAGACCATACTAGACTCCCTCGCTGCTCCTCTACCTGACAGCGTCAACACGCAGCGTCCGACCTTCTCGAGTCAGCCCGACTCGATCGGTACGCTAGACCTCACGATCCTCCTACGTAAGGAGAAGCCCTGGAGTACCTACTTGGGAGCAGCCTTCATGCGTAAGTCGACGAACTATATTGGCCCTGGGCTCTCGGCCTCGGTGGAGCGTAATAACGTCTTCGGAGGCGGCGAAAGACTCTCGGCAAGCGTATCTGGCTCCTACGAATGGCAGACGGGCCGTAACCCTGTCGATGGCTATTCCGTCTCGATCAATAGCTATCAGTTAGGAGCAGACCTAGCCTTGACCTTCCCCTCGATCCTCTTCCCGAGGCTGACAGATAGCTATTACAAGTACCCTACGTCTACGAGCTTCAAGGTAGCCCTCCAGGGGATCAACCACGCACGTTACTATACGCTGCGCTCCCTGTCCTTCACTATGGACTATAACTTCCAGCCTTCGGCATCCTGGACGCATCGTATCACGCCGCTAAGCTTAAACTATACGCTACTAACCCGCACCACTGGGCGCTTTGAGGAGCTCATCGCTGACAATCCCGCCTTAGGTCTCAGTCTACGAGATCAGCTGATCCCGAAGCTAAGCTATGCCTTCACCTACAGCTACCGCCCCGATGACAAGCCCCACTACCTACAGCTCTCGAGCGAAGTCAGTGAGGCCGGTAATCTGATCAACGGGGCTATGGCGCTGATGAAGCGACCTTATCATGAGGTGAAGACCATGTTCGGTGTACCCTTCGCCCAGTTTGCTAAGGCATCACTCGACCTCCGCTACTCCTATCGCCTCAGCTCTCGCCACACGCTAGCTACCCACTTTGCCACAGGGGCGATCTTCGCTTATGGCAATGCTACTACGGCTCCCTACATCGAGCAGTTCTATGTCGGTGGAGCGAATAGCATCCGTGCCTTCACCGTCCGAAGTCTAGGACCTGGAAGCTATAAGCCCAAGAACGAAAACTCCTATTCCTTCATGGATCGTGTCGGAGAGTTCAAGCTCGAAGCCAATGTCGAATGGCGTAGTCGCCTATTCGGGAGTTGCTTCGGAGCTCTCTTCCTCGACGCAGGGAATGTATGGCTTCTCCGTCCGGACAGCGATCGCCCGGGAGCAGCCCTTAAGGAATCGGGATCTCTAGGGCACTTCTTAGATCAGATAGCCGTAGGCACTGGGGCAGGGATACGCTATGATCTCTCCTTCCTAGTCGTACGCTTTGATGTCGGCGTAGGGCTCCATTTGCCTTACACGACGAGCCGATCGGGCTGGTATAACATCCCTCGCTTCCGAGACGCCTTAGGGCTGCACCTAGCGATCGGCTACCCCTTCTAATTCACCACCTAGAGCTCTCTTGAGCCAAGGTTAGTCTTTCATCAAAGGAAGCTATACCTCTCCCCCAGCGAAGGTTATCGTTTGTGTAAAGAGAGGTATAGCTTTCCTTCTTGTAAGTGCTTAGCCTCCTCCGAGGATCCTACGTAGAGCGACTAGCGAAGGTCTCTATCAGATCCCATCAAGGCACCTGAGAGGGAGCATACCCTCTAGCCTTGATCCCTGAAGAGACGCGCCAGAGCTCAGAGAGCCCTAAATCATCTCGCTAGCTTCGTAGACTATCCACTCGGTCAGATGCCAGAGGAAGCGGGGTTATTATTACCTTTGTACGAGTAAAATGGCAGGTGAAGTGCCGTAGTGGAGCCTTCCTCTGCCCCTATGCCTATATGTATGAACGAAGACGAACTAATCGGATATGACGACGCGGCCTCCGTGGCCTTTATCCGCAACTATATACCTCAGGAGCTCAAGGAGCTATTAAGTGACGACGATATCGTCTACTTCGTGGATCTAATCTACGACTATTACGAGAGCCGTGGCTACCTCGGCGATGACGTGATCGATGAGGAAGAAGCGATCGAAATCGATGAGGAGGAACTCCTAAACTATGTCGTCCGTAACGCACAAAAGGATGGTGTCGGCAAATTCGAGCCAGACCAGATCCGCTTTATCGTACAGGGCGAGCTGGAGTACTGCGAGAGTATCAACCTCTTTGACTAACGTATTCTGTGGGAAAGAATAAGCTGGCGAAGTTCGCCGAGATGGAGACCTTCCCTCATGTCTTCCAGTATCCCTTCCATATCCTACAGCAGAAGCCCTTCCCCCTTAGAGGATGCTGGCGAGAGAGCTTCTTCCATAACGACCGCCCCATAGTCCTAGAGCTCGGCTGCGGTAAGGGAGAGTACACCGTAGGACTAGGGGAACTCTATCCCGAGAAGAACTTTATCGGGGTGGATGTCAAGGGGGCTCGCATCTGGACAGGTGCGAAGGCCTCCCATGAGGCAGGCATGAGCAATGTCGCCTTCCTACGTGGTGAGATCGAATCCTTGACCAGCTTCTTCGCTCCGGGTGAGGTCGACGAGATCTGGATCACCTTCCCCGACCCGCAGATGAAGAAGGTCACGAAGCGCTTGACCTCTTCTCGCTTCCTGAAGCGCTACCTGGAGGTACTCGCACCTGGTGGCTCTATCCACCTGAAGACCGATAGTCCCTTCCTCTACACCTATACCAAGGCGCTGGTAGAGCTCAACCATCAGGAGATCATCACCGACACGGCCGACCTCTACGATGGAGCCTTCGAGGACAAGATCCTAGGCATCAAGACCTACTACGAGCGTCAGTGGCTCAGCCGGGGACTGACCATCAAGTACCTGCACTTCATCCCCTCCGAGCCCGAAGGTGGATACATCGAGCCCGATATAGAGATCGAGCCCGACAGCTACCGTAGCTTCAGTCGCTCCCGCCGTGTACAATAGTATAGTTTAAGACGCTAGGCCGATGACACTCTATCCTAATCTTATCCTTGATGCGCTACGTCATGTCCGCTACCCAGGCACGGGCGAAGACCTCGTGACCGCTGGCATGGTGGAGGATGACCTACGCATCGATGGGATGAACGTCAGCTTCTCCCTCATCTTCGACAAGCCTAATTCGCCTTTTCTTAAGTCTGTCGTCAAGGCAGCTGAGAAGGCTATCCATACTTACGTCAGCCCCGAGGTCATCGTAGCTATCACAGCGAAGGTGCCCGAGGCTAAGCCTCGACAAGAGGAACCCATCCTTCCTCAGGTCAAGAATACACTTGCGATCTTCTCAGGTAAGGGCGGTGTCGGGAAAAGCACCGTCTCTGCGAACCTCGCCATAGCACTTACCCAAGCGGGATACAAGGTCGGACTACTCGACGCAGATATCTTTGGTCCCTCACAGCCCAAGATGTTCGGCTGTGAAGATGCTCGTCCGATCCTCGAAGAGGTAGGCGATCGAGAGCTGATCACACCTATTGAGCGCTACGGAGTGCGCCTACTATCGATCGGATTCTTTGTCAATCCCGAGAGCCCCGTACTCTGGCGGGGGAGCATGGCTAGCAATGCACTCAAGCAACTTATTAGCGAGACGCACTGGGGCGAACTCGATTACCTACTCATCGACATGCCTCCTGGGACAAGTGACATCCACTTAACCCTCGTACAGACCCTAGGTCTCACCGGCGCAGTCATCGTGACGACACCACAGCAGGTAGCCTTAGCCGATGCGATCAAGGGTATCGGCATGTTCGCAGACGAGCAAGTACAAGTCCCCATCCTAGGGCTTATCGAGAATATGGCGTGGTTCACTCCAGCAGAGCTACCTCAGAACAAGTACTACATCTTCGGTCGTGACGGAGGAAGGACGCTAGCCGAAGAGCTAGACATACCCCTACTCGGACAGATACCTCTGATCCAGAGTGTGTGCGAAGCAGGAGATGCCGGTGCACCAGCTGCCTTGGAGCAAGAGAGTCTCCTAGGTATCTACTTCCGTACGCTGGCGACTAGTATCGTCGAGCAAGTCGATCGACGTAATGCCGAGCAGGCTCCGACCCAGCGTGTAGAGATCACCAAACAATAATCATAAGGAGTCGCGTAGTGGGGCGGTCTGTCGCGCTAGTCCTGTACTGGTGAGGAACGTCCGGGCAACGCAGAGCACCATACTTCCTAACGGGAAGCTATCCGTGAGGGTAGGTAGATGTAACAGAGAATGACAGCC